>CAZUNI010000004.1:0-9799 GCA_964622265.1 uncultured Acidobacteriaceae bacterium | reverse complement strand
GAATTTTGACCCAGAACTTCACGGCGCCAGAGACAGGGTTGTAGGATTCCAGCTCAAAAGGGAGCGGATTGGCCCCAGCGGAATCAGAGGCAAAGGCGATGTCGAAGCCGCTGGAGTTGGTGACCGCGCCGCCATTGGAGGTGGAGGCGAGATAGGGAAAGATACCGGAAATCAGGACCGGGAAATTGGACTGATCGGTGTTGGGCACCTTGGTATGGTCAATCGTGACTGGACGGCTGTAATAAAATCCAGTCAGAGGGCCAAGTTGGACTGTAAGAGTGAAGTTCTGAGAAGCATCTGCGCCAACACCGTTGTGTGCAGTCAAAGTAATGGGGTAGGTGCCCACTGTCCCTGTGGTGGGCGTCCCAGAAAGCACTCCAGTGGCCAGATTGAAAGTCACTCCAAAGGGCAAAGCACCAGACTCACTTAAAGTGGGGGCAGGCGCACCTGTGGTCGTAACCGTGAATGAACCACTAGTCCCGACAGAAAACGAAGTGTTGTTCGCACTCGTAATCACAGGGGCTGACGTACCCTGAGGCCTCGCAAGAGCTGAATTTTCGGCCCCCAAAAACGCAATACCCAAAGCAATTAGGAAATAGGCCAGATTGCGAGTGAACTTGCGTCCAAGCGCACAGGGGCCATGGTTGACCTTGTGGCTTATCTTATGAGATCTAAAGGCGATTTGGTTTTGATTGATGTAGAACACTGAACTCTTGGCCCTTGGACACACCACGGATATTAGGTACAGCTATCAGAGGGCATTTGATGTGCCAACCGCAGCAATCAATTAGTAGTATTCTTATAACTAAGTATTTTAGATAGAGTTAGTTGCAGAAGATAAGCTACTGGGGCTACGATCGAGCTCTGAATTGTTCCATGGGGGAGAAGAATATTGCCGAAATGTTCCAAGATAATGCCCTAAACCGAAAAATATCCAATAAATGGAATACTTACTTGAAATTGTAGGTGCAACGAACCCGGACAGGCCTCTGTTTCAGCTTGAAACAGATTTCCTACATCTTGACCTCGGATCGGCGGCAGGTTGTGGGATTCAGGAACACAACCTGCCATGAGACGATGACCCGCATTCGAATTAACACATCGGTTAAGGGATCGTTCCGGAGACCTCGTTAGAGTAAATGCTCTCCACATTGCTGGAATTGACGGCGGTGACAACGAAGAAGTACGTTAATCCAGATTGAACTGTCGAGTCTGTATAGGAAGTGGTTGTAACCAGCGTTGAATTTACCTTTGTATATGGGCCGCCGGAAACAGTTGAACGGTAGACATTGTATCCAGATACGGTAGACGCGCTGGCGGTCCAGTTCAAAGCAGCGGAATGGGAAACCGGTTGAACTCCTGTTCCCGAAAAGGTAATGGTTGCGGGAGAATTGGTGGCATTGCTGGTTACGGTGGCGCTACCGGGCAGGCTTCCTGCCGATGCCGGGGTGAAAGTTACATTCAGGGTGGCGGTTTGGCCCGGCGTCAAGATTTGCCCGGTGGAGATACCAGCCGCCGTATATCCTGCGCCTGAAATACTGACGCTGGATATAGTGACGTTAGAATTCCCCGCGTTGGTGAATGTCACGCCCTGGACACTAATGCTGCCAATGTTGATGCTAGAAAAGCTCAAGCTGGCCGTGCTGGCGTTGAGAAGAGATGTCGGCGTGGTCACCGTAAGAGTGGCAGCATTACTGGTCACGTTGCCCGCGGCGTTTGTCACAGTAACGGTGAATGACGCGCCGGTATCGGAAGCCGCAGTGACCGGGGTCGTGTAGGAAGCAGAAGTTGCACCGCCGATGGCAGCCCCATTCTTTTTCCATTGATACGTGAGAGTTGCTGTCCCTGAGGCGGTAACCGAAAAAGTTGCTGTTTGTCCGACATTGACGGTTTTGCTGATTGGCTGCGTCGTGATCGAAGGCGGCACATTCACTGTAAGTGTGGCGGCATTGCTGGTGATGCTGTTTGTGCCTGTAACGGTAACGGTGAAGAGGGCGCCGCTATCGGAAGCAACCGTGGCTGGAGTCGTATAGGAAGCGGAGGTCGCGCCGCCGATGGCGGTCCCGTTCTTCTTCCACTGGTAAGTCAAAGTGCCCGAACCTGTCGCACCCACGGTGAATGTTGCAGTCTGTCCGGCGGTGACGGTCTGGCTCACTGGCTGTGTCGTAATCGTAGGCACAACATTTACGGTCAGTGTGGCGGCGTTGCTGGTGATGCTGCCCAGACCGTTTGTCACGGTAACGGTGAACGATGCACCGCTATCGGAAGCCGCCGTGGCCGGAGTCGTATACGAAGCAGAGGTTGCTCCACCGATGGCAGCTCCGTTTTTGTTCCACTGATAAGTGAGAGGCGCTGTGCCCGCGGCCGTCACTGTGAAGGTTGCCGTTTGTCCAGCATTGACGGTCTGGTTGACCGGCTGCGCTGTGATGGACGGAGGCGCGTTCACAGTCAATATGGCGGCATTGCTGGTGATGTTGCCCGTGCTGCCGGTGACCGTGACCGTGAATGAGGCGCCGTTGTCGGAACCCGCTGTGACCGGAGTCGTATAGGATGCCGAGGTTGCTCCACCGATGGCGGTCCCGTTCTTTTTCCACTGGTAAGTCAATGTGCCTGAGCCAGTTGCAGCAACTGAGAATGTAGCGGTCTGACCGACGGCGACGGTCTGGTTTCCAGGCTGGGCCGTGATGGTCGGCGGAACATTCACGGTCAGTGTGGCGGCATTGCTGGTTACGTTGCCGAAGCCGTTTGTTACGGTAACAGTGAACGAAGCGCCGCTATCGGAAGAAGCCGTGGCCGGGGTCGTGTACGAAGCCGAAGTCGCACCGTTGATGGCAGTGCCGTTTTTCTTCCATTGATAGGCGAGGGTGGCCGTGCCCGTCGCGGTCACAGTAAAGGTCGCCGTTTGTCCGACATTAACAGTCTGATTAGCGGGTTGTGTCGTGATGCTGGGCGGAACGTTTACGGTCAATGTCGCGGCGTTGCTGGTGATGCTGCCTGTGGTACCTGTGATCGTAACTGTGAACGAGGAACCGTTGTCAGATGCTACGGTAGCCGGAGTCGTATAGGAAGCCGAAGTTGCACCGCTGATAGCAGTCCCATTCTTATTCCACTGATAAGTCAAAGTACCTGAGCCAGTTGCAGCGACTGTGAACGTTGCGGTCTGCCCGACGGCGACGGTTTGGCCAGCAGGCTGCGCCGTAATGGCTGGAGGAATATTTACGGTTAGTGCGGCGGTGTTCGTTATGATGCTGCCCGCGGCGTTCGATACGGTAGCCATGAATAATGCGCCGCTGTCAGCGGCCGTTGTGGCCGGAGTTGTATAAGACGCGGAAGTCGCGCCGCTGATGGTGCTCCCGTTCTTCTTCCATTGATATGTGAGAGGTGCGGTACCCGTGGCAGCCAAAGCAAAAGTTGCCGTTTGTCCGACATTGACAGTCTGGCTGACGGGCTGCGTTGTGATGGACGGAGCCACAGGCCCGGATGTCACGTCAAGTATGGCGGCCGTGGCGATGGAACTATCCGTGCTGTCGGTAGCAACAACGGTGAATAACGCTCCGTTGTCGGAAGCCACAGTGGCAGGGGTCGTATAAGAAGCTCCAGTTGCGCCAGCTATGGTGGTCGCATTCTTTTTCCATTGATACGCAAGCGTGCCCGTGCCAGTCGCCACCACGGAAAAAGTGGCAGTTTGCCCGGCCATAACGGACTGATTGGCCGCCACTTTTGTGAAGGATAACGGAGTCACGCCGGTTGCACTGAGAGAAACAGCGAGAGGCGAATTTGAAGCATCGCTCGCAATTGTGATACTGCCGCTGACGACTCCCGCGGCCTGCGGAGCAAATTGGATCTGAAAAGCGTGATTCTGCCCAGCGGGAATCGAGGTCGAAGATACTCCGCCCACTACCGTGAAACCCGCGCCAGTGATTGTGCCTTGGGAAACGGTAACGGTCGCTGTTCCCGTATTCGTCAGGGTCAACGTCTGCGAACTACTAGACCCAGTTGCCACGTTTCCAAAGCTGAAGCTTGTTGCGTTTGAGGCCAGCGTCTTGGTACTGGTCGAAGACGAATTATTAGGGCTTCCATTTGCAGCAGGCGTGCCTGCTCCAGTCAACCCCGCGCAGCCGGGAAGAGTCAAGCTAATGAGCAGCGCGCCGAAAGTGGCAAGCCAAGCCAGCCGGTGAGGCCGGTTTGGAAGTTCCACCGCAGAAGATAGATTATGAGTTCGAATGCGCGAATGTTGGTTTTGGGTGTGCAGGCTCATGACACAAACAGTTTAGAAACCGTATGAGAAAACCCGCTACTGGTCAGGAGAATAGAAGAGGTGTAGGAGGGTGACTGTACTTGGGAACAGAAGCGACCAGTACCTGTGCCGCTTCTGTTGATCTCAAGATGGTTCCAAATGGGAAGAGAGCGTTCGATCAGCCCAAGAATAGCGGCGAACGAGCGACAAAGGGAACCCGATTAGGCGTGGGTCTAGCTGGAAGCGACGGAGGCCATGCCCCACTTGTGGCGAATCGAGGCATCGAGCCTCCGGAAAAGCACGCCATCCACAACGTAGCCAAGGACTGCAATCAGGGCCATAACTGCCACAACGAGGTTGATGTCGTTCAGATCGCGACCGGTCATGAGAAGCTGTCCGAGGCCGAGGGAGATATAGATCATTTCTCCGGTGATCAAGGAGCGCCAGGCAAAAGCCCAGCCTTGCCGGAGGCCGTCGATTAAGTACGGAAGGCTGGCGGGCAGCATCACGTGCCAGAACAGTTGCGGTCCTTTTGCGCCCAGGTTGCGGCCGGCCATGGAAAGGATACGCGGTACGTTGTCGAACCCGGACTTGGTGGCCTGTGTGACCGCCAGCAGGGAACCGGTGATCGTGACGAAGATGATGGCCGTTTCGCTCAGGCCAAACCATAGTAACGCGATGGGTACCCAACAGGCGCTCGGCAGGCTCTGAAGTCCCAGGATGATGCGCCCGACAGTATCGTCCAGGAACTTGCTTGAGGCGAGCAGGATGCCCAGCAGAATTCCCAGGACTACGGAGATGACATATCCGATGATTACGCGGCGCAGGCTGATACCGATGCCGATCAAAATGCTGTGATCCTTTAAGCCGTCCCATAGGGATTCGGCGACGCCCTGTGGAGTGGGGAACAGGTACGGCGGCCAAATCTTCAAAAACGCGAGCGCTTCCCAAAGGATCAGCACCCCCGCGGCGAATATCAGCTGGTTAACGCTTTTCTTCACGGGAATACTCCGCATTAAAGGATCGGTCGATCTCCTCCCGAAGCTGGCCGAGAATTTCCTTCGAAAGGTAGGCCACATCGGAATCTTCCACGTGGCGCGGCCTCTGGAGCTTCACCTGAAACTGGCTCTTGATGCGGCCGGGGCGGAAGCTCATTAATAGGACACGGTCGCCGAGGCGGACGGCTTCGCGGACGTTGTGAGTGACGAAGACGATGGTCGGGGCGGTCTCTTTCCAGAGGCGCTCGAGTTCATCGTGCAGCATGTCGCGCGTTTGCGCATCGAGGGCTGCGAAGGGTTCGTCCATCAGGAGGATTTTCGGATGCAGCGCCAGCGAGCGAGCCAGCGCCACGCGCTGTTTCATTCCTCCCGATAATTGATGGATATAGTGATCTTCAAAATGGGAGAGGTGCACCATGCGCAGGAACTTTTGAGCGCGCTCGCGGCGCTCGTCTTTGGAGACGCCGGCCATTTTCATGCCGAATTCCACATTTTTGCGAACCGTCAGCCAGGGGAACAGGCCGAGCTCCTGGAAGAGCAAAATTCGGTCCGTGCCGGGACCTTGCACCGGGGCGCCGTCAACAGTAATTTCGCCGGACGTGGGGCGGTCGAGGCCGGCGATCAGGTGGAGTAGCGTCGATTTTCCGCAGCCCGAGGGCCCGACGATGCAGATGAATTCACCCTGCTCGATTTCGAGGTCGATATTCTGGAGCGCGGGGGTGAAGGAGCCGCGCGAATTCGCGTAGCTTCGAAAAACGCCGTTCAGGGCAATGCTTTCTTTCGGTTGGGGAACCTGGACTGCTGGAACGGTGACATTCGCGAAAGTGTCCTTGCGCGAGATTTTGCGTTCCGACAACTCTTCGTGTTCAGGCAACACTCGGCTCCCGGAATTTGCACGGTTGAATAGATCTAAAACGTAATTGGTCATTGTACTGGGCTCGCCTTCTTTTCGCGAAGCACTTCGTTCAGCAGGGTCAGATCGTAGAGGCCGGAGAGGTCTGGGAGCGTTCGGCCCAGGAAGCCTTCGTCAAACGCTTGCTGCGTGGATTTCGCGAGTGACGATCGAATCGGGTCGTAGGTCACCTGCATGCGGGAAAAGGCGTCATTGAGGACGTCGGGAGCGAGGGCTTTTCCGGTTTCTTTCTGAAGCTGCTGATTCATGACCTGCTTGGCCTGCGCTGGATTCTTTTCGATCCAGTCGGTTAGCTCGACGTGGGCGCGAAGAAAATTTTTGACGATGTCCGGATGCTGCTTGAGGAACTTGGGGCTAACGATCAGATCGGTGATTACGAACTGGCGATTGGGCCAGAGGTCGCGTTCATCGAGGAAGATTTTTCCGCCGCCTTCGTGGACCAGGCGCGCGGCCCACGGTTCGGGGGCCCAGGCGGCGTCGATTTGTCCCTTGAGGAAAAGCGTGAGTTGATCGGCATTCGAAATGGGGAGGACTTGGACGTCTCCGCCTTTTTCGCGGAGCTTCAGGCCGTTGGCGCGCAGCCAGGAGCGAAGGGCCACGTCTTGCGTGTTGCCCTGCTGGGGAGAGGCCACTTTTTTGCCGTGGAAATCAGCGGCGGTCTTGATTCCCGATCCTTCGCGGACTACGAGGGAAGCTCCGCCGCTGGCGGCTCCGGCGATTACGCGGACGGCTTCGCCTTGCGATCGGACGTAGCCGGTCACCGTGGGATTCGGGCCGACGTAGGTCATGTCGATTGCGTTGGCGAATAGGGCTTCGATGGCGGAAGGGCCGGCGTTGAATGCTTTCCATTCGATTTGAACGCCGGGGCCTAACGCTCTTTCAAATTGTCCGTTGGCGCGTCCTACCAGGGCCTGGGCGTGCGTCATGTTCGGGAAATAGCCGACGCGAATGACCGTTGGTTTCTGCTGGGCGTGGATTGTGGAGACGGCCATTAATAGGATAGCTGTTGCGGTGCCCAATTTCGTTTTCATATTGTTCCTTCCGGGTGCGGGCTGCACTTCGCAGCCCGCCGGATAATTTGTGTTCGTTTTCATGTCCCCGCTCAGAACTTGTATGTCACATCGAATTGCAGCCGCTCCCAAAGAGGCTGTGCGGGCGGAGGACTGCCGGCGTTGACCAGCGGGCGTCCGATCATGGCGTTCAGTTGCAGCGTTACATTCGGAAAAACCTGGTACAGGGCTTCGGCGCGATGCATTTCCACGTTGTTGGCGGGGAAAATTTCGCTGTAACTGAATGCGCCGATGGTGGCTTCGCGCTGGATCATGAACCGGGTGTAGCCGAACTGCCAGTCGCCCTTGCGGTCTGTGCGGCCGACGCGGGCTTCCGCCCAATAGGCGTGGCGGGCATGCGGATCGCACGGAGCTGAATACACGGCGCCCACGGGGATGTTGGGGACGTTCTCGCAAGCGCGGGTATTTTGCGCGAAATCACCGATTAAGATCAGGGGCCAGCGCTCGTAGGGAGTGCGAATATCGAATTGCGCAAGGGCATCTACGATTCCGTATTTCGAGGCGAACTGCGCGGAGGTGATGGTTTTCGCGCCGGTGATGGCGTTGGTCGCGGTCACTGTGGCGATGGAGTTTTGGACGCCCGTGCTGCGCAACGCGAGCAGTCCATCATCGGGGCTGGCGCTATTCGCGGCCACCAGTGAAAGGGCAATGGAATCGGCGAATTTCCAGTCGTAGAAGCTGGCATAGGCGCTCAGCTTGACGCGGCTGCCGAATTGCCAGAAGGTCTGCAACTGCTCTCCGTACAGCATCGTGTTGTAAAGGCTCTTGTCGTTGGCGGCGGTTCGTTTGTTTTCCGCGAAAGGCAATTGGAATCCGACGGCGCTGACTTTTTTGAGGATGGGCGTGGGCACGTCGAACGCCAGAGTCTCACTGGCGCCCTCGGGATTCAAATCCTTGTCCCACAGCATCTCGGTGTTGAACCACGAATAGGCGAACTTTCCGCCGGTGACCGTGAAGGCACGGAACCAGACTGGGTTATAGGTGGCGTAGGCGCGGTCGATCTCGATCGGTTTTCGGGTGGTGTATTGACCTAAAGTCTGGTTGGTGGAAATTGGATCGTTGAGATCGCCGGAGGCCAGCGAGAAGCCGCCTTTGAGCTGATCGTTCAGGACGGCCTCGGCATTGAAGCGCAGGCGGATGCGTTCGCGGAAGCGGTCTTGCGATCGGTCGGTGGGACCGCCGAAGGTCGGCTCAGCGCGGAGGCGGAGGTCGCCGCTGAAGTTAAATGGGCCGAGGCTTTTTAATCTACGCTCGAAATTCTTTTGCGAATTGCCGAGGTCGGTTTCGAGGCGGGCTACTTTCTGGACGAGTTCTTCCTGTGCGGCTGCGGGAGAAGATGGCTGGGCGCTGGAAGCTGATTCGCCGATGGCTGAGCCGGAACCTGCGGAGTTTAGCCGGGCTTCTAGCTTGGCGGTGAGTTGTTGCTGTTCGCGTAACGCTGTGCGGACCTCTTCGAGTTCCCGGCCTTGTGCCTGGAGGAGCTCGATGACTTGTTCGAGAGAAGGTGTGGGCGAAGTTCCGGCATTCGAAGTCGCAGACGCGCCCGTATTTGAAGGAGTTTCGGTTTTTAGCGCTGCGCTATCCGCGCCTTGGACAGGAATGCTCAGTGCAGCCAGCATTACTGCGGCAAGCAATGTCCCAATCCCTCTGTTTGTAGATAGTCGGGCCCAGGTGAATCTCTTCATTTCGATTTGACCGGTCACAGACTCCAGCAAACTGGTCGGCTGGCCGGTATCTCCCTTTTCTGCCTATTGCTTGGCAGGGTTTGCTTGCAGCAATTCTTGTCCCCAAAAACAAAAATCCCACCGCGGGGTGCTTCTGGCGGTGGGAATCTAGAATTGCGTGATTCGGATTCTAGAGGTTCAGCCCTCCGGCGCCAGAAGATACACACATACAGCAGGTACAACAGAGGCAAGCCTGCTTGGTCTTCTGGACGTGGGAAATCATGTAGTACAAGGTACTTAAACCGGGTTGTGAAGTCAATTGAACATTGATTGCCGGTCGTGGGCCGATTATGTGCTGCGATTTTCCTTGTGTCACCCCTACGGGGTTTTGCGGAAAACTGCCGTATTTTCCCACAGCTTCCGCTGTGGGCTACGTTTTGTCGCCCCTCCGGGGCTTGTGACAACACGGAATCAGATCACGATTTTGATGGGCGCTTTCGCTTACGCGCTGTTGGTTCAACGCCGATTCGTGGGTCGCTTCTCAGGGATTGGAACGCAAGTTCTTGGGCTGCTTCTTCAAATCCGTCGCTGGCTTGCGGTAAATAGAGCCATTTGGGAAGGATGGGATGAGGGCGCAATTTCGGGTATTCAGCGATGAGCGTCGCGTGGAATTCGTGGGACGTGCAAACCAGGAGGCCTTTCCACGGTTCTTCTTTTGCGGCCAGGACCAGGACCAGTCTTCCGAATAAGTAGGCTGCCTGGCAACCGAACATTGGTTTTTGGAAAAAGGATGGTTCGGTTTCGAGCGGTTCAAAAATCCATTGCAGGGGGTGGTGGCGGATTTTTGGAGGCGCGGGGCGGGATCGAACCGCCGATAAAGGTTTTGCAGACCTTTGCCTTACCACTTGGCGACCGCG
>CAZUNI010000003.1:0-183134 GCA_964622265.1 uncultured Acidobacteriaceae bacterium | reverse complement strand
TTCGGGGAGAACGAGCTATCACGGAATTTGATTAGCCTTTCACCCCTACCCTCAGTTCATCGGAGCGATTTTCAACTCACAACCGTTCGGCCCTCCAGTGGCGTTTAAGCCACCTTCAGCCTGACCAAGGGTAGATCATCCCGCTTCGCGTCTATTCCCACATACTATTCGCCCTATTCGGACTCGCTTTCGCTACGGCTCGCTTGCGCTTAACCTCGCATGTGAGAATAACTAGCCGGCTCATTAAGCAAGAGGCACGCCATCAGGCATTTTCCGGGCGAACCCGGATATAGCCCTTTGACTGCTTGTAAGCATACGGTTTCAGGTTCTATTTCACTCCCCTCGCAGGGGTGCTTTTCACCTTTCCCTCACGGTACTAGTTCACTATCGGTCGCCAGAGAGTATTTAGCCTTGGAGAGTGGTCTCCCCAGATTCCCACGGGATTTCGCGTGTCCCGTGGTACTCAGGATACCGCTTCGAGTCCGGTAAGCTTTTGGTTACGTGGCTATCACACTTTATAGCCCCGCTTTCCAGCGGGTTCACCTAGCTTCCGGATTGGTAACTCTACTTATGCGGTCCTACAACCCCGCCGTGTAAACACGACGGTTTGGGCTCCTCCGATTTCGCTCGCCGCTACTTTCGGAATCTCTGTTAGATTTATTTTCCACCAGGTACTGAGATGGTTCACTTCCCTGGGTTGACTCGTACCAGCCTATATATTCAGCCGGCCGTAACGTGAGTTCATCACGTTGGGTTTCCCCATTCGGACATCCCCGGATCAAAACCTGCTTGCGGTTCCCCGAGGCTTTTCGCAGCTTGCCACGTCCTTCATCGTCTTCTGGCGCCAAGGCATCCACCGTACGCCCTTAGTAGCTTAACCATAAAACTCACCCAACACGTGGCCATCATTTCTTCGGTGGGCTCCAAGTAGAGCCCACACCCGTAAAAAATGGACATCCAGGTTCCGCAACGCGGAACAAGTGACCGCCTCCGTTTCTTGCAGAACGGAAGAATCAGATGTCGAGTAAGCTCGCCTTTCCACATTTTGCTCTGCTCGAGCAGAATTTGCAGATTTCGTATTGCGTCAGGATTCGTGCGAATCCCAGCCGCAACACAAAATGCCAGCCTATTCAGTTGTCAAAGATCTTTGTGTCCCAAGCTACAGAACCGTCCCACTCCCGGTGGGGCGTCCGCTTCCTGATTTTCGAAGAGTATTCGAAAGGTCGCGAAACAATAAAAACCCGGCGCCGAGCGCCGGGCCAAGCCGTCCATTATTACCCCTGGACGGGTTCGCGCGATGCTCGACAAATTTGCTACCCTGAGCTCGTAACCTACCTCACTTTTGGGTTGGTATTCCGAAACTCCAGATTGCCCCTGAAACCGATTGACTGACTACCATTCGTCAATCGAATCGAGAGTATAGCAGAATCTTTTGCTTCGTCAAGGGCTGGTTTAAACTTTTTGTGAGAAAACTGTGAATTTCTCGCCGCCCTGACTTGCCCTGACTCGAACAGTATAAACCAACTTCCCCTTCACTTCAAAAAGTGTGTCGTGAGCGTTAAGAGCTCGACTACTTCGTAATCACACCGCAGGCGATCCGGTCGCCCGCATTTCCAGCAGGATCGGTCATCATGTCGTCCGCTTTCGCGTGAATCACCAGCGCGGTTCCGCCATTGCTGAAGATCGAATGGCTGTCGTCACCCATCGTGACTCCGGGCGCGATCACCGTTGTCTTCGCGGTTCCATTCGCGGCCACTGTAAAGTTCGGCATGTCCCCCGCGTGCGGCCCCTCTGGATTCATCAATCCGTGATGTTTCATGTCGGGATTCAAGTGCCCACCGGCCGTCGTAAACTTCGGGCCTTCGCACTTGGCCGTCGCATGAACGTGAATGGCGTGCTCGCCCGGCGTGAGATTCATCAGGTTGAGATGAATACTTACGCCCTTTGGCGCAGCGGAAAGTTCCGCCGTCCCAACGCTTTTTCCGTCCGCATCGCTCAGGGCGACTTTGACGCTCTTCATCTGCGCCGATGCTGAAACGGCGAAAGAAATAACCAGCGATGCTGCTATTGCTAAAATTTTGTGTGTTCGCATAACGGCAGTATACCTCATTCTGAAATCGACAGTTCCACAAAAATTAATTTTCAACAGCTCACGTGTTGCCTTGCCAGCTTTGCCGGACATTGACACTAATAAATTGACCCGGAAAAGAAATGGGCAGGCTGGAAATCAGCCTGCCCATTCCTGATTCAAACAGCTTATCGGGCCAGCGGGTCCGGCCGAACCTGGAAGTGATACAGCTGGCTCGGTGTGCCTTTGCCGCCTTCGGTCAGCCATGAACCTCGCGTCTCATTCGATGCATATGCGCCACGGCCTTTCCATCCGCCGTTGGCATTGTCAATGCGAGTGTCGAAGAACCGCGAGAAGAAGCCCATGCGGTAGGGAACCCGCATCCTGGTCCATTGCTTGGTTTCCTGGTTGAACCCGATGAGCGAATCGGAGTTGGCGCCGTCCGCGATCACCTCGTCCTTGCCAAGGCCTAGAGCATTATATTTGTCGATGAACATGTAGTAGTTGTTGTCCGATTTTACGTGCGAATCGTTTTGGAATGTTGGACCCGGAATCGGGTACAGGCTCCAGGCTTCCTTGCAAGCCTTGCCGGAGATGGCGTCCGCACCGGTCGGCATGGGTTTGCACTTGCGCAGGTCGAGGCTGGCCAGAATGCCCTCGCCTTGCAGGTTGGTCCAAACCACGCCGTTCGAATCGATATCGATCGCGCGGGTGTGATTGCCGCCTGCGCCGGTCTTGGGGTCGTAAGGCGCCTCATAGACCTGCGTGGAGCATGTGGCCGGTGGGTTCGAACCGCGATCCATGCGGATCAGCCTTCCCGGGGTGGTCTGCAGGTTCGAATACCAAATGCTGCCGTCCACGGAATTGTAAGCAATGCCATATGCGCCAGGCTTGGGAATTCTCGAATCCGGCGCGCACCAGCCCTGGGACTTCTCCGCATCATGCGTCTTTTCCCACTCGCGGATGTTCAGCCAGCCGATTCCGCCGTCGCGCTGAACGCTGAAGTACAGGGTATCGTCCTTGTCACCGGAGAACATGATGCGTGTGGACTCGAAGCAAAGATCGACAAAACTGAATTTGCCGGTCTTGGGATCGTACATATCGACGCCCTTGCCGCCTTCTTCCCGTGGGGAAGCGACTGCATAGGGATTCTTTGATCCCTTCTTGCAATACTCGGCGTTATCCGCGCGAGTCTCGACGTTGAACCAGACGCGGCCCTTCTCGTCCATGGTGATCGGGCCGGGATTGACGGGATCGTTCCACACCAGCTGATCGCCCCAGTACGGCGAGGGAAAGAGCTGGCTTTGCGGAGAATGGGACACCATCTTCTTGCGGTCCGCCTCGTTGGGCAGCGGGACCGGGACTTCATAGCTCTCATTCGACTTCGGGTCCACGATCGAAAGGCACGTCATGGCGTCTTCGAACTTCTTGCCGCAGTTCCCGTCCCAATCGGAGCCAATGACCACTCCGTTGGCGTTCACTGTGGGATCCCTGCGATCCGTGCTGATCATGGCATGCATGAAGGAAGTGGGAACGCCCCAATTCCACATGGTGATGACGATGTTGCGCTCGGCGCCATCCGGTCGTGGTGGTACCGGCGGCAGCGCGCCCTTCGCGATGCGGTCACCCCAATCGGCATACATCGCCAGGGTGCGATCACGGCCCATCTTATCAACAGTGTTCATCATTGAGCGTCCGACCTGGCCGGAGCCGATAAACCGCATCCAAGCCTCGCTGCTGGAGGAAAATTTGCCCAGGTTCGCTGGAATCTCGCGAGTCGATTTCGAGCCCATGTCGTGACAGGTCCAGCAGGCCTTGAAATCAGAGAGCCATTCGCCTTGATTCTGGTAAACGTTGGGCGGCGGCGGGTCCCCGGCGCGACCGTTTGCGTGCGTCACCTTAATAGGGTCTGGAGCGCCCGGCAGCGGGGGAGCCGGCTGTATCTTCATGGGGAAATCGGCCATCGTCGGAATCTTCATCAACGACGCCCAGTAGGCGGCCGGGTAATATTCCGCAGCGGCGCGAGGATTGGGAGCGACTACGGCGGTCAATGTAAGTGTCTTCCCGGTCATTCCATCGACCGGCGTGGAGTCCACCAAGCCGTAGCCTCGCACCCACAGCTTGTAGTTTCCCTTCGGCAGATCGGGCACAAGGTAACGTCCCTGATCGTCGGTAACGACGATCTTGCCAAACTTGGTGGGCGAGTTTTCCTGCAGCGCGATAACCCAAACACCCGCTTCCGCGCCTTTCGAACTGGTGACTACGCCGCCGATATCGGTGGCGCCGACCGTGACGCTGCTTGCGTCAACCGCAGCAGGACGCGGGCCCGCTTGCGTTCGAACGATTGCGAAAGCCAATAGCAATGTACACAACGCCATCGCCAAAACTACTGATCGTTTCATCCAAATTGATCGCATTCAATTTCTCCTTGTAAATCCGGCATGGCCAGACCTGGCAATCTTCAAATCCTGAAATCGCAAAATTGAGGTGGTCGGAAATCCGACGTCGAAATCAAAGTCATCATGGACTTTGCTTAGACCTGCAATTTTCGGGCACCCATCCCTGCGTACAGTTTCCGACAATCCTGTGACGCGATTGGACTATAGGACGTTACATCAACTTTCAGCGGAATTGTAACGAAATCCTATGGAATTGCTTGCAGGAACGCGACCTTGATTAGCAGAATCTTGACCTATCGTCGCCAGGGAAATTGGGCCATCAAGAGGCTGCTACTTCGCCTACTCCTGTCCTCGGAGCCCAATTTGAATAGCCTCAGCCAAATGCAAAGTGCGTTTGCCGGTCGCCTGGAAAATCTGTTCGCGGCAGCTGAAACCGTCAGAGACAATCAGGGCGTCCGATGGCGTTTTACGCACGGCGGGCAGAAGGACGCGCTCGCCCACGGCCTGGGACACTTCGAACTTGTCCTTCTCATAGCCGAATGGGCCGGCCATACCACAACAGCCGGAATCAATGGAATTTAGGTCGGCTCCCATCTTTCGAAGCAGCGATTCTTCGTCGTTCATTTTCATCAGCGCCTTTTGGTGGCAATGTCCATGAAGGAGAACATATCGATCGAGCTGCGGCCATTCATAGTTTGGAGCGTGGCGCTCCAAGAATTCGCTGAGCAGAAACGTCTGGTTTCGCAGCCTAGCAGCGCGTGCATCTGTGGGAAAAAGATTGCGAAGTTCATCGCGGAAGACGGAGGCGCAACTCGGCTCCAGAACAACGATTGGCAGGCCCGCATCGATTTCCGCGCTTAACACATCCAGAATTTTGCGGAGATATTCTTTGGCCTTGTCGAGCATGCCGAAATCGTACAGCGGCCTGCCGCAGCACAGATGAATCTGCGGAACGCTCACATGGAAACCAGCGCTTTGCAGCACTCCCAGCGCGGCGCGACTGACGTCCGGAGAGAAATAATTGTTGAAAGTGTCCGCCCACAAAAGGACGTCCCGTTTTTCGGTTGCCGGGGCACCGTTCCCTTTTGCAACCATCGCAGGCACTCGATTTTTTCGCGCCCAGCTTTGAAACGTGGCGCTCGCCAACAGGGGTACTCGACGCTGCGGCGCCATGTGCAGCGCGCCTTGCAGGAGGTGCCGGAATCCGGGCGCATGGCTAAGGAAGTTCGCCAGCCGCGGGGCGGACGAGCCCAACTCTGCCCACCGATCGATCATGCCGAATGCATACGCATGCAGCGGCCTTCGATTGGTTTCATAATAATGCGACAAAAATTCGGCCTTATAGGTGGCGATGTCTACGTTCGTGGGGCATTCCGATTTACACGCCTTACAGGAAAGACACAGGTCGAGACTCTTCTTAACCTGCTCATCCTGCCATCCTCCGCGCACCACCTCTCCCTGCAACATTTCAAAGAGCATGTGCGCTCGCCCGCGTGTGCTGTGCTCTTCCTCCAGCGTGACCATGTAGCTGGGGCACATCGAGCCGCTGTCGTGCTTGCGGCACTCCCCGAGACCAACGCAACGCAGCGCAGCCTTGGCAAACGATCCGCCATCATCCGGAAATTGAAAAAGCGTTTTAGATTCGATCGGCTTATAGTCCGCGCCAAGCCGCAGGTTTTCGGTCGGGAGATAAGCGTTGACCACTTTTCCCGGGTTCATCTTATTGTCTGGGTCCCAGACAGATTTGAACTCGACAAACGCCTCCATCAACTCCGGGCCGAACATTTTGGGAAGCAGCGCGCCGCGCGATTGCCCGTCGCCATGTTCTCCGGAAAGCGATCCGCCGTAGCTCACCACCAGATCGGCGGCGCGCTCGACAAATTCTCCGTACTTGCGAATTCCGCTCTCGCTCTGCAAGTCGAAGGTGACGCGCATGTGGATGCAGCCATGCCCGAAATGCCCGTAGAACGCAGCTTTGTAGTTGTATTCGTCGAGAAGCTTGCGGATATCGCGCAAGTAGCCGCCCAGCTTCTCCGGCGCAACGGCGGCGTCGTCCCAGCCCTCCCATTCGGGAGGCGAACCCGGTGCGGCCGCAGCCGACCGCGCTCCGGTTTCGCGGATTTTCCAGATCAGGCGCGCTTCGCTTTTGTTGTACAGACGAATGTCGGGAGCGTCAACCGTTCGCTTCAGTTCTTCGATGAGTTGGTGCGCGAGATTTTCCGCCTCACCCGGATCGTCGGCCCCAAATTCAACGAGCAGATAGCCTCGCCCTTCGGGAAGCAGTTCCAGGTTCGGCGCGCCTTTTCTGCGCAGGCCGTCAACAATGGTTCCTTCAAAACCTTCGAACCCGATTGGATGGAATTTCAGAATTTCAGGAACATGCTCGGCTGCTGCAAAAGCGTCTTTGTAACCAAGGCCGATAAGTGCGCGGTGTTGCGGACTCTTAATTAGCTTCACTTTCGCTTCGAGAACGATTGCGCAGGTGCCTTCGGTCCCAACCAGCGCGCGCGCCAGGTTGAATCCACTTTCGGGCAAAAGTTCATCGAGGTTGTAGCCGGAAACGCGCCGCGGAATTTTCGGAAACCGCGCGCGGATCAATTCGGCGTATTGGTCTCGGATATTACGCAGCTTGGAATAAATTTCGCCGCGGCGTCCTCCCTCGCCGATAATGGAATTAATTTCTTCTTCACCGGATGTCGCCCGCACGGTCATTTGCGTGCCGTCGTAGAGCAGAATCCGCAGTTCCTCGATATTGTCAACAGTTTTCCCCGCCATCAACGAATGTGTGCCGCAGGAATTGTTGCCGATCATTCCGCCAAGCGTGCAGCGACTATGCGTCGAAGGATCGGGCCCGAACGTCAGGCAATCCTCCTCTGCTGTGTTTCGCAGTATGTCCAGGACAACGCCCGGCTGAACGCGAGCGAACTGTCTATCCACATCCAACTCAAGAATCCAGTTCATATACTTTGTGAAATCCAGAACCACCGCGACGTTGCAACACTGGCCGGCCAGGCTCGTGCCGGCGCCGCGCGGCAGCACGGGAGCGCCAAACTTCCTGCACGCGGCCACGGTCGCGACTACATCGGCGTCATCACGCGGCACAACCAGGCCAATCGGAATCTGCCGGTAGTTCGAACCGTCGGTTGCATACAATGCGCGGCTGCCGCGATCGAAGCGCACTTCGCCCTTTACGGCCCGCTTCAATTCCTGTTCCAGTTCATCGGCCTGGGAAAATGAATCCACCGGCTTTGCATGCGAGCTAAGCGGCAGAGGCGTGGGAGTCGGCATATTGTCCGCAGGATTGAAAATCAATCGGCTCGCTATTTTGTCCTGCTGATACACCGTTGGCAAGCGGCAGAGGTGTCAACCGAAGACTAAGACGTCCGCTCGGCCCCTCAGAATCAGGAACGAAGCGGTTGGATTGGATAGCGGCTTCAAAATGACGTTTCAACTCTTTGGGGTCACCAGTTTCGTTTCTTCTTCATCTCCAGCCGGATAGTCGTCCCGGTCCCGATCCGGAGACTCCTTCTTCAGCAGTTCATAAAGGTAGGTGCGACTGATCCCCAGGATTTCCGCGGCGCGCACCTTGTTCCCACCCACATGAGCCAGAACGCGCCGGGCATGCAGCCGTGAGAGCTGATCCATCGATAAATTCAATTCGCTTCCCGCGCTTTCCGGCTGTTCCTTGCTTTGCAGGCGGGGCGGAAGGTCGCGCACATTGATCGCATCGGATTCGGTCATCATGCACGCATGCCCGATTACGTTTTCGAGTTCGCGAACATTCCCCGGCCAGGAATATTGGTTCAGGATCGTCTGTGCGCGACGCGTCAATCCTGCCAGCGGCTTATTGTACTGCGCGGCAAACACTTTCAAGAAGTGCCGCTCCAACAGCTGAATGTCTTCCCGCCGCTCCGCGAGCGAAGGCACCTTTAATTCCACCATGCACAGCCGGAAATAAAGGTCTTGCCGGAACTTTCCCTCGCGGACCATTTCCGGAAGGTCTCTATGCGTAGCGGCTACAACACGAACATCCACCTTGCGAACGGCCGGCGAACCCACCCGCTGCAGCTCGTTATTCTGCAGGACGCGCAAAAGCTTGGCCTGCAACGCCAGGGGCATTTCGCCGATTTCATCGAGAAGCGCGGTTCCGCCGTCGGCATATTCAAAAATTCCGACCTTGTCCTGCTGCGCGCCCGTAAAGGCGCCCTTCACGTGACCGAATAGTTCGCTCTCAGCCAATCCCTCGGAAATGGAGGAGCAGTTCAGGGCGACAAATTTCCCATTGCGTCCGGGACTCAATCGGTGCAATGCCCGAGCCACCAGCTCTTTTCCTACACCGGTCGGCCCGGTTACAAGAACGCTGCGAAAATGAGGAGCGATGCGCCGGACCTGAGAGATCAGTCCCAGCATCAGCGGGCTGCGGCCAATCATTCCTTCGAACTCAAAATTCTCCAGAAGCTCATTGTCCAGCTTCAGGCTGCGCTGCCGGAGTTTCGAATCCTCTTTGATCTGACCGATTCTGTCCCGCAGTTTTTCGGGCGAGAATGGTTTGGGGAAATAATCCGCAGCCCCTTTTTGAATGGCCTCGACTGCCGATTCCGCAGAGTAGAAGCCGGTCATCAATATGACGTCGATGCGAGGATCGAAATCTAATATTTTTTCCAGGACTTCCATGCCTTCCACGCCTGGCATCACCATGTCGAGAAGGACGATATCGGGGCGGACCTTCTGAATCAATTCCATTCCTGATTGCGGATCGGTCGCGGAATGGATCTCCAGGCCTTCATTCGCCAGGATGAAGCGAACGAACTTGATATTCGCCGGGTCGTCGTCGATGACTATGAGTTTCATTCCCAAGTCCCGTTTTTTTTACAGCTTAAATAAATTCCGTTGCAAAATGCCCGTGTTATCGCGCAACGGTGATGGCAACATCTTCCATGTGACGCGCCAATTCGTCCTGGGTGAATGGCTTTCGAAGAATCGTGATCCCCGATCTCACTTCCTGGTGCTTGGCAATTTCTCCGTCTGCGTAGCCGGACATATAGAGCACTCTTGCTTCAGGCCGCAGGACGGACAATTTTTCAGCCAGGTCAATTCCGCTCATGCCCGGCATGAGGACATCGGTGAGGATTACATCGATGATTGTTTCCGATTGCTTGGCGATTTCCATCGCCTGAAAAGCATTCTGCGCCTCCAGGACAATAAAGCCCATGCCCAGCAGCATCTTGGCAGTTAATTTTCGAAGAGCTTGCTCGTCATCAACCAGAAGAACCGACCGATGCTCCGGAATCGTGATTCCCTGCGGCCATATTTTTCCGCCCTTTTCCTCGGGTGCAGCAACACGGGGGAAATAGATCCGAAAAGTAGTGCCCTTCCGAGGAGCACTCTCGACAGAAATATACCCGCCGCTCTGTTTGACCACCCCATAGACGGTCGCCAGTCCGAGACCTGTTCCCTGCGCCTTGGTAGTAAAAAAAGGCTCGAAAATGTGCGCTTGCAAATCCGCGTCCATTCCGCAACCTGTATCGGTCATTTTCAACATCACGTAGGCACCGGATTTGTTACACCGATGCAGAGTCGGGATTGTCTCATCTAATTCAACATCTTCGGTTTCAATCGTTATCTTTCCGCCTTGCGGCATCGCATCCCGGGAGTTGATGGCCAGATTCAAGATCACTCGTTCGACCTGGCTTCGGTCCGCTTCGATCGTTCCGGTTTGTTTACTCGGGATAATAACCAGCTCGATTTCGTCCCCGATCAGCCGTTTCAGCATCTTCGCTGCGTCGGCCACGATCTCCTGCAAGTCCAAATTTTGCGTTTCGAATACCTGCTTCCTACTGAAGGCCAAAAGCTGTTGCGTGAGCGAGACCGCCCGCTTCCCGGCATTCTGAATTTCGTCGACAGCTTCTCGATAGGGGTCCTCCGGTGGAATGCGCTTGCGCAATTCCTCCGAATAGCCGAGGATCACGCCCAACAGATTGTTGAAATCGTGCGCCACGCCTCCGGAAAGCCGACCTACGGCTTCCAACTTTTGGGAGAGGAGAAGCCGCTTTTCCATGTCTTTGCGTTCGGTAATGTCCCGATTCACAATGACCAGCTTTTCGACTTCCCCGCTGCTGTTCTTGACCACACTCGCCGTCGATTCCAGCGGCAGCCATCGGCCATCCTTGCAGCGAATCCGATACTCGACACTCCGTCCCACTCCCGATTTCAGGGCTTCCGCGGCAGCGTTCATTACCTTTTGCCTGTCCTCGGAATGAATCTGTTCGATGCCCTTGGCCTGTCGCAACTCCTCCGCCGAGTAACCGAGCAATCTTTGATACGAAGGGCTGTTATAAAGCCGGTTTCCATTCCCATCGACGACCGCGATCATGTCCGCCGCATTTTCGCTGATGAGCCGGAATAGCTGTTCGCGCTCGGCAAGTTGTTTGCGAACACGGAAAAGTTGAACCTGTTGGGAGATTACGTAAACATCGAAGAGCAGAACCATGCCGACCAACGCATGCACGGCCAGGCTTGCATCGAGCGAGTAAGAAGTCAGTCCGGGAATTAACTCCGGAACAACGAAGGAAACAATTCCCAGCGTCAGCAGGAGGCTGACAACAATGCCAGTGGAAGACAGCCACCATTGCCGCCGTTCCGTCCGGCGCCAGCTTTCCGGAATCGATTCCGAAGAGTTTGTGCCACGAACTGGGGAAAACTTCATCTCCGATTTTCTCGCAGCAAGTCCGCTAAGACGAAGACTCGATGCTAACAATTTTGCTACAGGTTGCAGTGGAGGCTGTTTGGCAATCGCGCAGGCGTGTCTTTGAAGTTATCGGCAAGATGAATTCGCCTAAAAAGATCAGCCCACCGGCTGCTTACGCAAGAAGTGAGAGTGCAGGATCGCTCAGAGCAATGCGCGCGCTAAATTCCCTTGATCTGATGAGCATTGGCAGTGTTCCGTTCAAGATGCTGGTCGACAAGAACCGCCACACAGCGGGAGCATGTGGTCATCTCGGCCTCCACCCAGTCCGTCAGTGCGGGGATGACGCATTTCAGTGCATCGAGACTCGAATAATAAAGCCGGATCGCGCGAAATGTTGGTCAGGAACCCTTCAGGTCCGGAACCAAGTTGCGAACCATAAGGATGGCGCGAAAGTCGCGAGAACCCAGCGCGGACGCTCCGATCCCTGCCGCAACGCGGATGCGATCAGGAACCGGCTGCCTGGCGGTCGCTGCGATTATCGCGCGCCAGTAATAAAAGCCAAACTGGCCAAACGCGACCACCGAGATACCGAAAAGAATCGCTGCAACCACGTTGCCGGGACTCCTGATGCCCGGAGTGCCAAATTCTTGCTTCAAGCGGGCCCGGTATTGGGGTTGTATCTACACACCGGATACTTCCGCTCTCTGACTACGACTACACGAGTGCCCTCGCATAGCGACCACGCCGTTTGAAGTGCACGGCCCCCCTCCCTTTGCATATATCTCCAGGGGGCCTGAATTGTGTGGGATACGGGTCACTTACATTGGCCTGATAAGTTTCAGTGTTCACACGACATACTGGGTGTACGCCGGAAATACAGGGGGAAGCAGCTTGGGAGTCCGGTTGCTTGGCATATGAATTGGAAGGTCGCACGTTAAGCAGGCATAAGTCCTTTTATTGCTATTTCTTATGGCCTTTCCTAAGAAATCAAGCCTATACCCAAACATTGGCAACCGCCTTGCAACTTAGCACTCGAGTTTTAAGTGAAAAAATATTCTTAGGAGGAATGTTCATCGTGAAGAATAAACAGAAGGGTTTCTCGCTGATTGAGTTGCTGATCGTTGTTGCTATTATCCTGATTATCGCGGCGATTGCTATTCCGAACTTGCTGCGTTCGAAAATGGCCGCCAACGAGGCGTCGGCTGTCGCTACACTGCGCACGCTGAACACTTCGGCAGTCTCCTACTCGACGACGTACGGAAATTATCCGCCGTCCCTTGCGTCCCTGGGACCAATCGCCAGCGGCGGAACTCCAAGTTCCACGACAGCTGACTTGGTTGACTCCGTCCTCGGCAAAGATCCTGCTACCAAGTCCGGCTACACCTTCGTTTATGTAGGCACCGGAACGCCCACTTCCGCCTACTCGATCACAGCGACACCTGTGAACGTTGGGACGACTGGTCAACGGGGCTTCTTTACCAACCAAAGCGGTGTGATCCGCGCAGACGGCAGCGGCGCAGCAACGTCCGCCAGCACGCCGCTCAGCTAAGAACACGGGTTGCTTGGCTCAGCCGTGGCAAGGAATTATTGAAGGGAGAAAGCGCGCAGCGCTTTCTCCCTTTTCTTTTTAGGAAGATATTCTTTCTAGCCCATTTGGAAATTAACTTCGACTCTTAACGATACCGGGGTGGGTTCGCCATCGAGGATGGTTGGTGCGTACTTCCTCTGCGACACGGATTTCATGGCCGCGGGAATGAGCAACGGATGTCCGCTGATTGCGTGCTCCTCAATGACGTTCCCGTGCTCGTCGATAATCGCCTCAATCACCACGACGCCTTGAATGTGGGACTGCTTTGCGAGAACGGGATAGATCGGGGGCGTTCCGGATAGCAGTCGCGGCTGCTTGATGTCGCCGCCGATTCGCACTGGCTTTTTTGGTCCTTCCGATACGCCCGCCAATGCGGGTGCGGGAATTCCGCTCATCATTCCACCGAGGGCGCCGCCTACCTGGCCTCCTGCGATTCCGCCGGGAACGCCGCCAGACACGCCGGTAAGCATAAGCTCCGGCGGAGCGGAATCAGGCGATGTCATCGCTACAACTTTCGGAACGAACGATGGCGCAGTCAATCGTCCGGGCGTGAACGTTTTTGGGGATACGGGAACGGCGCGCGGCGCGATCGCTGCCGCGGGAGGTGGCGGTGGCGCTGCCATCGGAGGCATCGGAGCAACCAGCAGCGTGGTTTGGAGCCGCTTGAAATCGAGCCCCTGCGAAAAATAAAGCGGCAGGAGCAGCAGAATCACCAGGACCGCTACGTGCGCTCCCATGGATGCCAAAAATTTCAGTGGATTCCTCTTTTGATGCGTGGAAGTCTGATCGAGCATCGCCTCGGCAAAAACATCCTGTTTCCCGGCCACCCCTGTTGGAGGCAGCGTGATACTGACCTTCGGCCTTGCCACTTCGTTCGGCTCTTCGAGCAAGAAAATGTGCTGACTAGACATTTCAAAGTCCCTCCTTATCGACTGATAGGAATTGCATATAAAAATCCGGACAGACCTCCAGAATCGACTGCCTGCAAATCATCCTCTGGGCAGGACACACCATTGTGCCCAGAAAAGATTAAGCCTTGATGAACAGCTGGGAATTTCCTCGTTTCATCGCGGAAAAGCGAGATGCAGCAAACTGCGGTAAAAACATCCTGCCTATACTTCTTTGTATAGATTGCATGGTCTCTGCAAGGAAGGCAAACTCAAAGAATGAATGGAAAGCATCGAATATGCTGATTTTTAAAGGGGAAAACCCCATGTGCCGAGTCGGCACATGGGGCCTGTTGTGGATCGTTTCGGATTTTTAAATTCGTCTCGGCTTACTTCATCGCATTTTAGAACGTGCCGGATAGACCTTCGTAAAACCGTTACGCTGATTTGTGACCGAGAACGTTCCATCGCTCTGCGCGGAAATCTTAATCCAATACGCCTTACCATTATGCGGAGGAGGAGGAAGCGACCTGGGTTCGCGCAGCACATATAAATCCGCGGGCGGGGGCAACGGGGCGATCGGCATGGTAGTCATCGGATCGTCCAGAATATTCGCGATAAAGAGGCCCGGCACCGTGTATTCCTGCCCGCTGAGCAGCGAAAAATGAACCTCCCACAGATTTTCCAGGCCGGGAGAGGTAAGCAGATTCTTCATCAGCGCCGGTTCCCCGCCTTTGCGGATTCCGTTGTTCATGATGGCTACGCGAGGGCGCAGCCCATGCACCAGCGTCTCTGAATTTGCGATCCGCAGTCCGTGATTGGAAGTTACAAACACATCGACAGTGCCAATCGGGTTGTTGGGGCACATCAGTTTGAAATCCATGTTCCAGGTGAGATCGCCCAAGTGCACCATGCGGAATTTTCCGAATGCGATAACGCTTCCGACGGACATCGGATTTTCAATGCCGCCGTCGTCAGCCGGATCGATCGGCACGAATTTGGCGCACTCCGGATTCGGCATGCCGCCGCCGGGCAGCGGAGTCTTGATGACTTCTCCCTTGGCGGTAACGATGCTCCAGTCGAGCCCGGCAATTGGAATCTTGTCGCCGGGCTTCAACACCGTGTGCTTGGCCTTGCTGTAGAGATCCTTGTAAGTCGTCTCGACAAACTGATGGACCGTAGGACTGCCCTGAAGGTCCGGGCCGTGATCGTAGTAATGAAGGATCGGAATGCGCGCGGCGAGGTCGGCAACGCCGCTGAAATGATCGCCGTGCCAGTGCGTGATCAGCACGTTATCGATCTTCGTGAGTCCCGCGTCGTGGACCGCATCCATAATGCGATCGATATCTCTAGGAGTGTCTCCTCCGTGCGGCACATCCATGAGCAGCGATTCGCCGGAAGGCGAAACGTAAAGTACGGAGTCTCCGCCTTCCACGTCGATCACATAAATGTCGAGCGTCTTTGCTCTTGAGTTCGGGGTAGCCGGCGTCTGCGCGGCAACAGACGCGACGGAAAACACACAAGCCAATAGAAATCCCATTACTGCGCGCATCGAAATGCTCCTTCAGTGAAAAAGAGAATGTAGGTCAATAACGCAATCGTATGAGTCGCTGGAGGTTGCCGTCAACGGTTCTTTTTGCGGATCAGGGTCGTGTCACAAATCAAATTTGAGCCCATTTGTCGGAAGCTGTAACCTGGGAACGCCAATCTCCCGATTGGCGACGGTACGGGAGTACAGAACGCCAATCGGGAGATTGGCGTTCCCAGGCTAGACCCCGAAGTCGCGGCCTCGCATTTCTTTGAATGCGTTTCCCTAAATTAGGACCCTACCCGCCTCAGAATGCAATTGCCGACCGCAACCCGGCGGCATAGAATGGCCGAATGCGATATCGAATTTTCACAATTACCCTTGCGGTGCTTCTCGCAGCGATTCAACTGGCTGGACAGGAGCCTTCGAAAGCCGAGTGGCATGCGGGACCGGGGAAGCCCGTGCCCGGCGTGCGCGGTTTTAACGTGCTCTTCGAGAACGACCAGTTGATCGTAGACCCGCCGCAGCCGTATCCCGGCGCGGGCGATCCCTCGACCGATCTTCCTCAACGTTGCGGCACGCTGCCTCCGGCGGACCGCGCGCGGTGCGCCGAGCCCGGTCACAACTGGCACAACCACAAGCTGAGCCGCGTGCTGATTTACTTTCGCACCGGCGGCGAACGGCTCACCTTTCTCGACGGCAGCATCCAGGATCTGGCATGGGATCCGGACACGGTTAACTGGAGCCCGCCTGCGGGATTCCACTACTCCGGTCCTTTGCCGACGCCGAGGGTCGATCCGCGTCCCAGTTCTGCGTCGGGTGTGATTATCGCGATCAAGAAGATGGGCTATTCGGCCAAAGTGGAGGGCACCGCGCTCGATCCGCTGAAGGTGGCCCCGAAGAATTTCTCGCTGATTTTCGAGAACAGCCAGGTCCGGGCGCTGCGATTGAAACTTGGCCCGCATGAGAGCGTGCCGACTCATGAATACACGCTCAGCCACCTGACCGTTGCCATGACCGATCTGGATGTCCGTATGACTTCGGGCGGAGAGACCGAGGCTTTGCAGAAGCACCTGGGAGATTTCAGCTGGACCGGGGCAGCGCAGGAGAAGATCGAGAACCTTTCCGACCAGCCGCTCGAGACGGTCATTCTTGAACTGAAGACGATTTACTGATTGGGTTACCACAGCGCCACTCTCTAAGCGGTTTTGAATTTTCGGGTGCCGGACCCTTTGGTTTTTAAGGGTCCGGGTTTAGAGTCAAACTCACGCAACCCACAAGACGGGCGGGCAAATCACCGACATCCCACAATGCAGATTCCGCACCAGTACCGGCGAATAGGCTTCTGGGTCATACAAACAATGTGAAGTCAAAACCCCGACCCTTTTCAAACCGAAAGGGTCGAGCACCCGGCATCGGTTTGAGGATTCTAGTCACTGCGAATATGAATCCTCAAGCTCCTTTAGCAATTCATCCCTCCACTTTAGAACTTTGTCACGTACGCGCGACTCATCCTCAGGTGGGAAATCACGACGGCGAAAGCGAAGATCAATTTCGAGAAAATGGCAGCGCACCGCGCATTCGTAACGGTCGTAATGTTGTCTTGTCAACACCAATTCGTCGCCTGATTTGACACCAAACCAGGGACAACTCGAAGCAAATCGCTTATCGGCAAATCCTCTACGGTGCACGAGTACGTTTCGAACCTCTGAGAGTTCAAATATCGCTCGTCGTACTGCTTCAGGAACGGCACCACCTAATCCCAATGGCGCAAGGATGGCCTCGAAGTGCCCTATCCCCTTTTGCAGACTCGACCTAACTTCTTGCTTCAATTGTCCAACTAGAAACTCTGAACGTTCCTCAGCGGAAGATTCGAGAAACTCCAGCAGTGGTCCTTTCAAAGCTGCGAGTAACTTTGCGTCGGTACATCGGGCAGGGGTTTCAACACATTCCAACGCTATATCGTCAATCGCTGCCTCAAGAATACTCCAGAGCTTTATCGATGCGAGAGCATAAAGGTAAGTGAAGCCTTTCAATTCTTGCTGTCTAGCAAATATTTCTTCTCTCTCTGCCCATTTTCTCACTTCGCGAAAGTGTTCTTCGGACGAATACCGGCTTGGTTTTCCAAGGAACTCGTGAGAGCTTTTCAAAGCATCAACAACCCGAGTCGCTTGCGTGGAATTTATCAAACCTGAAAGGCAGACATGGACGAACATCCTTAATTTTTCGATGTCATCGAAACGATCAACCCAGCTCATGATAAGCCCCTCGATACCATAATTCCGGCAACCGGGAAAATATCACATTAATCCGATATTCTGGGTAGATGGCCCGATGTTCAGTTCGTTCATGCCGGGTGCCGGCCCCTTTATTGCCCAAGGGTCCGGGTTTAGATTCAACTTCACGCGACCCACAATACGCGCTGGCTTCCAAGTAAAATCATCGGCATCCCACAGTGTAAACCCCACGCCAATACCGGCGAATAGGCTCCTGACGCATGTAAACAAACAGAAGTAAAAGCCCCCACCCTTTTAAAACCGAAAGGGTGGGGCACCCGCAAGAGCTAACCATTCACTCATCATCACACTGTGAAATATTGATTCGGTCTCGTCACCCCTACACTGGCTCATCGGGAGGAAAACGGCCGAGTCCCAACGCCAGCCCCGGATTCGTCTTCGCCATCAGGTTGATGTCCGCCACGGAGAATCCCTCCTTGCGGAGCGCCTCCATGAAATCGAGCATGGCCAGGGGATGGAGCGGGTACAAAACGGTGGCGCCGAAATTCGTTACCAGGATGACGTTCTTCGGGCCTACCTGGCGAATCGCGTCCGCGAATTCGTGCATTGTAAACTGCGGCTTCAGGCCGAACGTATTGCTGTAGGCGAATTCAATGTATGCGCCCTCGCTGGCAGCCTGCTTCATTTGCGGGATGCTCATATTCACCGTCATGTCGATCGCGCCGGTGACCACGATGTGCGTCACGCCGCGCAGATGCGCTTCATGCACCACCATTAATCCCTCTTCCGCGGAAACGCGTCCTGTCTCCAGCACCATTTCGTGATGCTGCGCGATGAAGTCGATCACTTTCAGCACCGCGGGAAGCAGATGTCCGTCCTTCGAGACGTGGACAATCATGTCCTCCACATCGGGATCGGCCATGCCGGGGCCTCTTCCCACCCTTGGCGCAACATTCTTCACAAAGGTTTCCGCATCGGCTGTGGGCATCCATACGACCCGGCCGTATCCGCCTTCGGTCATATACATGTGCTTCACGGCCTCCAGATTGATCCCGCCGACCGAGCGGTTCAGGACGATGCCACCGAAGACCTCGATGCCGGGAACCTCTTTCCGCACCATGTAGGCAAGCTGCGCCGTCGATTCATAATGATTCTTCAGCACCAGGCCGCGCATGCCCTTGTCCCTGGCAATGCGCGCCAAATCGTCCGCATCGATCGAGCGCGGACCGCTGTCAGGACCGCTGTGGACGCGCGTGTCGATCGCGCCTTCCAGATTGATCTCTGACTGTCCATGCGCCGGCAGGGCCAGAAGAAAGAAGTATATACACGCCCACGTCAATGGCTTGATGAGAATTCGGGACAATTGGGAATTCATTTCATTCTCCTTGCTGATTTGCCTGCTGGCATTCGTCCAGACCGAGTTCCTTTACCAAGTTAAGTGAGAGAGTTTATATCACTCGCCACTGATTTTTTGTACAAGCTCTGCTGCGAGACTCGATGCACCATCCGCGCGACTTCTCGTTGACACAACGGGGCAGGAGAAATATCCTCTCGTGGGTGCAGGCCACTCCAGAAAAGAACAACTAATTCGCTCAGGGCAGAATCCTGCCGCGTTTCGACGCAGATTGGCACTACTACAGGAGGTAAGACAGTGAGCAATGAAATCTCTCGCCGACAGATGATGGAAACCGTCGTAGGGGCGGGCCTGGCTGCGGCCGCCATGGCAGCGCCTGCCGAGGCAGCGCAAAATTCCAGCGCCCAAACAGCGTCCATTAAAGTATTCGACATTCATGCGCACTTCGATCCGCCGTCGGAGAACTTTGCCGATATCGGCCCGTTCGACGACGTGATCGCCAAGGACTACGCGCAGCGCGTGAAGTACCTGGATCGCGCCGGCATCGAGCAATCCGTGCTGACGACGGGATTTGTTTACCGGCGAACCGAGGGCGCTGCGAATACACGAAAGATGAACGACCTGGTGGCGGCCTATGTCACCAAGCATGCTGACCGGTTTCCTGTCGGCATCGGAACGGTGCAACTCTCCGATGGCGAGGCTTCTCTGAAGGAACTGGAGCGCATGGCCAAGGAGCTGAAATTCAAGGGCGTCGTCTGGCATCACGGGTTTACCGGATTCAATATCGACCACCCGTTTATGCGGCCTCTGCTCAAGCAGGCCCGGGAAATGAAACTGGTTCCATTCATCCACTGCCGCCAGCCGGAGCACGAAGCAGTATGGAGACTCGAGGCGCTGGCCGAGGAATTTCCGGACATGACCTTTGTGGCGTATGACACGTTTACGACCGGGGAAGACCGCGACCACATGGCCCAGATTTTGCACCGCCGGAAAAACATTCTGTGCGACACCGGAGCGTGCGTGTACAACGGCGAGCGAACCATCGAGAACTTCGTCAAGAGCTTCGGCGCAGAGCGGTTGCTGGTGGGGTCCGATGGCGGGCCATCCCTGAACCTGCAAATCGTGCGCAACGCGAACCTTACCGCGCAGGAAAAGCAGTTGATCCTTGGCGGCAATGCCAGGAAGCTGCTGGGAGTATAGGATTCCAGACTGTTACGGCTGCGGAAAGGTCATCGCACGACGGGGTTTGCGTTGAGCGCGGGCACGACCTATCGGCGTAATTCTTACTGCGCAGCATCTGTGGTGAAAACGCCAGTGCGCGCGCCAAACCGTCGAAGAATATTGCGCGTCGCTATCTGAACGGCAGTGTTTTCGAACTTCTTCCCCTGCATTTCCGGATCAACCAGGCCCCAGCCCCACTGCATCGTGCCGGTCGCCACGACGATGCTACCCGATGGCGCGGTATAAACCGTCATGTCGGAGTAGCGCGTGCCGCCGCGAAATGGGTACGGGGAATGCGCGATTCGTTGCGCACCCGGGGGAGTATGGTCGGAGCTTCGATCCACTTCATAACCCAGCAGGTTCGTCAGGTGATCGCCGTTCTTTAGCCCAGTTCCCTTGAAGATCCAGTTGGAAGCATCCGATATGACGATTTCGCTTTGCACCGGATCGGACTCATACATCACGCCGACCAGAGCATCTTCCGGGCGGTCCACCGGATGCGAGCGGAATTTCACCGTCGTCAGCCTTCGCTGGATGGGATCGTCGGAATGGGACAGCGGGTCGGCGCTTACGTTCTTGTAACAAATTATCGTCCGGTTCGGATCGCCGGTGAATGCACTCGCGTCGAAGCGAATTTGCCAGTAACCCACATTCGAACCGAAAAATCCCAGGTTGACCCCGTTGTCACGCGCCGCTTCCACGTTGTCCCGCATCTTCCAGGACCAGTATTCATCGTGTCCGACGGACAGAAAAGCCTTGTGCAGGGAAAGCAGTTCCCCACGCGCATGGGTATCGACGTCGGTCGTGTAGGTGACGTCATAGCCCTCTTTTTCGAGGAACTGCACCATGCTCAGTTCCCAATAGAGCAGGTGCCCGGTGCCGTGGCCGTGCAGATAAGGACGATTGAAAGAGACCTTCGTGGCGCGGGGCTTGGAATAGAGCGACCGGCCGCCCCAATCGTTATAAGCCTGATAGGTTGTCACACTCGATTGGAACAGCAAATCTGACGAACGCTGATCGTCGCGAACCACGAAGACGATGTAGTTCTGCTTCCCGCTCGATCCCGCCGTTAGTCTTGCAACGTAAATACCGCTTTGCCAAACCTTTGGGTCGGGAGAATCCGGGACGTGAAGAACGTACGGGTCCTGCCAATCGCACTCGATCAGGCCGGAGGCCGAGTCGATGATCGGCGGCGCCTGGGCCAAGCCATGCCTTGCGATGGTCGGCGCAACTCTCTCCATGCCACGCCCGCCGTACCAGCCTACCCGGAACACATCGATTGTATAGCTGGGCTCTTTCGTGTTGACGAATAGCTTAATGTCTTCGCCGCGATTCACGCTGGTTGCGGACGCATACCCTTCGATTTCAGCATCCATTGCAGGATCAGCAAGTTGGATGGCTGAGACAGCCGATTTGGAACTTTCCATTTCGACAGCGGTGGGTGCCACAGCATCGGCTGCCGTAATGCAACCGGACATGCCGAGGCATGCGCCAAGCAGCGCAAGAAGCAAAGCCCTTATCCCGGGCGCCTGTGCTAGCGAGGAACATTCGAAGGTACCTTGGCAAAGCGTAACTATGTTGTTTTCAACATCAGCAGGCCTCCGCCTGCTGACCTCCGATAGCTTCGACAAATCGTCACATCCTTACGAGCGAGGCTCCGACAAAAAGAGTGGCACGAGTATATGCTATTTCGGGAAAAAAATAATGGAACTTTTATAAAATCTTTATATTCGCTGAGTTTGGGCGAAGACTCCAGTCTTCGCTTCCTATTCGCAATGGCCGGGAATTCTTCCGTGCTGAAATGGAACCGGCGGCTATGCCCCCTGCACAATCACAGGACTGAGTTTGAGAGGCTGTCGCAAGGCGCACAATGGCGCTTTAGGACTGTGAGGTTAGTTCTATGGGTACCATCAATTCTAGAGATGGAGAATTCTCAATAGAAGGTTCGCCCTAGGGATTCGATCGAGTCTTGCTGGGAGCTACCGACGTTGTCCGTTGGATTGCTGCGGAGATGGCACGCCAGGCGCGCAAAGTCTCTGCCACCGTCCAGGCTTGAGCGACACAGCCTTTCGGAGCAAACGGCGTGTCGCCGGCAAAGATCTCACCGAGTGTGCCAAGTCCAGCGGCTTCCATGTGGTTGAGCACGGGCGCGAGGAACGAGGCCGCTATTTCCTGAGACTGATAAACACGAAGGTGCGCGAGAGCGAACGGACCGAGAAGCCAGCCCCATACGGTTCCCTGATGGTAGGCGGCGTCCCGCTCCAGCGGCTTGCCTGTGTATCTGCCCTTATATCCCGGCTCGCCCGGACCGAGGCTGCGGAGGCCAAAGGATGTGAGCAATTCACGCGCACAAACGTCCACCACACTCTTCTGCTTATCTGGAGTTAAAGCGGTCACCGGCAACGAGACGGCAAAGATTTGATTGGGGCGCAACAACGCGGCGCTAACCTCCGAACCCTTGGGACCATCGAGGACATCGAAACAGAATTGCCTTTCCGAGTTCCAGAAACGCGCGAAGCCTGACCGCGCGTGCTGCGCCAGGTCATCGTAACGGTTTGCGGGCCAGCCGATTGCGCGCGCGAATTGCGCGACGCTTACCAGGGCGTTTAACCACAAGGCATTCACCTCGACGGGCTTCCCGATTCGCGGCGTCACCACCCAATCGCCTACCTTTGCGTCCATCCATGTAAGCTGCACGCCATTTTCCCCGGCGTAGAGCAGTCCGTCGGCGGGGTCCACATGAATATTGTAGCGGGTGCCGGAAACATGCGCGTCCACAATGGCGGAGAGTGCGGGAAACAGTTCGCGGAGCAGGGCCACATCGCCGGTGGCATCGAAATACTGGCGAATGGCCTCGACATACCATAGCGTGGCGTCAACCGTGTTGTACTGGGGCGGCTCGCCTCCCGTGGGAAAATTGTTCGGGAGCATGCCTTCGCTGACGAAGCGTGTAAACGTCCGCAGGATATTGCGAGCCAGCCAGGGACGTCCGGTGGACACACAAAGTCCGGGAAGTGCGATCATAGCGTCGCGTCCCCAATCGCCAAACCATGGAAATCCCGCCAGGATCGTGCGCGCATCCGCCGACCCCTCGACAGGGCGGGAAGCAATAAATTGATCCGCAGCGAGCACGAGTTGATGAATCGCAGGCGGTACCGCGAACGCTTTTCCGGAATCCGCTCCATTGAAGCGCTCGAGTAAAGCGTGTGACTCTCGATTGCAAATAGTGAGAGAGGCCTCTCCATTCAACGAGGGTGCCGGTTCTGTGCTGGCGACAATCGTGAGTGAATCTCCCACTGCAAGTGTGGCGGAAAATTCGCCTGCGAAGTAATGATCTGTGTGGTCGCATAGTCCGCGTTCGCGCTCCGCGGCAAGATCGAAATTGCGGTACCACTCGCCAGCGAGCCGAGCCACGGCGGTCGCGCTCAGCAAGTAATAAGGGACGGCGCCTTCGAAGGCGGTTACGCGCAATCCACTTTTTACCGGCGCAATGTCCATCGTCCGATCGCCAGCGGTTGTCGTGCAGTGCTCATCCCCGTAATCCACCAGCGCTTTGATCGAAATCTTCACAGGACCGCTGCCACGAATTACCCTGTATAGCACGTATGTCGTATTCGCTCCCGGCTGCATGAAAACGCGCTTTTCAATCTGGACGTCGGCAAATGCAAACGTCCAGACCGGGATCGTGCCCTCCATGCGAAAGCGCTCAATGTTTTGGAATCCTTCCGGTGCTACCTGACCGCTGGTCCAGCGATTGGTGGCAAGTTCGAATCGTTTTCCACCGCACTCCACCGCTTCGTCGAGCTTTGCCAGCAGCAGGGTGCGTCCCAGCGGCGGCTTCAGCGCGGCCACGAGGAGGCCGTGGTAGGACCGCGTCTGGTGTCCGGCAATTGTGCCGAAGGCGTACCCGCCAATGCCGTTGGTCACCAGCCATTCGCGCGATTCCGCGGCGGCAAGATCGCAACATATTTCGCGGCCAAAATCGACTGCGGCAGGAAACGCGGGAACGGAACTATTGGCGGGGCGGCGCACAGGAGAATCATGAAACGTTTGGGGGATTTGAGCCAGAGAAAAATAGTACAGTTCCCTCTGTAGCCATACTGTCCAGACGCCTAGCCGAGCGAATGAACTCGAATGGAAGCCAGAATGTCTCGTAAGACCTTGAAATCAAGCGGCTTGGCAAGCCACGCGTCGCAGCCCGCATCTCTCACGCTCTTGTTGTCCTTCCAGGAGTCATCGCCGGTTATGGCTACGATCAGCAAGTGTGCCAGATGTTTCTGCTTGCGAACCCAATGGACCAGAGTGAGACCGTTCTTCGTGCCTAAATGAATGTCCAGAAGCACAGCTTCTGGCAGAGGCTCCGCCGCGACGTTCACGAATGCGGCTTCCAGAGTGTCGACAAGGATCGGCTCAAAACTTTCGGTTTCCAGCCAGATGCCCAGCAGATTGCGGTAGGACGAATCGTCTTCCACGACGAGAATGCGTTGCTTCATTTTAGCTCCCGAGGCCGATGGATGGTTCTGCGAGTGAACGTGGCGGCGGATTGCCGCAGCTGTTCGAAGACACAACTATCCTGATAATTTTTTACGGTTCCAACCAGCGAGCAGGAAGGGGTGCGAGTGAGAGCCGGGATGAGGAAATCGAAAACCCGATCAAAACCGCGAAGCCCGATGGGAGATTCTAACCGGGAATACTTTAGACCTGCGGAGGGAACGCGGCAACTATTTTCGAATGCGGAATGATTGGAATGACACTAAGCGGATCATCTTGAAGAAATGCGGCTGTTTGGGTTGCAATTGGCCACAAAAACCAGAGCAAACGTCGAACGCCAGTAGCACAGGTTTCAACCTGTGCGCCTTTGGTTTTGATTTTGGTTCAACTCGTCCAGATAGACACTTTCCACCACGCGCCACAATCCACACCAACCCCGCACAGGTTGAAACCTGTGCTACCGGACGAACGTCACAGCGCCCTCAAATAACTTAAATGGCCGGCATTTCGAACGGAGTGACAGCCAAAAGAATGCAAGTCTCTGAATCTACTTATGATTGAGCTTGGACACGGAAGAGGTTCCCACCAAAAGATTGGATTCAAGCTTCGATGCCCAATGTGAAAGATGATTGAGCGAAGCTTCGTGCGTGCGGTCGAGATGCAGCGGCGTTACCGAAATCGCGCCATCGAAAACCGCGGCGTAATCGCTCTGCGGATCGAGTCCCTCGATTTGTTCCTGTTCGAGCAGCCAGAAATAGCTGCGCCCGCGCGGATCGGTGCCCTCTTGCAGGACGTTGCGCGTGACCTTTTTGGACTGGCGTGTGAAGCGCACTGCGCCGTTCCAGACCAGTGGCACATTCACGTTCAGCAACACGCCCTGCGGCATGCCCTCCGCCAGAACCAATTGCGCCAGATCGCGTGCGAATTTCGCGGCGTGTTCGAAACGAAATCCTTTGCCCTTGTGCGCCACCGAAACCGCGATCGACGGGATGTGATTGATCGCGCCCTCCATGGCCGCGCCCACTGTGCCCGAATAATAGACGTTTTCGCCCAGATTGCCGCCGCGATTGACTCCCGAAATCACCAGATCGGGCCGGTTGGGCAGCAATTTATTAAGCGCGAGAATCACCGAATCCGCCGGCGTGCCCTCCACGGCCCATTCGCGCTCGGCCAACTGTTCCCAGAAAATTGGCTGCCGCAACGTCAGCGACTGTGCCGCCGCGCTGCGCTCGTGGCTCGGCGCGACAACGCTGATCGTCCCGAAACCCTCCATCGCATGGACCAGTGTGCGCAAGCCTTCTGCGTGTATGCCGTCGTCGTTCGTGATTAGGATGTGTGCCATTTTGGTTTCGGGTGCGGGCTTTACTTGAATCCCGCCAGAATTTAACGAAGGACGGTTGTACCTAGCAGGCTGGTCTTGGAATCTGCTCTTTGAGTACGCGAACCACTGACCGGACACTAAATGCCAGCCAAACCAGATTCGCTCCACCCCACTCAAATACTCTAGCAGTACGAGCAACGGCCCAACAACCCGCTGAAGAGGGGGAGTTTCCTGTAGTGAATATGCATCCAGATTTTTAGAAAAATGATCTGTAGTTCGCGATTTCTTTTTTACATTGACCCGCCCAACTTTGTATCTATTCACAATTGGGGGAGCAAACGAACGCAAATCCCTATAGGCCCAATGCCAAATCCCGGTCGCGGAGACCAAAAGCAGGTTGGACTTTCATGCGCAGCCTATTGCGAACTACCTCCAAGAGTTTCCAAACACCCTCAGAGAGCACTACTGGAAGGGTAGTAACGGAGAAACACAAGAACCAAATAAACGAGTTCGCAACCAGAACTAGGGCCATAATTCTTATGGCCTTATTATAGATTTTCTGTATCTCGAAATTGCTTTCCTCAATAAGTTTTCTAGATTTCTCCGCGCGAGCCTTCAATTCCGGATCATTGTCTTCGATGGCATAAATCAGGGCGAAATCAAATCTCGGAATAGCTTTTATCATGACGTTTAGTTGGCGGTGCAGGTATCGGAAAGCAGCGCTATCTTCCTTAACTTGGCCCTCAATAACGAGCCTTCGCGTCTGATCCCGCAGGCAGAATAGCTCAAAGCGAAGCCTCTGGCGCACGGAAGGAAGAATGATTGCCTGATAAATCCACACGCCAAATGAAAGAAAACCAAAAATCAAAATTAGCTTTGCTACTAACATAAATTATTCCTCACTGGAAGTGAGAGCATCGCTTGATTCAAGCGGACTTTTGAAAAATTGCTGCTGCTCCTTCGTTCGAGACTTTGACAACCTTCGATTTTCCCGTTCTGCATTCTTTCTTTGAAATCGCGCATGCAAGAACCATCCGCCGCTTATTAATACGCTTAGAGAATAGCCTAATCCTGCCTTAGCTCGAATAAATAAATCCAATACATCCCATACCTTATACATTTGCTCGTTTGGCGTCTTCCAAACCATGAGAAGAACCACTCCCCCAAAAATTCCAAGAGGCAGCTGGCCTGTCCCAATAAGTCTGAGAATAATATCTCTTGAAGCTGATGCCCAATTTGCTGACGCGTTCCGGTTTGGTTTGCGGGACATTCGTTACTATCTTACTTGGGTACGACAGTATACATAAATCCCCGCGCCTCATGTTTACTTTTTTCGATATCCATTTGAGTAGTTACGTTACCTCTATGAGTACCATGCCTTGCGACTTTTCAGCACGAAGGGGAAAGTAATGCAGGGGCTTGCCAAGCACGATAATACAGCGATCAACCAACGAAATGCAAATCTTTCATAGCTGAATGTATCGCAACAACAATCTGCACGTCCAACCCCTAATCCAGGAGCTATGCCTCGACGTTTTATCAGCCAATATTCACTTCCACTTTCCAAAATCTCTTATTGTTGCTTCTGATGTTATTTGTTTATTGAGCACAAATGCAGTTACCACGTTCGCGTGCAACAGACTGCGTCACTTGCCAGCACCAGAACGACCCTGGGAAATGAAGTTTAGTGAAAATGTGACTGCGCTAGATACCCTGTTTCCAAAATGCCAAAAAGTTCAGCTCTTTGCATCAGTCACGAATGAACTTTTAGCTGTTTATATTTAAAATGCCGGATGAGGTTGCAGACCACCGTAATGCCTGAAAAGTATTGAATGGTCGGGACGACTGGATTTGAACCAGCGACCTCACGCACCCCAAGCGTGCGCGCTACCAGGCTGCGCTACGTCCCGACGGTCTGCGGGGTATTGCTACAGAGCTTCCAGCGTATCACTCGGATTCGAGGACCGTCAACAATTGGCGGAGCGAATCCCGCAGGTCGAGCAACAACTTGCGGTCGAGCTGTAAGGAAGGTTGGGCGGCGCGAGGCTCTACATTTGCTTCCGCGCCGTTGTCGCCATTCGGTTCCGGGCCCTGGCCGTTCAGGTGGCGTCTGGCTCCGGCGATCGTAAAGCCTTCGTCATAAAGCAGCCGCTTGATCTGGAAAACCATGTCTACATCCTGGCGGCGGTATAGGCGGTGCCCTTTCGGGCTTTTTACCGGCTGCAGCATCGGGAATTCCGTTTCCCAATAGCGCAGGACGAACTGCTTGGTGGCCGTCAGGCGGCTCACCTCGCCGATCCGGAACAGATCCTTGTCCGGGAGACCCAGTTCGTATTGGACGTTACCTTCCATGAGTTCCTTGTGTCACCCCTACCGGGGTTTCCCCGGATGCGTGACGCGTTTCCCCACCGCTTCCGCGCTGGGCTACGTTGTTTCGTCCCTCCGGGACTCCGAACTGCACAGAATCAATCTTCTTGCTGCCGGATTGTCAGGCGGTGTTCCCACTTTTCGTGCCAGCCGCTATCCTAAACCGAATCTGGCCGCTGTCAACGTCCGCGCTCGCGCTTTTCTTTCATGCGCTGCAGGAAGCGGATCGGTGCGCCGATGAAATCGAAACTTTTGCGGAGCTGGTTCTCCAGGAATCGCTCGTAGCTGAAGTGCAGGCGCTTGGATTGGTTGGTGAACAGGATAAACGTCGGCGGCGATGTGGCGGCCTGCGTGACGTAGTAGATCTTCACGCGGCGGGCGGCGGGAGATGTTCCGCGGTCCAGGTCCACTTCGGAGAGCCAGCGGTTCAGCTCGCCGGTGGAGATGCGGCGGCGCCGCGCGTCCGCGATGCGGTCGATCATGCCAAACAGTTTTTCCGAGCGGTCGCCCGTCAGAGCAGAGACGAAGACGATCGGCGCGAAATCGAGGAATTTGAAACGGGTCCGCACCAACTGTTCGTAATCGATCATCAACTGCGCGGGATCTACTTTCCCGGTCAGCGCTTTCGCGCGTTTTGCCGAACTGTGTTTCTTCTTAAGCGTTCGAACGCTGCCGGGCGTGGGTTTTGCCTGCATCTCTTCCGAAAAACGGCCGCGGCGGAATCGGGGCACGACCACGTGCCCGGTGCACGAGACTTGCGCCTCCAGTTCGCGCTCGGCCTTTTCCGCGGCGGCTTCGATCGCCAGGTCCCATTTATTCATGACGATAATCACGGAGCGGCCGGACTGCTCGGCGTAGCCTGCAATATTGGCATCGTTCGCCGTCACTCCGGTGCTGGCGTCCACGATCATCAGCGCCACGTCGCATTGTTCCAGGTGCCGCCGCGCCATTACCACGCTCAGCTTTTCCGCGACCAGTTTCGTTTTGCCCTTGCGACGAATCCCGGCGGTATCGACGAACCGGTACTCGCGCTCGCCGTGCCGAACAATCGTATCCACGGCATCGACCGTCGTTCCGGGAATATCGGAAACGATCGAGCGCTCCGCCCCCGCCAAACGATTGAGCAACGTCGATTTCCCGACGTTTGGACGTCCAATGATTGCGACATTAATCTGGGCGGAAGGTGACGGCTCCTCCTCTTTCTCTGTGTCTTCTTCGAAATCTTCGGGCTCCGCTTTTACGAGCGGAGCGTTGAGCTTCTCGGTAAGTGTTTCCAGCAATGAATCGAAGCCGTAGCCATGCTCGGCGGAAACCGAATAAACGTCTTTCGAAAGCTCGTAAAACGGCGCGGCCAGCGATTCCTGCATCTGGGTATCGACTTTGTTGGCCAGAATCGCGAACGGCTTGCCCGTGCGGCGCAGCAAATTCGCCAGTTCGGAGTCCAGCGGTGTGAGGCCCGAGCGCACATCCACCACCAGGAAAAGTTGCGACGCTGCGGCGATGGCCACCTGCGCCTGTCGAAGAATTTCGCGCGGGATGGCGGCTTTGTCGTCCGGGACGATTCCACCGGTATCCACCACTTCGAACGTGCGTCCCTGCCACGTGGCCGTGCCATAGATGCGGTCGCGCGTAATTCCCGGCTCGTCGGTGACAATCGAGCGTCGGGTGCCAGTTAGCCGGTTGAAAATCGTGGACTTGCCGACGTTCGGGCGGCCGACGATTACTACAGATGGAAACTTTTCAGTCATAGTCAGGGACACAACGAACCTGAAGAGAGAGGCTCGGGAACCTCTACTCTATCCTACCGCCCGCGGAAACAGAAGCTCTGCGCCTTAGGTGGATTTTGAGTGGGACAGAGTTCAGTCTGTCCTACTAGTGCTGCACAACCTTGGACGCAACTACTGTTGGACTTCCGGAGTTTGCAAAGAGGGGGCCACGCACGGACTCTTTATGCGTAACTGCGAGCAGCGTGCAACTGGTTACGCCGGTGCAAATTGTGGGGACGGAGGTTTTGGTCTGGATCAGCGGGATTCCGTTTGTGGTGAATAGGGACGGCAACGTGCCGAGATTCATCAGGGTAATTACGCCGGATTGAAATGTGCCGGTCACACGTGTCGATCGAAGGCGTATTCGATCTGCCATAATTGATGTTCCGGACGACGTGGCGGGATTTCTGCGGATTTGCACTTGCTGCCCTACGACCAGATCGGAGGGTACGCTGATGCTGAACAGGAATCCGGTCGTATCCACCAGCGTTTTGTCGGCGTGGACGAAATCGATATCGGACGTGGTCGATAACCCGTAATTGACCGTCGCTGAAGTACCGATTGGCAGCCCTGAGATCGCCGCTGACTCAGCCAGCGTGACAATCGTGAGCTGTGACGATCCGGTTTTAGTGATTAGTCCCTCGACCTCTGCGTCACTTGAATCGGCATCCTCAAAAAGAACATTCCGCGCGGTTGGCGTGCCGTCCGCAGCCAGCCCGATATCAACGCTCAGAATTTGTCCATTATGGAGGCAGGAAAAACCTACCGTTGCGCATTGGCTTGAGGGAAACTGGAAATATGTGGTCGTACTATCCGCTGTCAGAGAATACGTGCCCGTGGCATTTTGAAATGAAAACATATTATTCGTCGTATTGACCGACGACACCTGGCCGACCACGTCTTCCGCGCCGACCGAGGGCGCTCCGCTGCCTGCGGGTGTGAATGTGGACACTGTGACGCCGCTGATGAAATCGGACCCCAGCGTGGCGGACAGCAAATTATTCAGATTGACGTCCACCAACAGCCCTGCGGCCTTATTTGCGGTAAGCGTGAACGTTAGCGGCGTGACCGTGGTCGAGAGATTCGTCGCCACGGATTGAATCGTGCAAATTGCACCCGCGCTGCAAGTGGGATTGCCAACTCCTGCAACTAAAGGACTCCCTGTGTCGTTTTCAATCGTCAGCACCGGATCGGAGAACGTCAGCGTCAGGCTCGTGTAAGCGCCGGGAGTAACCATCGCCGTGGTGAGATAGGCGACGTCGGTTTGCAGTCGCGTCAGTTCCACCGTCGTCGAGCCGGAAAATACCGGGACGTTGCCGGGATTTAGTGTGGCGCCAGTGAGTGTGACCTCCGCCGAAAGGATGGTTACGTTCGACGGCGGCGTATCGGTCATGGTTAGAACCACCGGTGCGCCAGACGATTGGGTTTGAGAGGATAGCTGATTATTGGCGCGGCATCCCCCGAATATGGCGCACACTATCAGCAGGACTAGTGTGCATTTTATATGGATTCGCCGCATAAGCCCCCTTCGAGTCAAAGCTAGCACAAACCTCCGACTGCAGGGGCGAAAACGGCGAATCGGTTGAGCAAAGAGTTCCCGTTCCTTGGGGCAGTTGGTTCTTTTTGCAAGTGGTTGCGTTCGAAAAGCAATAGAAACGAAACCGAAAGAAGAATTAGGCGAGGCCCAGTCCGTGGCCCACCTCGTGGATGATTTCGCAGGCGCGTTCCAGGGCTTCGCGTTTGTGCGTGGCCGTGACGATAGCGCGCAGGCGGGCCTTGCCTTCCGCGACCGTTGGAAATCCCACGGGCGGAGCGTATACGCCGGCTTCAAACAAAAGACGGGAGAATTCGAACGCCTTAGCGGCCTCTCCCACGTGGATTGGGGTGATGGGCGTTTTCGTTGCTCCGATCGAGAAGCCGAGCTTTTTCAGGCGGCGCTGAAAGAATTTTGTATTCGACCACAGTTTCCGGATCAGCTTTTCGCCAATTGGGGAATCCAGTAACGTGAATGCGGCCTGGCATGTAGCGATTACCGACGGCGGATGACCTGTTGAGTATAGGAACGGCCTCGCGCGGCGGTACAGGAAATTGATCAAATCGCGCGAGCCACAAACGTATCCACCCATTGAGCCGATCGCTTTGCTGAGCGTACCGACCTGAATGTGGACGCGCCCGTGACAGTTGAGATGATCTACAGTGCCTCGCCCGTTGCGTCCGAGTACGCCAGAGGAGTGCGCGTCATCGACCATCATGATGCAATTATATTTTTCCGCGAGGCCGCAAAGCTCAGGCAGAGGCGCGATGTCTCCATCCATCGAGAACACACCGTCGGTGATCAGCAGCTTGTGGCCGGGCCAGTTTTCGGTTTCTTTGCAGAGGCGTTCGCAATCCGCGACGTCGCCGTGCTTGAAAACTTTTATTGTCGCCCGCGAAAGGCGGCAGCCGTCGATGATGGAGGCGTGATTCAATTCGTCGGAGAGAATCAGATCGTCTTTTCCAAGGACGGCTGCGACCGTCCCCGAGTTGGCCGTAAAGCCGGACTGGAAAACGACCGCTGCTTCGGTACCTTTGAATTTGGCGATTTGTTCTTCGAGTGCCATGTGCAGGTCCATAGTGCCGGCTATCGTTCGAACGGCTCCTGCGCCTACGCCGTGCGTTCGAATCGCATCGATGGCTGCGCGGCGGAGCGCTTTGTTCGTCGTCAGGCCGAGATAATTGTTCGAACTCAGGTTGATGATGTCTTTGCCGTCGAAATGCGCGAGGGGCTTCTGCTCGCCTTCGAGGACGCGCAGACGGAAATGCTGGCCTTTGGCTTCCATGTCCGCGAGTTGATCGTGGAGGTAGGAGAGCGGGTTTTGATTTGTATTTGTCATTGGGAGCGATCCCCTTTTGGGTGGACTACTTGTGTCACCCCTGGCCGGGTTTTCGGTCTATTATGACATTTTCCCACCGCTTCCGCGGTGGGCTACGTTGTGTCGTCCCTCCGGGACTTCCGGAGGTCACGGCTTATTGGCGAAACAAAACGATCTTGCTACTGCACGCGTTCGAACGGATAGCCTGCCGTGTCGAGGGCGGCGGTCAACTCCGCCACGTGTTCCGGGCCGCGCGTTTCCATGGTGATGTCGATCACGGTGTCGCCGAGGACCACGCCGTAATAGGCGCGGTCGTAGTTCGTTTCTACGATGTTGGCTTTATGATCGGCGATCACTGCGGCGAGCTTTTGCAGCGCGCCCGGGTGATCGGGCAGATGAATTCGCAGGCGGACGAGGCGACCGTCCTTGACCAATCCGCGCTCGATAATCAGGGAAAGCAGCGAGACATCGATGTTTCCCGCACTGACGAGGACGCCAATCTTCTTTCCGTGATTGGGAACTTTCTTGTTCAACACGGCGGCGGCGGCTGCTGCGCCCGCGCCCTCGGCTAATGTCTTTTCCTTTTCCAGCAACTGGAGGATCGCGCTGGCGATCTCTTCTTCATCCACGGTGACGATTTCGTCGACGTACTTGCGGACCAGCGGAAACGTGATCGTTCCAGCGCAGCGGACGGCGATGCCGTCCGCGATTGTTTTGTTGGCAGGCAGGGTGACCAATTCATTTTTTTCGACCGCCGCTTTCATGGAAGCGAGCTTCGCGGATTGCACGCCAATCACTTGAATCTTAGGGTTGGTCTCTTTCACCGCGCAGGCTACGCCGGCGATCAAGCCGCCTCCGCCGACGGGGATTACGAGAACGTCGAGGTCTCCGTGCTGCTGGAGCATTTCCAGGCCCAGTGTTCCCTGCCCGGCGATCACGGCTTCATCGTTGAAAGGATGAATGAATGTGAGCCCTTCCGCGTTGCAGCGGCGCAGCGCTTCGTCGCACGCCTCGTCGTAATTTGCGCCTGCCAGAATCACTTCTGCGCCGTAGCCGCGCGTGGCGGAAACTTTCACCAGCGGCGTGGTCAGCGGCATGCAGATTTGCGCCTTAATGCCGCGCTTGGTGGCGTGGTAGGCGACGGCCTGCGCGTGGTTCCCTGCCGATGCGGCGATTACGCCGCGGCGGCGTTCTTCCTCGGTGAGCAGCAGAATCTTGTTCAGAGCGCCACGCTCCTTGAACGCGCCGGTCATCTGCAGATTTTCGAGCTTCAGGAAAATGGAATTTCCCGTTTGACGCGAAAATTTTTCGGAGTGGACGAACGGCGTGACGACTACCGATCCGCGAATGCGCTCGGCGGCCTCCTGGATGGCGCGAAGTGTCACCATGGGGAAGATCCGGAGTTTCTTGTGTCGCTATAGTTCGGTGGAGCTTCGCTTCGCATCGGCTTCGCACTTCGCCGGTTGAATATGGGCTTAACCAAAGGCGGACAGACTGAAGTCTGTCCTACTAAGTGCTGCTCGATGATTTTCGGTTGCGTCATAAATTAGAACAGAAAGGATAACAGATTTGGGGCGCGGACTTATGGGGGATCGGGTAGCAAAATCAATCCCGGCTGGGACTTGTGGTCCCAGCCGGGCGTTCGAAATGCCGAGGATTACCGGGCCTTCGGCATATACGTCTTGGAGAAATTGTTCCGGGTATTGGTGACGGTGAACGTGCCATCCATTTGCGCCGAGACCTTGATCCAATAGGCCTTGCCATTGTGCGCGGGCGGACGCGGTGAATTGGGGCCGTACGGCACCTGCGGCTCAGGGTCGATTTTCATCGTGTCCGGCTGATCGTCGAACGGGTTGGCGATGAACATGCCCGGCACGGTGTATTCCTGACCGCTGAGGACTGAGAAGTGAATCTGCCAGAGGTCCTCAAGACCGGGAGAGGTATATAGAATCTGCATCACGCTGGGCACGCCGCCTTTGCGTGTGCCGTTGTTCAGGATGGCCACGCGCGGCCGGAGAGCATGGACGAGCAATTCGGAATCCGAGAGCGGCAATCCATGATGGGAAACAATCCACAAATCCAAAGTGCCGATCGGATTTTTGGGGCACATCAGATTGAATTCCTTGTTCCAGGTGAGGTCGCCCAGATGCGCCATCTTGAATTTTCCGAAGGTGATGACGCTGCCAACCGACGCCGAATTCTCGATGCCGCCGTCGTCGCCTGCTTCCTTGGCCTTGAAGTTCGCGCAATCGGGGTTCGGGATGCCGCCACCGGGAAGGGGCGTTTTGATCGCCTCACCGCCTGCGGCAACGATGCGCCAGTCCACGCCGGTCAGCGCAATCTTGTCGCCCGGCTTGGCGACTGTGTGTTTGGATTTGCCGTAAAGTTCGGGATACACCGTGTTCAGAAACGTGTCCGCCATCGTGTTGCCCTTTTGAATATCCGGGCCATGGTCGATGTAATTCATGATCGGGATGTGCGCGGCGAGTTCAGCCATGCCGCCGAAATGGTCGCCGTGCCAGTGGGTGGAGATCAGGTTGTCGATCTGTGTGAGGCCCGCCGCTTTCGCGGCATCCAGAATGCGGCCAGCATCCCGTGTGGCGGCGGCTCCGCCGTTTCCGGTGTCGATAAGCACGGATTGGCCGGATGGGGTGACAAAAAGCGTGGCGTTGCCGCCCTCGACGTCCACCACATAGACGTCAAACGTCTTACCGGTTTGCGCGTGCGCCACCGGAAACGCTACGGCAAGTACAAAACCCAGGAAAAACAAATTCAATTTGCGCATTAGAACCACCTTGGAGTTAGTTACTGACTTATGGAAACACCCAGAGCGGGAGACTATCACACGTTTTATGTTTCGTTAGATAAAATTTCGATATGGCTGCGGAGTACAAAGGGGCGCTCCAAACGAGCAGGCTGCTTCTTACTCCCCAATTCTCCGCACAAACCTCTTAATGGACACTTCTTCCCGTCTAGGTTATAAAACGGCTGGATGAATTTTCGGCACAGACTCCTTCTCTTTCAGTTTGGTGCCGCCGTGCTCGCCGGGATCCTTCTGCGTTTCGTCGTTGGCCTGAATCCTATCTGGTGCTTAGTCTGGTTCGCTCCTGTACCATTGCTCCTATTGGCGTTTCGTTTCAGCGAGCGGGAAGCACGCTGGATCGTCACCCTGGCTGCATGCATCGGAACGAGTAGCAACTTCCAATACTTCCGCCTAGTAATGCCCCTGCTGAGCATCATAGTGGTTATTGCCGCGCAAACTCTACTTTGGGGATTCCTGATCCTAGCCACACGCCGACTTGTGGAGCGCTATCAGGCTTGGTGGACGGTGTTCGTCTACCCCGCTCTATGCGTGGCTACGGACACATTGATGGCTGCCTTGCTCCCAGACGGCAACTGGGGCAGTCTGGCGTATTCGCAAGCCAAATTCCTGCCAATCCTCCCGATCACTTCCCTATTGGGCACTTCTGGATTGTTGTTTCTGATTACACTTGTTCCTTCGGCTCTGGCTCTGGCAATCGCCTATGGCCGCTCTCTTCGTCATGCCTGGATCGCCTACGCGCTTACGGGACTCCTGCTCGCCTCATCCATCGCCTACGGTCTCGTCCGCTTGCAGAGGCCTGTCAATGGCGTGGAGATCACTTTCGGACTTGTTTCCATCGATGATGCAATTGGACTCAAAGCATCTGCTGCTTATGCCTCGCATATCCTCCAAACGTATGACCAGCAAATAACCTCACTTACTGCTCAAGGGGCTCAAGTCATTGTTCTCCCTGAAAAAGTGGCAGTTCTCACCTCACCCATGGCTCTGCAATGGCAGCAGCATTTCGGTGCATTGGCACTGCAAAACCATATCTGGCTGGAAATCGGCGTTGGAATCTTCGATGAAAAAGGACTTACGAATTGGGCGTGGCTCTTCGCACCGGATGGTGCGCTCGCCTCCAGCTACCAAAAGCACCACATGGCTCCGCCCGAACGCCGCGCCCGATATTCTCCCGGCACAGACTACTCGGTACACACCATCGACGGATATACCTACGGCTTGGCTGTTTGCAAAGATATGCATTTTGCCGCGCTCGGCCGCGCCTATGGACAGCGCCACGTGGCCGTGATGCTCGTACCCGCCTGGGATTTCAATTATGTCGATGCCTGGATGGAGGCTAGCACCACCTTCGTGCGCGGCATTGAGAACGGCTATGCTGTCGTCCGTTCCTCCCGCGAAAGTTTGCTCACGGTTAGTGATGCCTACGGCCGAATTTTGGCGGAGCGCCCGAGTAGCGCCATGCCCGGCAGTTCTCTCCTCGCAAAAGTAGTGGTAGCCAATCCAGTATCTACACTTTACACACGAATCGGCAACTTCTTCGGCTGGCTATGTGTCGTCGCGGCATTGGTTTTTCTTTTGCTGAGCCGCACACCCACTCCTCACCCGAACGGGTAATTCCTGATTAGCTTGATGGACTCAACAGGTCTTTTCGGAACTTGGCCCGATACTCCCATATACGGATAGCTGCATTTTGCAAGGTTTTAGCGCATAATGGCCCAATACGGGGATACTACGACTGAAGTAAGACTGCCTTAAGGAGGACCCATGGGGTCGCGCACGAAGTTTTTGGCTTTGACGGCTTTCATCGCTTTTCTCAGCTCTGTTTGTTACGGGGCGACGATTACAGGGACAGTGAAAGGCGCGGATGGCGCCGCTGTAACCGGCACATTCGTGCAGGCGCAAAATACCAAGACAAAGATGACGTTCATGGCCCTGTCGGATACCCAAGGGCATTATCGCGTTGAGAATGTGCCTGCCGGGGACTACCGGATAACGACCCGGGCCGTCGGCTACCGCAGCGATCCGCAGACCGGGATCAGCCTGACCGCCGATCAGAATACCTCCATCGACATCTCGCTGACAAAGAGCCCGGTGCGATGGAACGAAATTTCCGTTTACCAGGCGAGCAAGCTGTGGCCTGCTTCACCCGCGAAAGACAAGATTTTCGCGAACTGCTTTACGTGCCACGCGTTCCAGACGCGCATGGCTTCGGTGCGCCGCGATGAAGACGGCTGGAAAGACCGCGTAGCCTTTATGCGGACCGCGATGAAGTTTGGCCTGGAAGACCGCGTCAACGATCAGGATGCGGACATGATTGCGGGTTATCTGAACAGCCTGTTCGGCCCGGATTCGGTGCTGCCGAAATCGCCTGAGGATTCGCCCGCCTACAAGGAAACCGTTCGGCCTTTTACCGCAGAAGCGATGAACATCAAGTATGTGGAGTACGACATGCCGGGACCGAGCCGCATGCCGTTTAGCGCCGCGCCTGACAAGAACGGCTACATCTGGATTCCCAATTTTGGCATCGCTAACAAAATTACGCGACTCGATCCAAAGTCCGGCGAGATGAAGGATTTCGCGATTCCCAATATCGGCACCGGATCGGTTCACTCCGCAGTCCCCGCGCCCGATGGGTCCGTATGGCTTACCGAGCAGGGCCCGAACAAGATTGCGAAGTGGGATCCCGCGACGCAACAGATTACCGAGTATCAGGATCAGTTCAACCCCGGCAAGATGTCCTATGCCGGTGGAACCAAGCACACGCTGCGCTTCGATGCGGGCGGCAATGTGTGGTCGTCAGGATATCCTCTGACGCGCTTCGATCCCGAGACCAAGAAATATACTCGTTTCGACAATGTTCCCGGCACCTACGATGTGAAGGAAGACAAGGACGGCAACATCTGGTTCACGCGATTGGATACGGCCCAGATCGGCATGGTGGATTGGAGGACGCAGAAGGTTTCGATGTGGACTCCGCCGACGCCAAAGTCTTTCCCACGGCGCATCGATATCGACTCCAAGGGAATCGTCTGGTTCGCCGAGTACACGTCCGGAAAGATGGGACGTTTCGACCCGAAGACGCAACAGTTCAAGGAATATCAGTTGCCCGGCGCGCAGCCGACTCCGTATGGCCTGGGCATCGATGCGAACGATAAAATCTGGTACGCCTCCTATAACATGGACGTGCTCGGTTGCTTCGATCCGGCCACCGGAAAAACCGTGGAGTATCCCTTCCCGCATTCGGAAAACACGATCCGGGAATTCTTCCGCGACGATCAGGGACGGATGTGGTACGGAACTCCTTCGAACAATAAGGTCGGCTACTTTATGCCGCCAGCATCCGCCCAGCGCGCCAGTAAGTAAGGCTGGAATAGACCAACGCAATTTGGCTTAAACGCAGACGCCGCGTTCCTAAAATATGGGACGCGGCGTTTAGTTTTTTTTGATAAGGGAAAAACTTCAACTCGCTTCGCGCTCGGCCTTTTGGTAGGCGCCGAGCACATCCGCAAGCGAGAGAATGCCCTCCAGCTTGCGGGAACCCGCGCGACTTACCACGGGCAATACAGTGTGTCCCTGAATGATTCGCATTACATCGTCTAATCGCTGGTCGGGATGGAGTACGGGTAGCCGCGATGTCGGCAGAATCTCGCGCAGCAGCAAATCGTTTGCGTGGTCCGCAGCAAGCTTGCGCAGTTCCTCTTTCGTGATGCTCGCCCATCGTCCTGTCTGAAACCGTACCAGCAGGATTTCTTCGGATGACGCGCTGGCGACATCGAGAGCGTGACCGAGAGTGTCGCCTGCCTGCAAAGACTGTGGTTGCGGCTTCCGCATGGCGTCCTCGACTCGGAGCACTGTCTGCTCCCGCTGCTCTTCGATCGAGGGCAGTTCCAAACCATCCTGGCGCGCCAGGATGTCGAACAGGGCAGCGTCCTGGTATTTCCGCGAAATCAGATAGGCGATGGTGTTGGAGATCATCACGGGAAGGACGATGGAATAGTTTCCCGTCGTCTCGATCACCATAAATACCGAAGTGATCGGAACTCGAAGGAATCCCGCGAAGAACGTTCCCATCCCGACCAGAGCGAACGGCCCCACCGATGCGCTGACCTGCGGAAAGAAATGATGTTCCAGCCCGCCGATAGCGCCGCCGATCATGGCTCCGATAAAAAGTGTGGGCGCAAACATTCCGCCCGGCGTCCCGCTGACGAAGGAGAGGCTTGTCGTGAGAATTTTAGTAAATCCCAGAACGGCAAGAATCTCCCACGTGTATTGATTGCGAAGCGCATGATCGATGTAGGTGTATCCGGCCCCCATCGCTTGCGGAAGCTTTAGTCCGATCAGACCGATCAGCAGACCAGCAGCCGCGGGTTGCAAGTAGCGCGTCCATCCCGGCAAGGCACGGAGCCTGGGACGAAAATAGACGATGATTTCTGTAAATGCCAGCGAAGCGAACCCGCCGACAACACCCAGCACAGCATAGGAAGGCAATTCGGCGGGGCTGGTCAGCGTGTATTCGGGCACATGAAAAAGCGGCTCGCCGCCCAGAAACAATCGCATTAAGACCGCGCTGGAAGCGGCGGCAAGAACGATGGCTCCGAGGGCGCTCGCGCTCCATGTGCCGATTACTTCCTCGATCACAAACAGAACCGCGGAAATGGGCGCGTTGAAAGCTGCCGCAAGTCCCGCCGCCGCGCCCACGGGAGCCAGCAGCCTTAGCTTGTCTCTGGAGAGATTCAGGCGCCTTCCGAGCGCGGACGCAATGCCCGCACCCACTTGCAGGGAGGGGTCTTCCGGGCCCAACGATTGACCGCTGCCGATCGCCAGCGCGCACGTGATGAATTTTCCGATTACCGTTCGGAAAGGGATGTACCCGTCGAAAATATAAACGGCCGCTTTGGTCTGGTTCACGCCGCTGCCGCGCGCAGCGAGGAAAAATTGTTGCACCAGAAATGCCACGACCAGACCGATTCCGGCCGGCACCAATAAAACCCGAATGTGCGGAGGAGCAAGCGACGGTCCGAACAGGGCGAGATGGACCCACTCAATCGCCATGCGGAAACACACGACTGCCAGCCCGGACAATATCCCAATGACGACTGCCAATAGCAGAAACAGGTTTCCTTCGGACAGTTTGAAGGGGTGCGAGCCGGGTTTTCGCCAATTGCCGCGTGCCTCCCGGTTTTCCCTCGAACCGGGCTCCGGAGCAAGCGGGGTGATTTGCGCGACTGTTTCCGGTTTTTCGGTCATCGACCGATGCCCGCCGGCTTTATTTCTTTGGAGAATCGTGCGCACGGAGCACGGCGCTGCTGTATATATCGCGTTGCGATACTTAATGGGTTGAAAGCTCGCACACTTCAAAGATAACTCAGGACGGGGGCCGTGCGGAGAATTTTCTAAAAGAAATGCATGCGCAGGAAAAGACTGTGTGTTCCGCGGATGCAAGCGATACAAAAAAACAATGCCCCGGAGGGTGGGGTCGGGGCGGATTTGGCGGCATTTAAGCCGCCGCAAGAATTAAAACGGAACTGGGTGAATCACCAGCGATCGCTTTGCGTTCAAAAAGCCGCTTGAGCGGCTTCGAAACCACGGCGATACACCCAGACCGCGCGTCGTTTGGAAGAATCTAGTTCGCGAAAGAGTCTTATCCGAGAATGGCGTCTTTGAACGCCTTTGCAGCCCGGAGGCGTACAACGGTCTTCGCCTTGATCTTGATCGCTTCGCCGGTCTGCGGGTTGCGGCCCATGCGCGCCTTCCGGTGCGCTTTTACCGCGCGTCCGATGTTCGGAATGACGAACTTGCCCGCGCCGCCCTTGGCTTCCTTGACCGCCAGCTTGAACAGTTCTTCGAAGAACTGCGCCGCGACTTTCTTCGACGTCCCGAGTTTGCCGGCCATGTGCGCGACGATCTTGGACTTGCTCATTGGTTTTGCCATCTAGTTTCGTTCTCCTCCTCAGAATTAAGTATTCCAGGCGCGGCCGGCTCGCAAAGAGCACGGGCCACGCACGGCGAGCACTATACGGGCTGCGTCCGCGCAACGCAAGAAAAAACATCGCAAAAGCTGGAATTGACGCGGGTTTCTGCGCCGCACCATTTTGGAACCACGACGGGGCTGAAGAAAAACGAACAGTAGCGGCGGGTAAGAATGGTTTGTGCTATCCTTACCGTTCATTTTTTATCAGGAGCGTACATGTCCAACTGGAAAGAACTCGAGAAGCAATTTGCATCGCGCTTGTCGCTGGCCCGCCGTCCAGTGGCCGTAACTTTTCTGGATGCCGAGCCTGCGGGGATCGAGAAATTCTCCGGCACTGAACCTGCCGGGTGCAGTTTCTGGCGGCTGGCCGCTGCGGGACGCTCGTTCTACACCGTTCCGGCCGATCACTTCAATTGCGCCGTCGGGGCTTACACGCACAATGTGCAATTGCCGCCCGCGCGCGTTCAGGAAACTGAGGCGACGCTCGGCTGGATGTTCGACCTGGGCTACGTTCGCCCGGAAGAAATACCGAGCATTCCGAGGCTGGCCAAAGAACCAGCCGCCATCGTGTTTGCTCCGCTCGGCGACGCGCCTGTGGCACCCAGCGTGGTGATCTTTGCGTGCAAGACCGGGCCTGCAATGCTGCTGAATGAAGCTTCAATTCGCGCGGGCGCGAGCAGCCCTCTGCCGTTGATGGGGCGCCCGTCCTGCATGGCTCTTCCCGCTGCGCTGGCTCAGGGAACCGTATCGAGCCTCGGATGTATCGGGAACCGGATTTACGCGAATCTGGCGGCGGATGAAATCTATATCGTCGTGCCGGGGACAAAGCTGAATGCGGTTTCGGATGCGTTGGGCGTGATCTCGTCAGCAAATGCCACGCTCGAAGAATATGCCCGTAGCCGGCAGGCGGCGCTATCGACTGTCTAAACCGGAATCAAGAAGAAAGCCCTGGCTCAATTTCGAATTGAGCCAGGGCTTTTGATCTCCACATCGAATTCTTTAGAGATTTCCCAAACCTTCGTAAAACTGCGCGACTGCTTTGATTCCGCCGAAATAATTTTCCAGCGCGATGTGCTCGTCCGGGGCGTGCGCGTTTTCGTCCGGGAGGCCGAAGCCGAGCAGGATGCATGGCACCTTGAACGTATCGTACATCTGCGTGACGAATGGGATAGAGCCGCCCTCGCGGATGAATACTGCGCGCTTACCGAATCCCTTCTCGAGGGCGTTGTGCGCCACCTCAAAGAACGGGTGCGTGTAGGGCGCGACCCAGGGCTTGCCCTGGCTGTGCAAGTCGAACTCTAGTTTCACTGTCTTCGGCAACAGTTTGCGGATGTGCTTCTCGACCAGGCGCGTAATCTTGTCCGGATCCTGATTGGGCACCAGACGCGTGGAAAATTTCGCGTAAGCTTTCGAAGGGATCACCGTCTTCGAGCCTTCTCCCGTGTAGCCGCCCCAGATTCCATTCAGCTCCAGCGTGGGCCGCGTCCAGAGCTGCTCGACCATCGTGAAGCCCTTTTCGCCGGACAGCCCCGGAGCGCCGACGGTCTTGCGGAATTCGCTGGCCTTCCATGGCAGCGAATTGAGTGCCTTGCGCTCGGCCTTCGATAATTTGGCGACGTCATCGTAAAACCCCGGAATGGCAACGCGCATATTCTTGTCATGCAGCTTCGCGAAAAGTTCGCACAGAATCGTGATCGGATTGGGCACCGCGCCGCCGAATATTCCCGAGTGCAGGTCTTGCGCGGGCCCAGTGATTTCAATCTGATAATAATTCAGTCCGCGCAGCCCGTATGTAATCGACGGCACACCGCGCGCCAACATTCCCGTATCGGAGACGATCAAGGCATCGGCCTTGAGGCGCGCCTTGTTTTTGTTCACGAAGTCCCACAGGCTCACGCTGCCGACTTCTTCCTCCCCTTCGATCATCACCTTCAGGTTGATGGGTAGCTTGCCCGCGGTCTTGAGGATGGCGTCAAGCGCGCGAATGTGAATGTGTACCTGGCCCTTGTCGTCCGCGGTGCCGCGTCCATACAAATTGCCGTTGCGAACGGTGGGTTCGAATGCCGGTGAAGTCCACAGGTCCAGCGGTTCGGCAGGCTGGACGTCATAGTGCCCGTAGAACAATACGGTCGGCTTCCCCGGCACTTTCAACGACTCGCCGTAAACAAGCGGATGCATCTTGGTCGGGACGATCTCGACGTTTTCCAGTCCCACGGCGCACAGGCGGTCCGCCACCCATTTTGCAGCATGCTCGATGGCCGGTTTGTGCTCGGTTTGCGCGCTGACGCTGGGAATTCTTAGAAACTCAAACAGCTCGTTTAAATGCTCTTCGCGTTTCGAGTCGATGTATTCGGTGACGTTCATGAGCGGCTCCCTTTCGAATCGGCTTCTGACAAGCGAAATCATAGCGCGTTACGCCGGCATTTGGGCAAATGGAAATGGGACCAACGGACAGGTTACGAGGAGGGAACATTGGCAATACACCTTCGTTGACGCCAATATCGAAGTGGCTCAGCATGGAATTACCATGCCAGAGGCGAATACAGACAAGGTTCGTCGGAGTACAAGGGTCTTCATGCGGGTCCGCGTGGTTGTCGCCGGGAAGAACGCCGACGGCCGCCGTTTTCGCGAGGCTTGCGAAACCATTGTCATCAATGCGCACGGCGGCCTGCTCTACCTGAACCAGCCGATTCAGAAAGACACGATACTCGTCCTGACCAATCCCTTCACGCAGGAAGAGCAGGAATGCCGGATCGTTTTTCTTGGCGACGCGTCCGAAAAAGGCCAGCGCATCGGCTTGGAATTTTTGACGCCAGCACCGCATTTCTGGGGTGTCGATTTCGTCCCCACCGACTGGCCTGCGCCGGCCGCCACCGTCGGCCCGAACTAGAAATTCATTTCAGCCTTCCTACGAATCAAGCCGCCACACCAATCCGCGGCGTGTATCGCGGATCTGCGCGCTGCAAATTCAAAATGGATGTTTGGGCAATGGGGGAAGAACCGGAGGCGTTCCGGCAGGAAGGCCATCTTGCGCGGCGTTCAACATCATCGCGAGGGTAACGTACGTCCCGTTTACGGCCTCGAGGTCCACGACCTGCTGTTCGGTGAAAATGTCGCGCACCCGCTTGTAGGTGGCGTCGCTCACTTCATGTTTGTTGGAAAGCTCTATCGAAAAATCGTAAATCGCGGCTTCGTCAGGTTGCATCTCTTTGGGACGCTTGCCGGCTTTCAGGTCGTCGATCACGGCTTGCGAAAGGCCTGCCTTCAGCGCCAGACCTTCGTGCGCCTTCCATTCCACCTGCGACGTCCACAGCCGCGCCTGGATCAGGATGACAAATTCGTTCAAGCGGCGCGGCACCGAGGTGTTGAACCGGAGATAGTCAATCAGCTGAAACAGCCGCTCGCCCATGACCGGACTGCGCAACATGGAATTGTTCGGCCCGCGCAGCCCGATGCTGGAAACTTTCATGATCTCGGCGGCGAGCGGCCGCTGCTCGGCAGTCAATTGGTCCATCTCCAGCTGCGTGATGCGCGGTTGCTTGTCGGCGGAATATACGCTTGTCACGGGAAACGCGAACGTCACTCCGGCGGCCACTACGGCGAAACTCACGCACAATGCCATCCAATGCTTCATTTTTGTTTTCTCCCCAAATTTCATTTCGAGAATGATCATTTACGCGAACGGCGCAGGTTTTTTCAAATACCGGTCCACAAGGACATCGGCGGTGCGCATGGCAAGCGCGAGCATCGTTGGCGTGGGATTGGCCGCGCCCGTGTTCGGGAACGTCGATCCGCCAACCACGAACAAATTCGGAATCTGCCAGTGCTGCTGGAACGGATTCACAACGCCCTGGTCGGGAGATGGCGCCATGATCGTGCCGCCCTGCACGTGAGTGGTCTGGTAGCGCGTCACATCGTAATCGCGATAGCCGGAAAATGGATTGATTTCCTTCGCACCCATGGCGCGAGCCATTTCGACGCCCTTCGCAGTCATGAATTCCGCCATCTTCCGCTCGTTGTCATGCCAGTTCATCGTCATGCGAAGCAGCGGGTCGCCCCGGTGATCTTTATAAGTGGGATCGAGGTCGGTGAAATTTCCATTGTACGAGATATGCTCGCCGGTGAACGCGAGCAGGCCGGTGTGATCGTAGTAGTCCACTGCCGCCTTTTTCCAATTCACGCCCCACTGAGCCCTCATGTCACGGGGGAGCACTCCGAAGTTTGCAATCGGCGCCATTCCGGTATTGATCGCGCCAAAAAAGCCGCCTCGGAGGAAAGGGACATTCGAATGATCGAAAACGTCGCCGTCAAAATCGGAAACTCGGAGGCCCGCTCCGCCTGCGCCCATGAAGCGGTTCAGGGGTTTGTCGAAGAATGCCTGAGCCGATGTAAAGCTGATTTGGTGGGTCAGGTTTTTTCCAAGCGTTCCCTTCCCCGTGGACGGGTCATAGGGCTCTCCCGCCTTGGAAAGAAGCAAAAGCCGATTGTTGCCGATCGTCCAGGAGGCTAGGATTACCAGGTCCGCGGGCTGAAAGATTTCCTCACCAGTCGAATCGATATACGAAACTCCACGCGCCTTCCCTGAATTGTGGACAATCCGGCGCACCTCCGACCCGGTGCGGAGGGAAACATTCTTATGTTTTTGGACCAGCGGCAAAAGAGTATTCGTCGGTTGGGCTTTCGCGGAGATCATGCACGGCAGGCGCTCGCAAAATCCGCAGTAGGCGCAGGCAGATCGCGTTACGCCGTCCGGATTCGTGTAAACCTGGCTGTTGATCGCCGCGGGATTCGGATACGGATGATAACCGAGCGATTTCGCCGCACCGTCGAGCAACGATCCGAAATAGGGCGTCTTCAGCGGTGGATTCGGATATTCGCCGCTGCGCCAACCTTCGAAGACGTTGCCGCCTTCGATTTTTTTGCCGCGAATATTCCCAGCCTTGCCGGATACGCCCAGCATCAGCTCCACGCGCATGTAGTACGGTTCCAGCTCGTCGTAAGTGATGCCCCAATCCTGAACGGAATGCCCTTCCGGCAATTTCTTTTCGCCGTATCGCGCGACGGTTTTCGAATACATCTCAAAACAATCCGGCTGAAAACGGGGCACCTGCGATCCCCAATGCTCGCCAGTACCGCCCACGCCTGTGCCGGGAAGGAAATTCGCCAACTGCCGAATGGGAAGAGAGCGTTCATTCGGCGCGTGCCGGAACGTTACGGTCTCCTGCGAGGTGTCCTGCATCATGTGGAGACGGACGAAGTAATCGAGTTCATCCATCCCCAGAATATAATCAGACGTCTTGCGCGCGCCGCCGCGTTCGAGCACGACGATGGAGAGCGGCGTGCGCGAGCCGAGCTCCTTGGCCATCAGCAGACCCGTCCATCCTCCGCCGATGATCACTACGTCTGTCGCTGGCAAAGTTTTCATTTCAGGCTATGGTCCTTATTCGAACACACCGCAGAATAAAATCGCGACGCTGCATTGCGGGGATTTTATCATGAAAAAATAATGATCGAGTCTAGAGGAGGGAATTAAATGCGGGCGGAGCGCAGGTTGTAACGGGCGTGGCGGCTGACATATCCGGACCGACTACAAAGGGGATGATGCTTAGATTGGCTCCGAAAACTTTCGGGGTGAGACACTGAAACTTCGGCAAACGCCACGCCAGATCCACATCCAAGTTGGATCCCCAGCCATTCTGAAACACCCACACGCGATCTCCGGGTTTCAGCCCGAATGTACTAACCACCTTTTCGAATTCTGAGGGAAACCTACCCGTCCCCAATTTCCAAATATGGTAGTCCGTTGTAACGATGGAATAGCCATCGCAATTGAAACTACTAATCTGATTACTTAACGCTTTCTCCTGGACAATTTCTCTTGGCCCGCAGAGATAATAGGAAATCGCGAAGCTGCTCTGGTAATCCACCAGGATCAGATCGCCCCGCGGAATCGACTGGTGAATATAATTCATCGCTCCAAACATCAATGCCCGGCTCTGATCTTCCTTCCTGATGAATGGTTCGAATGTTTCTGCAGCCATGTTTGACGCGCCAAAGACAAGAATCGCGATCAAAAGTCCCGCCCAGAGCTTCTGTCCATACAGCGCGGCGAGCACGTAACTTATTGCCGCAATTGCAAATGGAGCGAGAAAAACCGTGTGGCGGCTTCCAACATAGGGATAGACTCCCGCGATGGCAGCGCACCAAACAGCGATAAAAGGCAGAAGAAGGTGAATGCCGGAGTGACTCGAATAAGAAGACGGATCGTCTCTGCGACGCGAAATCAATTCCCTGCCAATGAGAATCGCAATGCTGATGACAAAAAGTAGAAGCATGGCCTGAGAAATGTATTTTTGTTCGAACAAGAACAGAAAAATGGCGGCCGTATGATCTCGAGTGAATGTCAACAGGTCTTCCCCACCCGCATGAAAATAGGACTGATCGAAGGGATTCGACCACATCGCCAGATTTTCTTTTTTCACCTTCGATACATGGGTCGCATAAAGGAACCCGTATATCGCGAGCGCTCCCGCTTGCCCAACGGCCCAGGCAACGATAACTTTCCGAGGGAGTCTGGAATCCGCAATGCGTACCAGAGAATAAATCCCGATGGCGGCGGTAAAAAAAACAGCCGAATAATGCGACAGTATGGCCACGTAGAGGAAACCTGCAAAACACCACATTCCGCTGACGGACTCTTCCTGAAAAGCCCGCTCGAGAAAGCAGAGGGCAGCCGCAATCCCAAACAAGAGAAGAGCGTACTCCCGCAGTTGAGCCGAGAGGGCAATAAGAGCCGGGCAAAACGTGAAGGCGACAAGTCCGACCAATCCGGCGGCCTTGCCGAAAACTATTTGAATCCATTTGAATATGAACCAACATGCGACCGTCCCCGCAAGTACCGAGGGCAGGCGCAGCATCAACTCAGAGCGGCCCACAAAATGCCAAAAATAGAGGAGAAGAAAAAGTAGCGGAGGGTGAGCATTGGTCAGGCTGGCCTTGTACGCAAGGAGAGCCGAAGGCTGATTGATCAGCAGGTAATGAAGCGCTTCATCGGGATTCAAATAACTTCTGGCGGCAACATACAGCCTGACTCCGAAACCAACGGCAATCACCAGGATCGCCACAGCGTTGAGATGGGCATCAAGCCATCTCTCGACAGCCCCGGTCCCGCCAGTTGCAGGAGGTTTTTGTAAACCGGGTGCAACCTCCCGCGACACTTCCGGTTCCGTATCTAATACGATTGGGGAGCTCACTTGCTTGCCAGAATCCTCTCTGTAAGGGGTGGACCTTGCAAGTGAGACGGCGTAACCGTAATTATAAACTGATAGGCAAAAAGAGTCTTCCAAAGACGCGTGAACGCGTAGAGAGCTTCATGAAATGGCGCGAAGAAATTGTTTTTCGTAAATGGAAGCACGATCTGCACAGGCAGTGGAGTCGGAATCACGCGGAGAACTCCGCAGGAAGCTTCGCTCATCATTTTCTTCAGACTTCGCAACGTAAAAAATCGGAGGTGTGTTCGATCGAGGATTCCGCGGTCCATATAGTCGAACTTTCCGAAAAGCAAGCTGAGACGAATGAGGATATTGGCGACGTTCGGTACGGAAATGATGATCTTGCCTGACTCTTTCAGCGCGGGAATACAAGTCCGCAATACGCCCGCAGGGTCGCGCAAATGTTCCAAAACGTCGGCGAAGACGATGCAGTCGAACTCCCGCCAGTAAGGAAACTCAAAAGTCTCGATATCGGCTACAGTGAAGGAGTCGTAGTAGTTCTTCGCCGTTTCCGCGGTCGCAGCATCGCTTTCGATTCCCGTGACCGAATGGCCCCTGCCCTTCAGTATCTTTCCCAGGTACCCGCCGGCTGTCCCGGCATCGAGAACGCGAACGGGGCTTTTTTCGCTCTCGAGCATTTTCAAGATCCAGTAATGACTGCTGTACTTGAAGGGTTTGAATTCGTACACATTCCCCGGGATACTTGAAGCGCTCACATGACTCTCCGGTATCGGGAATGGAAGGATTGAAACTGCCGCAGCTCGACCGGAGTTATCTTGTGCATAACGAACCGGCTCAACAGAAAAAGAATACTTAGCCCGTAGATCACGCTATCGACAAAGCTCGCGTTGGAGGCTTCCGGAAAATACTTGGTGGGGACGGGCACTTCCTTGATTCTGAAATTCAGATGCGTGGCCTGTACGAGCATTTCCTGGTCGAAGACGAATTTGTCCGAGTTCAGGGAAAATGGTATGTCTTCCAGGACCTGGCGGCTGTACGCCCGGTAGCCAGTGTGGTACTCGGACAGGTTTAATCCCAGCGTCCAATTTTCCAGCCTGGTCAAAAATTTATTGCCCAGAAACTTCCACCAGGGCATGCCCTGCTGCAGTGTGTTCCCGCCCAGGAACCGGGAACCCAGGACGATATCGGCTTCCCCGGCCTTGATGGGAGCCACAATCTCCGGCAACAGTGTCGGGTCGTATTGGTAGTCCGGGTGGAGCATCACGACGATGTCCGCGCCTTCTCTCAGCGCTTCAGTGTAGCAAGTCTTCTGGTTGGCTCCGTAACCGAAATTGCGCGTGTGGACGAAGGCCGTAAGGTTGAGTTCGCGAGCAATCTCCAGGGTCTTGTCTGTGCTCCCATCATCGACAAGAATGATCTGATCGACAGCCTGATGAGGGATATCCTCATACGTGATTTTGAGTGTTTTCGCCGCGTTATACGCCGGCATAACCACGACGATTTTAGGCTTGTCCGTTACCGCTCCCGGCAGTGGCATAGGCTCTCCTTACACCAATATCCATTTAAGTCACCGGATCTTGTATGTGTCTATATGACCTTGGTTTAGGGTGTCCGAACAGGTATCAACGGTTACAAAAAGCGGCAAATATGTTTTGGGAGGGGCTGGCTCATGTTCCGGGCAGGCTTTACCGAGAGCCGGTGGCGGCTTCGGAGCCACCCTGGGAACGCCAATCTCCCGATTGGCGCCTTGTACCTTCTTACCATCGCCAATCGGGAGATTGGCGTTCCTAGGCCGAGATCAAAGGGCGAATCCATTGCACGCCAAACCGGAACGGGCGTACGATGCGCGGTCCGGAACAATTTGAAAACGCGGAGGGTCAATAATGAGCGAGCGGATAAGTAAAAGAACGAACATGGGGATGAGGGCAGGAAAAGTAAACTTGGCATTCTTTGTGGCCGTGGCGATGTGGCTACTCGCGAGCGCGGGCTTGGCGCAGGCGCAAACGGATGGCGCGAAGAATTCTGCGGATGATTCCGCAGCACACTCAACACTGCCCGTGGTTTACCTCCCGAAGCAGGCCCTCGACGCGAACTTCGCCAAGGCCACCACGGTACACCAATCCCCCGTGCTCTACGACGGCGACCACGGCCTGCGGAACTACGCGATCGCCACCAGCCGCCGCTACAAGCCCAGCAACGTCGAGATGCACATGAAAGACACCGACATCATGTACGTCCTGAAAGGCTCGGCCACAATCGTCACCGGCGTAAAGCTTTCCGGCATCACCCCCAATAAGCTTCCCAACGGCAACCCCGGCCCCGCGGATGAAATCCGCGCCACCGAAATTGTCGGAGGCGACGCGCGGAATCTTTCCACCGGCGACGTGATCATTATCCCGAATGGAGTGGGGCACCAGTTTACGAAGGTCGATGGGCCGTTCATGTATGTTGTGGTGAAGTGCCGTGCAAACTAGAGAGCGGAGGGGTGAAGAAAGGTTGAATCCAACGGTCTTGAAAATCTAAATCCCTTTGCTAGCCGTAAAATAGCGACCTTTTCAGTTCGTGGAGTTTGCTAATTTGTGCCAATTTTGCGCCCGTCTTAGTGACAATTTCGTGACAGTCCGGGCTTTCAATCTATCGATCAGGCATGCGTCACCAGTGCAAAATATGTCACTTCTTTATGATTTCATCTAGGACGAATACTCTGTAATCCGTTCGAGGATTGACACTCTTTTCTCCCGCGTATTCAAGGAGTTTGTATCTGCCGGGTTTTTTTATAGCGCCGTCGTCCACTAGCTTGAATACGCCCCCCGCCCCTCGCTTCTTGGCTCCGGTTCTCCACTTTCCCAATGTCCACGTAATGATCCATTCGACGTCTTCGGTATCTTTGTGCTGAAGCCATTCAATCAACGTTGGCTCCAATTCAACGTTTTGAAACTTTCGAGTAGCCTGATCGTATAAGATGCAGTCGAATGGTGCTTTATCATTGTAATCAATAAGTGACAGGCTAGAACCAATGGCCCGTAAAACCTGCGGCTGGGAGAGCAGTAAAGCTAACTCGCCGTCGGTTTCGGGGCGAAAAGGAAAGCCTCCTTTAAGGCCTGGGACACGAATTGACTTGTCATTTTTCTGACGTTTTTGCGCGAGTTCTAGCCTCTGCTCGCTTTTCTTTGCAGCTTCTTTAGCCGCTTTTTGCTCCAGCTTCTTGAGTTGAGGCTGAATAAATCGTCCGACTAACCTTCCCAAGACGCTTTTGAAATCATCTTCTAATTTCTGATTTCCAAATCTAATCCCCTCGCGCGAAAGTGAAATCTGATCTCGCAGCCAGTCGACCGAAATTTCAACTCGCAGGCCACTTTCAAACTTCTTCCATCTGCTAATGTTATAAGTGAACTTGCTTTCAGTGAAGCTCTGTTTTAGTAAGCGTCCGTGAATCCTGATATAGATGCCGCGGAGACCCTTCTTTAGTTGCATTACCTTCCCGTGGTCGATGCCGGCAAAAAAGAATTTCGCCTTCACTTTATTATCTTGCTTGTCGGCAATCTCTAGCACCTGCTCACAAGTATGCAAGTCCGATTGACGTGAGCTCTCTGTGAGGATTAGGAACTTTCGCTTTGCAATTTTTTCAGCAGATTTTCGCAGCCTTCTGAAGTTGTTCAGCTCACCTAATCGATGTGCCACGTCAGCATAGTTCCCTACGTAACATAGGAAGCCTCCGTTGTCCGTTGGTATGTTTGCTAGGACATCGGTTAATTGCTGAAGTTGGTCCATAGACGGCGGATTCTTCAAGCTAAGAGTGATGTGGGTTCCAGTCGACTTGTTTGATTTTCGCTTCGCGTGATTGAAATTGAAGCCCTCAAAATCAGGGCGAAGAGCTTCTTCCAGCTTAGTCCAATCAATGGTTCCTTCGAAGATACCGTCCTCTGAGACTGTGTGGATGGAGATGCGGTCGGCGATTTTCAAGCTGCTCTTTAGCCCAAATCCATAGCTCCCCAAATAGTGTCTTTTCCCCTTGGAGTATGGGATGGCCGTTTGCTTGGAGCCCGCGCCCAAAATTGCGATTCTCTCAATTGCATCCCGAGCAAATCCGAGGCCATCGTCAATCACATGCAATTGACCCTTCGCTGTGTCGAGCAAAACAACACAACTGCTGCTATCTGCGTCGTAGCTGTTCGCAGCAAGCTCCTCGACTACAGTTGGTTCAGTGTAGTCTCTGACTGCAGTCCGATAGCCGCCAGCGTCGATACCGGCCTTGATAAGAGGCATGTCGAGGTCCTCCGTCACCGTACAGTTGCCAATATTATGTGATTTAGTTGCGTTACGCACGCATGTGTTCTCGTATTCTACTGAGTTTTACGTACCACAAGGAAATGCTTCGACAATTGTTGGAAGCCTTCCCAAGAACAATCAGACTTGATCCCAAGATTCAAAGCTGATTGCAGCAAGATAGCCCGCTTTCTGAAGGACATATTTTATAGAAGCATTTATTGGTTCCCTTTACGCACCTCCTGACCTTATTGGGTAGGAGGCCGCTGCTTAGCGGCTATCCGAAGGGGTGGTGGGTTTGGCCCTTTGTTCGCTTTTGGACCTGTCCCCTGTCTGTATAAAGTGGAACAGGAGGTGCCTCACTCTTCGTGGTTGGAGGGCTGGTGCTTTACCGGGTAAACTAGAAAGCGGAGGGGTGGGAGAGCGGTTGAATCCGGCGGTCTTGAAAACCGTTAGGCCCGAAAGGGTCTCGGGGGTTCGAATCCCCCCTCCTCCGCCATTCCGTCTTGCGTTTTCTTCCCCAGGATCTTAGCGTTAGACCGAGGAGTTGGTATGGGTGAGCGACCATTGATTTGGAGAGGTTCGACGATAGCGTTTTGCTTGGCCATATGCCTGACGTTTCTTTTGGGGGCGCGGGGCGCGGCCGCGCAGAGCGGGCAGAGCGAATGGCTGACGTGGGGCCACGATCCGCAGCGGTCGGGCTGGAATCCGTTTGAGACTACTCTTACCAGAGACAATGTGTCTCATCTTGAGCTCAAGTGGAAAGCGCAGCTCTCCACTGCGCCGCAGAATGTAGTTCTCGTGACGCTCACGGCTCCTCTGGTCGCCACTGTGGACGTGCCGGCAGGGCCTAAGACTCGCGTGTTCGTGGTGGGAAGCGACGACACCGTGTACGCGATCGATGCCGAAAGCGGCGAAGTGGCGTGGCAGAAGAGGTTTCCGAATCCTTTGACGCCGAAGCAGCCGGCCAATTTGTCCTGTTCGAATACCGAGAATGCCACGCCTGTGATCGATAAGGCTGCGGGAGTCATTTATTTCACCACCAGCGACGGCAAGCTGCGCGGGCTGAGCCTCGAGAATGGCGACGAGCGTCTCGCGCCCATCGACTTCACAAATCCCTTCGCGCGCAACTGGAGCCTGAATCTGATCGACGGAGTGATCTATTCATCGGCGGCTCGGGGGTGCGGCGGCGCGATGGCTCATTTTACCGCTGTCGATTTGAAGGATCCGGCGCGGAGAGTTGTGGAGTTTTACACGAGTAACGGCAGGGGAGGCGGCTCGTGGGGGCGCGGCGGACTTGTTGCCGGACCGAAAGGAATATACACGCAAACGGCCGACGGCGCCTACGATCCGGCCGCGGGCAAGTTCGCTCACACCGTGATGTCTCTGAGCTTCAAGGACCTCCGGCTGCTCGACACATTCACTCCCGCGAACTGGGAATATCTCGAGGAGAAGGACCTGGATATCAGTTCCACCAGTCCGACGATTTTCTCCTTCCAGAAATGGACGCTGATTGCCTCCGCGGGAAAGGAAGCGGTGGTTTCACTGCTCGATGCCGATAGCCTTGGGGGCGCTAACCATCACACACCGCTGTACCGGTCGGCTCGAATGGGCAACGATGAGGTCGCTCATGACGACCGGGGAGTGTGGGGGTCGATGGCAACCTGGCTGGACGGGCAGGGACGAAGGTGGCTGCTGATGCCCATGGCGGGGCCGCCCTCGGAAGAGGCTCCCAGTTTCAAATACTCTTACGGGAAGGCGGACCAAGGTAGCATCATGGCGTTCGAAGTTCGCCTCGATTCAGCGAAAAATACCCCTACGCTCGTTCCGGTCTGGATGTCGCACGATATCCACACACCCGATCCTCCTGTGGTGGCGAACGGAGTGGTGTATGCGATCGATGCCGGGAAGACCATTATGGAAACCCGCGCGAAAGCAAAACCGGGAAACCCCCTCCCCGCCGCTCACGCGATTTTGTATGCGTTCGATGCGGAAACCGGACAGCAGCTGTATTCCAGCGACAACTCGATCGATAGCTGGTCCCATTTCAGCGAGCCGGTCGTCGCCGGCGGCAAGGTATATATCTCCACGTGGGATGGTAGAGTGTACGCATTCGGCTTAAGGAAGTAGGGTGCGTCCTCCGCGATACTAATTGTTTTTAGAGGGCCGAATAGCGTTTCTCCGTATTAAGTCTTTCCTGTTGATTTCCCTTAACTTACAATTCTTTTCATACTAGGTTTTATTTTTCTGGACTTGCGCATTCGGGTGCTGAAGTTACGGTCAATGAAGTGCGGTGAAACCAAACTCATTTGTGAGACGTGGGGCACTTCCACACTTTCACCCGGTTGATACTTTGCAAAAGCCCAGGTTTCTGTAAGAAAGAAACAGGGCCGATCCGCACCATAGAAATGAATCAAGACTGAGAAATCGGGCCATATGGTGAGGGGGAAAAAGGGGAATCATGAAAAAACTCATGTTAGTTGCCGCAGCTTTTGTTGCACTCTGCCCGAATTTGTTTGCCGATCAAATCACGTTGAAAAATGGGGATCGTCTCACAGGAGACATCGTAAAGTCGGACGATAAGGTTCTCGTCCTCAAGTCTGAATTTGCCGGAGATTTGAACATCCAATGGGCGGCGGTGGAAACGATCACTTCGACGCATCCGCTTCATGTCGGCCTGAAAAACGGCCAGACCATCGTCGGAACGGTGTCGCCGAATGACGGCAAAGTGCAGTTACAGTCGCGGGACGCCGGGCCGGTTTCGACGACCAAGGACGCGATCGTGGTTATGCGGTCCGATAAGGAGCAAGCGGACTACGACGCGGAAATCGACCGCCTGAAGCATCCCCATCTCACGGACTTCTGGGGCGGATTTATCGATACCGGGCTGAGCACCACGAAAGGCAACTCCGATACTTTGAGCTTCACGCTCGGCGCCAAGGCCGTGCGCGCGACCAGCAGCGACAAAATCACTGTTTATGCGAACTCCATCTTTGCCAAGAACAACACTACGGGCACCTCTGTTACAACGGCACATGCCATCACCGGCGGAATTCGCGGCGACTTCAATTTAAATCCCCGAATGTTTGCGTTTGGCTTCACCGATTTCGATTACGACCAGTTCCAAATGCTGAATCTGCGGAACGTCCTGGGTGGCGGCGCCGGCTATCATGTGCTCAAAACAAAGCGCACGATTTTCGACCTGTCCGGCGGCGGCGCGTACGATCAGGCGTTTTACTCGACAGGCGTCAACATCAAGAGCGCCGAGTTGGTTGCGGGGGAGGAGCTTTCTTATCAGCTCTCCAGCAGGTCAAGCTTCTCCGAACATCTGCAATTTTTCCCAAACATGAGAAACACGGGGCAATACCGTATGACATTCGACTCCACTATGACGACAAAGATCAACAATTGGCTTAACTGGCAGGCATCGTTCGGAGATCGCTATGTGAGCGACCCAATTCCTGGGATCAAGAAAAACGATCTGCTATTGACGACCGGGGTCCGATTGACGTATGGAAAAGGCGGCCAATAGGATCAGTAGGTGGGGGGCCCGGCCATTCCAGCATGGGCGGAAATCCAACCAACCCACGCTAGATTATTGTAGCGTCGACCTCTATGCCGAAATGGTGAATTCAATCATGCGCCCGTCCGCCGCGGCGGACGGGCGCAATATGGACTAAAGCCCAACTCTTAGACAGACTCCTAAGCCCAGGATAACCGAGCCTCTGGCGCAGATTACGACCACAAACGCAACTTCAGTGGACGGTCCAGCCGGAAGCGCAGCTCAGTTTCCGCGGGGACGTGAACTTCCTTTCCGCTCGTCATGATCTGGGCTCCTGCGCCGGCACCCGCGCCTGCGACGGCACCAATGGCCGCGCCTTTGCCGCCTCCGGCAATTGCGCCGATGATTGCACCGAATATCGCTCCACCACCGACGAATTGTCCGGTGCGCTTATTTCCGCCAACGCCATCGCGGCGGTTCTCCAGCTCCTGATCCGAAGTGCTTACTCGATAGCGCCGTCCTCCTACTGAAATGGATTCCACGTCCAATGTAATATCGCCATTGCCTTCAGGCCGCCGGGTAATCAGGCTGGCGTCGGAACCTCTGGGAATTGCGATAGAGCCATCGGGATCGCGGATATCCTCGGAAATCTGAGCGGAGAAGGTTTGTCCCTCGACGACGTCGCGCGAATCGATACGCTGGTTGGTCCTGAGGGCAACTTCCGTGCCCACGGGTAGGACGACCCGCTCCATCCAGGCCTGATCGTAGGCTTGATTAGTCTGGTTCTGGTAACCCTGGTTGTTGGCATAGCCACGGTCATCGCCATGGTTATCGCGGCGGTCGTCGCCGGGCTGGACGTATTGACCGGGGCCTCCACGAGAAACATAAGGAGCGTCGCCGAACTGAACGGAATCCACATCACGCACCCAATAACGATGCGTATCGCCTCGGCGATCCCTGAACATCACCGAGTTACCGTTTGCGCCGGTCAGTGTTCCGGGCAACGTCGTGCCGTTCCGAAGGACCAGCGTATCGCTCAGGGCAGGGATTGCAATCGCAGCGGTCAAGAGACATGCAAGCAGTGCCGATCTTGGCTTACTCTTGTTTGGTATTTTCATTTGGAGTCCTCGTTTTAAAAAGTGTGTGGACGGGGGGCGCATTGTCGACCAAGAAAATGATACTAGAAATGGGAGACTTGGACTGTTCTCTATCGCACAATCTCAGGCGACTCTTCCAAAGAAACGCCCCCCTATTGACGTATCGGAGAGAAGCCATATAGGATCAGCGGCTGAAACATGAGGGTTAGCAACGTTCCCGCCCCCACCGACCTATGCCACGGACAATAGATTGTTGCGAGGTGAGACATGTCTCTAGGAAAACGTGCGGCAGCAGAATTTTTCGGCACTTTCTGGCTGGTGTTCGGGGGATGCGGTAGCGCCGTGTTGGCAGCCGCGTTCCCGGGTCTGGGGATCGGTTTTGCCGGCGTCGCCCTCGCTTTCGGGCTCACCGTGCTGACCATGGCCTATGCCATCGGATACATTTCCGGATGCCACCTGAATCCAGCCATCTCGGTCGGGCTGGTGGTCGGCAAGCGGTTCCCCGCGTCTGACCTTTTGCCTTATATAATCGCGCAAGTCCTGGGCGGTGTTTGCGGGGCGGGCGTTCTCTATTTGATCGCCAGCGGTAAAGAGGGATTTAGCCTCAGCGGGGGCTTTGCTTCCAATGGCTATGGCGCTCATTCTCCGGGGGGCTATTCTGTGGGCGCTTGCTTTATCGCTGAAACGGTGCTGACTCTATTCTTCTTGTTCATCATCATGGGCTCGACGGATAAGAGGGCGCCGCAAGGCTTCGCGCCAATCGCAATCGGGCTGGGACTTACGCTCATCCACCTGATTGGGATACCTGTCACCAACCTTTCCGTGAATCCCGCGCGCAGCACAGGGCCGGCCATCTTCGTCGGCGGATGGGCGATCGGGCAGCTCTGGTTGTTTTGGCTTGCGCCTATCCTCGGCGCGGCAATCGGAGGGAGCATCTATAACGTGCTATTCGGCGATTCGCGCAGTTAACTCGCCTATGAACCGAATTACCGCGCTCCAGTGCGCACAGGCAGTTTTCCCTTCGGGTGCGTTTGAAGCCAAGAGCGATCACAGACCTTTCACGTTAATGATGCTTTCGTCATCCCTGTACCTCACCGCCCGCTAACAAGCTGAGCCAGCACGCTAGAATAAACGATAGGTCGAACTATGACGGGTCGTACACGGATCAATTGGGAAATTCCTGCTGCCTGGCTGCTGGTGCTGGGCGTTTATTCTGCCGTATCCGCATGGGTGCCGGCGGGTCCGGATCACACCAAATTTGTGTATATATTCCTGTGCCTGTTACCACTGCTCATAAACTGCGTACTTTTGATGAATGCGGTCACGGCAAACTGGCGCACGAAATATTTCTGGATGCTCCTGGCGTTGGGCTGCTCGCTGAAGTCAGCGGGGGAATTCATCTTGGCTTACGGGGAGATTTACCAGCATCGAGCGCTTCACGACCCGTTCGCGGGAAATATTGTATTCTTCCTTCGCGTGGTTCCCATGATTGCCGCGCTCGCGATGCAACCGCACAAACGCACCAACGCCCCTCAGTTGATGTTCGGCTACGTGGATTTCTCTCTCCTATTGTGCTGGTGGCTTTATTTATACTTGTTTGTGGTCACCCCCTGGGAGTATATCGCGGTCAACGAACCGCAGTTCCAACAAAACTACAACAGTCTTTTTTCGTTTGAGAATCTCGTCTTCTTGGTGGGCGCCCTGGTATTGTCCGCAAGGGCGAAAGGCCGCTGGCGCATCATCTATGCTTGTCTGATCGGCTGTGGCATTGCATATCTTATGGGGGACATTTCTGTCCTCCTAGGATTGCGATTGCCGAACGGCACGCTGGTCTTGCCAAGCATCGCGTCGCTGCTATTTCTTGGGACGGCAGGAGCATTTGCATACAACAGTCGCAATGAAAATGATGCCGGCGATAACGAGGAAGCGAAGGAAAAGCCGTCCGGAATTGCCGCCCGCAGCGAAGGGCACTGGGCATCGCGGTTGGCCAGGGGAGCCCTCCTTTCTCTTCCGGTCATTGGCCTGTGGTGTGTGAAGATCAGCCAGACACCCGCTGCAGTGCGCGAGTTTCGCATTCTTCTCACGCTCGGGGCCGTATTTCCAATGGGATTCCTGGTTTTCCTACAGCATGAACTCCTGGATGCGGAAAGGCTGCGCCTGCTACGCGCCTCGCAGGAGTCCATCGACAATCTAAAAAGACTGCAAATGCAATTCGTGCAATCGGAAAAACTGGCCTCGATCGGACAATTGGCCGCCGGCGCCGCTCATGAAATCAATAATCCTTTGACGGCCATCCTGGGCTATTCCGAACTGCTGATTGACGATCCCACCGCAGGAGATCGTTCCCGAAGTGTCGCGGAAAAGATTCGCGATCAGGCGCGCCGGACCACCGCGCTGGTAAGCAATTTACTCAGTTTCGCGCGCCAGGCGCCCAGCGATCAGCGGTCCATAGTGAATGTGAATACCATTGTCACCAGCGCCGCGCAGCTTCGCCGGCTCGATCTTCGTGGGAAAAATATTCGCGTCGAATTGCAGACAGGGACGGTACTGCCTGCCGTGCGCGGCGATTCGAACCAGTTGCTGCAGGTGTTTCTGAATATCATCAATAATGCAGTGGACGCGATGCTGGAGATTAACGGAGGGACTCTTACTGTTCGCACGCAGTCAGAAAATGGAAATGTAGTGATCGTCTTCTCCGACACCGGCCCAGGCATCCGCGACCCGCGCCTGGTCTTCGATCCCTTCTACACCACCAAACCCGTAGGCAAGGGTACGGGCTTGGGACTCAGCATCTGCTACGGATTTATCCAGGATCACGGTGGGCAGATCACCTGCTACAACCGTCCTGATGGCGGCGCGACGTTTCGCATCGAGCTTCCAGGGGTCACGGAATTCCTTTCTGCACGGGGGATCAATTCGTCGTCGCGCAGTTCATCCACACGCGACACCTAACGTCGGATTTCTCCCAGCCGAAATTGGCGTGCTTTCGGATATAATTTCCGGCCATGCCGTCTATTCCTTCGCCCGCGCAAAACAATGCTCCACAGGCAACTCCTGCGTTTCAGCCACCGCGTTCGATTGCCATCGAAGGTCCTATTCGAGTTGGCAAGTCCACCCTTGCGCGCATCCTTGCCGACCGCCTGCACGCGCGGCGAATCTTCGATCCGGAAGATAATCCTTTCCTCGCCGACTTCTACAAGGAAAAACCCGGCTCTGCCTTCCGCGCGCAAATGTATTTTTTGTATGAGCGCCATCGCCGCCTCAGCGAAATCGGACAGGCCGACGCCGCGCCGCTGGTCTCCGATTTCCTGTTCGAAAAGGACAAGATTTTTGCTTACATCAATCTGGACAATGAGGAATTGAAGCTCTATGAGCGATATTTCTCGATGTTCGCCGCCACACTGAAGCCGCCTGACCTGGTGATTTATTTGCAGGCCACTCCGGAAGTCCTGCGCGAACGCATCGCCAAAAAGAAGTCGCCCTCAGAAAGGCATATCTCCCACGCCTACCTCGAAGAAGTCGTCCGCGCCTACGAACATTTTTTCTTCCACTACTCGGCCTCAGACCTTCTGGTCATCAACACGTCCGAAATCGATTTCGTGGACCGCAATGCCGACCTGCAACAACTGCTTCGCCGCCTGGAAGAACCTGTCAAGGGCACGCAGTATTTTTTGCCGCTGGGCGAAGGATAATCACTCCAATTTCAAATTGGAATTCCATTCGATTCTGCTATGTCCGCTTGTTTCCAACTTGAAATCCACTATGCTGTAATTCATGGATCGCGCAAGCATCGTAATTATCGGCGGCGGCGTAGTTGGCTGCGCAGTGGCACGCGCCGTCTCGAAGCGCTGGAGCGACGTTTTCCTGGTCGAGCAGATGCCGAAATTCGGTATGGGAGCGAGCACTCGCAATAGCGGTGTCATCCATTCGGGAATTTATTATCCGCCGGGATCGCTCAAGGCGGGATTGTGCGTGGCGGGAAACCGGATGCTGCACGAATTTTGCGCGGCGCACACCGTCCCGCATCGGAATTGCGGCAAGCTGGTGGTCGCGCACGGCGCGCAGGAGGAATCGGCGCTCGAACATCTGGCTGAAAATGGCCGCGCGAACGGCGTCCAAGGATTGCGCATCATTGACCGCGCCAAAGTGCGCGAGCGCGAGCCCTATATCGAAGCAACCGCCGCGCTCGAAGTTCCGTCGACCGGCATCGTCTCAGCAGAAGACCTTGTGAAAACACTGGCGCGCATCGCCACCGAGCAAGGCGCGAGCCTTTTGACGCATGCGCGAGTCATGCGCCTCGATCCGAGCGCCGATTCGATTGCTGTTACGATCGCTCAAGGCGACATGGACGGCCCAGCTGATGCAACCGAGGAAACCATCGAAGCGCTGTGTGTGATCAATTGCGCCGGACTCTATTCCGATGAAGTCGCCGCGATGCTCGGTAACCGCAGCTATCGCATTTATCCCGTGCGCGGCGAATATTGCGACCTGGTGCGCGCAAAATCGTATCTCGTCAACAATCTCGTTTACCCTCTGCCCCACTCCGATGGACTCAGCCTCGGCATGCATCTGACGCGCACCCTGTGGGGCACGGTGCTGGTGGGTCCTACAGCGGACTACATCGCCGAGAAAAACGACTATGAACGCACCCGCCTGCCCGTCGAAGAATTTCTGCGACGTGCAAAGCCGATGCTGCCGGACCTGGAAGCAGCGGACCTGCAGCTGGCCTATTCGGGAATTCGCGCAAAGCTGGTGCCGCCGGGGCACGGAGGCTTCGCCGACTTCGTTATCGCGCGAGACGCCGCCGTCCCCCGCGCAATTCAACTGGTCGGGATCGAATCCCCCGGACTGACTTCGAGCCTCGCAATTGCCGAGCGTGTCGTTTCGCTCGCGGAGGAAGTGCTGGATTGATTTTGGTAGGAATTTCAGTCTGTCCGGTTTTGGTTTGAACGCGAGCAAAAGAAAAACCAAAAGCGGACAGACTGAAGTCTGTCCTACTTCACCAGATCGGATGCGAATACCAGGGTCACGCCCTGACTCTGGACCTCCGGCAACACTTCTGCAAGTACCTGCAGCGTGTCCGGATGGGGATGGCCGATCGCCAGCGCGGAACCTTTCTCGCGGGCGTCGCGAATCGCCAGTTCGAATTGCTTACGGATGGCTGCGGGCGACTGGTCATCGTCGAGAAAAACATTTCGCGAAGTCGCGGGCACTCCGGCGGAGTGGGCTGCGGTTTCTGCAACCGTCGCCGCCGTGGTGCGGCTATCCACAAAAAATAAATTGCGCTCGCGCAGCAGCGGCATCAACTCGTTCATCAGCGTCGCGTCGGAAGTGCTGAGCGAGCCCTCATGATTGTTCACGCCTGCGGCGTAGGGCACGGTGTCCAGCATCGCCGCGAGCGTCGTCTCTACGGCGCTGGAAGACATTCCCGGGCGCAATTCAATCGGCTCATCCAGTTGCCCGCCGGTGGAAGCCATCGGCAGATGGAGCAGGACCTGATACCCGCGCCGGTGCGCCTCTTCGGCGATCTCACCTGAGTTCGACAGATGCGGCATGACGGACAAGGTCAGCGGATACGAGAGACGAAACAGCTGATCGGCCTGGGTGCGGTCATTCCCAAGATCGTCGATGACCACCACCAAGCGTGGCCTGTGCGACAGGCTCTTGGGGCGGGCGGTCGACGCAAGCGGCGTGATCAGATGGATCGTCTGCGTGCGGCGGCCCTCAAGAAAATAATCGAAGCGTTCCATGCCGGACGCCCCGGGCCGCGCCACCCGCTTCATTTTGTGAAATTCGGCAACGCGAGCCAGTTCCTTCTCGATTGCATCCTGCGCTGAGCGGTCCGGAGCGCTGGAAGAATTCAGGGGCAGCGTAATGTAGATATGATCGGCTTCAGGCGTCTGCGGCTTTCCCACCTGGCGCGGGGCGTATTCCGGACGCATCCCGACTTCCGCGTGTTCCCCGGTCGCGTTTCGCGCGGCAAACACAAACTCGCGAGTGATGTCGCGGATTTCAGCACTTGTGGGTGGAGGGGCCTTCTTATTGCAGCCGGTCGCAAGGATCAACGCCAGGCAACAAATGAATACATATAAAAACGGAGGATGGGAAATATGCGCCGTGCGCCGTCGGAAGCAATTCGATCCCAGCTTCACACGTCAGGCAGCCTTGGTGGCCCCGCCGCTCTTTAGCAGTTCCAAAGCCTTGTTGTAAACCGGATCGTCGGACGTTGGCATTTGTGTGGGTCCGAGCGGCGGCGGTTCTTCGGCATCGGGAGCCTCAGACGGATCCTGGGACTTTGGATGAACTTCGACAGTCGGCGCAACGCCTTCGTCCACGATGTTCTTGCCTTCCGGAGTAGCATAAAGCGCAACTGTAAGGATCACCGCTCCGCCATCTTCCAGCGGAATGACCTTCTGCTCGGAGGCCAACCCAAACGTTCGCTCGCCCAGAACATCGCCGCGCTTGTTACCTTTGATGGCCGCAGCCAGAACTTCCGCAGCCCCGGACGTGCTTGGCGAAATCAATACTTCCACCGGGGCGCGCCATACAACTTTGTCGGGCTCAGCCGAGAATTCCTTGCGGGCAATGGTTTGTCCTTCCAGAGATGTGATCTTCCCGGAAGAAAGGAACAACTGGGCCGCGGCAATCGCATCCGGCACTTGTCCTCGGGTGCAATCGCGAAGATCGAGCACCAGATTGTGGATGCCCTGCTTGTCAAACTGCTGGAGCTTATCGTGCAGCTCCATCACATCAAGACTCTCGATGGCCGGGAGGCGAATGTAAGCGACATCGTCACCAACCTTATCGGCGACCACATGCTGAGGACCAATGACGGCACGATTGATGCTGATTTCCTGGGGTTCCGTCTTACCGCGTCGAATGATGGCAACCTTCACCGGTGTTCCAGGGGCTCCCTGCAAAAGCATCGTGGCCTGTCCGACCGACATGTCGCGCGTGTTGAATCCGCCAATCGCTTCCAGGATTTCTCCATCGCGCAAGCTGGCCTTTTCGGCCGGGCCATCCGGCAGAACCGAAACAATGACGATATAGCCGAAGCGCTTGGAGATCGTCATCCCGGCTTCGCCATGCTGGGCATTCTTCATCCGGTCCCGGTAGTCCGCATATTCCCTCGCGCTCAGATAGCCGGATTGTGGGTCAAGGGATTCCAGCAGGCCATGCAGCGCGCCCGCCGTCACCAGATTCATGTTCGGTTCGTCAACGTAGTCTTCCTGAATGTGTTGTAAGACTTCTCCAAACACACTCAGTGAGCGGTAGGACTTGTCATCATTTGTCTTGCCGAGAACGTATCCCAAACCGACGTACAGAAATATGACGACAGATAGAGTGACGACACAAATTCGCGCGAGGCGGCTCATCGTTTTGGGCCTCTAATCTATAAAGCTGCCTCAAAAGTATAGCATGACTGACTGTTCGTCGAAGGGGATTCTATAAGAGTTGCCTACGGAGGCTAACCTTTATCTTCGGTCAGCTGTGGGGGGCGGGTTGCCACCTGTAAGATTATCAATCAGCGTGAGATACGTGCGCGAAATGCGGTCCTGCCAGCAAAGGTGGTCTTCATCCCATAGCGCCCACAGGAATCCCAGGAAAAAGGTCCCCGCGGAAAGCACGTAGCCCAAGCTCCGCCAAGCCATCTGCCTGAACGTAGGTACACTCCCATCGAGACTAACAGCGCGCAACCCGCGAACCATCATACCTGGCGTGGAGCCCCCAAACACCGTGAATAATGCGAAATATTGGGTGTAAAACAGGGCCAGCGTGGCCACCGTGACAATAACATCTATCTTGTTGAATCCGATCTGACCGCCCAGAGCGCGGAACAGTGCGACCATCCCCCCGTAAGTAAATAGAAGCAACGCTAAATCCAGAAATCCGGCCCTGGCGCGCTCATGGATCGGCGCAATCGGAAAAGGCACCTGCAGCGCAGCTTCCGAGCTATGGCGGAAAGTCGCCGTGCGCTGAATCTCCGGCATAGCCGATGGCGACTGGTGCTTCGGAATCGAGATCTCGAAACGCTCGACCCTCTGTTTCCGAGGAACTGTGGGAAGATTGGATGCGCTAGGTTCCACAAGCACAGGCGCGGCATCGGAAGCCTGGTCCGGCACGGAGATAGGCTCAAATGGTAACGCTGGCTGTGTGCTGTCAGCTTGGCCGCCCTTGCGTTTAGCCCGGTAGGAAGATAGACGGTCAGACACCTCTCGACGCCATTCGGGCTGGACGGCAAGATTGCCCTCCGTTAGTGTGTTGGCACGCCGCGATTCTGCTCTTCCCCGCCCGATACCTCCCAAGGGAGCGTCACAAAATTGACAAATATCAGCGGGGTCGCCATTTACGGCGCCGCATTGCTGGCAAGTTTTTATCACCGATCCGTTTTGCGCTGCGGACGTCTCGCCGAACGAGATCCGGGAGTCGCCCTTATCATAACAACGTCTTGTCGCTCGGACCAAGAATCGTTCGAATTGACGCGAAATGGATACCCCGGTCAAAACAAGTGGCGTAGGCTTCAGCCTGCGTGGATTTGGTTTTGTTCTTTGTTCGATGCCTAATCCTGGTTTTTCCTCCCTGCTTAAGAAACCAAAACCGCGAAGGCTGAAGCCTACGCCACTGCCGCCGTTGTAAGCATCAATAGGGAATGCTAGGCTAACGAGCTATTTTCATAACGTGGATTTTGGTTGTCAGTTTCTGAAAATTGCCGATCCTTGGATTCGTGCAGTGTGCGGGACTCACCTGAACTATGACTGGATTTCACAAAATAACCGGGACCGTCTCCCGACGGATTCTCTGCGTACTGCTGGCAAGTATTGCGTTGGCGCCGGGTGTTGCTGCACAGCGCGTGGCTTTACCAACGGGAGAAGCCACAGTGCGCCTGGAAGCCGAACAGCAGCGCAAGGAAGGCGATTTATTTATCGCCGATGGCCATGTGGATATCCATTATCGAAACTTTCGTTTGCGTTCCGACCACGTGCAGTACAACTCGAAAACTTACGAGGCCATTGCGCAAGGCCATGTGCAATTCGACGCGGACACGCAACACCTGGCCGCGGATTCCGCCGATTTCAACGTGAAGAGCGGAGAAGGCCGGCTAGAGCACGTGCGCGGCGAAGTGAAAGCGGTACATCGTCCGAACGCATCCGTCCTGGTCTCGCCCAACCCGTTGGTTTTTGAAGCTCGGGAAGTAAGGCGGCTGGACGACAGCACGTATTTCATCGAACATGCGTGGCTCACCGTATGTGAACCGGACAAGCCGAGCTGGAAATTTTTCTCCTCGCACGCAACGCTGCATGTCAACCGGTCGGTTGCGATGGTCAACGCCAATTTTCACCTGTTTCGAATTCCAATCCTTTACATGCCGTACGCCACAGCGCCAGCCGGCAACAAACTCCGCCAATCGGGTTTCCTGCTGCCCGAAGTTAGCGACACGTCCTTGAAAGGTTTTGTTTTAGGCGACGCATATTACTGGGTGCCCAGGGATTGGACGGACCTGACTCTGGGCGGAGAATATCTGAGCAAACGCGGCTGGCAGCAAAACTTCGATTTTCGCGCGAAGCCCTGGGAAAATGTCAGTGTTTCCGCAAAATACTTTGGCGTGATCGACCGTGGATTGCCGCAAACAACGGGGCCGCCGGTGAAACAAGGCGGCCACTCGGCGCAATTAGAGTTCAGCGCCCTTTTGAAAGGCGGGTGGCGCGCCGTCGCGGACCTGAACCAACTGACGTCCCTGACCTTTCAACTGGCATTCGCGCCCACCTTCGGAGAAGCCGTAAATTCCGAAGTGCGCAACACCGCGTTTTTGACGAAGAATTTCCGCCGGTTCAATATCGGCTTTTCTTCCGAGAGTTATAAGGACTTCATAAACGCCCAGCCGCAGGTTACCGTGAACCTGCGCAGCGCGCCGCAGACTCGAATCAGCTCGGTCGATCAGGCGCCGTGGAAAAGCCTGCCGGTTTATTTCGGAGTGGACGCGTTTGCGGGCGCGGTCCACCGCAGCGACGAGAATTTGTCGCCGCCGGCCCCGGTCACCGGTGTGCAAACCGTCGTCCCGGGAATCTCGACGGGCGCCGCCGTGGAGCGCTCGGAATTCGCGCCGCGCGTCGTCGTCCCGCTGCACTGGGGCCCTTGGCTCGGCGTCACGACCAGCTACACGGTGCGCACCACCAGCTACGGATCACAATTGGTCTCCGGCGCCGTGGTCAATCAACCGCTGGGCCGCACAACCGGCGAGTTGAGCATCGATCTGCGTCCTCCATCGATGGAACGCGTTTGGGGATCCACCGAAAGTAAGTGGAAGCACACGATCGATCCGGAAATTACCTACAACTATGTGCGCGGCGTCAACCAGTTCGACCGCTTCATCCGCTTCGATGAAGACGAGACGCTGACGGACACAAATGAAATCATGTATTCGATCACACAGCGGTTTTTCCATCGGTCCGGCGAAGGCCAGGCCAACGAGCTAATCAGCTGGAAGGTCGCGCAGAAATATTATTTCGATCCCACATTCAATGGCGCTCTGGTTCCCGGAACCCGGAACGTCTTCCAGGCCCTCGATTCGATTACACCATTCGCGTTTGCCGACGAGCCGCGCCACTTTTCTCCCATCGATAGCGACCTGCGCGTAACTCCCGGCGGGGACTACGACGCGGAAATTCGGCTGGATTACGATACGGTGCGCCACAAAATTACGACGGCGGGCACCCTGCTGAAAATTCGCCCGTATCAGAATTTCAACTTCACCATCGCGCATTTTTCCATCGACAACTCCACGGATCTGCAGCCCCTGGCAAATCAGATTCGCGCGCAGGTGGGATATGGGGACATCAATCGGCGCGGATGGAATACCGTGTTCGGTTTCAGTTACGATGTCCGGCAGCAGGTCCTGCAAAACCAGCTCGTCCAGGTCAGCTATAACGGTTCCTGTTGCGGAATCGCACTCGAGTACCGCCGCCTCGCTCTCGGTACGGTGCGTACGGAAAACCAGTTCCGCGTGGCTCTGATTATCGCCAACATCGGAACGTTTGGGAATTTGCGGCGGCAGGAAAAGATTTTCTAACGCCTTGGCGGTCCGCGGGCGATAAACGATGAACGCAGAAGACCTTCTCGCATTTTCCACGATCGAAGAACTGTCCGCTTTGCTCGCGAAGCGAAAAGTCTCTCCCCTTGAATTAACCGAACTATTTCTCCGCCGGATCGAGCGGTACAATCCGCGACTGAACGCCTACCTGACCGTTACACCCGAAGGTTCGCTCGCCGCCGCACGCAAAGCGGAAAATGCCACTCATCGCCGGTCGAGTGCGCGGCATCCCCCGCTATTCGGAATCCCCATAGCGATCAAGGACAACATCTGGACGCGCGGCATTCGCACTACGGCGGGATCGAAAATATTGCGCGATTTTGTTCCCGCCGAAGACGCCACCGTTGTGCGAAAGCTTTTGCGCGCAGGCGCAATCCTGCTTGGAAAGACAAATCTGCATGAGTTCGCTTACGGAATTACCAACGCCAATCCACACTATGGCCCGGTTCGCAATCCCTGGGCGCTCGACCGCATATCCGGCGGTTCCAGCGGCGGCTCCGCCGCTGCGATTGCGGCGGGACTTTGCGTAGCATCGGTTGGCACCGATACCGGAGGCTCGCTTCGCATCCCTGCAGCCATGTGCGGAATTGTGGGGCTGAAGCCAACCTTCGGCCTGGTCAGCAAATTTGGCACTGTGCCCCTGGCTCCGATTTTCGACCACGTCGGCCCGCTGGCACGCAGCGTTACGGACGCGGCGATCCTGCTAGGCTTGCTGGCCGGGCACGATCCGTTGGACGCTTCGTCTTCAGCCCGGCGTGTTGAGAATTACAAAGCCGCTCTCCGCACGCCTCTACGCAAATTTCGTCTGGGCCGCCCGCACGAACATTTTTGGGAACACCTGGACGTCGATGTACGCCGCCTGATTGAGGCGGCGATCCGCGACCTCGAAAAACAAGGTGCTACGATCCGTGAAATTTCTCTCCCCCATTTGGGCGAATCGATCGAAGCCGCCACAAATATTTCTTTGGCCCAATCGCGCCGCTGCCATGAAGCGGCGGGGTACTATCCCTCAAACGCCGGCGAATACAGCGAAGAGGTCCGCAAGCGGCTGGAGGCGGCCGGCAACGTGCTCGCCATCCAATATCTGGCGGCGCTCGAAGTCCAGTCCCGCGTGTCCGCGGAATTCGAAGCCGCCTTTCGGGACGTGGATGCGATTGTGGCCCCTACTGTCCCCATTCCGGCCCCGCCCATTGGAGCAGAAACTGTCGATGCAGACGGCCGCCAATTGAATGTACGGGCTGAACTGGTTGGCATGAATCGTCCGGCAAATTTCACCGGCCATCCGGCGATTTCAGTTCCCTGCGGATTTACACGAGACAAATTGCCTCTCGGCCTGCAATTAATCGGGCGCAAGTTCGACGAATCCACCCTTTTGCGGATCGCTTTTGCGTATGAACGCACTCATGATTGGAGCAACCGCCATCCCCATCTGGATTAAGCAGGCAAACTTTATTGATCTGATCAGACCGAGAAAAGCGAAGGAGCAGGGTGGGGTTCTTGTTCAAAACATTGAGCCCCCCAACACTCCCCCGCCGTCTAAGTGTTGGGAATGATGTAAACTTAGCAAGGCGCATTGCCGGAGCAAATTAACCTGATGCAAGTTTCGATCGTTTACGCTTTTCTCGCGGGGATTATCTCGTTCCTGTCCCCCTGCGTGCTTCCTTTGGTTCCCGGCTACGTGTCCATGCTATCGGGAATCGGCGTCGAGCAACTCAAAGCCGGCCAGCCCGCGCGTAATAGCCTGTTCGCCTCGTCAATCGCGTTTGTTTCGGGATTCTCAGTGGTCTTCATCAGTTTTGGCGCGGCGGCAAGCGCCGTAGGTCAATTCCTGCTGCAACATAAAGCCCTAATGGGCCCGGTGGCCGGAGCGATGATCGTCTTGTTTGGATTGCACCTGGTCGGCTGGTTGATCAAAGTCCCTGTGAATACGGGCCTCATCGTTGGCGGCGTCCTGGCGTTCGGGGCTGGGGTTCTCTGGCACCGTTCGGGCGCGGAAGCCAGCGGCCCCCTGGGATTGTTTGGGTCCGTGCAATTGTTTTCGGTCGCGCTCATTTTTCTGGCTGGCCCGTCGATGACGCGGTGGCTGAACCGCGATATCCGCTTCCACAATCTCGGATCGCAGTCGGAGGAAAGTGCCAAGTCCGGCGGCGCGCTTTCGGGCGTCACCAGCGGCTTCCTGCTGGGCTTTGCGTTCGCCTTTGGATGGACGCCCTGTATCGGCCCGATTCTTGCCGCCGTCCTGGCGCTCGCCGCGAATGCGGAAACGATCTCGCGCGGCATTTTTCTTCTCGCTGTTTATTCCGCAGGACTGGCAGTTCCCTTCCTGCTGACCGCTATCGGCATCAATAGATTTTTGCGTTTTTACCAGCGTTTCCGCCGTCACCTTCACACTGTGGAAGTCTTGAGCGGCGTATTGTTGCTCTTTGTCGGAGGGCTGATTTTCATGAACCGGCTGACCTGGCTGTCGGCTAAACTAAGTTTTCTGAATAAGTTTGCTCTTTAACGGGTCCGGGCTCTACCTGGAGCCCGGTGGGAGAAGGAGTGTTTGATGAAGAAAGGCGTACTTGTCGCGATCGGAGTGGTTGCGCTGCTGGTGATCATGGTGTGGGCCGACCGGAAATTCCCTCCTGCCGGAAGAAAGGCGCCGACTGCAACCAGCACGTCTGATGACGCTGAGATGCAGGCCATTGTCATCAAGGACCTGAACGATAAGGACGTTTCCCTCGCGAAATACAAAGGGCAGGTAGTCTTGCTGAATTTCTGGGCCACTTGGTGCGATCCTTGCCGGCAGGAAATTCCATGGCTGATTGAATTTCAGCAAAAGTACAGCCCGCGCGGCTTCACAATCCTGGGCGTTTCGATGGACGAAGAAGGCAAGAAAGCCATCAATCCCTATCTCAACAAGGAACGGTTCGATGTGAACGGCCAGAAAGAGGCCATGAACTATCCGATCCTGCTCGGCAACGACACCATCGCGGAAAAGTTCGGCGGAGTCATGGGCATGCCCACCAGCATGCTCTTCGACCGCAACGGCAAGAAGGTCAGGACCATCGTTGGGCTGATTAAACGCGATGATATCGCGAAGGCTATTGAGGGTTTGCTTTAGCGTAGATTTTTTCGATTTTCAGGACCGCTTGAGGTGATTTTCTCTATCTCTGGATTTACAAGAGTTGGTTCAGTGTTTCAACGGATAAGCCAGCATCGCGCAGAATACTTTTTAGAACCTTTGGGTGAAGTATCTTCGAGGCGTGAAAAGGAACGGTGACTCGCTTGTCCGCTGCGCTCTTGTAAATCATGTGGCTTCCACTTTGTCTCGCGAGAAAAAATCCAGCCTTCTCCAGCACAGCAACGATCTGGCGGGCAGTCACGCGAGGAAGCTTGGGCATTAGACAGCAACTTCAACTGTAGATAGGCTAACGGTTGTATGTTCGGGAATTTCCTCACCGCCCGCTAAACGATCTTCGATGTGCAAGCGGATTGCGTCTTTTATGTTGGCGACAGCCTCTTCGTAAGTGTCTCCCTGACTGTAGCAACCTTGTAACGCAGGGCACGAAACGAAGTAGCCATCGGAATCGGCTTCTAGAATGATGGGAAGAGTGAGATGCTTCATGCTTGAATTATAGTCTCACTCCCTGATTCCTGCCACTGTCGATCCTGGAACCGAAGGGAGGCGGAGACAGCCCCGTTACCTCATGAAACCGCGAATCCATCTCCGCGAGCCCTTCTTCGTAGCCCTGGAAACGCTGCGCACGCATAAATTGCGTTCGTTCCTGATGCTGCTGGGAATCGTGCTTTCGGTTTCCACGCTGATCATGGTGGTCGCGCTGATCTCCGGGGTAAACCTCTACGTCGCCGACCGCGTCGCAAACCTCGGGTCGAACGTTTTTCTGGTCCTGCGATTCCCCATCATCCCGGACACCACCGAATACGTGAAGGCCACTCGCCGTAACAAGCCCCTCACGTGGGACGACTATCTCTACCTGCGCGACAATTTAAAACAGGCCCTCCGCGTCGGCGCCCAGGCGAACGGCCTGGGACGCGCGAAGGCCAACGGGCAGACCGTGGAAGACACGACGATCTACGGCGTCACCGCAAATATCGGTGAGATGAAAACCGAACAGCCCGACGAGGGCCGTTACATCACCGATACCGACAACGAACAGCGCTCGATGGTCGCGCTGATCGGCGCGGACATCGTGGACAAGCTCTTCCCGGGACGTGATCCCATCGGAAAGGAAATCGATATCGACGGGCGTCCCTATGAAGTAGTCGGCGTGGGAAAACCCATTGGAACGGTGTTGGGACAATCGCAGGACAATTTCGTGTACATCCCAATCCAGACGTATTTGAAATTTTACGCCACCAGCAACACGAGCCTGGGAATCAACGTGCAAACCCGGGGCGGCGAGTGGATGTCTCGCTCGCAGGAAGAAGCAGAGATGTTAATGCGCGCGCGCCGCCACTTGAAGCCAAATGACACCGACAATTTCGGCGTAATGGATGCCGGGTCGCTGGTGGATTTATTCAAGCGGATTACCGGCGCGCTGGCGGCATCGATGATCGGCATCGTCGCGGTATTCCTGGTGATCGGCGGAGTGGTGATTATGAACGTGATGCTGGCAACGGTGACCGAGCGCACGCACGAAATCGGCTTGCGCAAATCACTGGGCGCGCGGCGCGGCGACATCCTGCTGCAATTTCTGACCGAAACCGCCGTGATGTCCACCATCGGAGGAATACTCGGCGTCGCCGTAGCCTACGTCTTCGCCAAAGTCGTCGCGGACAACACTCCGGTACCGATGCATGTGCAGCTTTCCTCGGTCCTCATCGCCTTGACGGTTTCGACGGCCGTGGGCGTATTTTTCGGCATCTATCCGGCAAGCAAGGCCGCGAACCTCAATCCGATTGAAGCGATGCGGCAGGAGCTCTAAGAGGAAACGGAAAACGCATGCGAATGCCGCTCGGCGAAAACGCGAAGATGGCGCTGGACACTCTGCGCGAAAATAAGGTGCGGTCGTTCTTGACCGTGCTGGGCGTGGTCATCGGCATCACCGCGCTTATCACCGTCGCTTCGATCCTGGTCGGCTTTTACGCCGACGTTACCTCGTACCTGGAAGATTACGGCCCGAATACGATCTGGGTTTTCAAAGTCGCCCCGGGCGTCAGCACCGGACGCCTGACCGCCGAGGAACGCAATCGTAAGCCTTTGACGTTCGAAGACGGGCTGGCGATCCGCGACCAATGTCCCGAGGTAACGCACGTCGCGATTAATATTTTCAAGCGCGTATATGATTACACCCACTTGGCGATCATCACCGCGCGTTACAAAGACAAGGAAGTCTCCGGCCTGGACTACTCGGGTGCGACCGAAGAGTACGAAGAGGTTTACAACGCACATCCTTATACCGGACGCTTTTTTACCGAGGCGGAGGACCTCCACCGCTCCGATGTGGCCGTAATTGGCTACGATCTGGGAAAAACATTTTTTGAAGGCCAGGACCCGCTCGACAAAATCATTTACGTCGAGGGATTTCCTTACCGCGTCATTGGAGTTCTCCAACACCGCAAGGGGCAGCTTGTCCAGAATCCGCGCATCGAAAATCAGGTGCTCGTGCCCTATCGCACCTATCGAAAGCACCATCCACTCGATGACGACGTTTTTGTTGGCGCTGTGGCGGCCCCTGGGCGCATGGCCGAAGCCCAGGATGAAATTCGCGCGGTATTGCGCCACCGTCGCCGCCTCCCCTATTCCGCCCCGGATAATTTCGGCCTGTCAACCGCCGCGGAAGTGGCCAATCAGGTGAAGGAAATCACCAGTTCCGTCGCGCTGCTGACCGCTGTCGTCAGCTCGATCGGATTGCTGGTAGGCGGAGTCGGCGTGATGAACATCATGTTGATGTCCGTCACGCAGCGCACGCGCGAGATCGGCGTCCGCAAAGCCATTGGCGCACGCCGCAGCGATGTGATCCGGCAGTTCCTGACCGAAGCCGTCGTTCTCACCGGCTCGGGCGGAGTGATCGGCGTCCTGCTGGGCAGTGGTATCAGTGTGCTCATCCATATCCTTTGGCCGATTCTCCCTTCCTCAATACCAGCTTGGGCCGTCTTTCTGGCTGTGGGAGTTTCAATGAGCGTTGGCCTTTTCTTCGGCATGTATCCGGCAATCAAGGCCGCACGACTCGATCCGGTTGAGGCGCTACGGTATGAGTGAGAGGGCCGCTTCGTGAGAAAAGCCAAGCGACAGATCATTGCAATGGGCGGAGGCGGGTTTACGGCTGATCCCGAGAACCCACGCTTGGAGCTGTACGCCCTCTCGCAAACGCGCAAATCGAATCCGTCAGTTTGTTTTCTCCCCACAGCGACCGGCGACGCGGCCACGTACATCGTCAAGTTCTACGCTGCGTTCGTGAAGCTCCGGTGCCGCCCGACGCATGTTTCCCTCTTCGAGCGCACCCCGAAATTGAGAGAAATCCTGCTGGCACAAAACGTGATTTATGTTGGCGGCGGGAATACCAAGAGCATGCTCGCCGTGTGGCGTGAGTGGAAGCTGCCGGAAATTCTTCGCCAGGCATGGAATTCAGGGATCATCCTCACGGGAATCAGCGCGGGAGCAATTTGCTGGTTCGAAACAGGAATTACCGACTCATGGGCTGGACATCTGGCTCCTTTACCTTGTCTTGGTTGGCTGCCAGGAGCATGCTGTCCGCACTATGACGGCGAAGCAGAGCGTCGTCCGGCAGTACATCGGTTTGTGGCGAAAGGGCTGGTTCCGGAGGTGCTGGCGCTGGATGATGGTTCCGCCGCCCACTTCGTGGGGCGTAAACTGAAACGAGTGGTATGTTCGCGGCCCAAAGCCAACGCGTATCGTGTGCGGCGGGAAGGACGATCTTTCGTTGAAAATCCAATACCGGCAACACGTTTAAAATAATCGATTCTCGCCCTTTCACCCTTTTCGAAATCCACTTCGCCGTTTTACGGCCTATCCTTGCCCGTTCAGCCGCTTCGCGTTAATCTGTTCCTTCTATGGATGACAAAGAATTTCAGAAACGCTGCGATGATGCATTCGACGCCTTGCGCCGCCGGTTGGAAGAAGCGGGCGACATTCACGGCTTCGAAGTCGAGGGCGGAAGCGGAAAGCTGGAAGTACTGTTCGAAGACCCTGAGGACACTAAGTTCGTCATCAGCCCAAATTCTCCAGTGAGGCAAATCTGGATTTCTGCGCTGACTACCAGTTTCAAGCTGTCCTGGTCGGATGCGGCGGGAACTTTTGTGCTGGAAAAGACTGGTGAGACGCTCCACCAGCTCATGGGCCGCATCCTGACCGAGCAACTCGGCAACCCGGTGAGCGTCTAACAGGTATGCACCATTCCTTCAAGCGCTTCGCACTGATCGCCTTGGTTGCCCTCGCCGCAACCGCCGTCGCACAAAATAATCCCTATCCCGCTGCCGCCAGCGTGCTGCAGCCACAGGCCTATGTTTCGCTGCAGCCTGTGCCGCGCGGGCGTGCGTTCGACATTGCCGTGGTCGCGAAAGTTTCTCCCGGCTTCCACATCAACGCGCATGAGCCTTCAGAAGATTATCTGATCCCGACAAAAATCACGGTGGAACTTCCCGCGGGAATTTCTCTGGTGGAAACCACCTATCCGCGCGGCGTGATGCGCAAGTTTCAATTTGCGAAGACGCCTCTGCGCGTTTACGAAACTTCGTTCACGGTGAGGATGAAACTGCGTGCGGGGTCCGGCGCGCCTCTCGGCCACCAAAAAATAGCGATGACAATCGGCTACCAGGCCTGCAATCAGGACGCCTGCCTGCCGCCAACGAAGCTTCCAGTAACTGCGGAACTCGAGATCGCCGCAGTAGATACCCCTGCCAAATCAGCGAATGAAAACATATTTTCGCCGGCTCCGCCTTTGAAATTCGTGCACTAGTGGCTTAGGCTTTTTATCCTGAGCTTCGCGAAGGACAGCCTGTGTGGTCTTGAGTTTGTTGCGATTCCTGGAATAAAACCAAAACCGCACAGGTTGAAACCTGTGCTACTGGGAGCTCAGCGCCCCGGATTGGGCGCTACAAATTCCGTAACGCGCGTCAGCGTTGTGTCAGCGACATAAAAATTCCCATGACCATCTTCCCCCATGTAGCTGGTTTCCACAAACTGGCCCGGCCCCTTTCCCGGCGCTCCCCCCACGGTGCCGTGGATTTGTCCGTCCCAGTCGAGTTTCACGATCTGTCCGTCACGCCCGGTGGCCATCCATAGCTGCCTGTTCCGATCGACGTAGAGCGCGCAGGTGAGATTGTCCGTCTGAATTGTTTTGACGAATTTTCCATTCGCGTCATACACCACGAGGCGATATTCTTCGCGGTCGGCGATATACACATTGCCATTGTTAGGATTCACGGCAATGCCGTGGACCATGCCGAATTTCCCCGGCCCGGAAGCGTTGCCATACCACTGGTTGAGGAACTTGCCGTCCTTATCGAGATGCAGCACGCGTGCCGCGCCGTCATTGGGGCTCTCATCGCCGTGCCCCATGCCGATATAAATATCCCCCTTCACGCCGAACGCGACCATCAGCGGCTGCCACAGAAATCTTTGTCCCTTCGCTTCGTTCCAGTCGCCGCGTTGTCCCGGCACGCCCAGGGTCATCAGGACTTTCCCCTCGGGACTGAGTTTCATCACCGTGTCGCCAAACTGATCGCAGATCCAGATGTTGTCGTCTGCATCCACAATCATGCCGTGGGGCTTTCCGGCAATATCCGCGCCGAAAGAATTGACGAGCTTGTGATTCGCGTCCCACTCAAAAATCATCGGCTTTCCCGGATCGTTGCGCACGAAGGCGTACACGTGATCTTTCGAATTCATGGCCACGGCGGAGACGCCGCCCGTTGTTTCCTCGGGAAATTTCAATGGGTAAGCGAAGGTGTAGCCCAGATCGGGTTTATACACCGCATGATTGATATTCCCCCGCCCGATTCCCCACGCACAGACTGGTGAGCCGTAGCACACCACGCCCCAGCCGATTTGCCCGCCGACCTGCCTGGCGACTCCATTGACCAGCTTGGCCCCGCTGCCGCGAAGCCGCGCGTCACCGGTGAGCACCGGCCCCGATTTGGGCTGCGTATCGGGCACATATTCATACGGCACGCCGCAAAACTTGCTGAGGCTGCAATCCCTGCCCGGCCCGAGTGGCCGTTCCCGTGGAGGCTCCTCCGTTTGCGCGAATGCCAGCGTCGCAGTAAAGGCCAGGCCCAATGTGGCCGCGACGATTCCAGCAAGAATACGTTTGGTCATTGCAACCTCCCGTTTTTCCTCGGCGATCGAAGTCTGAAAATCAAATTGTGTGAGTGGCCCGGCAGACCGGCGCGCGTTGCAAATCCCCGGCGTCAGGATACGGCAAACGATTCAGCGGCCCGGCGCAAACGGCTCACCACCGGTTCCTGCCCGATCGCCAGCATCGAATCGAACAGCGGCGGCGCGACGGCTTGTCCAACAATCGCCACACGCGTCGCGTTGATCAGCAAACCTGCTTTGACGCCCTCGGCTGCGGCCAGCTCGCGCAACACGTGATCGCACGCATCGTGATTCCAATCGGCGAGACCAGCCAGTCCATCGGCTAATTTCCCTAGCATCGCGCCCAGCCGATCGTCCTTCCAGAACTTCTCGCGCGCCTGCTGATCAATTTCAAACGTGTCACTGAAGAACGCGCGCGCCCACGTCGAAAAATCCGGCAACAGACGCGTGCGTGGCCGCAGCAAATCCACTGTTTTGCAGAACCACCCATGCTTTTCGCCCGCCCACTCCGGCTTCCACAGTTGTGAACGTTCCAGTTCCGCCTGAACAAACGGCGCCAATTCCTCAATCGGCAGCTTCTGCAAATACTCGGTGTTGAAAAATTCCAGTTTCGCGCGATCGAATACGCCGTTGGTGCGGCTTACTCCTTCAAGCGAGAACCGTTCGATGATTTCAGCCGTGCGCATGTATTGCGCATCTGCGCCGGACGACCACCCGAGCAGCGCAAGAAAATTCCGAAACGCTTCCGGCAGGAATCCTTCATCGCGATAAGACCCGACGCTGGTGGCCCCGTGGCGCTTCGAAAGCCGCGTGCGGTCCGCGCCCAGAATCAGCGGCACGTGCGCAAAGATCGGCGGCGTTGCTCCCAGCGCGCGATACAGCAGCGCCTGCTTCGGCGTGTTAGAAATGTGATCGGAGCCGCGAATTACGTGCGTGATGCGCATGTCGATGTCGTCCACAACGACGCTCAATTGGTACGTGGGCGCGCCGTGCTTCTGGCCTTCCTTGGGCGAACGCAACAATACAAAATCCTCGATTTCTTCGTTGGACACTTCGCGGGGACCGAACACTGCGTCCTCAAATTTCGTCGTCGTCCCAAGCGGTACGCGGAATCGAATCGCCGCGTTCGCCGCACTCAATCCGGGTTTGCCATCGCGACACCCGCAACGCGTGACGCGTCGGGGACCCTGCTCTTTTCTCTCATCGTCCGTTTCATCGACGGCGTCGCCGCCCGCATATTTTTCCGCCGGACAATCGCAGAAATAAGCCGCGCCCGAAGCCGCCAGCTTTTCCGCCGCGGCACGGTGTAAATCCAGCCGCTGCGACTGGAAATACGGCCCCTCATCCCAATCCACGCCCAGCCATCGCAGTCCATCCAGAATTCCTTCGACCAGTTCCGGGCGGTTCCGTTCGACGTCCGTGTCCTCCACCCGCAAGATCATCGTCCCGCCCTGCCGTCGCGCAAACAGCCAGTTGAACAGCGCGGTGCGCGCTCCGCCCACATGCAAATACCCTGTCGGCGAGGGCGCAAATCGCAAGCGAATCCCGCCTGCGGAATTTCCCAACGCATTCGAATTAGTAGCCATCCGTCTAGTCGATTTCTCCTCGAGTAAGGTACTTCATCTTAGCCGAACCCGATAATGGAAGGCGAGCGATTGGAGCGATTTAATTCGAATCCCGTAAAGACCCACTGGCGGGACTTACAGTCAATCTTTTCTGTCATTTGGCATGTGTCCGAAACCTAACGTGCCTTGTTTCTTGTCTGGTACCCCCGTACCCTTGACCGGCTGAAAAACCGTCCCTTATAGTCGGAAAAGAGTGAAAAAATTATCGGGACAGGTGTCTTTCACGAAGTGGATCACCTACCGAAGGATGGATGGCCCAGCCGTCCTGATGCAGAGCTGTTCAAATGTTTTCGCATTGCGCATTTTCTTGACCTCTGCAAAGGGAGCAGCGAATTTCTCGCGCGGTGGTGTGGCTAACCCAATGGTGTATTTGAATTAATGACATCTGACAGCATCATCGCCATCACTCTGCTGACGGCTTCGGCGTTGACGTCAGTCTTCTTCGCCTACATGCACAGCCTGCGGCGACAGGCCTACCTGATCCTTTGGAGCGCGGGCTGGTGCCTGCTGGCGTTGCATTATTTGAGCCCCGCGCTGGCGCCTTGGGTGCCGACCGCTCCATGGCAATCGGCTCTGAATGAGTGGTTGCTGGCAGCGGCGGCGCTGCTTTTTTTCAGCACATCGCAAGTGTACACGGAATCCAAACCATGGGTTCGCCCTTGTATTGCGGCCGGCACAATCTTCGTGCTTTGGACAGTTGCCTTTTACCTGCATCGGACAAACATCTCTCCACAATTCGGAATTGCTGTGATTCTTTTTGGCGTTGCGTTTGTGTTCTATCAGGAGAGCCGGCGACAGGAAACATTCGCCGACTTGCTGCTCGCAATTTCGTTTCTGACGTGGGGTGGGATCGTGACTGGCGAGCTCCTGCTTGCATCCCGGGCCGCCGATTCGCTGCGCGCGCTGGAACTTTTGCCGCAATTGTTCGCCGGGGCACTGATGGTGATGGGACTCTATGAAGAAGAAAAACGCCGCGTCGAGCACAACATGCTCGCGCTTTCCAATGTAAACTTGGCGACGTCGGGGTTTGCGGGCGCGGAAATTCAGAAGATGCTTTCGAGCGCTCTCGAACGCGTGTTGAGCGTTGTGCGCATGCCTGCGGGAGCTTTATTCCTGCATTATGGCACCGCACAGGGCCCCACCTCGGTTGTTGCCGTCGGACTCGCCGAAAATTTTTGCGCCGCTTCACAAGAAGAGGGGCTGGACGATCATCTGGTCGAACTGGTCTCGCGATTGGGCGGCCTGGTCGTGTTGCGTGATCTGGGCCGCGACTCCTCCTGGGCCGCGCTGGAGACCGAGGAAGCTTTTCGGCGTTTTCGCCAACTCGCGATGAGTCAGCAACTCCGAACTGTTGTCGGCATCAGTTTGCAGGCCAAGGAACAGGCGTTCGGTGTTTTGTTCCTGGGTACGCCCGATAGCCGCCGATTTACCGCCGCGGAGCTGCGATTGCTGCTCGCGCTGGGCCATCAAATTGGAATGGCGGTTGAAAACAGTTATCTGGTCCAGCAGACCGCGCGCCGCACCGAAGAGCTGCACATGCTCAACGAAATCGGTCGCGCATTGAGCTCGACTCTCGATCCCGAAGCTCTGTTCGAAACCATCCTGTCGGAATTGAGGCGACTGGTGGACGTACAACACTTCTTCATCGCCCTACACGATCAGGCGAGGAATGAAATCCGCTTTGAAATCGAAGTCCGCGATGGCGTCACTCAGCCCAAGCGCTCCCGGCCCTGGGACGAAAAACATGTGACCGAATATGTGATGCGAAACCGCCAGCCTCTTTTAATTCGCGACAATTACGCCGAGGAACTGCACCGGATAGGATTAGTCTCGCGACGGGATGATAACGGCTGTTTTTGCGGTGTTCCTTTACTGCTTTACGAACGCGCCATTGGCATTATCGCGGTGCAGAGTCCGGAAGGGCGTACGTTCGATTCGGGACATCTCGAGATGATGCGCCTGCTTGCCAGCGAAGCTGTCATCGCCCTGGAAAATGCGCGGCTGTTTCGCGAAGAGCGTTCCAAGTCCCGCCATCTTACTCTGCTGAACAACATATCGCGAAACGTCATCACGACGCTGAATCCGGACGAAATGCTCTTCAAGATCGCCGAAGAACTCGAACAGGGTCTCGATTACTCCCACATTGGAATCGGGCTGCTGGATTACTCCACCAAGGAAATCGTCATCCATGCAGAGGCTGGGCGGCGCAAAGGGGCGCAAGGAAGGCGCCTGGATTTGCGCGGGAATATCGTGGGACGTGTCGCGCGCGCCGGGCAAATGGCCGTCGTCGACTATATAGAGTCATCGAACGAACCATGCGAGCCGGTACTGAAGGGTTCGCTCTCCGCTGTTGCGCTCCCCATCGTTTACGGAGATCAACTGCACGGCGTGCTCTACGTGGAAACCGAGGAAGCCTCCAACTTCCCGCAGGAAGAAATGCTCTTTCTCGGCACTCTCGCCGACCTGGTTTCAGGAGCCCTTCACAACGCACTCACATTCCAAAAGGCTCAGGAACAAGCCATCACCGATGGCCTAACCGGAGTGAAGACCCATCGCTTCTTCATGGAGGCGCTTTCCGGCGAATGGAAACGCTCGACGCGCGCCGGCCGGTCCTTCTCGTTGGTTTTGATGGATCTCGACCGCTTCAAATTCGTCAACGATTTCTACGGCCACCTGGATGGCGACATCGTGCTGCAACGCGTCGCGCATATTCTGGATCAAAACTGCCGCCGCTCGGATGTTGTCGCGCGCTATGGCGGAGACGAATTCGTCATCCTGATGCCGGAAACCGATTTGGACCAGTGCAACCAGCTCGCCGGAAAGCTGCGTTCCTGGATCTGCGCTGACCCAGTGTTACGCGAGAAAAATGTAACCTCCAGCTTCGGCGTGGCTACGTTCCCGCTGCATGGATCGACGCCCCAGGAACTGATCCAGTGCGCCGACTCCTCGATGTATCTCTCCAAACATCAAGGCGGCAATGCAGTATCCACTGCGGAGCACTTCGATCCTTCCGAATCGAAGAAGTGGAAGCACGAAGTTCTCGAAGCCTACTTGGGGGTCACGCTGAAGCGACTGTTCGCCACCGGTCCCGATGCATTTGTGGAAATCTACAACCGCATCGAGCAGTTTGCGCGCTCGTTTTCCGAAGCTGGGAAATCATCGCATACAAGCGGCACTGCACAGTCCTTCGAGCCGCTACCGCCCATCGTGATGGATACGCTGACCTCGCTGGCGTTGGCCGTGGATTCAAAGGACCAGTTCACGCAGGGGCATTCCCAGAAGGTGTCGGGCTACGCTGTTCTACTCGCCGAAGCCATGGGCATGTCCGCCCCGGAAGTCGAAGAGATTCGACTCGGTGGCATGCTGCACGATGTCGGAAAGGTCGGCGTTCCGGAATCGATTTTAAATAAGAGCGGCCCGCTCAATCCCGAAGAGTGGGAAACAATGAAGCGGCATGTGGAATACGGCGCGAAACTGCTGGAACCGCTGCGCGGGACCGAACGAATACGTGAAATGGTCGAGCATCATCACGAATTCTTCGACGGCTCCGGCTATCCCAAGGGACTCGCCGGCAGCCAGATCCCCCTCGGCGCGCGCATCGTAGCCATCGCTGACGCTTACGACACGATTACGTCCCAACGAACCTATAAGAAAGCGCGCACCACCGAAGAAGCCTTCCAGGAACTCGAACGTTGCGGCGCCGCCCAATTCGATCCCGAACTCATTCAGGCATTCGTGTCGCGCCTGCGCGAACTGCCCAATCCGCTAATTAAGCCCGTTCTCACTCCCGAAACTGAAACGATTAGCCAGTAATCCGATACCGGCACCTCATTACGAGGTCACCGCACTGCGCCCAAAAGATACAAAATCAGCACGATAAGCAGGACCGTTCCGAAGATCCCTAAACCTCCGCGTGAACCCCACCTGGAATACCCGTAATATCCGCCTCCCCCGCCAAACAAAAGGATGAGAATAATGATTAGGAGTAGCATCGACGTTCTCCTTTCAACTTGTGCCACATGATTCCAGTCACAAAATTCACTCCTCTCGTGCCCTGGCCGTCTCACAGCCAGGGCACGAAGCGTATCCCGTTCCTAGGACTTGTTACTCGCCCCGATGACCACCAAAACAACGCCTCCAACTAATGCCAGCCCCCCAAGGATTGGAGGAAGTGGGATTCGTTCATGATCCTCTTTCGTGATATGTACCGATCCCACATCGAGAACATCCTTGTGACGCGTGTAGTTGATGCCCTGATAGGCGAGAACCAGAGCGCCCACAATGATTAACAAAATTCCAACCAAACTCATCGCTTTCATGGTGTCACCTCCATTAAATTACCTTCCGTCCTTGCAGGAGCCTGATTAAAAGAACGATGACCGCCAACACCAGCAGGATGTGGATGAACCCTCCCATAGTGTAGGAAGTAACCAGTCCCAAAAACCAAAGCACGAGTAAGATTACGGAAATTGTCCAAAGCATGGCGTTCTCCTTTCAGACACGATTCGAACTTCTATGTCCCAATACCCAACATGGCTTCATCATGTCTATCATTTTCCCCACTGCTGATAATTCCTTTTTAATTACTTCCTTCATCCAAGTATGTGACACATTTCACAATTTTGGGTGATAAGCATCACATGTCCAATTGGGAACGCGCTGTCCCCAACGAGACAGTTGTGCAATTGCTGCGGCCCTATATTCCTAAATTCGACAAAGAACCGGAATCGCGTGGAAATTACGCAGGGGGCTTCGCTGATGATAGAGACCTCAAGACTGGAAAGCCTGAGGCGATTTTCGTTCTAAAGTTCAGCTTGACTGGACGAGACTTCGTAAGGACTTGTTGATTTGGAAAGTGAGCGATCCATCGCCATAATCGATGAAGCCGAGTTTTCCGAATTTGTTCATGAAGTGATTCACCCGGGGCCGCGTTGTGCCAATCATTTCCGCAAGCACCTCTTGCGATACCCCGGGAGGCACTGTCTGAGGGCCGCCCTGCGTTCCGCAATGTGCAAGCCACAGCAGGGTGCGCGCCAGCCGTTCTGTTTGCAAAGAGACAGCTCTTGAATAACCCGTGAGGCTCTTGAGGTCCTAAACGCAAGAAGAATTCTGCCGAGCGCATGTACTGCTCGCGCCGATAACTTCGTATAGGAAGCCCAGTTTTGCGACTACCGCAGGGGAGAGAACCAGGGGGTACAAGTCCGGAAGGCCCATGCTGTGAATGAAACTGTTCAGTGAAACGGCCAACTCAGACCATGATCCGATTACTTCTTCGAACGTCATTCGTTTCGAGGTGAGCCAGGTCTTGTCATTCTTGTCTAGCGGGTCCAGAAAAATTCGTTTCCCGGCGAGGCCGAAATCGGTCGCGACCTCCAATGCGTCTTGCATATGCATAAAGTGCGCCCATGTTTCGGCCCAATCTTCCCAGGGATGTGCCGTCGCGTAGGAGCTGATATGCCGTTCCTGCCAATTTGCCGGAGACCCGGATTTGTAATATCGATTGAGCGCCTGAGTGTAATCGGATTGCTCGCTGCCAAACAGTTGTCGAAAGGGTTCCAAAAACTTGCTTTCTCGAACAAGACGGCCCCAATAATAGTGACCGATCTCATGCCGGAAATGACCTAGCAGTGTGCGATAAGGCTCTTTCATCGCGTGCCTTATTGTTTCGCGTTTCGCGTCATCGGCTTCCGCTATATTCAGAGTAATAATTCCCTGCTCATGGCCGGTCATGACTACCGACGTGCCGCCCATCGGATTTGCCACATCTGACAAGAATCGAAAGGCAACGCCCTGTTGCGGGTCGTCTTTCTTGCTTTGGATAGGTAGGTTCAAACGGATCAGACCATAGAGTAACCTCCGTTTGGCGTTCTCGATTCGCGCCCACAAAGTGCGATTCTGTTGGTTGCTCAAATCGGGGATGATTTCGTTCAGGCGGCAGGAAAGGCAGAAAGCATCGTTTTCATTCGGTGGAATCATCCAATTGCACACCCGCGCCTCGGCATAATTCTGGCATTTCCTGTAAAGGATACCCCGGCCCTCTTCCGCCGTGGGACGCCACAGACCATTGCTCTCTGGATCGAGGCTGGTTAGCCGGAGCAAATCCGGGAGGAAGCCGAGCTCTCGTTTGCAATGCAAACAGGCTGCATTCTGAAAGAATATGAGTTGTCCACAAACACACCTGTGGGTCTTCATCTTGGGCCTGGGCCTTTTATATCAAATCTTTCAAGCTGGGTACATTAGCCCTGCTGGACGACGCTTTGCAGGGACCTATTGATTTTCAGCCCGTGCAATTTCGCGCCGTACTCGATGAAGCCCAGTTCTCTGAATTTGTTCATGAACAAATTGACGCGGGGCCTGGTCGTGCCAATCATTTCCGCAAGCATTTCCTGGGAGATATAGGAAACCATTTGCGCCGGTTTATCCTGTTTTCCGAAGTGCGCCAGCAGCAACAACGTGCGCGCCAGTCGTTTTTCACTGGAGTTAAAGAGCTGATCGATCAGATCTTCTTCGATTCGGGTGTTTCTCGAAAGCATATGCTTGATGAACCGCTCCGATAGAGTCAGGTCCGCATGCAGCCTTCGAATCATTTCCTGTTTTTCGATCACCAGAATAGTGCTCGGTGCAATTGTCTCCGCCGTATTGGTACGCTGCGGTTGACCATCCAGGCATCCCTCGCCAAAAAAATCGCCCGGACCCAATATCGCCACCACTGCTTCTTTGCCGACTTCATTGACCACAGTGAGCTTCACGCAGCCTTTTTGAATGTACAGGACACTCGTCGCGGGATCGCCTTGGGTGAAAACGCCTGCCTTGCACCCGTATTCCACAACTCTTCTCGCCACTGGAGCCGCACCTAGAAAATCCTGGGCGCCGAAAGTCCGTTGTTGATCGGTCCTTGTGCCTAAGGTGGAATTACTCGTCCATGGCCGGGGCGTAGCCGCCTGCATGGCTTTCACGCCTGCTAACCTGTGATCGACTGCCATCGCGCTATCCATAATAATCTCCTCAGAACGCAGTATTTATGTCCTCGTCAGATATGTTCCATGTATTCGCTTGCATCGATCATGCTGCAACGATCGCGCTCCGCAAAAAGTTCTCGTGTCCACCCATAAGCCGCAGTCTGAGCGCTACTCCGTGGTCCTTGTGAAATTGCAGCTTATGGGTTTCCGCGCAACGATCGCACAACCAGAAGTGTTGAACCGAGTGCGCGTTGGCAGGCGCCTCGTTCTCGGCGCATGCTTTGTGAAAACGATAAAATCGGCCCTGCTTGGAATCGAACTGCACCGAACAATCTGAGTTCGCGCATTTATCTATCATCGACCTTCCTCCTGATTTGAGATCATGCTCGCTGAACCTGAATGCCAAAGCTATATTTCAAGCACTGACAAGATTCTCAAGGCCACTCCGATTCTGTATGAACAGCGTCGATCCGCGCAGATCAATCAAGTGCTCACTCTTGAACTGGCTTATGGTCCGCGTCACCGTTTCCCGCGTGGTGCCGATGAATTCTCCAATCTCTTCGTGGGTAAGTGAAAATCCGACGCGCGTCCCCTCTTTCGTCTGCTGTCCCTGCGCGGAGAATTCCAGGAACAATTTCGCCAGCTTTTCCGGAGCAGAGGCGGACAGCCCAATCGTTTTCAATTGTTCGCAAGCAACCTGATAATTGGCGCTTAACTGCGCAACCACAGCTCCATAGGCCTCAGGGTGTTGCGCGAGGAAGCGCAGGAATTGGTCGCGAGGAATGAAGGCCACCTGACTTGGGCGCAGGGCCTCGGCCGTTATTTCATGGGGGGTGTTCGAGAGGGTACTCATCAGCCCCAGAACCTCGCCGGGCCTGGCAATCCTCAGGATCAACGTTTTCCCCTCGCTGGAACTGACCGAGAGCTTCAGCTGCCCTTCGCACAGGATATAGATTCCCCGAGTCGTCTGCTTTTCCATGAACAGGATCGCCTCCTGCGGATAGGAAGAGACAAACTTCACGGCATTCAAATCCTTCACCGCCGTGGGGGGCAATTGGCAGAAGAATCCGTTACACCGAAGCTTGCATGTCTGGCAGTTTTCGTTGATCTCGAAACCGTATGGACCCTTCATTTTTGGCTCCTTTTATTTCCAACAGTTTGCTGCGCTCGCATGATTTCCTGGACCCAATGCTTCATTTCCAGGGAATTGGTTTGAAATTCAGCCCCAGTCATGTCGTAGATTTCGGCCAGGAGGCGTTTTCCCTCTCCATCCACCTGGGTTACTCCCCGCAAATCCAGCGACACCTTCTTCGAATCGAGGGAAGGAGTCAGCGAGTGCCATGTTCGATTGAACTCGGCCACCCACGGTCCGACGATCCTTCCCTCAAGTTTCAGGGTCATTTGCTTTGGGTCTTCATTGACTGTGATCTTCAGCACGAGGCTGTGTATCGCAATTACTGCACCAAAGTGACACACGACACGCGCAAATGCGGATGTCAAACTAAATAAGGGACATACAGGATTTCGTGTCTGGCTTTAGAGGATTGTCTTGAAAGATTTTGACGAAGTGACGATGACGAACTTCGTCTCGGAGACTACAGGTAGTCTCGTCGCCCGATTCCCAGCTTCTTGAGTTTTGAGTTCAAGGTCGTTCTCTTTACGCCCAGTCGAGCGGCAGCTCCGTCCGGACCGCCGATCATTCCCTTGGTTTCCCGGAGCACTCGAAGAATATGATCCCGCTCAGCCGATATCAGGATGGGACTGTGCTGCACAGGCTTTGGTTCCGGCTCCGGGGCAATCAGCTCGGAGAGCGGTGCGCGTAGCTCAGGCCCCTTGGAAAGAATGACGGCTCTCTCCACGAAATTCTCAAGCTCCCGGATGTTCCCCGGCCATTGCCAGTTCGTGAAGGCTTGCATGACATCGGTTGGGATGTCCGTAATCGTCCGGTTCAAGCGGCGTGCGTGTCTATCGACAAAATGGCGAATCAGCAGCGGGATATCCTCACGGCGTTCTCGTAGCGGTGGCAAGGTAATCGGGAAGACTCTCAAACGATAGTACAGATCGCTGCGAAACTGTTTCTCGGCAACCATCATGCCCAGGTCCCGATTCGTGGCCGCAACCAGCCGCACATTGACGGGAATCGTGCGCGTGCTGCCAAGCCGTTCGAACTCTTTTTCTTGCAGCGCCCGCAGGATTTTAGGCTGAAGTTCCAAGGGGAGGTCCCCAATCTCATCGAGAAACAGCGTTCCTTGATGGGCCAGTTCTAACCTGCCTATCTTCTGCGAAATCGCGCCGGTAAAAGCGCCCTTCTCGTGGCCGAAGAGTTCGCTTTCCAGCAGTCCGCCGGGAATCGCGGCGCAGTTGAGCTTTACGATGCTTCGCTGCCCGCGCGGACTCAGCTGATGGATGGACCGGGCAATGAGCTCTTTACCCGTGCCAGTCTCACCCAGGATTAGGACCGTCGCGTCCGTCGAAGCAACGGTTTCCACCTGCTTCAGAACTCTTTTCAGCCCAACGCTTTGACCGATAATGTCTTCGAATCCAAACTCCGTAGTAAGGTCCTCTTGAAGGACCCGCACTTCCTGCACGAGGCGCTGGTTCTCTTCGGCCAGTTTTTCGCTCAGCCGCTTGAACTCGCCCACAACCGCCATGTTGTCAATCGCGATAGCCATCTGATTGGCCAGGTGGGTGAGAACCTCCAGATCTTTTCGCGTAAAGGCAGATTCCTCGCGGCTGGCAACCATCAGTGTGCCGAGGACTCTCTCTTCGTTGACAAGGGGAACCCAGCAGCCGGCCTTTAGGCCTTTGGCATCCAAATACTCGAATGCTTCAGAAGCAAACCGCTCGTCCTTGAAACTATTGAGCAGCAACGGCTCGCGATTTGTGAATACGTAACTTTGCGCCGATCCTTTTAAGGGCACGAGGACTTCATCCGGAGTGGAGGGGTCTCCCTGGGCGACTTCAAGGACACGGATACGCAACTGGTTCGTTTCCGGGTCGTGGAGCTCAACTGTAGCGTAGTCGTGGCGTACAACTTGTTGGACCGCGGAAGACAGCGCTGACAGCAAATTCCGAATGTCAAAGCCCGAAATCACCGACTTGCTGAGTTCCAGCATCAAGGCGTCTTCGGTCTTCTTGCGAACCGTAAGGTCGCGAGTGACTTTCGAAAATCCGCGCAACTCTCGATTTCTTCCCCGAACAGGCGTGATGACTACGTTCGCCCAGAACCGCGTGCCGTCTTTTCGGAGCCGCCAGCCTTCGTCTTCAAACTGCCCCTCGGAGGCCGCCATCTTCAATTCGAAATCAGGCTTGCCCCGTTCGATGTCTTCCCGGGTGTAAAACCGCGAGAAATGTTCTCCAACGATCTCGTCAGCCCTGTAGCCTTTGATCCGTTCTGCTCCTTCGTTCCAGGTGGAAACCCGGCCCTGAAGATCGAGCATGAAGATTGCATAATCCTTAACGCTCGCCACCAGGGTTCGAAATCGCTCTTCGCTCCCCGCCAGTTCCTGGTTCGCGATCTGCAATAGACGGTTGGATTCCTGAACCTCTCTTGCCCTCTGAAAGATTTCCGTTTCCATTTTCGCCGCTCGCGCGCGCAGTCCCTCGGTCAGGTCTTGCTGTTTGACTTCTTTCTGCCGGAGCCGCACGAAACCGGTGACATCTTCGACACGGTGAATGATGTAAGCGACTTCGCCGTTCGGCCCCAGAACCGGCGCGTTGATCGGGCTCCAATATCTCTCCTCAAACTCGCCTCCTTCCGATTTCGGCCTGCGAATATCGTATTTCTGCACGGCCATGGTGTCCGAAACCTTGCCTTGCAGGACTCGGTCGAGAGATGCCCGCAGATTGTGGACTCCGGTGGCCGCGGAATCGCCCGGGTTGTCAGGGAAGATCTCAAAGATCCCTCGTCCCAGAATGTCCTCACGTTTCGTCATGGTGGCGCGAAGATAGGCGTCGCTGACGGCAACGATGGTGAGGTCCGGCGTCAGGACGAGGTACAGTCCCGGCACCGATTCGAACAGACTTCGAAAGTCCGGGACTGGAAAGTGGGTACTCAAGTCTATCTCTCGCTAATTCCTAAAAGAGACCGTTAATTTCAGGCTGCTAATTTCGGGGGAATGATAAGAACGACGCTATCCAATCTTCCGCCGTTCAATGCGCTCACAAAAGGAAGTACAGCTGGCTAGTCGGAATATTTTTTGGCCACAAAGCAATTAGCCTCACCGTGTACCTTATCGTCGTCTGTATCGTGGATGCGAAGATAACACGAAGGCCGCCAACTGTCACTTTTGCACAGTTCGTCCGGTTTAGCCTGCCAGCGATCTCGCCACTTGTCCTCTTGAAGCCGTACCGAACTACCGGATGGTATCTCTTATAGGTTGACGTGAGGTTACAACAGTGGGTTTCGACCACATGTCTTCGCGCTCACGAGAAAGGACTTAGCTAATAGGTTTTCTTAAATGTAGGTCTAAAACGCCCGGCTCTTTCTCGGCAAACTCCACGCGCCTGATACTGATGCACTCTTTGGTCAAGAGTTCAGTCTTGCAGGGCGAAGCTTCGCAATGACTTTTTGATTTGCAGGCTGCGCAACGTGTCGCCGTACTCGATGAGGCCGAGTTTCCTGAATTTGTTCATGAACAAATTGACGCGCGACCGCGTTGTGCCAATCATCTCCGCCAGCACCTCCTGCGATACTCCGGGGGGCATAGTCTGAGGATCGCCCGGCGTATCGCAGTCGGCGAGCCGCAGCAGCATGCGCGCCAGCCGTTTCTCACTGGAATTCAGCAAGTGCCCGACCAGATCCTCTTCCACCCTGGCGTTTCGCTCCAGCATATAGGCAATGAAGAAGTCGCAAAATTCAGGTTCCTTGTGCAGCAGGCGGATCATCTCATTTTTCTCCAGGGAGAGCACGGTGGTAGGCGCAATCGCGGTCGCCGTCGCCATGTGCTGAGACTGCCCCATGAGGCACCCTTCTCCCAGCAAGTCACCGCGACCGAGAATCGCCACCACAGCTTCCCTTCCAGCCTCGTTGACAACGGTAAGCTTCACCCCGCCTTCCTGAATGTACATAACGTTCTTCGCCGCATCCCCCTGCGCGAAGACGGTTTCCGTTTCTCGAAACTTTTTGCTTCTGTTCGACGACGAAAATATTCTGTGCATCGACGCTCTCCTCTCACTTTCAGCTTGAGAACATTTACATTTGCCGGCCCGATCCCTCGCGGCTTTCGAGGCGTCGAAAGCCTCGGTATTTCCACCCGCGCGTCTGTCACAAAATCATGAAAAAAGAGAACACTAATTCACCGACTCTTCCAAAACAGAAAGAGCCCGAACCCATAAAACCTTACGCCAACTGCTTATGATGAGTATCGTTTTGAAATATCTTGTTACTCTGTGAATATATTCAGACAAAGAAAGAGGAAGCAGGAGAATGTGCGCATTTTTTGGTCCCCCCTTCAGCGACCATGCTCACTCTCTGACGAAGCAAACAAGGGACCAAAATTCGAAGAAACCTTAAGGCTACACTAAAGCATTGATAAACCGTTACTTATAATATTCTCGGAGCCGAATCGTCTTTAATGAATACTAAAAAGGGGTACGCACTTTTTACATAGCAGTTGCAGGTGTCAGGTGAATCGGAATAGTCGAAGCTATCTTCACATGTTGAAGAATCGATTGGGTGCACAGCTACCCTCCAATTTAAAGTGCCGATAGAAAAGTGGCGTACGCTTCAGCGTGCGTGCTTTGGGTTTTGGTCTCGAATTTATAGTGTGGCAGTTCTCTTGCCTCAAAGAAGATCAAAATCACACAAACTAAAGCCAATGCCACTCGCGGAGGCGTAGCAGCCCATTGGTTGCGCCATCTGCCCCCAGCTATGGCTCCCCGCTTGTTTCGCCGCCCCCGTTTGCGTAGAATCACGGTTCTTCTTGCCGAGGTTACCGAACCAGCTTCATGGAGAGTGGGATGCCCAGACGGATCGCGGCCAAAATTACTGGTGTGAGCGGGTACCTGCCGCCCCGGGTGATGTCCAACGCGGACCTGGAGAAGCTCGTCGATACTAACGACGCGTGGATTCGGGAGCGCACCGGCATCCGCGAACGCCACGTGGTCGCGCCCGGCGTCGGGACTTCCGACCTGGCGACAGAAGCGGCAAAGATAGTCCTAAAGGCCAGAGGCGTCCCGGCAGAGGACATCGAACTGATCGTCCTCGCCAGCGTGACCCCGGACATGATGTTTCCCGCCACCGCCTGCCTAGTGCAGGACAAGCTGGGCGCCAAGAACGCGTGGGGATTCGACCTTTCGGCAGCCTGCTCCGGGTTCATCTATGCGCTGACCGTCGGCGCGCAATTCGTCGGCGCGAGAACGCAGAAGAAAGCGCTGGTCATTGGCAGCGATGTGATGACCTCGATCTTAAATTATGAAGACCGCGCAACGTGCGTGCTGTTCGGCGATGGCGCGGGCGCGGTTCTTATAGAACCAACTGACCACGACGATGAAGGCATCCTGGATTTCGTTCATGACGTTGATGGGTCCGGTGGCCAATACCTGTACATGCCCGGTGGCGGCTCGCTCCACCCTGCCTCGGCCGAAACCGTCGAGAAGAAGATGCACTACATCCATCAGGAAGGGGCGCAAGTGTTCAAGTACGCCGTGAGGCGCATGGCCGAACTGGCCTGCCAGATGCTGGAGCGTAACGGCTTTATCAGCAAGGACTTGGCGCTGGTCGTGCCCCACCAGGCCAACCTGCGAATCATTCGCGCCATGCAGGAGCGGCTGGGCATCGACGATTCGAAGGTCATGATCAACATCGAGCGCTATGGAAACACCACGGCAGGAACCATCCCCCTGGGATTGCGGGACGCTGTGGAGCAGGGAAAGCTTAAGAAGGGGGATCTGGTGCTGCTGGTTGCGGTTGGCGCCGGGTATACTTCGGGGGCGGTCCTGCTGCGCTGGGCCTACTAATTGCCTGATTGAGAATCCTAAAAATCCAGTGTCGCTTTAGATGCCGCGGACTTGAGCGGCGCAAACCATGTTGCGTTCGAGGTGTTGCTCAACGAGCACCGCAGCGTAGCGCGAGCAGGTAGCCATCTCTGAGTTTGCCCAGGCAGCCATTGCAGGAACGATCTTGCCAATCGTCTCAACTATGGAGTAATAGGCCCGCACGCCGCGAAAATGCCCGTTGGGACCGCGCAAATCAGGGGCTAAGTCATGCAGGCTCAGTATGCTACGGAAATCCTGCGCGCCTATGCAGGGGGCCGTTATGCCCGCTGCTATACGAACTCGCTCAGACACGGGATTCGCCGCGACGCCGGCGAGCATTGCCCGCCAGTAGTAAAGTCCGAACTGGCCCAAGGCCACAACGGACATCACGAATAGGATCACGGCTATCATCGAGTTAAAGTATCTCTCCGCCACGTGTTTGCAGCAATGGACCGCTGGTACCAATCAACGCTGCTACAAGTACTGTAGCCCAGCGCTGACATGTAATTTGCATATAAACCAACCCACAGGGCTGTCGCATATTGCTCATAAATAGATACTTACGTTACTCTTTCGAGTCAAATCCATTGCCACATTCGAACGAAATTCAGGAAGAAAAATCACACTCTCTGTCGGCTCGTCGCACGCCAATAATAAAGACCGAAGTTCCGGAAGCTGACGGCCGAGATTATGAAGACCGCAACGGCTGTCATACGGACTCTCCCTCCAAGACTTAGTCTCGCCCAATTGTCCGATTGAAACAATGGACCTATCGTACTGGGCGTACCGCTTGAAATTTTGGAACCAGGAATGAGCCGTCGCTGGAAGGTTAGCGGATGGGAAACTGGAAAATCTGCTGGGAGCCTGTGCTGGAGCAATCGTAGTCGCGAACTTCGATGCGCCACTGCAACTCTTCTCTTTCTGGAAAGATACGCTTCTTCCACTCGTAGCCGCTGTCACGCATGGTCAGGCGGGAGGTTTGCGCGCCGCACGAACGCCCGAGTTGATCCGCAGCGGCATCCATGGGCTCCATGGTTCGCGCGCCGCCTACGCCGCGAATCCAAACCATTGCGGGCGATACGGGATGTCCGGCCGCAAGCCACTGCTCCGGAAATTTCACATGCGGATCAAGGACTTGCTCGGGAAGCAAACCAGAAAACTTCCACGGGCTGCCTCCCTGCGGCGCTGGAACTGTATAGGTCAAATAGAAAAGAAAGGACGGGTTATCGGCAATTACCGTCGCACCACCGTGGATCTTATCGACGGTTTCTTGCGCGATTTTCGGCCAGGGCTCGATGAATCGAGGTGCGGAATAGTAGCGCCGGGTATAGATCCCATACCAGCCGATCCCGCCAATAATTAGCAGCGCCACCGGCAACCCAATTCGCGCATAGAGCGGCTTGCTCTCCGCAATCGCGATCCCGATGGCCAGGACGATCCACGGAGCGACCAGCAGCAGCCGTTTGGTAACCAAAAGTCCGGACACTGCCATCACTGCAAACAGTAAGACACCATAAAACAAAAATCGCCGCGCGTTTCTGGGGAGCGAAATCGCCACCAGAACGGCACATGCCAATACGGCGAGTCCCGCAGGAATGCTCAAATACCAAAACCACGGAGCGACGGACTCACTGACGAACAAGGAATAGAAGCTAAATGCAGCATTCGCGAGGATCGCCAGGGGCCGAACATGAAAGTTCAACCCCATTCCCAGTTCCGTTCGAAACGCGCGAAGCAGCGGTAAAAACGATACGCACCAGACCGCGAGCGTTTGCAGGACAACGGCTCTGCTTGCCGTGCGTTCACAAGCGCGATGGCGCAGAAACTGATCGATTGCGAAACACCCCAACACAGCCCACCCAAAATAATTCGTCCAGAACAGCGCCACGCCGAGCAGACAAAACCAGGCCCAACGCTCGGTTGTCGGGTTTTCGAGGTATTTCAGGTACGCAAGCGTCAATGCCGCAACCAGAAAAAAAGAGAACGAATACCACGCTGCGAGCCGCCCATAATGAAAACCGAACGGCCACAAAACGCCCAGCCAAACGACCGCCAACGCGCTGGACGGCCCGCCGAGGCGCTTGGCTGCGCAGGCCAGCAAAAATAATCCCACAAGGAAGAAGACAATGGAGGGCAGGCGTAAATATTCAAAAGCCCCGCCCGTCAGTCGCAGCCAGAAATGCAGCAGAATATCGAAAAGCGGCGGGTGTTCGTGCTGCCCCTGGCCTGACCAGAAGAGGGAGAGCGTAGCGCGGACGGGTTGTGTGGCCGCACCTAAAATCAAGGTCTCATCGTCGATGTAGGTGATGTAGCGATCCGAAGCAATCAGCGTCATGCCAAGAATCAGAAGCGGCATGACCAGCGTGGCGGTTTCATTCGGTTGGCGTTGGCGGCGCTGCATGTTCAATTCTGACTTGGACGCACGGGAAAACCGGCCCAGGCATTGGCCAGTCCGAGAGTCTCGCGCACGATGTCCAGCGCGTCATGCGTATGCCGCCACCAGTGCGCTCCATCATAAGCGTCGTCATCCGGATGGCGCACGATCAGGTGCAAATCGGAGCCTGCTCGCCTGCGCCAGATCGTACGAACACGGCGCGTATGCGGCTTGGATGTAACGATGATTGCCGAATGGAAATCGTCACGGTGCATCGTGTCAGAAATTTCACGTGTCTCCTCTTCGGTATTCGCGCTCGGTATTTCCAGCACACGGATCGCATCCCCGGGAACGCCCAGCGCCAGCAGGATCTTCTCGTTATAGAAATCCTCTCCCAAGTAAAATATCTTCATCTTCTTTAATTCTTCCGCCGGGGAGAGCGGTTGCGATATCCATACCCGATCTGCATAACCGGCGTGATAGAGCCGCGCGGCCTCCTGCGCCCGGTCCGGAAGATTGCCGCTCAAAACGACAATAACATCCGCGTGGGCCAATGGATCCTCAACCACCAGCCACTGTCCGATCATGAAAAAAATGGTAACTCCGATGATCACGAGGACCGCCAAGACGCCGCCAAAAATAAACCAGCTGCGATTTTTCAATCTTGCTTTAGTCACAATCCTCCCTTACTTCATTTCAATCCCATAAGGCGCGGCGCGAACGGGCCTTCAGGCGGAGCGATGAATCTTATCCCCAGGCTCGTGCAGAGCGCGGGTAAAAAAGAAGTTGTAGTGCCGCTTCGTGCAGTCTTCGCAGCGGAATGGCCGCATCAACAGAAACGGAAGCACGACCATTTCCAGAGGGCCCCGGCGGTGCGATCGCCGCACATCCAGGCTCTTGCAGGATGGACAGCATCGCAGAAAATAGAATCGAGCATGCGACATGGCGTAAAAAGCAGACTCGGAATGCTAACCCGCCTGTCATTCGAGGTCAATCCTGACGGTCGTGCTCACCTTCTATCGGAATAGGGGAGCGCGCCGGTAACAATATGGCGTCGCACCGACCGATGTATTCTTGGTGGCGGAGACACCCGAGGCTACAATTGCAGCCGGCTTTAGAGACGACTCAGGAGCGACAACGATGCGCGCAGTAGTCACAGGCGGAGCAGGATTCCTCGGATCGCATCTTTGCGACTATCTCCTGGAACGCGGATGGGAAGTTCTCTCGATCGACAACATGGTGACCGGGACGGCATCCAACGTCAGGCACCTTGCTGAAAATCTCCGCTTCCGGATGATTCAACAGGACGTTACGAAATTCATCGATGTGCCCGGACCGGTCGATTACGTTTTGCACTTCGCCTCGCCCGCAAGCCCAGTGGACTACCTGAAGCTGCCGATTCAAACCTTAAAAGTCGGCTCGCTCGGCACACTCAACACATTGGGTCTGGCGCTTGCAAAAAAGGCCAAGTACTTTCTCGCTTCCACATCCGAGTGCTACGGAGACCCGCTAGTAAGTCCGCAACCGGAAACCTATTGGGGCAATGTGAATCCAATCGGCCCTCGCGGCGTTTATGACGAAGCCAAGCGCTTTGCGGAAGCGTCCGTGATGGCCTATCACCGCTACCACGGCGTGGACACGCATATCGTCAGAATCTTCAACACCTACGGCCCGCGCATGCGCCTCAACGACGGGCGCGCCCTGCCGAACTTCGTTCATCAGGCGCTGAGCGGCCAGCCCATTACCGTGTATGGCACGGGCAAGCAAACGCGTAGTTTCTGCTACGTTTCCGATTTGATCGAGGGGATTTACCGGTTGATGCAGTCGGACGAACATGAACCCACGAATATTGGCAATCCCCAGGAAATTACAATCCTGGAATTCGCCGAACGCATTCACAAGCTGCTCGGAGCGACAAAACCGATTATTTTTGAGCCTTTGCCGCAGGACGATCCCAAGCAGCGCTGCCCGGACATTTCCAAGGCTCGACGCGTGCTGGGATGGGAGCCCAAAGTAAATCTTGAGGAAGGCCTGCGAATTACGCTGGAATCATTCAAAAAGCAATTCGCCACGACGCAAACACGGTAAGAATCACCAGCTAATCAGCGGATTGTCCCCTACTGCATCGCAACAGCAGCGACTTGATCGGGCCGCCCGAAACTCATATATTCGAATCCCAGCGCTTTCATTTCCGCCGGACGCAGCATGTTCCGCGCGTCAACGATCAGCGGGCGTGCCATTTCAGTCTGGATGCGCTTCCAATCCAGCCGCCGGTATTGCTCCCACTCCGTCAATAGAAGCAGTGCATCGGCACCGCGCGCGATTTCATAAGGGTCGGCGCTGAAGTGCAAGTCGAGAAATACGCCTTGAGCGCGAGTCATGGCTTCAGGATCGGTTGCGCGCACAACCACTCCCTCAGCCAGCAATCGGCGAATCACTTCAATCGCAGGAGCGAGCCGAATGTCGTCGGTATTCGGCTTGAAGGCGATTCCCAGGACGCCGATCTGTTTCCCCTTCATCACCCATAGCGCTTTTTTTATTTTGTCCAGCAGTTGATCCACGCGCTGTTTGTTGATGCGTTCGGCTTCCTTGAGCAGCCCAAAATCCACGCCGGCACGATCGGCAAGCTTGATAAATGCCTGGATATCCTTCGGCAGGCAGAAACCGCCAAATCCCAGTCCGGCCTTCAGAAATTGCCCGCCAATCCGGGGATCGAGCCCGACGGCACGCGTAACTTCGTCCACATTCCCGCCCAGTTTTTCACACAAATCTGCCAAGACATTCGCGTAGGAAATCTTCAATCCAAGAAATGAGTTCGACGCGTGCTTAATCAGCTCCGCACTGGCAATCGTGGTCACAACGAAATCGGGCGTCGCTGCAGGCGGGCAATTCGGCTGATGCACCGGGCAACGGAAACGGCCTTCGAGAATGGGCGCGTATAACTCACGAAGTTGCTGCTCGCTCTCTTTGTCTTCCACACCTATGACAATCCTGTCGGGGTGGAAGAAATCCTCGACCGCTGTTCCTTCGCGCAGGAACTCCGGATTGGACGCCACGCGGAAACTTCCGCCCGGGTTTCGTCCATAGACCTGCAGGGCGCGCTTCAGCTGTTCCCCGGTCTGTGCAGGAACCGTGCTTTTTTCGATGACCAGCTTGGGGGATGTCGATTCCTTCGCGATCAGACGGGCAACGCTATCGATTGCGGAAAGGTCCGCTTCGCCAGTTTCCGTCGGCGGGGTTCCGACACAGATGAAGATGATGTCCGCTCCGCGCACGGCTTCAGCGCAATCGGCTGTAAACCGCAAACGTCCCTCGCGCACGACCGTTTCGAGAACTTTGTCGAGGTTGGGCTCATAAATCGGGATTTTGCCCGCCTGCAAAGTGGCGATGCGAGCCGCGTCATTATCTGTCGCAATGACATCGTGCCCGGCCTCCGCAAGACAACTCCCGGAAACCAACCCCACATAACCGCATCCGATCACAGCTAATTTCACGCGAGACTCTCCTTGTATATGCTTTGGTTGACTCCCAAATTCCCGCGCCATGATTCTCGCCCAATCGCATGGCAGGGGGAAGAGGAATACGATGCGGGTGTTGCCGATGGCGCACGGTCAGGATTTTGCCAACGAAAAGCTACCAATAATGAGCGCATCGATCCCGGAACAGAAATAACTTCGCACAGCATCGCGCGGCGACACCACCAGCGGCTCCCCAAACAGATTAAACGAAGTATTCACCAGCATGGGCGCGGAAGCAAACTGACCGAAGCGATCGAGTAACTGTGAGAGCAAAGGATTCGCCGGACGCTCCACCACGTGCAAACGTACACGGCCCCCCGGCAGTAAGAATCCTTCGAGCATCCGCGCCGTTTCCGGCTTGGCGACTCCGAGCGTGGCCATAAACTTTGAGGCTGGTGTGTAATCAAAAAACTCCGCCGCGCGGTCGGACGTCACGGAAATCGCGAATGGGCGGAATCCTTCACGATGCTTCACGAATTCGTTCAGATTCTCTTTGACATACGGCGCCCAAGGAGACGCCAGCAGGCTTCGGTTCCCGAGAGCCCGCGGGCCGAATTCAGCGGCTCCGTGGAACCATCCCACAATTTTTCCGGCAACGAGCAACTGAATCGTTTCTTCCAGCCTCTGATCGTCGCTCACATGGAAGCGATAGCGGGCTTTGCAATTGTCGAGCACCTGCTTGATTTCCTGATTGGTGTAGCGGGGCCCCCAATCGAGTTGCGTCATGGGCGCCTCGCGGGGCTTCTTGTGCATATGGTGATGAATGTACCAGGCAGCGCCCAAAGCAGTCCCTTCATTTCCGGCGGCGGGTTGAACGAACACATCTTCGAACCCTGTATTTTTCTCAACGTGCGAAACTATGACGGGATTTAAGAACAATCCGCCCGCCAGGCATAACGATTTCGCGCCGGTCTGTTTGCGATATCGCTCGGCTACCTCCGTGGCAACCTTTGCGCATGCCTGCTGCACGCTCGCTGCAAGCTGCTTGCGAAGTGCCTTCGGAATTTGCGGGCGGGGCGAACCGCTCTCCGCAGCCTTGGCAATGGCAGGATCGACGCCGACAGCCTTATAGAATTTCGGCGAAAAGGCAATACGCCCCGCCAGCCCTCTATTAAAATAGCTCGTCGCCAGCCTTGGCGAATTGCTCCCGGGACTGCCCATCATCTCGAGAAAAATATCTTCAAGCGTAGGTTCGCCTTCAAGGGCGAGCCACTGCGTCTTGTGCTCGTCAGCGTGCGGTGTGAAGCCGATCAGGTCCGTGACCTGGGAAAAAATCCAGGCCGGCGAATGGGGAAACGGGATCGATTGGAGGATGCGTAGTTGCGTGCCTTCGCCAAGCGCGACGGCCCCTGCACGGCCATCACCCTGCTCATCGAGGGAAAGCACAACGGCGCGATCCGCCGCCGACGCATAAAAAGCGCTAGCCGCATGGCACAAAGGGTGTTCGAGATGAACCACGCGGACTTTGGAGGACTCACCGAGCAACTGCAGCAGACGCCCATTATTGAGTTCGCGTCCCAACTCGCCGAGCGCCTTGGTCTGGTAGTAACCGCTGGGAACCGGCGCGAAGGGTGTGAGCCGCGCGCGCAACATCGCATGCCGCGCCCACGCGCGCACCGGACGGCTGGCCACGGCCACGCATTCGACGTCTCGCCATCCCGTTCCGGCACGCTCCAGGCAAAATCGAATCGCCTCGCGCGGAATTCCAGTCGTCGCGCGCCTGCGAACAAGTTTGCTCTCCTCGATTGCGGCAATGATGCCGTTGTCGGCAAGCAGCGCCGCCGCGGAATCGTGCGCGAGTCCGGAAATTCCCAGGATGCTCACAAATCTCCCCAGTTCTACCTATCGGAAGGGCGCGGGCTTTACTTGAAGCCCGCCGGAATTAGTAACCAGCGTGAAGTTTACTCGGGGCGTGAATGCGAGTCCACGGGCGCGAAATATTTGGTGCGTAAGCGGAACTGACAAACATTCGATGGCTGGGTACCAACCCTTCCCGCGTTTGAAAGAGTGCGATGGACGCGGCTGTCTTCTTCATTAAGCTAGATGGCGAGCGCGAGAATTTCTCATTCCGTAAGATCGTTGAAACTCTTTGCCATGGTCGTATCCGTGCCAACACGAAACGCAAATACAACGTTCCCTTTCATCGAAAGGCGGCAAGCGTTGTCGGCAACATTACATCAGCCTATTAGGTTAATCTTGGAATCGTATTATTCGCGAGGTTTTCCATGATGGAACAGGTTCAGCCCATTGGCTTTGTCGAAGCCATTCGCAATCACGCGGAAGATGATTTCTGGGGCGGGGAGCAATCGTGTATTTCTCTCACGGAACAATTTACAGCCGAAGCGCTTCAAGGTCTCAGTGATTTTTCCCATGTCGAGGTTCTGTACTTGTTTCATGAAGTCGAACCGTCGGAAATTGTAACGGGAGCGCGTCACCCAAGGAACAACGAGGACTGGCCGTCGGTCGGCATCTTCGCGCAGCGGGCCAAGAATCGGCCCAATCGCATCGGGAGCACGATTTGCAAAATTGTGCGGGTAGAGGGCGTCAGGCTTTACGTCGCGGAACTTGACGCTATCAACGGAACACTCGTGCTGGACATCAAGCCGGTAATGGCCGAATTCCTGCCGCGGGGAGAAGTTCGCCAACCGGCATGGTCGCACGAACTGATGCGCCACTATTGGCTGAGGAAGGGTTAGTGGGTGCCGCACCCTTCCCGCCTTTGGAAAGGTGCGGGTTTTGACTTTTGACTCACATCCACAATCGACTGAAAAATCGACTCATTTCATCGACCGAGAATATCCGCACCCTTGCAAAACCCACAAGGATACGGCACCCAAAATCTCAAGATCGTTTGATGATGACAAATCGTCTGGATTTTTAATTTCGATTTCTCGGCAGAATCGAAGCACCGGAGAGGAGTCCTCGAAGGCCCATCAGCAGCAGGCGCGGCTGGCTGAGCGTAATGTGCCAGAGGACGCGCGCCGCTTCATCGCGCGTGTACTGGCCCAGTGACCGGGTCGTGGAAGTATTCATCAGATCGACAAGGCGGCTGTAATCCGCTTGCTTGAATTGATGAATGGTCTTGCGGACGAGCAGGTGCAGATCGAGTTCGCGGCGCAGCGAGCGCAGTTCGCGGCTTTCGCCTCCGTTGAGGATCGCTTCGCTGACGCCCAACGCGCCACGGAAGCCGGTAACAATTCCTCCAACGGTGGAAACTTTCACCTGCCCTGCGGCGTCGCCCACCAGGAATACGCGCCCCGCGCCCACGCGGCGTTCCACTGGCGTCCAGCGGTCGTACACCGGAATGCGCGCGCCCTGGAAAGAGAGCGGCGTGAACCCGCGCTTCTCCATGAACCGCTCCAGGCAACGGCGCGTTTCCTGGCCATCTTCGCCGATCAAGCCAAGCACCGCGCGGTCTTTGGATTCAGGAATTAGCCAATAAAAATAGGGCGTATCGTCGGGAATGAACCAGACGCGAACCGTGTCTGCCGCCATGTCTGCGGGCACGCGAACGATTGCCTGGACCAAAGGAACGGTCGGCTGGCGAGGCCACCCCGCAGCCTGCGCGACACGGGAAACCGCTCCGTCAGCGCCGACGACGATATCCGCGTGCAGCTCTTCTTTGCGGGCATCGCTCGCGCGCTCCACGGTCACGCGCAAACCGTTGCCATTGCTCTCAAGCGACGCAAACCGATTGCCGAACGAAACCTTCGCGCCGTGGCTTTGCGCCTGCTCAGCCAGGCCGCGAATCAGCCGCGAGCGCTCGATAATCAGATCGGGATTTTTCAGGGGAATCCGCGCCGAGCGTCCGTCGGTGAACAGCTCGAACTTGCGGATTTCGTTGACAATGGCGCGCTCGCCCACTTCCCCCAGCAGCGTGCGCATGTGGCCGGTAACGATCAGCGTGCGTGGCGTGGGATCGAGCGCTTCAGCCCGTTCGAGGACGTCCACCGAGCAGCCGGCCCGCGCCAGCAGCGACGCGGTGAAAAAGCCGGAGGCGGAGCCGCCGATTACGGCAACGTGTCGTGCGGACCCGCGTCCCTTTTCAATCTCCCGCTGCAGAGGAACCTTCCCGCGCCGCAAAACCGCATCGCATCCCACGCGGCGCATCCAGGTGGGAGCGGTTTACAGACCAAGCTTCAGAGACCGGCGAATGTGGGTAACCGACCGTTTCCCACCGCGGCGAGGTCTAACGTATCCGGGCTCACTTTTCACCCGGGATTGCAAAGGCCATTCCAGCCAAAATGAAATTGCATTCGATCCTGATCCGGCCGGGAATCGCGCCAGTAATTCTCACCCGCGCCTGGAACGAGTCCAAGGTTTGCGAAAGCAGTATAGCCAAACTTCAGGATAAGGCAAAGCGGAAGCAGAGCCAAGCGAGGATCGAACACCCCGAGAACGAACCGTTCGGCCTAGCTGGAGTTATTCACTTTTTTCGGGATTGCCGTTCATACGGGGCAAGCTCAAGAAGTCCAACAGCGCAAAGCACCACGGCTGCAACCACAGCAGCGCTAATGTAGGCAGTTAACACCGGGGCGTGGCTAATCGCGAGCGCCAGCAAACCGAACACTGATCCAAGCGCGTACATGAGGAGAACCGCGGTGCGCTGACTATTGAAAATATTCGATAGGCGGTGCGCCGAGTGGTCTTTGCCGGGCGTTGTGAAGGGAATAAACCCGCGCCGCGAACGGGAAATGGTAATCAGCGTGGTATCGAAGACCGTCGCGCCGAGGATGAAGATCGGAATGAGCCACGCGGCTTTCGGGCTGCCGGCCATGACAGGCCTTAGCTTCAGCGCCAGAGTAGCCATCAGGAACCCGAGAAACATCGCGCCGCCATCGCCCATGAAAATCTTCGCGGGCTTGAAATTCCAGCGCAGGAATCCCGCGGCTGCGCCCATCACCGCCGCTGCCATAGTGCTGACCAAAAGCTGCCCGCTCTGCAAGGCGAATATGGCGAAGAAGAGCGACGCCACGGCGGCAATTCCGGCGCATAGCCCGTCCATGTGGTCGAGAATGCTGAACGATGCCGTGATGCCGACAACCCAAACCAGCGTGAGAGCGGTGTCGGCCCATATAGCAAACGTCCCAGGCCAATAGGAGGAGAAGACCTGGGCGCGGATGCCCGTCGCAAGCAGAATGACCGCTGCAGCGGGCATGGCCCCGAACAGCTTGATCTGATGGTGCAGCAGGCCGCGGTCATCCAGAACTCCAACGACCGCCACCAGTGTGGCGCCCGCATAAATCCCGAGTACCTGTACAAGGGCCGCTCCCCGTAGCGTGGCAAGCAGCGCGATCAGGACGCCGGAGTAAATTGCCAGACCGCCCAGCAGTGGAATCGGCTGGAGGTGAACCTTGCGCGGACCGGGACGATCCACCATCCCCACGCGCAGGGCCAACTGACGCACCGGGACAGTCAGCCCCATCGAGGCAATCAACCCTACGGCAAATGCAATCAGGCCCGTATTCATATCAAGACCGGTTTCTTTCGTTCTCGGTTAAGTGTGAACAACGCCTTCCATTGTCTCTATAAAGATTTTCAGCTGTTTGACTCTATCATAGGAATTTGCGATCTCCCGGGCGCGAACGCCCATCTTTCGAATTTGTTCCGTGTCGTGCAACACCCCTCGCAGAGCCTCCACAACGCTGTTTGGGTCGTCCGGATTCGCGGCCAGGCCGCAACCGGTGCGCCGAATAATGCGCACCACATCGCATTCCTCCGGGGCGACGCCCAGCACGGGCCGCCCCGCGGCCAGCGTCGGATACAACTTGCTCGGGACCACAACGCCCTCAAGGCCTCTCTTCACCGTAACAACGTGCATATCCCCGGAAGAAAGAACCAGTGGAATTTCATTAGCGGTACGGAACGGCAAAAAGCGCACAGCGCGACATCCGGCGGCCATAGCTTCGACTTGGGATTTCATTGCACCCTCGCCGACAAAAACCAAGCCAACGCCTTCATTTTCGAGCATTCGAACTGCCGAAATCAGAGTCTGCCATGCGCCGTAGAAGCCCAGGTTCCCCGCATGTACCAGAACGAAACGAAAGTCGCTGCGAATTTCACGGGCAACAGGATTGTCCGGCGAAGGCAGTGTTTCAGGGATCGTAATTCCATCGCGCGAAATCACCACACGGCCCGAATCCACGCCTTTTGCGACGATCCGATCTCGCATGTCCTCCCCAAGCACGATTACGCGCGCAGCGCGCCGCAAAGCCCAGCGATGCATATTCTCCCAGCGAGCCGTGAAGCTTCCAGGACGGACAATCGATCCGCCAACGGCCATATCCGGGTACATATCACGAATATTGTAAACAAAAGGCCGCCCGGAGTATTTCGCAACCAGCGCCCCAGCGATACCCTCAATCGGCGGGTCGGTCATTGCCAGTACCACTTCGGAACGGATTGAAAGCGCCCGCGGGATTGCCAGCGCAAGGTACGTCAGATAGTTCGAAACGCGCCGGCGCATCTGAAAGCGCGGATAGGCCGTCGATCCGACGCGCTCCACCGTGAGATTGCCGCGAACTTCGCGGCGAAGCAGATAGCGTGGATGGTGCTCGGTAGGGTCATAGCTTGGACGCCCAGCAAGCACCGTGACGCGATGCTTTTCAGCGAGTGCCTCTGCCACCATCGCCGCGCACTTGGCCGTGGCGCTGGTGTCCGGCGGAAAATATTCGTTCAGGAGAAGGATGTGCAAGGGCGTGTCCGAAATGAAAAAAACGAGAAATCGCCAGCGGGGCAAAATCGATGGAACGTACCGCTACCGATCAGCGCGGCACCTCGGAACTCGGTTTTCGAACTAAAATGTCGCCAAGCACAAGGACGTCCATCTTCGTTCGCAGAAAACATTCGATGGCTTCCTCGGGGCGGCAAACAATCGGTTCGTTATCATTGAACGATGTGTTCAACACCACAGGCACACCCGTGAGATTGGCGAACTCTCGAATCAGACGCCAGTAACGCGGATTCGCCTCCTTCGTGACCGTCTGGAGCCTACCGGTCCCGTCCACATGGGTGGGTGCGGGAATTTCGTCGCGCTTCTCGGGCCGCACTGAGTACGCCTGCGTCATGAATGGAGAAGGGTAGGACTTTTCGAAATACTCTCCGGTGCATTCCGCAAGCACTGACGGCGCGAAGGGACGAAACATTTCGCGGTGCTTGATTCGGGCATTCAGGATATCTTTCATGTCCGCGCGGCGCGGATCGGCGACAATGCTGCGATTGCCCAATGCCCGTGGGCCCCATTCCGCGCGGCCCTGAAACCAACCCAGGATTTTCCCGGCCGCAATTTCCTTGGCGGTTTCTTTAGCAGTCTGTTCTTCGGGAAGCTCGGTAATTTCCATGCCTTCCTTACGAAGCCGGCTGGCGCCGACGGCTGCGCGCAACTGCTCCGGCGTATATTCCGGGCCCCAGTAGGCATTCTCCATCACGAACGAGCGCGGATTGCCGAGAATCTGGTGATGAACGAAGTAAGCAGCGCCGACGGCCAGACCCGCATCGCCCGAGGCAGGCTGAACATAAATTTGTTCGAATGGCGTATGATCGTAAATCTTTCCATTGGCAACGCAATTAAACGCGACGCCGCCCGCGAGGCACACCGCTTTCTGTCCGGTGCGCTTATGCAGCGCGCGCAGCATTTCGAACAAAACTTCTTCGAGGCGGGCTTGCAGTGACGCTGCGCCGTCGCGATGCACTTTCTCAACAGGAGCCGCAGGATCGCGGGCAGGTCCGAGGCGTTTGGCCATGTAATCCGAGAACATTGCGCCGAGTTCCGGAGTTTTCCCCGCATCGCTCCAGGTCATATCGGGACCGTTGAGATGGTGCTTGAAATACTCGAGCCCCAACCGGAAACCGATGCTGCCGTTTGTTCGAACGATGTTGCGAAACTCATCCAGATAGGCGGGCTCGCCATAGGCGGCCAGCCCCATCACTTTGAATTCGTCGCCAAACTTTCGAAAGCCCAGATACTGCGACACCGCGGTGTAATACAAGCCCAGGGAATGGGGAAACGCGATCGATCCGGCAATGCTCATCCGATTGCCGTGCCCGGTTCCCCACATGGTGCTGGCAAAATCGCCCAATCCATCGGCAGAAAGCAGCGCCGCCTGTTCGAATGGAGAGACGAAAAACGTGCTCGCGAGGTGGGCCTGGTGATGCTCAATGCGATGGAATCTTGCTTTTACCGTATCCGGAGCAACGTCAAAAGCCTGCGCGAGAGCCTCAGGGATTCCCACAAATCGTGTCAACACTTTGGCGCGCTCGCGCGCAAAGCCGGGCATTTTCATTGCATAGAATAACTTCGTCGCCATCCGCGCCCAGGGATTGCGCGGGATGGCCACGTGATCCACTTCGGAAAGCTTGATTCCCGCCACATCCAGGCAGTAGCGGATCGCCGCGGACGGAAACCCGGCGGCATACTTTACGCGGTTAAATCGTTCCTCTTCCACGGCAGCAACCAGTCGGCCATTGGAAACCAGAGCGGCGGAAGCATTGCCGTGGTACGCGTTGATCCCAAGTATATGCATCCCGAAGTATTCCCTCTCTGCATTCGATTGTCGCCTTCACACGTATCCGCAGAAACTAAAAACGCGGGTCGGATACTCCCCCAGCTGCCGCGGCGGGATGAAGGGCTGGTACGCCGGAAGTTGTATTCGTCACTGCACCGGTGACATGGCGCTTGATCCACTCGTTGAGCACGTAAAGGCTCCATGGACGCGACCAGTTTGTCTGGCCGATAATGAAATTTTGCCATGCACCGCGCACGGCACGTGGGTTCATATATGGCTGTAGCTCAGGAGTAAGGTTTGCTAGGGTCTGCGATACCCTTACACCTAGTGGCCCTCGGAGCCACACCTCCCAAGGAAGAGTAAATGTCCGCTTCGCTTGACCCAAGACACTATCGGGAAGTAAACCCGACAGGGCTTCGACCAACAACGCTTTAGGCACCCCCGGCATGAATTTTGAGGACTTTGGCAATCTTGCCATGAACTCCACAAGCCGGTGGTCGAGCAACGGAACACGGACCTCAAGGGAATTGGCCATACTTACAGAATCAGTATCCCTCAAGAGCGTATTGACCATGTAGGATTGCAGTTCCAGACAGGAAACAGAGTTAAAAGAGTCGAGAAGCCTTGCCTGATGAGCGGTTTGCTCCATACGCTGGCGCCAAAGCGGCTGTGCTTGTTGCTGATTTCGGGGGCGATCAGTGGATTCGAAATATGGGGCCAGCAAACGCCTCACGCGGGATGGTGTGAATAGCAAACGCGTAAAATAATAGGCGTGTGGAAAATCATTGGGAGTACGCCACGCCGCAGATGCCTTACGAATCGCGTCACCGCTGGCTATGCCGACGGCCAACCTGGCTGTCAGACGACGCAACGAACTAGGAACCCACCGGCCAACACCGGCGGCGAATTCTGCCCGCGGAGTGGTGTAAAAGGTGGAATAGCCGCCAAACATTTCATCACCACCCAGTCCGGAGAGTGCCACTTTCAGACCGGATTGATGAGCAGCCCATGATACGAAGAACGTATTCAGACCGTCCATTGAAGGCTGATCCAGCGCGTTAACGGCGGGGTCCACTTCAGCCAGCAATTGATCAGGAGTCAAGAGGACTTCTTGATGGCGGGTTTTGAAATGTTCGGCAATTTGACGGGAAATCTTTGCTTCGCTATAGCGCTGCTCGGGGAACACCACCGTGAATGTGTGCAGTTCGCTTTGGGAACGGTTGGCGAGCGCGACGAGCGCAGTGGAATCCAAGCCGCTGGAAAGAAACACGCCGACAGGAACATCGGCAATCAGGTGATCGCTTACAGTTTCTTCAAGCAGGGGACGCAACTGCCTTGCTGCATCTGAGAAATTTCGAGGTTGGGGGCCGTCGGTCTCGACGGCTACATCTGAAAAGTTCCAATACTTTTTCGGCTGCAGGACCGGTGGCGGAGCATCCGCCTGAAAGGCAGCGAAGTGACCCGGAGGAAGAGAAAATACGCCTTCCACCATGGTATTCGGCTCGGCAACAGAACCGAACAGCAGATACGCTTCGAGAGAATCGCCCTGCACGCGCGGCGCGATGCAGCCGCTGGCGATCAGGGCACGAACTTCAGAGGCGAACAGCAACGCCCCATTTGCATAGGAATAATAGAGCGGCTTGATGCCCATCCGATCGCGGGCAAGGAAGATTCGCGCGCCTCGCGCGGCCTCTCCGGATGCACCTGAAGCGCGAGCATCCCAAATGGTAAAGGCAAACATTCCGCGGAGTTGGCGTAAGCACTGTTCTCCCCATTCTTCGTATGCATGGACGATGACTTCCGTGTCGGAGTGAGTCCGAAACTTGTGTCCGCGGGCTTCGAGCGTGCCGCGCAAATTCCGGAAATTATAGATTTCGCCATTAAAGACAACCGCGACGTCGCCCACTTCATTGAAAACAGGCTGGTGGCCGCCGGGAAGGTCAATGATGCTCAAGCGGCGCATTGCCAGAGCCGCGGAGGCAGCCACGAACAAACCTTCGTCGTCCGGTCCGCGATGCCAAAGGGCGTGCAGCATCCGGCGGGTAATGACTTCCGCCTGGTCCGCCCGTTCCATTCCAATGACGCCGCAGATTCCGCACATGGATTATTTGGAATTACTAAACAGAACGCTTCCCACCTTGAGGAATTGATCGCGCAATCTTATTCGGTTAACACCGAACTTGTGAAACCAATGGCAACCCAAAAACGACCTTATCGCAAGTGCAAAGCATAGCAGGATAGTCGAAATAGTCAGCATGGCAAACGATTCTCGCTCCAGCAATAACGTCCAATTTATGGACTCTTCCCACGATGGCCAGAAAAAGTTCAAGGTTGGTCGAAGATATCGCCCCACCAAAGGGATCCGTCCGAGTCGAACGTGCACGGTCCTGTCATAGGTATATGTGGAGGGGTAACCCGGGATCGCACTCGTGACCGCATGAAAAATATCTGGACTCTGAAGTTCTTGTCGGGACACAAGGCGGCCATTTGGCAGCCGGAGAATGGCGTGATATGAGGGATCAACGATGACCCAGCGGTTGTCGATGAGAACTTCGACCACTACATGTTTGCTAAGCCGTCTCTCATCCAAGAGAAGCAGGCGGCGGGCAGACAAGCCACTGCTCTGCGCAAGGTTCGCAAATGCATTGCTTGCCGTACCGCATACATCCAGAAGCTGTTTATAGTTAAGCGTTTCTTCCGGATTACGCCCATTGAGGGCCTCCGAGGGCAGCGCGGTGCGGCGCGCGGGACCATGTTGCATCCACGTAAGAATTGCTTGGACCTTTTCCTCAGGAGTATCGGAAGAGGGGATAATGGCGTCCGAAAAACCCCTCAAGTAACTTCTAGTGGAAAATTCCCAGCCCGCACTGTAAATAAACATCCCTAACGAAAGAGTAAACAAAATATTCGCAAGAAACCAGCACGCTCGGAGTATGGAACTTTTCTTCATTGCAGGCGCCCCGCCGACACCAGTTCCCTGTACAGAGATTCCATGTGGGCAAGAGGTTCCGCCCAGCCAAGTGCGCGAGTGACTTCAATACAACCTGCCCGCAAATGCGCGGCAAAAGCCGGATCATCCAGAATTTTTTCGAGTCCGGCTTCCAAGGAAGCGCAATCGTGCGACACGACCAAACCCGCACGCCGGTCAAGCATTGGGGCGATACCACAACGGTCGGTCACGAGAACAGGTGTCCCACATGCGACGGCTTCCGCTGCAGTATTACCAAAATTCTCATTCTGCGAAGGCAGGACAAACAGGTCCGCGTCGCGATAGGCCGCCCATTTTGCTTCGCCATATAGCGGGCCAGTAAACAAAACTCCTCCATTCAAGCCCATCTGGGCAGCGTATTTCTCAAGGCGTTGGCGAAAGCCGTCGCCTTCATCCGGCCCCGCCATGACAAGAAGCGACGGCTGGGTGCCGTGTTCTCGTCGATACCAGCGCGCAAATGCTTCCAGCATCAAATCCGGACTCTTCTTTGATACAAGACGTCCGAGGAAAAGTACAAGCTTCACCTTTGTTGATATGTCCCACTGGTTACGGAAACGCCCGGTGGGGGGAAGTTCCGCGGGAACATCGATTCCATTGCGGCGTACCACGATGCGACTTGCGGGGATGCCACCATCCAACAACTCTTGCCGTTCCCGCTCCGCAGTGGCTATCAGGCGGTCAGCACCGCGAATCATCGCACCACCAAAAATGAGATGGTACATACGTTTCAGCCAGATATTGCGAACAATAGGCTGGAACATGCCCATCGGTTCGATCACGTAAGGAATGCCTGCGCGGCGACAGGCAGCTGCAACTTGCGGTCCCAAGAGATCGTAGAGGCCAAATATGTGGACTAGATCGTAAGAAGCGAGGCGTTCCTTGCAGAACGATGTAGTCCCTGGATTCCAGGTCAACGCGCGATGTCGGACTTTCGTCGTGAGGTAGACTGTTTCGACGCCTCCTTCGCGGGACTCCCATCCCCAGCGGCTCTGTGTAGCTTCCAAACTTTGCCGCCTTACCGAATCCAGACCCAAATCGGCCGTTAGAACCGTTACTTGATGTCCTGCTGCGGCCAATCCCCTTGCCAATGCCCTGACTTTAACCGTGGGGCCGCCTTGGTCCAAAAATGGGTAATAGGATTGCGTTACATTTAAAATCCGCATACACGAATATCGGATTCGAACCGAAACCGAAAATCCAGAGCATCCCCTCCAGAATTATACTCTGATCATGAATGTCGGCGTTTAGGCCTTCTATCATTAGAGTTGTCGTATCAGAACATGCTCCATCGCTTGTCCCAATCCCATTTGGAAACGTTCGAAGCTGTAGGACGTCTGGACACGTTGACGCCCCTTCGCTCCCATCTCACAAGCCCGCGCTGGATCAACGAGGAGCGATTCCAATGAGCAGGAAAGAATTGCAGTGTCTCCATGCGGCACGAGCAGGCCTGTCACGCCATCCACGATCACATCCAGCGCACCACCATGCCTCCCCCCAATGACAGGCTTGCCATGGGCCATCGCTTCCAGAAACACGAGGCCGAATCCTTCGCCGCGACTGGGAAGCGCGAAGATATCGCAATGCGCATAGCAGGCGAAGAGTTCCTCCTGCGTTAGTCCATGAAGAAAACGTGTGTTTTCCATTACACCGAAATCGCGTGCAAGCTGTTCGAGCCGCGGCCGGTCTGCGCCATTTCCGACGAGTACCAACACTGCGTCTGGTGCAGCGCGAAGGACCTGAGGTAAAGCGGAAATCAAGGTATCCGCACCCTTATAACGTTCGACAGGGTCCCAGCGTCCGACCGTAAGAATGATGCGCGCGCCTTCCGGAAATGCTTGCGGACGCGAAGGATGAGCATTCGTTCGAAGTCTCTCCTCGAATTCGGGGTCAAGCCCCCAAGGTAGCTGCCGAACCCGTTCCACGCGAATTCCTTGCTCGTGAATTAAATGCTGGACTGTGTCATGGCTGGGGGCGGTTACGAGGTCCGCTTGTCGCAGAGCGTAGCGGCGCACCCAGCCCATTGGCTGCCATACTTCGATGCCATGCGCAAACACGATCGTGCGGAATTTCCGGGAACGCAATCGCATCACGGCTACGACAGGAGCCAAATGGGGATGAGCTGCGATTACAATTGAGGGCCCGCGGCCCGCCGCGCGTAAAGCGGCGAGCACGAATTGCGATTTGTCATGCGCGTGCCCGGTAATGTGAAATCCCTGCGAACCGACATGAACCGGGTGCAGCCCCTGCCGATCGTTGAGGCTCAGGAAACGGCAGGGAAGACTGTGGTCCGCTGCAAATTTTGTTGCGACTGAGGCAATATGACGTCCAGCGCGCTGCACTCCGCCGGGCGAGAGAAGTTCCGTAAATAGTCCTATGACCATTATTTCGTAGGCGATTGCTCGCGATTTTCCACGCCGCCCAGGCTCTTGCTTAAGCGCACCTGTTCGAATAGATCCTTCATCGCGGCAGCGTTATTATCCCAGGTGAATTTTCCGGCCGTGCGCGCGGCATTTTCGGCAAGCGTGTTTCGAAACTCGGCGTCGTCGAGCAACCTGCGAATCAAGTCCGCGAGGGTTCGAACGTCCTCGGGGTCCTCGAGAATCATTCCGTCAACACAGTGCGTAATAATTTCGGCGCCTCCGTTGTTTCGCGAGGTGATCACAGGCAGGCCGCTGGCCATGGCTTCGGCGGGAGGTTGCGCGAAGGCGTCTTCGAGCGATGGGCCAATGTAAGCGTCGGCGGCAGCGTAGAAGAACTCGACATCGGAACGCGCGGGGACAAATCGCACCCGGCCTTTCAGACGATTGCGCTTAATCGCGGCCTCATAAGGCGCGGGATTATCCGAGCCCGCGACTAACACAACCACCCGCGGATCCTGCAACAAACCCACAGATTCAATCAGACTCGGCAGGCCTTTATTTTTCCAACCGTTGCCGATCAGCAAGAGGGTGAAATCATTTTCGCCGAGGCCGAAACTTTCTCGCGCTGCGGAACGCATGGAAACGCGGCGGGCGGGATTGAAACGCGAGAGATCAAACCCTCCGTACACCACATGCACTCGATCGGTGCGACCGTAGTAATGGCTCAAAGCGGAAGCAACCTTGCGGGAAACAACGGCCAGCGGCCTGTCCGGGCGCGGATACACGCGGCCCTCCAGAAATTGGATTAGACGATAGTAGATCCGTCGGTGAATGAGTTGCGGCCAGGTTCTTATGGGATTGCGCGACAACCGGACTTCGCTCGCGACGCTCTCGCGCAGGCGCGCGAAAACCACATGGACAGAGATGACGTCCGCGTCGAAGCAATTGATGCCGGGAGTATAGACCACCTCGGGAGCCAAACCGCAAAATCGGCGGTCACGCCAGCGCCAGAGATGATTCGCCAGAAACCACCACAGGTATGCAAATAAGTGCGGCCCCGGCAGCGCGGGAATGCGGTGCCACACGATCTTGTCGAGGTCCACATCTTCGACACGATTGCTGTATAGATGAATTTCGTAATCGTCCGCCAAATGCTGCACGCATTCGGCGACACGCCGTTCGGTGCCATGACGTTTGTCGATGAAGGGGGAGACGACGGCGATGCGTGGTCTTTGCATGGACAGGCGCGACCCTATGGGCTGACCTGCATGATTTCGCACCAGCGCTCAAGAACGAACAAGCTCCAGATGCGCGACCAGCCGACGGAGGCCTCGGACCGCTCATAGCGGCGCCAGAGTTGGTCCACCGCGCCGAACTCCAGAACTCGCAGGTTGCGAAGGCGTTGTTGCGAAAACGTTTCCTGCATCGTCTTATGCAAGTCTCGCGTGATCCAACTTTTGAAAGGAAATGTGAAGGTGCGCTTTCGTCGCGACTCGAGATCGCGCAGCAGGTCCGGAGAAAGAAAATACCTCGCGGCATCGAGCAGAAGGCGCTTTTGCTGAATGCGGGTTTCCGAAGGCACGGGTAGAAGATATTCGACCAACCGGTGGTCGAGGAAGACCGGGCGGACTTCGATGCTGTGCGCCATGCTGGTGGCGTCGAGATCGCGCAGCAGGCGCGGCTCGAGATGCGTGTGAATGTCCATGAAAGCCAGGCGCTCGAGAAGGTCTTCATGTTCGACCAGTTTGGACCAATAGGCCAGGTGATGCTGCGCTTCGGCGTGATGACCATTTTTTCCCATCGACGGAGAAAGCAGACCTGCGACGTCGCGATCGAGGAAGAGAACCTTGACGGCCATTTGCGATGCGACGAACGGATCGTCGGCGCCGATCAAGTAGGAAAGTTTGCGCCAGCGAAACGGCAGCGAAGACTGATTCAGAATGGGCCCGAACACTGCATTGGGAAAGGGACGTGCCCAGCGGGCGACTTTTGTGAAGCGTTCGAACCACGGGAGCGATTCGTAGCCGCCAAAGAGTTCGTCGCCGCCTTGCCCGGAAAGAGCGACTTTGAATCCCGCTTCGGCGGCCAGTTTCGAAATCCAATAGGAGTTCAGGCCATCGACGCTGGGCTGGTCGAGCGCCCAGATTGCGTGATCGAGATCGGAGGCCACGCGGGCGGCGTCGAGCGTGACGACCTGATGCGGGATGTCGAGCGCCTGGGCTGTCTTACGGCTGAGTTCGGTTTCATCGAATTCGGTCTCGCCGAAGCCTACCGTCATCGCGGAAAGATTTTGCGCGCCAGCTTTCCGTGCTGCCGCGGCCAGACATGCGGAATCGGTGCCGCCGCTCAGAAACATCAGGACCGGAACATCAGAGACCAGATGGTTCCGCATGGCGTCGAGCAACACGCCGGAAAGGCCTTCCGCAAGCTGGTCTGGAGCGGGCGCGGCGAAGGAGTGCGTGTTCAGCGTCCAGTAGGACTCGGTGCGCCATTCGCCATTTTGCCAGACTCCAATGTGGCCCGGTTCCAGCGGAGTCACTCCACGGATGGCCGTCCACGGCGGTGGAATGTGGCCCAGTTGAAGAAACGCACGCAGACCCGCGGGGTCGAGTTGCCGGGGCACGAGTCCGGAGGCTAGGAGTGTCTTGATCTCCGATGCAAAAACCAATTGGCCAGCGGAACGGTACAAGTAGAGCGGCTTGATTCCCAGGCGGTCCCGCGCCAGAAAAAGTTTTTGCGCCTGGATATCCCAGATGGCAAAGGCGAACATGCCGCGGAGTTTCTCGACGCAGCGTTCTCCATATTCCTGGTAGAGGTGCAGGACGACTTCGGTGTCAGTTGTGGAATGAAACTGATGTCCGCGCTTTTCCAGTTCCGCGCGAAGCTCGGCGGCGTTATAGCTCTCGCCGTTGTAGGTGATCCAGAGATTGCCGTCGGCGCTGGACATCGGCTGGCGGCCACGATCGCTTAGGTCGATGATGGCAAGACGCGCGTTGACGAGCTGGCAGGACCCCAGGGACTGCACTCCCTGACTATCCGGGCCGCGGTGGGACATGGCTTTGGCCATGCATTCGGCCCCCGGACGCAACGCCTCTGCCGAGCCCGGCGTCGCGATCCCGGCAATTCCGCACATGCGTGCTAATCTCCCTCAACCGCAAGCTGCATCCGCGACATTTGCCGCTCACGCTTGCTCATAGGGACTGGCTGCGGCATCTCCGCCAGCTTTGGAAGGCGGTACAGGACCCCCACCAGAAGCCACATGTAAGCGTTATTCACATAGTTCTGATACGGCTGGATACCCAAATACGTGAGCAAGACCAGAAGAACGAGTGCGTACCACCAGATTGCGAACGCGATGGGAAAATAGACGGTCTGGCGAAGTTGTTTGACGATGCGCCATCCGGACCAAAGCAGCGCCGGGACCCAGACGAGCCACAGGACCAGCCCCCCAATCCCCATTTCAATGACCAGCGCGCCATAGCCGTTTTCGACGCCGATATTCGGCTGCGGTTCATTCAGGAATCTTGCAACATATTGTGCCCCGAGTGATGTCACACCTGTCCCATACCCGTACACCCAGCGCTCGTGGTCAAAGGCCTGAAGCAGGTTACGGATGGGATAGTCCCAGCTCCGGTTCTGAAGCTCGGATCCTTCACCACCATAGGACAAGGTTTCCGACATGAATGCCCAGTTGGCACCCAGAACGGTCGGAAAAACCTCCGCCATCAGAATCAAACCAATGCCCCCAATAAGCAATGCCCGGCGTAGCGCTTTTACAAGATGACGCCCTTGCCCCCACTTCCAAGGGGCACCCCAAAGAAACGCAGCCGTCATTACAAATGCGCTGCCTGCCACGAAAACGAACGGAGTACGGGTACCCGTAATCATGACGGCCACGGTGACGACACCAATGCCCAGGAATCCATACTTGGCCCCGCTGCGGCGGCTCAATAGGAGGTATCCTTGGGCCCCCATGGCCATGATCCACAGAAGAATCAAATACATCGAAAACCGCCCCGCGCTGACGAATACGGAACTAGTCGCAAGGACTTCCTGATGCGTAATTGGTGAAATGCGAACAACGTGAGACAACGAGTACAAATCCGACGAAGCGTCGTCCGGCGATAGAAAATGGACCCCCAACACGGATTGGGCGATGCCAAGACCGGCGACGACAATTCCTGCCAAGACGTTTACGACCAGAAAGCGTTCCAGATCTTTGGGGCGCTCCAGCATCGCGTATCCGAGAAGCATCAATGGCGCGTAGTAAAAGTAAATCTTCAGCCCAAGCAAGCCGTAAAAAATGCTGGGCGACCATGTATTGAAAACTTGAATCACAGCAAACCAGAAAAAAATACCGAGGGGGAGAAGGAAAGGAATCTTGAAAGATTCCACTTGCCGCCTGCGCTTGGCCATGTAATAGGAAAGGTAGGCGACTCCGATCAGAAAGTCCTTAGCAAAAAAGACCGTCATGCTGTTACCAAGGTATTTCCGTGCAAGGTCCTCAAAAAGCAGCCAAACGAGAAAGAGGAGAACGCCGGAGCGCCAATCGTTCAGGATATGCACCACAATCGCGCCCACGACGATGCTAAGCCCAAACATGATCAGCGTCTGGTCCGATCCGGCAATGATCCAGCTTGCCAATTCCCAGACAAGGCCGATGACTATGAGACCCATTACCAGGCCGCTAATCTGGCGTTTTCCAGTGGAGCCGATCGTTAACTGCATATCAGAATACTTTCCCCCATTCAAACGCTTGTGAAATTATGCTCGTAGGTCACCGATGCCGCAACTTTAGAATTGCGGAGTGTTGCCTTACCTGTGTTTTCACGTTCTTTCCTGGGGCGCCGTCTTTCATGCAATGGCCTTCGCCTTACTGTCATTCATTTCGGGAGAAGGAGTGAAGCGATCCTTGAGAGTCAGGAAAAAGTTTTCGTAGTATTCGCGTGAAATATGAGCAACAGCAACAGCCCCGCAGGTTGCAACAACAAATCGAATGCACAAGGCCGAAAACGTTCCCGACGTCACGTGGACTTGCGACGAAAGTCTGTAAACCACAGCATCATAGGCGTCGAACACCAAAAGATGAATCAGGTAGAGCCCGTAACTGATCCTGCCCAAATACCTAAAGGCCGGCCACAACACAAGGCCTCTCCATCGACTCGTTCCTGCTAAAAGAAATAAGCCGAGAAGTCCTGTGAAGCCCATGTTCCAGGGAGTAATCTGCAGAGCAGCGCCTATCGGAGTGCCCTGTCGCTGGAGGATTCCGAAGGGAATGCATGCAACCCACATTACCGCCGCCCCGAAAATGGCCACGCATGAAAACAGGAGTAACTTCGTGCGATTCTCTTCACATTCGCGCAGCACGATTACGAGAAGCGCACCACAGGCCAGTCCGTCCGCAGAATTCCACGTATAGTTATTAAATGTGTAGAAGACGTTGCCACTCCGCGCCTCAATGATGAAGCTCAACCAGCGCAACAGGGGACTTACAACAATGATCGCCACCGATAGAATCGCCAAACGTTTCGGCGTGGTATGCCGTACGATCATCGGCCACACCATGTAAAAATGTTCCTCAACTGCAAGCGACCAAAAAACAGGATAGGACATCGCTACACCAAAAAGCGGACTGATATTGGAGAGATAGACGCTGCTAAACGCCAAATAAGCCCATGTGCTTTGACGGCAAATTGCAAGAATTAGCAAAGTCGCATAATAAGCCGGGATTATTCGAAGGGCGCGCCGCAAATAAAAGCGGCGATAGTAATCAGACCGCTGAATTGACTGCAGCAAAAGACCCGTAATCAGGAATCCTGATAAAACAAAGAAAAGGTTCACGCCCATGCGGCCTGTCCAAGTGGCATAAACAAATAACTTCTGGACGCGGGTGAGCCCATGCATGTCGTTCTGCCAATAAAACGCATGGTAGATAACGACCATCAGAATCGCCAAGCCCCGGATTACGTCAAGCTCCGGCATGACCGGGCGTAAGATGGGATCGCTTGGAGTGACCTTCACTTTTACCCTATTTCTTCCGCATCTCGTTCAGACATGAAACCCCATCTTTCAGGCTGAAAATGCCCTGATTTTTCTATTTTTTTCTGAATTGTTTTTTGGGAAGGTAAAGGCCAAATCCACGGCCTTCACCAAACCGTCCACATATTCGCTCGGCGACCATGTCTCCATCCGCTTACGCGCAGCGATACTCAACCGCGCCCGATTATCCGGATTTGAACAAATGTCACCTAGAATCGCCGCCAGCGCATCAACATCTCCCACGGGAAACACATAACCGTTCTCGCCCGGTCGAACCAGGTCGTATTTCGCTCCCACCCGGTCGCTTACCACGACAGGACACCCGCAAAGCATTGCTTCATTCACGACTAGACCAAATGGCTCATAAAGGGATGGGAGCACGAGCAAATCCGACGAACTATAGACAGCCGGGAGCTGCGATTGATTTACAAATCCCAGGAAATGAACTCGGTCGAATACATTCAGATCGCGCGCACGCTGCTCAATCTGGCTCCGCAATGGCCCGTCTCCGGCAAATACGAGAAAAGATTCGGGAACGTTCGCACGGGCAAACGCCTCCAACAGGTCCAGAGGCCCCTTCCATGGCTGCAATTTTGCACAAAACAGCACCACGGGCGCGTTAGCGGGGATTTGCCAGCTGGCGCGCACCGCATCGCGATCGACTTCAGCAGCGCACTCGGTCCACCAGGCATTGTCCACGACGTAAGGCGCCAGCACTATTCTATCGGCAGAGAACCCGAGCGCCTTCAACTGCTCGGCGGCGCCGGAAGATACCGTCAGAAGGACTTTGCCAAGCGACAAAATTCGCTGGACCAACAACCTTTTGAAACGGAGTTTCCATTTCGATTGCGCCGACCAGCTCCGCAAACTGTGTGCTTCCGTAGTGAACAGGATGGGAACGCCGTACCACTTGGCAGCCAGAATGGCGATCCATGCACCAGCGTAAAAATATCCACTGACATAAACCGCATCGAATTTTCCATCGCGAATCAGCTTCCACAATCCGGGGTTAAACAGGCCGAAAAAGCGCCCGATTCCCGGACGCCAGGCCCGGTTCGGCACATGCACCCAGGGATATCCTTCGAGCAAAGGCGTGTCCCAGGTCACCTCGACGCCAAAGCCAGGATCCACTCCTGGCAGGGCACCCTGCATGCTGCAATAAGCCACTAAGATTTCCAAACGAGGGTCTTGCGCCATCTTCCGGAAAACCGGAGAAGAGTATTGGACAACGTGTGACCCAACAATCAGGAGCCGGCGACGCACTACACTTGTAGAAATCAGCGGGTCGCGACCGGCGCCTTGTTCGGCAAGGATTGAATCGTGTGTCATTACACGACCTCCTTCGCACGAGCCATCCAAGGTTGCAGCAGACGCCGCCTTACTCCGGCGGTGCGTGCTTCAGTAAACTCCGCCACGATGTAAGCATAACTTAGCATGATCAGCGCAATCCAAAACCCATAGAAAAGGTGCCGCACATCGGGCTGCCAGCTTCCCTGCGGATCGCACAGCGCGCGCAGGAGCAGCAGGGCCGGGAAATGTGTCAGATAGAGCGTGTAGGAAAACCCGGAAAGTTTTTTTGCTGCGTGCGCGTAGAAGGCAGATACACCCTGACGCGATCCATGAATCAGCGCGAACAGCCACAGCGCGAAGCAGAGGCCGATCGCATAGTCGGTGAGAACGTCGGAAGAAAAACGGTGCGTGCGGCCCCAGGCGAGCGCGAAAAAAAAGATCAAACCCGCCGCAATGGACATCATGGACTGGAGACCGCGCGACTCGACATCCGTCGAGCGGCGCAGGTGTCCGGCGAGCACTCCGGCCAGCCAGATCAGGAAATACAAACCGATTTGCGGACCCACAAACCAAAGGAGTGTGGCGGCAAGCGCCGCATACAAGAGGCGGTTGCGAATTCCCGGCCATGCAAAACCCGCAAGGGCCATGGCCGGAAACAAAATGTAATACCAGAATTCGTAGCTGAGGCTCCACAGCGGGCCGTTCGAGCCAAAGACCGGAGTGATCACGCTCTGAAGAAAAAAGAGATTGCCAAAGAAGATTGGAACCGTCGAGCGCAGAGCTACGCTCGGAAGATAATACTTATAGAGACCGCCGTAGTAGAACGAGGCCGCCTGCGGGATTCGCATCCCGATCTGGTCCCACAACGCGCCCAGAATCAGCGCGGGAAATAAGACCAACTGCAATCGCGTCAGGCGGTTGACAAGATACACGCGCCAGGACCAGCGCTCTGCGCTTACCGAATCGAGCACGCTCATGCCAATGAAATAGCCGCTGAGGACAAAAAATATCATGACGGCCTGATGGCCGAAGCCGGTAACGGCGTAGAGCAAACGGTTAGCAATGGATTTGTTCGCCAAATAAGGAAAATCGACGAAGAACAAACCCCGGATGTGGCCCAGCATGACCGCCAGCGCCGAGACTCCGCGAATCAGATCGAGATGAACTGAAGTGCGCGCGGAAAGTTGGAGTTTCTTGGCCAATGCAAACCTTTACGGCTTTCTCCCGCGCGCGTTGATCCCGTTGTAACCCGTCCCGATATAGACATCGACCAGGCCTGCCTCGGCAAACCACTGGCGAACGGTCTCCAGCGTCTGCGGATGATCGTGCACGGGAGAAAACATGTCGAGAGCGCTCAGGATTTTTACCTGTTTCAGTTCCTCATCGGTGTAATCGTATTTCGGCTTGTGCGAAATCGGACCGATGGGAATGAGATTGCCAATGGGCTTGCCAATCAGCGGAATTTTATACAGCGCCTTTTTGAATTCGAATGCCGGTGGAATCACCCAGGAGAGAAATCGGTGAACGCCTTGCGGCCCCATCCAGGTAAGGAAGGGGCGCACCCAGTATTTCAAAGGGGGAAACAGGCCAGTGTGGCGCTGGTAGCAATCGATTACAATTTCTCCGCCCGGACGTAGATACGGTACCAGGCTCATGAACGCGCCACGCACGTCCGGACAATGCTGCACCACGCCCATACAGAAAATCTTGTCGAATGATTCCTTGCGCAAAGGAATCTGATAAATGCTGGCCTGAAAAATATGTACGAGCGGAGAGTCGCCGTTATTTTTAAAATTCGCCTCCACAGCGTTGCTCAAGTCGAAAGAGAAAACCTCGGCGCCGGTTTCGAGAGTAATCTGTGTGAAGCGGCCCATGCCGCAGCCCGCCTCCAGAATTCGCTGCCCCTCCATGCGCGTCGGCCATTGCGTAGTTTTGAAAAAACGTTCGCGGCTCAGATCGTTGCCCATGTGCCGGTCCAGTTGCAGGCGGTCGAAGCGGTTCCACTGATAGCCGAACGACTGCGCGTACTCTTCGCTGGGCACGAACCTGGGCATCGACCTAACGATGGGGAAGGTCTTTCCGCAACCAGTGCAGGTCAATTTGCCCTCGGCTGAATTCCCGTTGTTCTCCGCGGACGGATTCGCTTCTGCGCGTAGCGACGATCCGCATGCGATACATGCGAACAGGTCGACAGCGTTCTGATTCATCGGAGATTGCTCCACAAGTTGGTTATTCACCGGTCGCCTTCCCTATTGCGCTCGGCCGGCAATCCCCACTGGACTCGATCAGTTTGGCAATGCGTTCGCCAGCTCGACCGTCGCCGAAGGGATTCGCAGCATGCGCCATTTGCGTTTTTTTATTTTGGGCGAGCCATTGGGCCGCCGTCTCTACAATCAATTCTCTGGACGTCCCGACCAGCTTGGCCCATACCGACTCGATTGCTTCCGGGCGTTCTGTAACTTCGCGCAGCACCAGAACCGGAGTTCCCACGCTGGGAGCTTCTTCCTGCACGCCGCCGGAATCGCTGAGAATCAAATCCGCGCGCCGCATGATGTGCACGAATTCCGGGTATGTCAGCGGCGCCGTCAGGATCACTCTGGGATTGTTCCCGAGAATGCGTCCTGCAACTTCGCGGACAGCAGGATTCGGATGTACAGGAAAAACGGCGGTCAAATCCTGATGCTGGGCCAGCAGATCGGTTACCGCGTGGCAGATTTCTTCCAGTGGACGGCCAAAACTTTCGCGGCGGTGCGCGGTCACCAGCAGAGTGCGACCCTGAAGATTTTCCAGCCGCGGATCGCTCCAGCGCACGGGCTGATTCAGGATCATTCCCAAAGCATCGACGACGGGATTGCCGGTAACGAAAATTCGATCGGGGGCGACGCCTTCGTCCAGAAGATTGCGTTCGGATCGCGATGTCGGCGCGAAATGCAAATCGGCGAGCACGCTGGTGAGGCGGCGGTTGATCTCTTCCGGAAAGGGATGAAACTTATCGTGCGTGCGCAGACCTGCTTCCACGTGAGCAACGGAGACACGCGCGTGGAACGCCACCCAAGCTGCGGCAAATGTGGTCGTCGTGTCCCCCTGCACGACTAGCCAGTCCGGGCGGACCTGCTCGATCACCGGAGGAAGTTCGGTGAAGATGCGTCCGGCGACATCGAGAGGCGATTGATTGGGGCGCATGACGTCAAGATCGAATTCGGGACGAATCGAGAACGCTTCCAGCATTTGATCGAGCATGTCGCGGTGCTGGCCGGAGGCACAAACGATTGCTTCAAGGCCGCGCCGTTCGATCGCGCGAATCACCGGGGCCAGCTTGATGACTTCGGGGCGGGTGCCGAAAACCGTCAGGACGCGCATTCGACGGCCTCCGGGATTTCCACATTGAGCATGACGCCAGCCATGCGATCCGCGAGCGCCTGCCAGTCAAATGCTTCGATCGTGGCGTCCCACTCGCGTTTCCACTGCGACTGCTGCGCCCTGACGATGGCCGCAACCCATGCATCCACACGTAGTTCGGTGAGGAATACGTTGGGCCACTGCAACAGCTCCCACGTGCGCAGCGGAGTCGCCACTACAAATTTGCGGCAGGACGAATACTCCACAATTTTGAGCTGGAAGGCCAGCTCGGTTCCCAGCGTCTTTTCCTGCGCCAGGACGCCGACGTCGAGGACATTGAAATATTTTTTCACTTCAGACGGAGGTATGGGGCCGGTCCAGACCACGCCTTCGTCGCGAGCGGACTCGAGGATCGAACGCCAGCATTCGGCTGGGCCAACGATCATTAGCGCAGCGGACGGAATTTGTTCGCGCAATTTACGGAATACTTCCACGACAAAATCCACGCCTGTGTAAGTTCCGTGATTACCAATGTAGCCGATTACGAATTTCCCCTCGAGGCCGAGGCTACGACGCAGCGCGGCGGTCTCCGCGGCAGGAACCGCGCGGAGCGCTTTCAGATCCGCGCCGTTTGGCATGGAAATGGAATCGACATTGCATTCGTCGCGCAGTTTTTCGCACAGTGGCTCGGACACGGCGAAAACGCTTCTCGCCTCATCGGCTACGCACTTCAATTCCTCACGCTTGAATTTCACGTATTCGGCGGAGAAAGACCCTTCCGGAATCCAATCGACCACGTCGAAGAATCCGCGGACCCCTTCGCGCCGTGGAAACGCAAACGTACTCGCCGCTATCAGAACGTGAGTAATGTGCAGCCGGTCGGAGAGAGTTTCAAGCGTGCGCCGGTTAAAAGCCTGGCAGATTTCGGCGGCGCGCATGGCTCCCAGGGCGCGCTGCAACAGCAGCGCCTGCATGACGGGCGCGGTCAGATATGTGATGCCGTCAGTACCTGCGCGCACGCTTTGCCGGGCGAACAATCCGCCGAGTGCAATTCCAAATTGCGACCACTTCCGCCGCAACGCGTTTTCGTAATCCACATGCAGGGCGTCTTTCCACGTGAGGCAATAGACATCGAACCGATGCGTCAAGCGGCGGGCAAACTCGATTTCGCGCACGCTGATATTTTCAGCGTACACGTGCGGCACCACGAGCAGCCTCGGCCGCACGGAACCGTTCGAGTTAGAAACGAGAGCAGCCAACGCTATTTCTCCACCATATAACTGCCAATCACCAGGGCATCCATTCCGGAACTGAAAAAGGTGCGCACGGCGTCGGTCGGAGTATTCACGATCGCTTCGCCGCGAAGGTTGAACGACGTATTCATCACGACGGGAACGCCGGTTCGCTTCCCGAACTCGTTGATCAGATTCCAATAGAGCGGATTGACGTCCTTTTCCACCGTTTGCGGTCGCGCGCTGCCGTCCACATGCGTGACCGAAGGAATGATGTCGCGTTTTTCGGGCCTCACCGGGCTGGTGAGAATCATGAACGGAGAATCGCAGGCGTGCTCGATATACTCTCCGGCAACTTCCTTCAGCATGGAAGGCGCGAACGGCCGCCACCACTCGCGGAATTTCACGGCGTTGTTGACCTTGGCATTCATTTCCGGATCGCGCGGATCGGCCAGGATGGAGCGACCGCCGAGAGCGCGCGGGCCGAATTCCATGCGTCCCTGAAACCAGCCGATAATCTTGCCGTCGGCCAGCATCTGGGCGGTGGTCCCGGCGACATTTTCGAGTTTTGTTGCACGAAGCTTATACGTGCACAGCGTCTTTTCAATTTCCGCGTCGGAAAATTCCGGGCCGAGGTAGGCGTGACGCATCGGCTTCATCGGCAGGTGTCCACCGTTGTCGAGATAAGGAGCGAGCACGGCACCCAGCGCGACGCCATCATCAGAAGCTGCCGGCTGAACGAAAATTTTATCGACCATGCCCGAAGCTTCAATTTTTCCGTTGGCCTTGGAGTTGAGCGCCACACCGCCGGCCATGCACAGGTTACGGCAATTTGTTTCTTGAAGCGCGAGCTTCACCAGCGCCATCATGGCCAATTCGCAAGCGTCCTGTACGGCGAAGGCGACGTTCTTGAAACTCTCGTCGATTTCGCTTTCCGGCGTGCGCTGCGGGCCCAGGCGTTTGGCAATGGCGGAGGTTCCATTGACGCGCTCGAGCAGCAGCGGCGCATTGACTTCGTAGGGCTCGTTTTTAAGGGAAATAAATTCGCTCAGGTCTACACCCGGATGCCCATAGGGAGCGAGGCCCATGACTTTCCACTCATCGCTGTTCGGAACAAAGCCGAGATACCCGGTGAACTGCGCGTAAAAAAGCCCCAGCGAATTCGGCCAGGGAATCGTGAGGACATGATCGAGGTATCCGTCGTGGCCGTACCAGATCGAACTGGCTTCCCAAGCGCCGCGTCCATCCATCACGACCACAGCAGCTTTATCCATTCCCGAATACGAATAGGCGCTAATGGCGTGGGCCAGATGGTGATCCACGAAACGCATCTTCGCGCGCGTTTCACCGAAGTGATGCTTGAAGCGGTTGAACCCGCCATTCTGGTGCGTCATGCTAGCGAAAAGCAGCGTGGAATTGAGGACGCTCATGTACGTAGCCGGAAATTTCCCGCTGATAAAGCATTTCAGGTCGGAGGTAAAGACGCGATGCGGCGCGGGCCAGCCCTGGCAGACGAAATCGAGATCGTCTGGGCGCACCTTGGCGAACTCCATGCAGGCGCGAATTGCATTGTGGGGGAAGCCGGAATCGTGCTTCACTCGGCTGATGCGTTCTTCCGCCACTGCATAGAGCAGTTCGCCATCGCGCACAATGCACGCCGAGGAATCGTGCATTTGGGAATAGTTGTAGCCCAGAGTAATCATCAGCGGGCAGCCGCTCCTTTTCGCGCGAATGCGACCATGCGGTCACTCATATCCAATACTTTGCTCGTTTCCGCAGCCGCACGTATGGCCACCTTTTTCCATCCCGTGGAACCTGAATTCTGATTCGAGCTGAGCGGACTTGGCTCCAGCGAATCCACCGCCTCCACATGGAATCCTGACTTTCCCATGCAAATGCGTATGGTGGACGGTGTAAATCCCCAAAGGTGCCAGGGAATATCGTCAATCGGGCACCACGGCTGGCCGAATATTTTGCGCTTCGTGCCCACAATTCGTTGCATCAGCCCCGCCGCGTTTGGAGTGGTCATCACGAGGACGCCGCCCGGTTTCAACACGCGGAATACTTCGCGCAATTCCGCAACAGGGTCGGAGACGTGCTCAATTATATCGAGCAGGCTGACCGCCATAAAACTTTCCGCCGGCAAAGCCGCGGAATGCAGGTCCCCATGCACGACCGGCAGACCGAGTGTGCCGCTCACGTGTAAATAGGCCTCGCGGAGGGGCTCGATACCGGTCACCTCGAAGCCGGCCCGTTTTGCATTTTGAAGGAACATCCCGTCAAACGCTCCAATGTCGAGCAATGCGCCGCTTGCGCCAAGACGCTTCAATCGCTCCAGAATTGACATCTGCTCGCGCTGCTTCCATTCAGGAGGCGGGCCGATATCCCGTCCAATGGATTCGGTTGGAACGCCAACGAGCTGACCTTCCTGATACATGGCATTGAGCTCGGGCTGCGAGGGAGGGTTTGCGGCAAACAGCACGCCGCATCCGCTGCACCGCTCGATCCGCGAGCCGTTCTGCCGCCAGACCATGCGCGAACGATCCGATTCACAGAGTAAACATTTCATCTGGTCCGCGCCTCGGGTCTACGTTGCGTCATCTGAAGCACGGGTATGGGATTTCCCGTCCATGCGCGAAGCTTGGATAAACCCCTCTCGGCATACCATCTCCGGAGCCTGTAGAAAACCCGGGGAGGAAGCAGCAATGTTTGCGTGAGAATAAGGGCTTGGAAAATCCGGTGGCGCCACGTCACCTGCCGATATGAAATTTCATAAGCCGTCCGCTCGACCGTAAAGGTACGCAAGGGACTTCCGCCGTCCAAACCAAGACGCATGCGCTCAATTTCCACGCGCCGTCCCTTAAAAAGTGTTTCGATCACATCCTCCGGGATGTTCCACTCGCGCAACTTGATTGGCAACTCTCGCACGAGCCCTTCGAGTGCTGTTACCTTTCGTCGCGCTTTCCTTAAGTCGTACGCACCATATTGGTAAAGGTTTCCCGCATGGAATCGATAATTCGTTAGGGGTTCCGTAATGACAATCGCACCTGAAATCGCGACCGCCAAAGTCGCAAGATATTCGTCTGCTTCGATAACGATATCCTCGGGAACCGGCAGAATTTTATCCAGCACGGCTTTGCGAATCGCCAGACGGCTGGTACCCATGAAGGACATCAGTTCCCAGAACCATTTTCCCTCCTCCACCGTATGGAAGAAGCAACGGTAAATGCGATCGGGAGTATTAGTGAACAGCCGCTTGCCATCCGCGTCCACCTCGTAGAGTCCATTGCCCACTGCGCCGATTCCCGGATTGTCCTCGAACTCTTGCAAAATCGCGCGGAGCTTGCCTTTCTCCCACCAATCGTCGCCGTCGAGAAACACAACGATGTCGCCGTGACATTCGGGAATACCCACATTGAACGCCGAGCCCTGGCCGCCGTTTTGTTTTCGGACCAGCCGAACGCGCGGTTCGAATCGGCGCACGATTTCTGGGGTGTGGTCGGTCGAGCCATCATCCACAATCACAATTTCGACGTGAGCCATTGGCGCGTCTTGTGCCAGCACGCTGGCGATCGCCTGCTCGATGAAACGTTCGTGATTGAACGTGTCGATGAGGACACTGACCGACGCCTTAGACATGGTCTTGCGATTTCCCCCAACTTCCAAACGGACGAACCGACCGCGTGCACTGGGCGCACGGTGAAAAATATTTCCTGCTTATTTATGGGCAACCGGGGCTGCCGGGCCGCGACGCTCTCGCAATCCAATCCGGTGACGCAATGGTCTGGTGAGCCCGAGCAGCCCGAACCAGATGGCGCTTCTCATCGCGGTCGCCTTGCGCTTCCCCATCACAACCCAATGATGATAGTTCGAGTGCAAGCCATTAAGGGTAAGACGATGCGTTGCGTTTTCCATAGTTGCAAAGCAGCGTCCATCCTTGAGTAGCGCATAATTCTGCTGTGCTTCCTCTCCCTGCCACACGCCGGCTTCACCGCCAGGGTGGTAGGAATAATCATGGTTCTGATGAATAGCCTGAACCATAACTGTCGCATCGACGACCCGGGCACCCGAATGGCGCGCATGCCATACGAGCCAGTTGTCCCAGCCAGGGCGGCCGATGACAAAGGGAGGCGTATTCTTGTAATAGAGACCTCGAGAGAAAGCGAAATAGTCGATCCATTGGGGAGGCCTTTGATGATTCGCCTCGATCGCTTGGCGTCGCACGGTAGCTTCCCAGTCGAAGGCGCTAAAGTCCACAGGCACGGCAATGTCAGTGTCCCAGCGTTGCCCGGACATCAAAAACCTGCCGCCGAGCGCTATAACGCGTTCCGCAGCAACACGAAAATCTGAGAGCAGAATAATGTCGCAGTTGATGTAGCAAAGGCAGTTGTTGTGAGCGAGTTCCTGCGCCAAATCGAATATGGGAGAAAGATACTTAGTGCCATGCTCATTACGCTTCACGTCCGGGACGTGGCGAATTTGAAGATCACGAGCGGCTTCCGCAGCCCCTTCGTCATCGCCAAACAGGATCACTTCAGCGGAGGGATGAATACGCTTCCAGCTCTCGATTGCATTGCGCTGAATGACATCGATGTGCCCACGAAATGGTTTGGGTGTTGTGAAAAATGTAATCATCGTCGACCTCTCGTTACGTTCCGACGCTCTGGCTGTGCTCGCGCTCGGCAGCAACCATTTCATCAAGAATTGAGTCGAGACTGCGCGTGAGGCCCCAGTTGGGATAATGGCTCTTCAGTTTCGTCAGATTCGAGATGTAACAGATGTGATCGCCCTTGCGCGATTGGTCCGAATAGGTCCAGTTGATTTTTCGCCCGGTCAGATCCTCAATGCGTGTGATCGCTTCCAGCATGGAAACGCTGTTGCCGCGGCCGCCGCCCAGGTTGTAAACCTCGCCGGGCCGGGGACTGCGGGCAAATTCCTCGAATGCGCGAACCACATCAAAACTATGAATGTTGTCACGCACCTGTTTGCCCTTATAGCCGTACACGATATAGGGGCGGCCAGAAAGCGCGACCTTCAGCAGGTAGGAGAGGAAGCCGTGCAGCTCGACCCCTGAATGCGACGGGCCAGTCAGGCATCCGCCACGGAAGATGCCCACGCCCATGCCGAAGTATCGTCCGTATTCCTGGGCATATATATCGGCGGCAACTTTTGACGCCCCGAACAAGGAATGCAGCGTTTGATCGATGCGGCAGTTTTCGTCGATTCCATCGAAATCAACCGTGTCGGCGTAATCGTAGCGCGTTTCCTTTTCGACCATGTGCTTCTCATTGGGCGAATCGCCGTACACCTTATTCGTGCTCATGAAGATGAAAGCTGCTTCGCGAGAGTGCTGTCGTGTAGCTTCCAAGAGATTTACTGTCCCGAGCGCGTTCACCTCAAAATCGAGAAGAGCAATGTCGGCAGCCTTGTCGTGCGACGGCTGCGCGGCGCAGTGAATAACCAGATCGAAGCGGTGCTCGCGGAAAAGGTTCATGACGCCTTCGCGGTCGCGGATATCGAGGGGAACTGGCGTGAACCGTTTGGTCTTTTGCTTGAGGCGCTCCAGATTCCAAAGCGTGTCACCTGGTGGGCCGAAGAAAACGCGGCGCATATTGTTATCCGCGCCGACGACGCTATGACCCTGCCGATCGAAATACTCGACTGCTTCCGAGCCAATCAGGCCGCTGCTTCCAGTGACGAGGATGTTCCAGGGCTTCACTGCGCTGCACCTCCTGCAACGGATTCCTGATGCACGGCACCATTGCCGAGTCCGAGATAGCGAATTCCTTTGGCTGATTCCAACTGGTTCAGCGCGCGCCAGCAATCGATTACGACTCGCGGCGAACCGCTACGCGCCCAGCGTTCGACAGGAATGGCCAGGAATTCGGGCCACGGAGTGGCAAGAACTACGACTCCACTTTGCACAATGCACTCTTCAGCTGATTTTGCCAGCCGGACATCATTTCCCAGTGTGCTGGCTGCGCGTGCGTGCCCCGCAGGATCGAATGCAATCGTGCGAACCTTGCGATCGGAGAGTTCCAGCGCTAACAGCAATCCCGCGGCCTCTTCAGTTACGTCCGTATGCGGTTTGTAGGTAAGACCTAAAATTCCGGCGGCTTCGCCGGAACCCAAGTGTTGCTGGACAATATCCGCGAGACGGTGAATTTGCGCGCGATTGAAATCATGAGTTGCCCGGGGCAGATCGGAACAAGCGCCCACACGATCCGCAAGAGCAATCAGCGCGACGTTGTCGCGCGGAAAGCACGGACCGCCGTAACTGATCGCGCCCTTCAAATACTTGCCTCCGATGCGGGAATCCAGGCCAATCGCCCCTGTAACCACGTCCACACTCGCTCCAGGAACTTTCTCACACAAACGGGCCAACATGTTCGCAAAGCTGATCTTGGTGGTGACGTAAGTGTTCACTGCCAGTTTGGCGATTTCCGCGTTGACCAGATTCATGCGAGTCACGGGCGGGCGGTTTTCGCAAACGATGCGGTAGAGCGATTCCAGCGCCGCTCCCGAGCGCGGGTCGGATTCTCCAATGAGCAAAAAATCGGGGTTGAGGAAGTCGCGAATCACGCTTCCGAGCGCGATGAATTCGGGACTGTAACAAAGGCCAAAATCGACTCCCGTGCGCTTCCCGCTTGCCCTTTCGAGGGCCTGTCGCACAGGACCGCCGGTGGAACCCGGCATCACCGTGCTGGTCATCGCAACCAGGTGATATTCCCTTTTGGCTGCGAGTGCGCGGCCAATGGCCTCGCAAACAGGGAGCGCGTAGCGCAGCGAAAACGTGCCGTCGGCGTCGGCGGGCGTCGCAACAACGATAAAAGTAATGTCCGTGTCTCGAACTGCGTCTTCGATGCTCTGCGTGGCCGTCAATCGTCCCTGAGCCAGAATGAGAGTCTCCGCCAAACGCGGTTCGAACACCGGCGGCAATCCCCGCCCGATGGCTTCCACTTTTGCGAGGTCCGTATCCACGCCGACGGCGCGGACTCCGCGCGCGGCGATTGCCGCCAGCATTGGCGCGCCCAGCTTGCCCAGGCCGATCACGCTTACGCTTGTGGGCATGATTCTCCTGAATTTCCCGATTCCATCACACTGCCTCCGCAGTCACACACAGATGCCAGCCTAACAAGTGCTCGATCGCTCGAAACAGGGCGTCGGGCATCCATCGAAAATACCATTCCTTCACGTACTTGTACTGAATGTAGTCGCGAATGCGATACGGGAAGATGTGCTCGGCCTGCATTTGCTTCACGTGAAAGCCGTGCCGCTCCAGCAATTCGCGCAGTTCGCGCTTGGTGTACGTGTAAGTGACCGGGCAGCCGGTCTCCGCTTCCGAGTGCCGCGCGACCATCTCCGCGAGCCGCCAGAACTGGCCTTTTCCGTACGTCATCAGGATCCAGAATACTTTCCACGAATACCGGTTATAGACCATGATCTTCACCGTGCTGCCCGGACGAACATAATTTCGCGCCTGTTCAAAGACGCGGTCGGGATGCGGCGTGTGATGGATGACGCCGAAAGAATAGACCAGGTCAAATGTTTCAGCGGGCAACAAATCGGAAAGCGATTCGGCGCTGCCATGAAAAAATTGGACGCGGTCGGCCAGTCCGAAAACCTCGGCGCGTTTGCGGGCCATTTCAAGAGATTTCTCGGAAAGGTCCACGGCCGTTATCTGGGCTCCATGACGAGCGAAATTCATCGTGTCAGTCCCAATGCCGCAGCCGATCTCCAGGACGCGCTTGCCCTGCCAGCGGGGAAATTCCGCAAACCCCGGAATGTGCGATTCTACAAAATATTTTCGCGCCTCAACTTCGTCAAAGTACTCCCGGCTTCCCGTCGGCTTGGTCGAGTGGCGGATATTGCAAGGTCTGCGGTCCCAGTAGGTCTGGACCTGCTCAATAGGCACTTGTTCGAAGGTCTGCGTGCTCATTTCGCGTCGTTAACCTTTTGCGTGCTTCGCGTCGGGAAAGTATTCCTGGAAGCGGTCGATATTTTCCGCCGGGACTGCAATAAAATTGCCGTCGTAACTTTTTGCGTCAAGCACGGCAGGGACCAGCCCACCGCCTTCGCGAGCTTCGAACCATTGGTAGCCACGGTCCGAAAGATGCTTCAGGATCTCCGGGGCGGCATATCCCCAGGCGGCAGTGCGCAGATCGCAGACTTCCACTAGCACAACCGGGCGCTGCGTCCCAGAAAGCAGATTTTCAGCGCCTTGCATGACGCTGAGTTCAGCGCCTTCGACGTCCATCTTGATGAAATCCACGCGCTCGATTTCGCGTCGCAGCAGAAAATCATCCAGCGTGTCGACGGGCACGCTGACCTTCTTCGGTGTCCCTCGGACTGCCGGCGGGCGCAGACTATTACAACCGGTTTCACGACCCGCAGCCACAAAAAGTTCCGCCTGACCGCCGCGTGAGCCCATTGCCGTATCGAGAATTTGCACGTTCGAACAGTGATTCCAGCCAATATGCCACGTAAGTTTTTTGCGTTCGCGCGGCGACGGTTCGAACGCGAAAACGCGCCCAGTGTCACCAACACGCCTCGAAGCAAGCAGCGCGTAATACCCGTGATGCGCGCCCACATCAAGTACGGTCATACCGGGTTGGAGGAATCGTGAAAGAAAATCGCATTCCGCTTTGTCGAACGACCCTTTTAATACTGCTTTGCCGACAACATCGTTCCACGCCAGCCACCAAGCCCCGAACGGCAACCGAACTGGAATCGGGAAATTGGGAAATGTGCCTTTGCCGTGAAAACGAAGCGCGATGCGAATTGTTTTCCAGACGCGATAGGCGAGATCACTAATTCTGCTCGGCATAGGCAATTCCCGTGGGTTGGCCTCAGCGGCAGTCATCCATGCACCTCAACTGATAAAGCAAGCCGCACTTGATCTCGGATAGTCACTGTTGACAGTTTAATCCCTCAAAATATTTTACAACAATTCAACAATCGCGATTCTTCAAAGATTACCCGCTCGAGCGTCGCCATTCGCGAAGTTGTGTGATTGCGCGCAGCTGGTCAATTGAGATGTCATCGCCGGCCAGAACTACCCATCCGCGTTTGAGTCCGACTTCTTCGGATGACGGCAACGCAGGAAAGAAAGGGGTAAACCCGAGGTGGGCAACAGGATTTAAGTATTCTAAAGACAGTTTTTTTTCTTCACCGTAGTCATCGAATTGATAGCCAGGATCATCAGGTACCTGAAAATCGTCTACCATTACCACCGGACGGGTCCAATGCCGAAAAATGAGATCGACTTCATCTCGAAGAGGCAGGTCATCGTGCCAGTGCGCGTCAAGGTAGAAGAACACTCTATCCTTTGATACGGTCGAATCCTGGATCAGGCGGCGAAGGAATTGTCTACTATCCCCGAGACAAAAATGGACGTTGGGCCGGGACCAGAGACGCGCCTGGGCATAACCCAAGTATCGTGGATTCACTTCGCTGGAATAGACGGGGCAGCCAGTGGATGCAAAGAAAATTGTAGTTTCGCCCCGGTATGTTCCTGTTTCGACCACCGCGTCAAAAGAGCAACGCCGTTTCATCTCCTCATATGCAGCCAATCGCGCCAGTGAACCGTTTAATGGTCCTCCGAACCCAGTTGTTGGCTGGCGTTGAAAGATGCAATCCACGGCTCCGAGCCAAACATCAAAGCGTTCCTCACCGAAAGCCGCCGAAAGTAACCGTCGAATCGACTGATTCATCCCATTATCTCGAATTTGTATAGGTGGGTGACTCACCCTACCGTCCATTTTATGAATGGAGGGCGGCACAACGCTTCGTTTAATCTTGCTGCCGCATACCACATCCATCGCCCCATACGGTCCTCAATCCCAACTGTGGCTTCCCTGCGGAAAAGGTTTCCCGGAGCAGCACGATTTTAGCGTCATGCATTGCAAAATAATACGGTGATTCAAAAACTCTATTTCGTGACAGCGGTGACCTGCTCAGCTTCGTTGATTGCAAAATCACATGGCACGTTCAAGATTCCATTCCATTCATCTCTCGGATGTTGAAAGACCTGCGTGGCAATATTCATTTCCGGCAGACAGTCCCAGAGTTCGAGCAGTTCCTTGTCTTCCCAGAGACTTACTTGCCAGGAGTATGCGCCCGGGCGGAGAGGAAGCATCGGAAAAGTATACGTAAAGCACTGCACCCCCGGTCCCAAGTGAACATCGTCCTTTGCCCATGCCCACATAAGTTGGCGATCCATGTTGAACAACGCAATTCCGTGATGGCCCCGACGAATTGCCTGCCCGACCTGAACAGTGAATCGAATAGTGGTCGGGCCGAGCGATGTCAACATATGTGGTGATTCGCTGCGCGGTTCCAAAATTTCCCATTGTAGAAAACGTGTACTCTGACCGCGGTCTGCATTATTACTCGCAGTTCCTGACGTCATCGCGGCCTCAAATGCGCCAACGACTTCCGCTGTCGGACCCACCCGTCGAATCGTCCCCCCGTCCATCCAGATCACTTTTTCGCAGAGGCGGCGAATCTGATTCATCTGATGAGTGACAAAAACAATTGTACGCCCCGCGTGGGCCACTTCGCCCATTTTCGCCATGCATTTCTTCTGAAAGGCGAGGTCGCCGACAGCGAGGACTTCATCGACCAGCAAAATTTGCGGCTCGAAATGCGCAGCGACGGCAAACGCCAGCCGCATCTGCATACCCGTACTGTAGTGCTTCAGCGGAGTATCGATAAAATCGCCAACCTCAGAGAACGCTACGATGTCGTCAAATTTCCGCTGGATTTCCTTCTTCCCCATGCCGAGGATCGCGCCGTTCAGGTACGTGTTCTCCCGACCGGTCAACTCCGGATGAAACCCCGTGCCGACTTCGAGCAGGCTGCCAACGCGACCGCGAATTTCCGCCGTGCCTTCGGTGGGCTGCGTGACGCGCGAAAGAATCTTCAGCAGAGTGGTTTTTCCCGCGCCATTGCGACCAATCAGGCCGAGCACTTCGCCCTCTTTTAAATCGAAGGATACATTACGGAGCGCCCAGAGCTGGCGCGGGCCGTCTTCCGACGTGGCTCCGTTCGAACCGAACCAGCGGGATGGCGCCGTCAACGCATGGGCAAGGCGGTCCCGCACAGTGTGATAACGGGCGCGCTCGCCGATCTTATAGCGCTTGCCCAGGGAATCCACGTGGATGGCAATTCGGCTCATCTGTTAGACCACATCCGCAATCGTGCCTTCAACGGCGTGGTAATACACCAATCCGCTGAAAACCAGAAAAATTACAGCCGCCGCCGATGCCGCCAACAGGACGCCGGGCGGCTGCCCCTGCCCCGTCAAAGCCCAGCGAAATCCTTCGATGATACCGGCCAGCGGATTCAGGCCGTACAACCAGCGCCACTTTTCGGAAACAAGAGAACTCGGGTACACCACCGGCGACGCAAACATCCAGAATTGCACCAAAAAGGGCACCACGTAGCGGACGTCCCGATACATCGCGTTGAGCGCGGAGAGCCACAGGCCTACGCCGAGAGCTGTGAGAACCGCAAACAGAGTAAATACGGGCAACCAGATGACAGCAGCGGTCGGGACGATTCGGTAATAGGCCATCATCACAAGGAAGACAAGGAAGGAAATGGTAAAATCCACCAGCCCCGATAAAACCGCGGAGATCGGCAAAACGACGCGCGGAAAATAAATCTTAGTAATCACTCTCTGCTGTTCGACGACGATGTTCGTCGCGTTCTGCATGGCGGTGGAGAAATACATCCAGGGTAGCAGCGCGCAGTAATAGAAAATCGGGTACGGCAAACCCTGCGAGGGGATTTTAGCCAGCTTCCCGAAAAACAGGCTGAAAACCAGCATGGTCATCACCGGCTGAAGAATTGCCCACGCCGCGCCGATCACAGTTTGCTTGTATCGTACCTTAATATCGCGCCAGACGAAGAAATAGAGCAGTTCCCGGTAGGCCCATAGCTCACCGAGGTCCAGTGCGAGCCACCCGCGCCTTGCGGCGATGCGCACGACGGGAAACTCGGCCGGTGTTTCGATTGCGGTCACGTGAGTTTGAACGGCGCCCATTAATTGATCCGATCCTCCTGCGTCTGCCGGGCTCTCTGCTGGTCCATATCTTCCTGTTCAATGTGTTGCATCATATCCCCGCGATGCAAGAAGTAGGCTTGCAAGCTGCGCGTCAGCCGCGATGGCACCTCGATGAACTGGTTGTGTGTCATTTCGCTCCACGAAATATCGCCGCGAGCAAGAACCATGTGGGTGCCCCACTGAAAAATAAAGCCCATATTCCAGATCGTCAGCAGAGCAATAACGGTTCCGGAGAGCGCCATCGCGCGCGAGGCCTTTCCCGCCCACTGGGCGAAAGCGCTGAGCAGCGCGGCAAGTCCCACGATGAATATCGGCGTCAACGAAATAAAAAAACGGTTGCCATAACTCGAAATACCGGCCCAATCCGGGTAGCTGGCAATAAAATACAAGAAAGCGAAGAAGGTAAGAATCGAGCAGATTCCCAGCAGCGCATTCCGCCTGGCAACGAAAAACAGACCGATCACCGACAGTGCCAGAATGGGCGTCCAGCTCCACAACCCGTGGTCCGAGGAAAATAAAACGCTCAGGAAAACAGGAGATTTCCAATTCCAGGTCAGAATTCCGGGATATCCCGTTTCAAAAGGATTTCCGTAAATAATCTGTCGCGTGACGAATGTGGGCAGCAGCGAAACTACAAAGACTGCTCCAAACACCAATGCGCGCAACAGCAGTTTTCCGACTGGCATGTCTTCCTGCTTGGGCGCAGCGGATGATGATCGAGCAAGATAAAGCAGCTCAATCGCAGGAAAAATCAGCAGGATCGCATTGGGATAATAAACATTCCCCATTAAGCCCGCGCATAGTCCCAAGACCGCCCATTGACCGGGCGACCGCTGCAACTTGGTGCGATCCCAATACCAAAGAAACAGAGAAACGGAAAATGCGGAAAATGCGTGGGACCAGGAAGGATTGAAATACATGTAAACGGGCAACGAGCTTGCGAGCCAGATTCCGAAGGTGGCGAGGAAAGCCCATTGCTTCTCGAAGTAGTTCCGCGCTATTTGAAACGCCAGGAATAGCGATAAAAACCCATAAACCGCCGTCGTGAGCCCCATCGCCAGCAGGTAGGGCCGCGAGTATCCATCCGCGGCAATATTCGCGCCAAAACGATTGAGCAACAGAACTGCGAGGTGAACCGTCACCAGCACGGGAGCCCATAGAATCGCAGGACCTACGCTGAAATGATTTTCGACGTGCCCCGTCTTGGTAAAAAACTCGGGAAGCAGATGTCCCTGCGCGTCGAATCGCACCAGGACAAACGACTTATTCGCCGCGAGATAATCGTTTTCGAAATTCAAATCGCGGTCGATCAAGGCAGAACGCAAATAGGCGTAGTAACCGACCCCATCGCCGCGAACCCAGGGGTTTACCAGAGGAAGTGTCAGCAGGAAAATAATAAACAGGAGCTTCGGATAAACAGAGGAAGCTGTGTTCAGAGAAATAGCGTCTTTTGAAAGGACACCGCTGCCCACAACTCGGCCGCCTCGAAACGCTTCATCGATCTGTGCCCCGTTCATTTTTCCATCCACAACAAGATTCGACATCAAGCGCGACAGCTAAAGAATATCTATGGATACAATCGAAAGGCCCGGCGCCAATTCATTCCTCGATTGCAACGGGAACGCTATCGGCGAAAACCGGGCCCAATCGCTTAAACTCTGCTGGTTACAACTTCCCGCGGCGCGCCGACCAGTTCCCTTTTTCTCCCCTGATAAGCCACAACGCGGTCGATGATTTCGGGCAAAGTCGTTTTCGGGCGGAAACCGGTGAGCCGTTCCAGTTTTTCCAGGCAAGGTACGCGCCGGAACATATCCTCGAATCCCGGCTCATACGCCTGATCGTAAGGAATGAACTCAATGGGCGACGAGCTGCCGGTTCGTTCCTTAACCATCTTAGCCAGGTCTTCAATGGTCACTTCAAAATTATTTCCGATGTTGGTGACTTCTCCAACAGCCTTGTCGGTCGCGATCAGCCGTAGAACTGCTTCCACGGAGTCCCGCACATCGCCAAAACATCGCGATTGCTGGCCAGACCCGTAAACAGTGATCGGCGCGCCTTCGAGGGCCTGGCTGACAAAGTTAGGCAATACCATGCCATAGCGGCCAGTTTGACGGGGGCCCACAGTATTGAAAAATCTCGCCACCACAACTGGTAGCCCCTTTTCCTTCCAGTAGGAAAGCGCCAGGAATTCATCCAGCGCCTTAGATGCGGCGTAACTCCATCGGCCTTTGGAAGTCGGTCCCAGAACCAGATCGGCGTCCTCGTGGAAAGGAACGTTTGTATTTTTTCCGTATACTTCAGATGTCGATGCGGTAAAGACGAGCTTGCGCTTTCTGCAGGCAGCCTCAAGCACCATTTGGGTGCCGTTGACATTGGTTTCAATGGTCCGAACCGGGCTTTCCACAATCAACTTTACGCCTACTGCTGCAGCCAGATGGAAAATGACGTCAGCTTCATCCACCAGTTCGGCAAGCAACTGGCGGTTTTCCAGAGGCTCTAGAAAATAGTGCATGCGATCGTACTTCTTGAGGTGGCGAATATTTTCCATGCTTCCGGTGGAAAGATTGTCCATCAACAAAACTTCGTCGCCACGATCCAGCAAACGCTCGGCTAGATGCGAACCGATAAAACCTGCGCCGCCAGTAATCAAATAGATCAAGTTGTATGCTCCTAGCCGTTTAATCCTGGCCCAGTTGTGAATCTGAACTTTCCGCACGCCGCGATTTTCGCGACTTCTTGGTATCTTCTTCCCGGCCGTAACCGCCGTAGGAATAGGGGTAGTACCGATAGGAGTAGTAATAATCCGGGGAACTAGCATCCACGGCGTTCAAAACCACGCCAAGCATATGGCACTTGACACCCGCCAAAAGATCTCGCGTGCGTGTAAACGCTTCTTTCGGAGTTTCCCCGCTGCGAACAACTATCAACACTCCATCCACAAGAACGGACAGAATCACAGCATCGGTCGCGGCCATAATCGGCGGGGAGTCAATCACCACAAATTTGTACCGAGTGCGAAGTTCAGCAATCAGTTCCGTCAGCCGGCGTGAGGACAATAGGTCGGCCGGATTGGGGGGAATCGGTCCGGTCGGAATCGCCGCGAGATTCGTGATCGCCGGATGCGGTACGGTGATTAAATCGAGCGACGAAACCCCAGCCAGGTAGGAACTCAAGCCGGCGTGTTTCCCGTCCACCAAACTCAATGCTCGATTTATACCCGGTTTGCGCAAGTCGGCATCGACCAACAGAGTTTTATCACCAAGTTGCGCGAGAGTAACTGCCAGGTTGACCGCTGCTGTGGTCTTGCCTTCACGCGGCAATGCACTGGTCATGAGAATGACCTGTGGTGGATGATCGGCTTGGGACAATAAGAGAGAGGTTCGCAGCGCGCGGAATGCTTCCGACATTTGCGACTGCGGCATATTATGTGAAATCAGTTCGGCTCGGCCTTCCTTTCCAGCAATCACGGGAGCTTTCAACAATTTCGCAAATCGCCCGCTGCGCTTTCCACTGGAATTGGAGAGCGAGGGCACAACCGCCAGCGAAGGCAGCCGGGCCAGCGTTTCGATGTCGTCCGGCGTCTTCACCGTGTTGTCCATATATTCACGCAGAAGGGCCAGACCGATCCCGCCGATCAGCCCGACCAAAACGCTCAGCATGATATTTCGAGTCTTGTTGGGACGTGTGGGGCCTGTGGGGATCAAGGCCGGATCCACAACGCGAATGTTGGAGGAGCGCAAACCGGCCGTAATCCCGGCCTCCTTCAATTTCTGGAGCATCCCGTCGTACAGCTGCTTGTTCGCCTCGGCTTCATGCTTCAGGATGTTGTACTGAACTAACTTCTCGGCCATCTGATTGGTATCGGCTTTTTGCTGGTCCAATGCCTGCTTCAGGAGAAGTTCCCGCTGCCGCGACCCGTGGTATTCAGCTTCCACCTGGTTGGCGATATTGGTTTTCTCGCGCGCAACCAATTGATCGAGGTCCTTCAACTGCGCTTGCAGGCGAACCACCTTCGGAAACTTGGGCCCATATTGGTTCAAAGCATCCGTGTACTGAGCGCTCAACGTGCTTTGCTGTTTAAGGATGTCTTGAATTACAACGCTTTCGCGAACCGCTGCGATCGCATCGTAATTTCCAGCCTGCGCGAGTTGGTAGACAGCTTCTTTGTTAATCCGGTCGGTTTGCGCGTCGGTCAGTTGCTTGTTCAGATCCGCAAGCTTTTGCGAGCTGATGTCGTTCTTCTCATCGATTGTCCATATCTGATTTTCACGTTCGTAGGCGAGGCGCGCGTCTTCGGCGTTCTCGACCTTGATCTTCATTTCATTGAGCTGCCCGGCCAGCCAATTCGATGCTTGGGTCGCCGCTTCATAACGGCTTCGAAAATTTTCCTCGATAAAATTATTCAAATGGGCGTTTACGACGCGCGCAGCCAAAGCCGGGTCGGTCGATTCGAATGTCACGTCCAGCAAGCGGCTGTTCGGCACGCGCTTGATCGTCATGCTGCCGAGAAACGTTCCCAGGGCAAGCGGCCGCTGCAGACTTGCATCGCTGCCCGGCGCCGGAGCAGATGCCGTCTTCTTCACGGGACCGCCAAATTGCGGCAGGTTATCCAAGCCCATGGATTTAACGGTTAGCATTGCCAGCGTTTCGCTTTGCAGAATCTTGGACTGGGTGGTGATGTAATCTTCCAAATCCGCATACATGTCGTACGAATCCGAATCCGCAAAATGAATTGCGTTCGCGTTTTCGCGGTCGATTTCAACTCTTGCGGTGGCTTCGTAGACGGGCTGCATGCGGAACGTGGCGATGGTAACGATGGAAACGATCGCCAGCAGAAAAAATAAAATCAGCCATTGATGCTTGCGCAGAATAAGCACATAGTCGAGCAGGTGAGGCTCCCGCGGCATCATGTCCAGGGCCAGGAAGGGGGAACGAGTTTGAAGCGAATCCACGACTGAACCTGGAGTTCGCTCTCGCGGTGCTAAGTTGTTGTTCTCATCCATAAAATATTGGTCCACTCCGCCGTGTCAAATTCAAACTCGTATTGCCAATCTGGAACTACAACCTGCCTGCGCTGACGAGGGCAACACCTGACGTGAGCGATATGGCGATGTCGCCGGCACGGTGTAACGCTTTCTTTCCAGAGCTGTCGGGAACGAAAAGTATGTCGCTAGCCTGCAACATTACATCATCGGTTTTCAGGTCCATCACTTTTTTCAGATCTACGGGGACTTCGTCGCGCTTTCCCGTTTCCGGATTCTTGCGCAGGATTACAGCCTCTTTCATCTTGGCGCTTCCGGTCGTCCCTCCGGCCAAAGACAAGACCTTGAGGGTCGTCATGCGGTCGCGGTCGTTTGCCATCACGAACCCACCCGGATGGCTCACAGCGCCAACGACATAAATAATTCCGGCGCGCGGCACAGAAACAACGTCGCCACCAAGAACGGGAATATTAAAATTTGCATTGCCAGATTCCAGCAGATCGCTCAGGCCGATCGTGAAGGTCTGCGGTTCGCCTGCAATATTCGTTGCCTCGGCATCGGCAGATCCCTTGGATACGGGAGCCGGACGATTAATGATTACAGCACTGCCAGCATCTTCTGAAATACCGCCTGCTTGTGAAAGCACCTGCAAAAGAGTCGTCTGGCGAACGGCCTGAATGACCATGGGCGATTTGACCGCCCCTATGACTGTGATGGGCTGGCTATGCTGCTCTTTCAGATTCACACTCACTTGAGGGGCTGAGACCAAACCATTGCTCTGCAATAGTTCCGCGAGTTTGTCTTGCAATTGAAAGGTCGTGAGTCCGGTTACATGCACTTTCACGGGTATTAGAGGCAGTGAGATAAAACCTGTCTCGTTGACACGGACGTCACGCGAAAGCTCGGGAACGTCGAAAACCTCCACTCCCAATAGGTCACCGCTACCAATGACGTAATCGCCCTGTTTTACCGAAGTTGCCAGCGCAAGCTGGGCGATGCGCTCGTTCGCATCCACCGTAGTTGCAAGCTTTGCAGGAGGCTTTGTATTTTGTTGCTGCGAGAAGACTACAGGAGCAGCGAGCAAGATCATGAAAATCGCCCCGCTGGTCAGTCCTGCTAGTGAGCGGAATGCGCCCTGCTTTTTAAGAGTCATCGAATTAAAATCCCCCGCGCGATTGTCATTATACAGTCCATTTTTGTGTGTCAACGCGATTTGTTCCGGGAAATTCAAAATGTTTCGCATCGGTACACCACGTCTAAATACGGTGCCCAAGCGTTGGCGCGCGGAACTTCGGCACACGGCATTCTCCAAGAATTAAGATCGGCTGGGACGGGAATGACTTGATTTGCCGCGCAATTGAAGATGCTTCTATTGTCCGCGCGCAGGGCGCGAAGGGGGTATTGCGGTGGTTGCCAGCGCGGCCTGCAAAAGAAAAATAAGAGCGTTCGACAGAATGTGAAAATTAAAATCAACGGTTGCATGCACAAGAAGACCGAAACAGGCAGCCATGGCGGCAGCATGGTACGCGATGTTTCTGGACTCCCGGTCCGCCGCGAAAGTCTTCCATCCAATCCAGCACAACAGTATGAGAAACGCCAAAGCACACAGTCCGCCGATGGCACCGGTCTCGGCCAGTGTTTCCGCATAATCATTGTGGCTGTGATTTACAATCAGTCCGTCGTACACCGTCTCATAAAGCGGGTAAACCTCCTGCAAGGTTCCAAGCCCGGTTCCCGCGATTGGGTGATCGAGGAATATCCGCCAGGACCCGTGCAGCATTGCCACTCGGCGGCTTTCGCTTACTTCCAGACGTTTGTAACTCGCGAACCTATCCAGCGCGCGGCCAATCCCCAGCCATGAAACCAGGGCGATGGCCAGAATTACAACCAAGCCCGCCGCAGCCAATTCTTTCCTTTCCCTGCGGCGCAATAGGATCAAGACCCCAAGCAATGCAGTTTCTGCCATGAAGCTCATGATGCCGCCCCGCGACGCCGAAAGAAACAGCGCCCCAATGGGGAGCAACGTGAATAGCGCAATCAAAGGCAATTGGTCGCGGCGCTCGGCGCCCAGAACCAGAACGGCGAGGCCCGGAGGGATGAGCAGTTCCATCAGCCCGGCGAAGTGATTCCGGTTGACATAAGGACCGAAAGGAATCCCCCCGTAGCGCAATTCGCGTACCCAATACAGTTTCCCGTTAAACGTGAAGTGCTGCAGGATGGCGAACAGCGACACGCAAAATCCCAACATCAACAGGAACCAGACAAGACCGCGCCAGTGTTCCAGCGTTCGATAGGACTGCACGCAAAGAAAAAACAGAGCCAGCAGCGCTGTGTACTTAATCAATTCCACGCGAGTCAAAAACGGGTACACAGTGATTCCTGTGGCGAGTTGAAATGCCGCGACTGCCCAGAAGCCGAGAAGAGGTCCCATCAGGGGGTTCCAGACAACGGTGGATTCACCACTCCACCAGATTTTCAATGCCCAAAATAAAACCAGCACTGCGGCGCCGACTTCCAGCACCGCCTCCGACCAGGGTTCAACCGTACCATGCGCCAGCACGGCGAACGTGACAAGGATGCAGATTCCGGCGCGCATGAGCTTCATCGTGGAACTCTCAATGGGAAGCCCCTGTGGGAATCACAGCCACGTCGTCCACCCATACTGTGCCGCTAATCTTGTTGTCCAACCGGGCGCTGGGGATTCGTCGCACCACGATCTGGATCATGTGTGTCCGCGGTCCAGTTGTGAATTCCGTTTCTTCCATGGTCCACGGCTGCGTTCCGGTCTCATTCGGAGTCAGCACGTCCAAATCCTTGATCTGGCGAGGATCGCGGATCTCAAACCTGACACCGCTATCGGTCCTAATTTTATCGGTGCGCAGAAAACCGCGAAACCGGTAGCGCGTATTCGGCGCAACCAGCACCATCTGAGAGAAATATTCGTAGGATAGATTCTGCGTTCCGTCGAAGGTGATCCGTGCCGATCGCAAGCCGGAATGCTTTATATCCGTGTCGAAATCGAAATCCGCACCCGGAACGTCCTGTTCGCGCCACCCGAATCCCCCGCCGGATGGATCTTTCTCAACTCCCCCATCAAGAATTAGCGAACCGGCAAGCGACGTTTGCGGAAAAGTCCCATCTAATGCGACCGCCTGACGCCAGACGGACCCGGCCTCGTCGAAGCGATTCTGATTGACCAGTACGTCGGTGAAGACGAAGAGTTTTTGCCAGTCCATAGCGGGCTTTAAACCAACCAGATGACTCCACACAGCAAGCGCCGGCGTTGTCTCTTGTATTCCGGCCAGGTAGGAAAGCGCCTCCCAATCCCCCTCCGGGGTATTCGGCAGGACCTGGCCGACCAGGACGTGCACGTCGGGATTGCTGCGCCAGGCTCGCGACACAGCGGAGGGCAGCAGTTTCGGATCCACCAATAGCGCACGATGGATCTCCGAATATGCTTCCGGCAATCGTTGCTGGCGAAGGAGAAAATTCCCATACCGCCAGGAAACCTCACCAGAAATAGGATAATCGACCTGCGCTCCGCGAAAGTATTTTTCCGCCTCTGAGTTATCGCCGGCCATTTCCAGCGTGCTCGCCAGATCGAGCTTGTAGTAGGAGGAAGGCGGATCCAGTCGCACCGCGCGACGGTAATAGGAAACTGCCAGAGGAAGATCGGAGTGATCAAAATCAAGCTGACGATAACGGCCGAGCCGATACCAATTTTCGGCATTCCCCGGCTCGATCTTCGCCGCGCGGGCCCAATCGTCGGGATTTTCGGAGTTGCCATAGTGCGCGGCTACCGCATGGTTTACAGCAGCATAAGAAAGGCAGATCACGGCTGCGATAATGAGGGCGAGGGCAGCACAACGCCATTTTGAATTGGCGAACAGGTCAGACATCCGGCGATAATTTGCTACGGATGGACGGCCTTGCGCAACTGAAAAGGCGGGGAACCTGTCTCCTGTCGCGCATCCGGCAACAGCAAAAGAAAAAGCAGTTCCTGCTGCTAGCCGAGTTTTTCAATGGGATTGCTGGTGAATTCCGTCGCGTGACCGGTCATGGGCGTTCCCGCAATTCTCCAGAGATAGAGTGACGTGCGGCTTCCATCGGGCATCACGTCCTCCTCAACCTTCTCCGGAGCCCAGCCATATATTTGAAATTTTCGCGAAACCACGCGCGCGCCCGGGCGAAGCTCGGACCGCAGCCGCTCGACCAGACGCAGATTTCCGTCCGCCCCCAGATAAATCGTGACAACAGTCGCTTCCGAAATGTCCACCGTCTTGGCGTCTTGTTCGATGAATTGCACCTGGGCTTCAACTCCCTCACGCCGGGCATTCGCATTGGCCTCTACAACCAACCGGGGATTGACCTCCACTCCCACTGCGCGGATTCCAAATCTCTTCGCCGCAGTAACGACAATGCGTCCATCTCCGCAGCCCAGGTCATACAGGACATCGCCCGGCCCCACACTCGCCAGTTCCAAAATTCGATCGACAACCTCCTGCGGCGTCGGATCGTACATCGCAAGGTCCCGATCGACCTTCCGCCGAAATCCGAAGCCATACTCCCGCAACAGCCGCAATGGCCGAGCAAAAATATAAAGTGGAGCAAGCGCACCCGGCAGGCGCACGGTCTGGCGGTCGCGCTCCGTGGCTTTCATGGCCAGGCGCAGCGTGTGCCACACGCCCTGCCCGATTCCATCTCTCGACCGCAAACGGAACATCGCGCGCGGAATCACTCCGGGAATCGCATCGGCGTTCCCGGCGAATTGCGCGCGCACAAAATCCGCGAGCCAGCGAACGCTGGAATCCCGTTGCGCTTTCTCCAACACGGGCTGCGGCAACACCGCGCCCAATTGCTCATGCGCCAGATAGAGCCCCAGCAGGAACACGCGCGTGGACTTCATCTCCGCGGCGATCTTCATCGCCAGATTCCAGTCCACCGGCTGCGCCGCGATCAACTCCGCAATGTCGACGATCCAGGCCAGCCGATCCCAGAAATGTTTTGCGCCGTGGACGCACAGCATCACCAGCGTGTCTTCCACGAAAAACGTGCGCATCTCGCATCCGGCGATTTCAACGGGGATCTGCCGCCGGCCCAGTTTTTCCAGGTCCAGCGGCACGGGAAAATACCGCATCGTTTTTTCCGTGTGCAGTTCCACGTGCGCCCGCGTGGCCGCGCGGAAGAATCCATATTGACCGGGCGCTTTTCCAGCCTCGCCCGCCAGTTCTTCTTCCGGTCCAAATTCAGCAGTGAAACCGGCAGACTTGAGCAGCGCCGTTGCGCGCGGAATATTTTTCTGCTGCGTCACGAAATCCAGATCGATGAAAGTCCGCCCTGCCAGACTCCCGTAAGCAAGCCAGCTCAGCACCGGTCCTTTATAGGGAATCAGCGGAAACGGCTCCGCCTCGAAGGTTTTGTGGATGCGTATTAATTCCGATAGCAGAGAAAACGCCAGACCCAAAGATTCGCGCGTGTACTGCTTCAGACTCTCCAGCCACACAGATGGGACGATGTCGTTTCCGGACGTTCTAAGATTTTCGTATAAATAGGACGCGACCTGGTGATGGAAAGCAGTGGCCACGACGTCGGCCCAATCGATCTTTCCGCGCAGCAGTTCCGCGATTCTCTCCGAGGTCTCGGCATCGATGCGAGTGCGGGCGCAGCACAGGACCAATTCCAGCTCAGGACGAAGTTGCTTCCCCCGTTTCGGATCGAGACTCATCGCGAGGCTCATTCTGGCAGGATTCCAGGGTCGCGGTGCGAGAAAAATCGACGAGTGTGCTGAAATTTACTTTTTAAGGTGCGGAGAACCCCTGTCGCGGTAGAGTATTAGGCCAGTTTCCGAGAAGACGACTTCACAGATGGGATTATCATCGTGTGAAAATCCCGCACCTTCCCGATGACGATAGCGGGACTTTACAGGATTAGTGCTATAAGAGACGGCAAATGGGAACTTCCGGCATGGAAAGCAAGGTACCCGTCAATAGTGTAGTTCCGTTGTCCCGCATGGTCGGAGATGATGATGAAGACTCCAAACTGCTAAGCGTCATGGCATCTGGTGCGCAGAACTACCTCCGGTGTTTTCCTTGGTGCAAAGACATTTGCGAAGCTTATTTTGGTGATGGGTACGGCGGGATCGTAGCAGTATTCCTATTTCGAATTGAACCGGCGCGGGCGGGCGTGGACGAGTCGCTATGGGTTATTTTTGGCGATGTGCCTCCTGCATATCTCGTCACAGCTGTGTGCAAAACTCCATCCCAAGCTTTGGAAAGATACATTGATGAAATCTCAAAATGGGTTGAATTAGCCAAGCAGGGAAAGTCGTCTAAAGATGTAATTCCGGTGTACACGCCTGCGACAATCGAGAACGCTGCCGATGTTGAGACAAGGCTCAATTTGTTGCGAGAAATCATTGTGCCTGCATTTCGACAGGGCGAATCAGAATGACGGCGGGATGAATATTTCCGCTACCCGAGATATTCCGCTACCGTGGCGAATATCGTTTGAACAGGATGGAATCAGGCGTTGACGGTCTGAGTTTCCGCAACAGTCTTGCTATAAATCCGCGCGGCAGGTTGCAAACCCTGAATCTGAACCAACTGCACGGCATGACGTGGCTGAGGTGAAGCCTTCCGCGCTTTCAAATTCTCGGAGGGAACTCCCGTGCGCGCGAAGGACTTCTCGCAATCCTGATACGAAGGCCCGCGCATGTTGCCTTCGAGATACGCCAGTCCCGGGCAGCGCGTGCAGGTGCTGCCGTGCGTGCACTGCGAGCACGTGGGCATATCGCGCAATTTAATCGTTCGCACTTCGTTCAGTTGCGGCGAATCGCGCCAGATATCCACGAACTTCATCTGCCGCACATTGCCGCTGGGCAGCGGAAATTGCACGCAGGGATAAACGTCTCCGTACGGCGAAACGTAGCATGCGGTGTGCCCGGCGCTGCACGGCAACTGATCCATATTGTCTTCGCCGGGTGCCAGCGGAGGCGCGCAAAATTCCTCGACGTTTCCGCCGCCCAGCGCTTCGTTCCGGAAAACCTCGCGCAGCGCGGCCTCATCGACGTTCAAATCGAGAATGCCGCGATCGCCATCCATCATCGGAGTAATCGTGGGATCGACGATAAATTGCGCGCCCAGTTCGGCGGCCAGCGCTCTCACGCCCATATAATCGTTCACGTTTTGAATCATCAGCACGTTGGCCATAATCACGTGAATGCCGTGCGCGCGCAGCCTGCGAATGGCATCGATGGAATCCTCGAGCGATCCCGGTAACTTGGTGATGGCGTCATGCACTTCGGGAATATGCGAATAAATGCTGATCTGCACGGACTCCACGCCCAGCGCCTTGATGCGGTCCGCTTCCTTCTTCCCGATCAGAATTCCGTTGGTCTTTAATTTTATGCAGAAGGTACGCAGGCGCGCGTATTCCAGAAGTTCAAAAAAATCCCGCCGCATCATGATTTCGCCGCCGCTGATCGTCAGGTAGAACACTCCGGCCGCCGCCATCTGATCGAGCAGGTCCTTAATCTCCGCCGTGGTCATCTCGCCATGATCGTGATGGTCCAGGTAGCAATGAACGCACCGCTCGTTGCAGCGATACGTCAGGTCGAGCTGCACGCTCAACGGAATATTATTCTCGAGGGCCTTTGCCACCATCTCCGCGACTAACATACTCATGCGCTGGTCCCCTTTGTCTGTGCTGCGCCCTGAACATTCGTCTGAGCGATCGGCTGATCGGAAATCGTCACCAGGCCATGCTCGGCCAGTTCGGCCACCACGTCTTCGGCGTCTTGCAACGCCACTTCCTGTGACACATCGAATTGCGTACACACTTTATTCGCCACGATTTCATCGAGCGGCGTCATGCCGTCCACCGCTTCCCAAATCACCGTCGCAACCTGATCGAGCGTAAACAGCGTGGAATTGGTGGCGGACATCACCATCGTTTCATCGCCCAGAGCCCGCGCGGCGATCGCGGTGCTGCGTGCCACATAGCGCTTGTTGCTCATACGATCAGCTCCCACACGCGCGCATCGGGCGTAAACATCAGACGGCGAATCGGCACGCGGCTTGCAAAATCGAACGCAGCATCGAAAACCAGCTTCACGAATTCCGGATCCTTCGCAAAGAACAAAATGTTCCCCATCAGCCCTCGAACCGCGTCGGCTCCCTCAATGGGCTCGATCTTGTTTTCCGGACCTTTCGCCAGCAGATACACGGCCTCAATCGGCGCACGCAAATTTTCTCCCACGCGCGCCAGTTCGCCGAAGAACGGCGTGCCCACGGCAAGGTAGCGGCCGTCCTGCGGTATCACGTAAGAAATTTCGTCGGTCAGCAGCGCGGCGTCCGGAGGCGCCAGCCGCGCCATCGTCGTCTTCCCCGCGCCGGAAACCCCGGAAAATAAAAACGCGCGTCCGTTGCGAATGGCGCTGGAAGCATGCACCAGAAAGCCACCTTTTTTCGAGAGCAAAAGCGTGTGCACGATGCGCAGCACCGAATCCAGAGAAAACGGATTGATTGTCTGCTCGATGCGGCCGCGCGCTGTGGCTGGATCGAACACGGCGCGAAAATCCCCGCGCTCCATCAGCCAGCGTCCCGAATTCCAGGTCACTTGCAGGTCTTCATCGCCGGATTCCGTATCCGGCGGAGCCAGCTCGACGTCGAATTCAAAACTGGCATGGTCCGAGGTGCTCACATACCCGGCGTAGCGCTCTTCGATCAGGCGAAGGAAATCCGGATTGCCGGAGCGCAAACGAATGGGAAGGCCGCCAATTTCGACGACCACGTCCGAACGCTCGGTTGCCGCTTTCACGCCCGGCACGCTGCCCTCCGGGAGAAAAGACTCGGCCACAGCATAATGAGGCGCACATACCATTTGGTTACAAGGTCTGACATTTTCAAAGCGCGAATGATAACCTGCTGCCAGCCGCAAATCTGGGCGCGTTGGACCGTCCGGTAGCCACGTCCGTCAGCGCGTTCAATGGAAATCACCCGCCCCAGCAGCTCCGCGGAAGAAACCGGAGCGTCGTCGTAGCAAAGCCGGTCCCCTCGCGTGATCAGACAGGGCTCATCGGAATTGCACGCGACTGCAATTACACGGTGAGCAAAAAAACGCCCGTCACGCCAAAACAGCACGACGTTTCCAATGGAAATATCATAAACACTTGCTTGTTCTACAGAAATTAGATCGCCAGGAAGGATGGAAGGCACCATGCTGGTACCAAAGACGCGAAGGCGTACATGCCCGAAAGCGCGAACTAACTCCATTGCAAGTCCGCACCAAAGTGCCGTCGATGCGTTCTCCACTCGGTTCATAAGCACCTTTGAAGAGAACTATGAGGCTTTTCGGCTGAACCTGCAGCCGCCAATCGACGAGAACACCTTGCCGCAAGCCAGCGCCGAAACTTCAAATACGGGCTCGAACCGGAACGAAGGCGCCTTGTAAGGCTTCTTCACACCTGCGTCACATTTCTCACCCGACGAACCTATCTTCGTCTTGTTCGCCATATTCGTCATGTAGCTTACGCTCCGTCCATTTTGATTTAATGCTGCCTGAGTCAGCTTAACTTCGCATCTTACACCCGAAGTCATATTACAATTTGATACCCCAGGGCCCCATCGGTTGAACTTGTGCCCGACGAACGCAAGATGCTCCTTGCTTGAGCAAAAGTAATCGTGCTATTCACAACAAAACCATTCAATCCAGATACACTGGAACAGGCATTGAATCGAACCAGTTATGGCCGCCCATGCCAGTGGTGCTGTGGATCGGAGTAGGGTTTGAATCTTGCGTTTTTCTTTTCCAAGCCATCTAAATTATTAGAAAGATTTCCCCTACAGCGAGCGTTTGTACACAACCCGCAACATGGGAAGTGTAAGAGTAGGAGTAAATCGTGGCAAGTGCAATTTAGGACCGATTTCCATTCTGACACTCCCCCAAAGCAACAGTAAGCACGAGTGCACCGGATTGGAACATTTGACCCGTTAATTCTTTCAACTATCTTGAATTCATTGTCCCTATTGCTTATGGAGGGCCTTGCTCCGACACGCCGGGCACGATATAACGGCTGGCCGTGGGCAAACTCGCGCTGCGTGTTGAAAATCTCGAAAAATATTTCCCTCCCGCCGCGGCCGGATGGCGGGCGTTCCTTCATCCCTTCGCAAAACCCACGGTGCCCGCTCTGCGCGGAGTCTCCTTCGACGTGGGGCAAGGGGAAGTACTTGCGCTGGTCGGTGCCAACGGCGCGGGAAAATCCACACTGCTGCGCATCCTGACGACGCTGCTGCTGCCCACGCGCGGGCGCGCCGAAGTGTGCGGCTTCGATGTGGCGGCAGCGCCCGCCGAAGTTCGCCGTCGGATCGGCTATCACACCGGCGCGGACGCTTGTCTTTATGCGCGATTGAGTGGGCGCGAAAATCTGGAACTGTTCGCGCTGCTAAATAATCTGTCCCGCGCGGACACTTCGTGCCGCATTTCGGAACTAACCGAACTGCTCGGGCTGGGCGACCTGCTGGACCGGCAGGTGCGCACACTCTCGACAGGAAACATTCACCGTCTGGGCCTGGCGCGCGCAATGCTTCATCAACCCTCGGTACTGTTGCTCGATGAACCGACGCGCAGCCTCGATCCGCTCGCCGCGGCGGAATTCCGGCGTTTTCTGATGCAGCGCGTGGTCGCGGAGCACGGCACGACGGTTGTATTCGCATCGCATACGTTAGCCGAAGTGGAGCAGATTGCCGGACGGATCGCAGCATTCGACCGCGGGCAATTGCAGTTTTGCGGCACGCCCGCGGAAATCAAGGCCACGACAAACGCGCAGACGCTCGAATCGTCGCTGGAAATTCTGGCGCGCCGCGCGGAGGCGCACTCGTCATGAGCGGCGGATTTCATCCAGGTCGGGCGCTCCAAAAAATGGCCGCGCTATTCCGGCGCGACCTCGCTGTGGCGCGCAGCTACCGCGTCGCCTTCCTTCTGGAGATTTTCGAAACACTCTTTGCCGTGGCCGGTTTTTATTTCCTTTCAAGTTTCATCGAGAGCCCGCAACTGGACCGGTCGCTGCCGCAGGGAGGAACTTACTTTGCATTCGCGCTGGTCGGCCTCGCGTTCTTCGACTACCTGAGCGTGGCCCTGCGCGCGTTCGACGATGGCCTCCAGGACGCCCGCCAAAACGGAACCCTGGAACACCTGCTGGTTACGCAAACATCGCTCTCCGTAATCCTCGCCGGCTCCATCCTTTATCCTTTCGTCTTGCTGTCGCTGCGCACGGCCATCTATCTCGGCTGGGGCGCGGCGCTGTTCGGATTTCCCCTGCGCGAGGCGAATTGGCTCGGAGCACTTCTCGTTCTGGCCGCATCCATTCTGGCTTTCTCCGGTCTGGGAATTTTAAGTGCGAGCTATCTGCTGATCTTCAAACGCGGCAATCCGGTGAATTGGGCGCTCGTGGGAATTTCGTCGGTGGTGGGAGGAATGATGTATCCGGTTTCAGTGCTGCCCGGCTGGCTGCAACAGGTCGCGCGCCTCGTTCCGGTCACCTATGCGCTGGAGGGAATGCGCGCGGCACTGCTGGGCCATGCCACACTGCACGAGCTATGGCCGTCCCTCGCGGCGTTGCTGATTTTTGCTGCAGTTTTGCTTCCCGTATCCTTCGCCGTCTTCTCCTGGGCGCTTCGGCGCACCAAAGTTACGGGGACACTGACACATTTCTAGCCTGAATTTCTCAAGAACCCGTCTGTGATCGCTTGCGTACAAATCTTGATCCAGTTGAAATCACTGCTTCGCGGATCATCTGTAGGGGCACGGCAATGCCGTGCCCCTACCACTGCGACGCCACCAAACGTAATCTCAAAATTCTAATGGCGACGAGCGTGAGCAAACCTAAAATCTAGAAGGCTAGAAAGAAAGATCAGAAGAGAGAAGAAACTGTGCGCATCTTCGGGCCGAAATGGCGGAAAAACTGGCGGCCCGAAGTTGCGCGGATGTTTCGAAAAACTACTTCTTGTTGCCTTTCTTAGCCGGGGCCGATCCGACTTTCATATCGATGCCGCCGACGCCCATGGCTTGCAGCGAATCGAGTCCCTGCTTGGCCTGAGCGCCCACTGGCCCGTTCGGATCGAGATCGATCGCCTTTTGATACGCTTCGATGGTTCCCGGCTGGATCACCGGGGTCATCTTGTCGCCCACGGTCTTAAACTCCATCGTATTGACCAGCGCAATCCCGAGCAGCAGCCAGGCCTGCGCATTCTTGGGGTCGAGGGTCGTGGCTTTTTGCAACGGCTCGATCGCTTCCTTCATGCGGTTCGCCTGATAGAGGACGATGCCGAAGTTGCGCCATGCCAACGCGGCATCGGTCGGGTTCAGGTCCACGTACTTCTGATACGCAGCGCGCGCGTCGTCCACTTTCCCGAGCCGTGCGAGCACGTTGCCCAGATTGTTATAGTTGGCAGCTACATCCGGCTTCATCGCGATGGACTTCTGATAGGTATCAGCTGCATCCTGCCACTTGCTCATGCTCTCGTATGCCTCGCCCAATCGCGAAAGGACGATGGCCCGGTTCGGGTCTTCCGGTTTCATCGCGGACTGCGCGGCAGTCAATTCGGTTACCGCGGTGGTGCCAGCCTGATTGATCTTGTCCTGAACCGCGGCCTGCTGGTCCTTCTGGTCTTTGGGCACCTTGGCCAATTCCGCCTGAGCAGCCTTCATCGTATCGATTGCCGCCAGCCCCGCATCGTAATGCACCTTCAATTGCGTGAAGGCCTTTTCCGCCTCTTCGCGCTTCTTGGCCTCTTCCGCGTCCGCGCTCTTACCCTTCTCCATGATGTCTTTCAAGTTGAGGTCGAACGTGGGCTGGGTTCCCGCGGAGATCTTGAGGCCGGTCTGGTAAACGATCTGGTCTTTGACCTTCATGTCGATGGCGTACGTCCCGCCCGGCAAGCCGGCCATTACGTAATGCCCTCTGGGGTCGGTCTTCACCGTGAAGCTCTGGCTGCTCTCGGTGTTCTTGATAACCAGCGTGACGTCCGGGAAAGGCTTGCCGTTGACGTCAGACACCGTGCCTTGCAATACGCTCAGTGATCCCTGCGCGTATGCGGCAGTGGCTATTAGCATCAGCGCTACTGCCGTCAAGAATGCCTTCGTTCGGTTCATAATATTTACTGCCTCCTGGCAAGCATATCCGCCGGGTCTAGCCGAGCGGGGTTTTTCTATTATCTCTCAACTGGGGCCCGATAAGCGATAGGGTCTGTTATACCCGCTTCCGCAAAGGCGCGCAATCGCAACCGGCAACTGTCGCACACCCCGCAAGCCTCATCTTCAAACTGGTAGCAGGACCAGGTCCGGTCCAGCGGGGCTCCCAACTCCACCCCGCGCTGAATAATTTCCCGCTTCCGCATGCCGATCACCGGCGTCACCATTTCAATATGCGTTTCGGGCCGCGTTCCCTCGCGCACCAACTGCTGAAACACGCTGTAGTATTCCGGCCGGCAATCCGGGTAGCCGGAGCTGTCTTCGGCCACCGCGCCGATGAACACCGCCGTCGCGCCGATCACCTCTGCCCAGCTAACTGCAACCGCCAGAAAATGCGCGTTACGGAATGGGACGTATGTGACCGGGATTTCGTTACCGGAGGCTTGCGATGCCCCCTCCGGCACCGCGATCCCCTTGTCGGTCAGCGCCGAACCGCCGATTTGCGAAAAATGATCCAGGCGCACCGCCAGACGTTGGGGCACCGAGTAGAAGTCGGCGATCTCATCGAATGCCCGCCGCTCGCGCCGTTCCGTCCGCTGTCCGTAGCTGGCATGCACCAGCGCTAAGTCATGTGTTTCTCGGGCGATGGCCGCAGTTACGCAGGAGTCCATGCCGCCACTCAATAGGACTACCGCCTTCGGACGCGCGCTCAACGTGTTCGACATCTTTCCTTATTTATTTAGATGCGATTCAGAATCAAGGAGTCTATACGCCGCGAGCGGCCGGATGCCAGATGAATTTATGCAATTGCAAGCCGAGCCGCACCGGCAAACCGTCAGCCAAAATCCACTCAGAGACGTCTTGCGCACTCATCCCGGGCCAGACGCCTTCCGGATCGGCATGCACCGGAGAAAATATCACCTGGTGGACGCGATCGGCCAATCTGTGCTGCCGCGTGAAATCCCTCGCAAATTCATAATCGCGCCGCGTGGAAATGACAAACTTGATTTCGTCCTTACGGTCCACCGCATCCAGATTCTCCATCCGAAAAGTGTCCGGCTCGCCCGAGTCGGGGCACTTGATGTCCATGATCTTGATAACTTCACGAGGTAAATCCGCGATCGGCCGCTCGCCGCTCGTCTCGATCAACACGGTATAGCCTTTATCGACCAATCCCTCCGCCAGAGGAATCGCCTCCGGTTGCAGCAGCGGCTCGCCTCCGGTCAATTCCACAAGGGAAACCACCCGCCCATTTCCATTTTTCGGCAGTTCTGCATTGGGACCAGCAGACAACTCCTCAACGCGCGAAAGCACATCCTCCATGCTCATCTTCGTCCCGCCGTGAAACGCGTAAGCCGTATCGCACCAGGTACACCGAAGATTGCACCCGGTAAGCCGCACAAAAATGCAGGGCAACCCCGCATAAGTGCTCTCCCCCTGAATCGACCGGAAAATTTCTGTAATGTTCATGGAATCAGCGGCTCCGGCGGGACGCCTTGCGGCGCTGATATCGCTGCACAAAAAACAGCGCCGCCAGCCCAATCACCGCAGCCGCAACAAATCGAAACGGCTCCAGTTGATACCCAAGCCAGCGAAGCACAAAAACGTACCCAAGCCCAACCGCAATAGCCGGAACAACAATAATAAGAAACGACTTGTTCATAGGCTTTAGCTCTAAGTAGAACAGGTTTCAACCTGTTCGCTTTTGGTTTAGATTGTCGCGCGGCGTAACAAAAAAACCAAACAAACCAACTCAAACCCCACTAAGGCCAATAAGTAGCCGAAGTAGTATCCGTCTCCCAAATCGTAACGCTCTTAATCCGCGCCCCATTAGGCAGCGCATTCATCTGCCGCGCAGTCTCCTCATAAAAATACTTCGCCACATTTTCAGCCGAAGGATTAATCGTGTCGAACGGCGCCAGATCGTTCAAAAATCGATGATCCACCCCGCCGACAATCTCGCGGATCACCCGCTTCAGATGCGTGAAGTCGTACAGCAATCCAATAGAATCCAGATGCGGCCCCACCAATGTGACGCGCACCTTGTAATTATGTCCATGCACGTTCTCGCACTTGCCCTTGTATCCGCGCAGGGCATGCCCGGAAGAAAAGGTCTCATCAACGCTGACTTGAAACATCCGCTCCCCTTGGAAAAAACTGGATTGATCTGACTGCGCAATCACTTTTTCGATTGCTGCATGAACCGTTCGACCGCGGCGATGTCCCTGGTGGTCGCGTACGCCGGAAGCGATTCCATGAAGATTTTACCATACTGCATGCGCTGGATGCGGTTATCGAGAATCGCCAGCACGCCGCGGTCGGTCCGCGAACGGATCAGCCGTCCGAAGCCCTGCTTCAGCGCCAGCACCGCCTCCGGCACCTGATATTCCGCAAACGGATTGCGCCCGTCCTCCTGCAACGCCTTCACGCGCGCCGCGACAATCGGATCGGAAGGCACCGCGAATGGCAACTTGTCAACGATGACGCACGAAAGCTGATCGCCGCGCACATCGACGCCCTGCCAGAAGCTGGATGTGGCGAACAGCACGGCGCCATCCGTGTTTCTGAATTTTTCCAGCAGCGCCGAACGCGGCGCCGAGCCCTGAAGCATCAACGGAAACCGCACGCGAGGCCGCACGCGCTCGTAGATATCGTTCATCTGGTTGTAGCTGGTAAACAGGCAAAACGCTCGCCCCTCGGAAATCTCCAGCAGCCGGATAATCTCCTGCGCCGCGCGTTCGGAGAAAGTCGGATCGCGCACATCGGGCAGCGCCGCCGGGATGTAAAGCAAAGCCTGCGTCGCGAAATCGAATTCCGATTCCAGCACGCGCTCGCTGGCCATGCTCACGCCCAGTCGCTGCTTCAAAAAATCGAATCGCCCTCCGACTGCCAGCGTCGCCGAGGTCAGAATAATCGTTTCGAACGGCTCGAATAGCCGCTCGCGCAGCATGTCGCTCACATCGATTGGCGTAGCCGCCACGAACACGCCCTTGTTCCGGCGTTCGAACCAGTACACGAAGTTGCCTTCGCTCGATTCGAACAAAAAATTCAGTTCCGCTCGCAATTCCATCGACCGCCGCGCGATGGTCAGCAATTCCTCAGGCTTCGGTGAGAGCGAAGCAATTTCCGCTTCCAGGCTCTTCAACCCATTCACCAGTGATTTATAGGCATCCTGGTTCTGATCGACAAAATTAGTGCGCTGCGTCTTATCGAATGGAAAGCGCCCTTCGCGCGCAGGAAACGCCTCGAAAAAGCTCCTCGCGCGCTCGCGCATCCGCATGATGTGTTTGAGCAACCCCGCACTGCTTATTTTCGTTACGCGCACCGCCACTTCGGCATCGCGAGCCAGCTCGTCGAAACGATAATTCGAAATCTGCCGTCCGAAATAATCGCTGGCCACGTCCTCAATCTCATGCGCTTCGTCGAACACCACCGCGCCGTACTCCGGCAGCACGCTGCCGAAATCGTCCTGCTTCAGCGCCAGGTCCGCAAAAAATAAATGATGATTCACAATGATCAAATCGGCTTCCGCAGCCCGCTGGTGCATCGCCGTGATAAAGCAGCGATTGAATTCAGGGCATTTCTGCCCCGAGCAGGCATCCCGCCGCGCGTCCAGACGCTGCCAAAGGTCCGAATCGTCGGGTAGAAAATTAAGCTCCGCGCGATCGCCGGTCTCGGTAACTTTTTCCCAGTCCCGTATCTGATGGAACCAGTCGACCTCGTCCAGTCCCTTCAACATAGGCTGGTCGGCCATCCGGTAAACTTTTTCGCGGCACAGAAAATTGCCGCGCCCCTTCATCACCGCGACTTTCAATTTCGGCGCGAAATATTTCTGCAAGAACGGGACGTCCTTTTCGAACAGCTGCTCCTGAAGGGATTTGGTAGCCGTCGAAATCACCACACGCCGCCCGCTGCGTATCGCAGGAATCAGATAGGCCAGCGTCTTACCGGTTCCTGTTCCGGCCTCAACGATTGCGTGGCGCTTTTCGCGAAAAGCAGACTCGACCATCTCCGCCATCGCCAGTTGCGAGGGACGGTGCTCGAACCCATCGGGCATGCACTTTTCCAGCGCCCCGCCAGGGCCGAAAATATCCTCAATGGTCGGTTCCGTGAGGACCGGCTCCACAATGGAGTGTTCCACCACATCAGGCTGATCCGGCGCGACGACGACTTCTTCGGTTTTAGCTTTGGCGCGTTTGGGCATGAGGAGCGGGTGAGAACTCTCGAAAACCGCGAACCGATAAAATAGCACACACCGGAGGAACGCGCCGCTTTGCTATACTCGCGCCGATGGCCAAAGACGCCGCTCCGAAAAAACTCTTCCTCGTGGACGCCATGGGGTTCATCTTCCGCGCGTTCTTCGCGCCAATGGGCAGGCTGAACAGCCCGCAGGGCATTCCCACGAAAGTTCCGTACCTGTTTTCGAACATGCTGCGCAAGCTTTCGAAGGAACATGCGCCCGACTATCTCGCCGTGGTGTTCGATACTAAGGAGCCGACGTTCCGCGATAAGCTCTTTGACAAATACAAGGCGCAGCGCCCGCCGATGCCAGAAGACCTCTCCATCCAATTGCCCTACGTGCGGCGTATGTGCGAGGCCATGCGGCTGCCCATCCTGGAGTTCCCCGGTTTCGAGGCCGACGACGTGATCGGCGCGCTGGCCCGGCAGGGCGCAAAAAAGAATATGGAAGTCTCCATCGTCACCAGCGACAAGGACATGATGCAGCTGGTCGGCGGAAGTGTGCGCGTGCTGCGGCCCGGAGCGGGGCCGAACAAAACCGATCTGGTGGTGGACGCCGCGAAAGTGGAAGAAATAATGGGCGTGCCGCCGGAACAAGTCGCCGACGTGATGGCCCTGATGGGCGATTCGATCGACAACATTCCAGGCGCAAAAGGAATCGGCGAAAAAGGCGCGCGCGAACTGATCAAACGCTTCGGCTCAGCGGAAGCCGCTCTCGATCATGCAGCCGAAGTGGAAGGCAAGCGCTACCGCGAGGCGCTGGAAAATGGCCGCGAAGCCGTGATGATGTCCAAGCAACTCGCGGTGATCGACAAAAACGCCCCGGTGAAACTGGTCCTTGACGATCTCTCGATCCGCGAGCTGGACGTCGAAGCATTGCGCGCGCTGTACGCGGAACTGGGCTTCACTTCCCTGCTGCGCGATCTCCCCGCGGCCTCCACGGCAGGCGTCGCCGCAAGCGATTCCGCCGCGCTCGAATCTCCCGCCGCGCTCGCAAAATATTTAGATAGCCTTCCGTGCAGTGCGGAAGTCGCTCTCTGGCTCACGCTCGCATCCGGCGAGCGCGAAACCGAAGGCTTCGGCACGCAAATCGCCGCAGTTGAGATTTCGCCAAAAGCAGGCGTTACGCGGACCGCTTCGGTTGCGGGTGCAAGCTCTACTCTCGCACTCAGCGCTCCCGGTGACGCGCTGCGCCTGCCAGAAAACGACTCACGCGAAATGCTCGCAGCTCTCGCAAAATTCCTGCGCGATCCCCAGCGCCCAAAAATCGTCCACGATCCGAAGCTCTTGGAACTTCTAGCAGGCCCTGTCGCCGGAATTCGCCACGCGACGATGCTCTACTCCTACCTGCTGCGCCCCACCACATCAAAACACAGTCTTGCCGAAGTAGTCCTGCGCCACGAAAACGTCACACTCTCCGGCGCACCGGGAGAATCAGCCGACCACCTGCAACGCCTCGCGCCAATCCTGCGCAAGGAAGTCCAAGCGCAGGGCCTTGCCAACCTCTACGAAACAATCGACCTGCCGCTCGCGCCCGTCCTCGCCTCAATGGAACGCCACGGCGTGCGCGTCGATCGCGAAGCCCTGGCCGCAATGTCCGCAACAATGGAGCGCGAAATCCGCGCGCTGGAAAAAACGATCTGGGAGCTGGCCGGATCGGAATTCAACGTCAATTCGCCGCAGCAACTCGCGGAAATTCTGTTCGACAAGATGAATCTCACCCTCGGCGGCAGACGCCGTTCGAAGCCCCGCTCCACAGCAGCAGACGTGCTCGAAGAACTGGCGCTAACTCACGAATTACCGCGCAAAGTCCTCGAATACCGCGAAATCAGCAAGCTCAAATCCACCTACGTGGACGCGCTACCACGGCTGATTCACCCGGAAACAGGCCGCCTGCATACCAGCTTCAGCCAGACCGGCGCAGCCACGGGCCGCCTCAGTTCCTCTGACCCCAATTTGCAAAATATTCCAGTGCGCACAGAGCTTGGCCGGCAAATTCGCGCCGAGTTCATCGCAGAGCCGGGCAACACCCTATTTTCCGCCGATTATTCCCAGATCGAGTTGCGCATCCTCGCCCATTTTTCCGAGGACCCAGTCCTGGTGGAAGCCTTCCGCACCGGGCAAGACATTCACGCGCGCACCGCGCAGGAAGTTTTCGGCGTAGGCCCGATGGCGCAAAACGCCGAGCATCGCCGCGCCGCCAAAGCCATCAATTTCGGCATCATCTACGGTCAAACCCCGTTCGGCCTGGCCGCGCAGCTAGGCATAGACCAAAAAGAAGCGTCGAAATTCATCACGGCATATTTCGCCAAATATCGCGGCGTAAAGGAGTATCTCGAACGTTCGCTCAACGAGGCCCGCAGTAGCGGCGTAACGCGCACGCTCCACGGACGCATCCGCCCCGTCCCGGAAATCACATCGCCGCAGCCCATGCTAAGAAATTTCGCCGAGCGCACCGCGCTAAACACACCGCTGCAAGGCACCGCCGCCGACCTGATCAAAATCGCCATGATCAACATCGACCGCGAGCTCACAAAAGAAAAGTTCCAGGCAAAAATGATCCTCCAGGTCCACGACGAATTGCTTTTCGAAGCTCCACACAAAGAAATGGACCGCCTGCGCAAGTTGGTGCGACACGAAATGGAAAACGCGCACAAGCTAATCGTCCCGTTAGTGGTGGATATGAAAGCAGGCCCGAACTGGCGTGACATGAAATAAAAAATGTGGACCTGACGACCAGAATCAAATGGACTAGAGAGCGAGTTTCTGATGTAAATAATCCGGGTGGGTGGATTTGGACACTATCAGTTTCATGGAATCAAGTACTGCGCCGGAGGTGTTATGCCTGCCACTCAGATGCGCGCAGGGCGCGGAAAATTCATGATGGTGGTTGGTTGTGTCTGGTACTTGCTGGCGTTTTTTTGGCTACCACCTCTCACTGCGATTTGTTTCTGGCTGCCACAAGCTGTCGGCGAAATCGTATTGAGAGTTGAATTCGCGCTCTCCGCCGCTCTGGCAGTCATTGGAGCAATTAAGTGGCGTCGTGCAGTCGGAAACCCTAAATTGGGAACCTACTTCTTCATTGTCACTTGCGGAGTATTGGCTGTTTTCGGTGTTTATTACATGTATGACTGGATTCCCTTTTTTGGAGGAAAATAGTGAAACACGCTTCAGGATTTCTCGCCATCGTCAACGACGCCAAAAAGCGCGTAAAAGAATCCGACTTCCGCGAAATAAAGCAGCGCCTCGACGCCGGTGAAAAATTCACGCTGGTCGACGTCCGCGAAGACAACGAATGGGCCAAGGGACACCTCCCCGGCGCGATTCACCTCGGCAAGGGCGTGATCGAGCGCGACGTCGAAACCGCCGTGCCGGACAAATCCACCCCCCTGGTCCTGTACTGTGGAGGCGGCTTCCGCTCAGCCCTGGCCGCGGACAACCTCCAGAAAATGGGCTACACCAACTGCATCTCCATGGACGGCGGCTGGCGCGCATGGACCGAAGCCGGCTACACCACCGAAAAGACCGAATAAGATTTTTCGTCGGGGGACTTGCGCGTTTCGCGCTCAGCGACTATCTTCTATAGGCTCACCTGAACGTTCTAAATCTGCTGGGGCGTGGTCCAACCGGTAGGGCACCTCACTGTTAATGAGGACGGTATAGGTTCGAATCCTATCGCCCCAGCCAATTTTCCTACCTCGAACTCCATTGCAATTTCCGGGATTAATTCAATGCAATCTTGCACGCCTGAACGCAGCAAGGCCCGACCGTCTCAGTGAATTCTGTGGACTAAGTGTAAAAACTTTTTGCCGTGCATTGGAAGGTTTATTAGTGGGCGTTAGTCAGCGGAGGTATACGGGGGGAAGATCGCGCCGGCCCAGCCCTCAATCCCCTAAAGGGATCCTCGGCACGTCTTCCCCCTGCACATTCTGATATTGCACGCGGCACGCCAAACTCAACGCACTGAAAACACTACACATTTCATTTTTTGCGGCGCGTAAAAAAGACGAGTGCGAAGGAAAATTTTCCAGCGCCATTTCTTTTCATTCGTTTTTTCCGATTCCCACGCCGTTTTTGTTGACCCTAACTCCCCGCCTTGCTAACGTTAAAGGTTTACGATGGGCGTATCTTACGCTCATGATGGTGGGCCGGCTGTGGGGGCGGCCTCTGGGACATGGGCCTGACAAAAATTGTCGTTCGCGGCGCGCGCCAGCACAACCTGAAGAACATCAGCGTCGAAATTCCGCGCAACTCGCTGACGGTCATCACCGGGCTTTCCGGTTCGGGCAAATCCTCGCTCGCGTTCGACACCATTTACGCCGAGGGGCAGCGCCGGTACGTCGAATCGCTTTCCGCCTACGCCCGCCAGTTTCTAGATCAGATGGAGCGTCCGGAAGTGGACTCCATCGAGGGCCTTTCCCCCGCGATCGCCATCGAGCAGAAAACCACGTCGCGCTCCCCACGCTCCACGGTCGGTACCATTACTGAAATTTACGACTACCTGCGCGTGGTTTACAGCTCGATTGGCGCGCCGCATTGCCCCAACTGCGGCCGGCCCATCTCCCGCCAGTCCACCGACCAGATCGTCCGCTCGATCCTGCACGGCGAACTAGCCAAGCCCGACGACCGCATCATGATCCTCGCCCCCATCGTCCGCGGCCGCAAAGGCGAATACCGCCAGGAACTGGAAAAACTCGCCCGCGACGGCTTCGTCCGCGCCCGCATCGACGGCGACCTCTGCCCCCTGGACGATCCCCCGCGCCTCGACAAGCGCAAGAATCACACCATCGAGGTCGTCGTCGATCGTCTGCTGGTCAAGACGGGCATCGCGGGTAGGCTCGAACAATCCATCGCCACCGCGCTGAAACTCGCGAAGGGCATCGTCACCGTAGTGGTAGTCGGCGGCACCGAGCAGACGTATTCCGAAAAAATGGCGTGCAGCGAGTGCGGCATTTCCGTCCCGCAACTGGAGCCGCGCTCGTTCAGTTTCAATTCACCATACGGCGCATGCCCCGCGTGCAATGGCTTGGGTTCGAAATACGATTTCGATCCGGCAAAAGTAATTGTCGATTGGACGCGCCCCCTGCTCGAAGGCGGCTTGGGGCCCGGCGCAGGCTCCGTATTTCTGAAACACAGCCTCGAATTGGGCGCGCTGGCGCATGGCTTTAATCTCTCGCTTCCGTTCGAAAGGCTCTCGCCCGAGGTCCAGAATCTGATTCTGTACGGCAATCCCCCTTCGAATCTGGCGTCGAAGGACGCCGACGGTGCGGCAGGAAAAAAATCAAAGACTGTCAAAGCGGCTCCGGGACTGCACTTCCAAGGAGTGGTCGGTTTTCTGGAGCGCAGCCTCGAAGAATCAAACTCCGACAGCTACCGCGAATGGATCACGCGTTACATGTCCCCGGTGCCATGCGCAGTCTGCCACGAGCAGCGCCTGCGCCCGGAAAGCCTGGCCGTAAAAGTAGGAGGCCGCTCGATCTCCGAGTACACCGCGCTCGCAATCTCCGACGCGCGCCCCGCCGTGGACCAAATCCGCAAAGGCCTGACGCAGCGGCAGACCGACATCGCAGGCCGCGCCCTTTCCGAAATTGCCTCGCGCCTGGATTTCCTACTGGCAGTAGGCCTCGGCTACCTCAGCCTCGACCGCTCTTCCGCCACGCTGTCCGGCGGAGAAGCCCAGCGCATCCGCCTGGCCACGCAGATCGGCTCAAAGCTGCGCGGAGTCCTCTACGTCCTAGATGAGCCTTCCATCGGCCTGCACGCGCGGGACAATGGCCGCCTGATCTCCTCGCTCGAGCATTTGCGCGATCTCGGCAACACGGTCCTGGTCGTCGAGCATGACGAAGAAACCATCCGCCGCGCCGACTACGTGGTGGACCTAGGCCCCGGCGCAGGCAATGCCGGCGGACACCTCGTCGCCATAGGCCGCCCCGATGAAATCGCGCACAACGCCAATTCGCTCACCGGACGATACTTGAATGGCGAACTCTCCATCGCCGTGCCGCCCACACGCCGCGCGCCCAACGGCAAATCGATTCAACTCCTCGGCTGCACCGCCAACAACCTGAAAAACGTGGATTTCGAATTGCCGCTAGGCCTGCTGACGGTGATCACCGGCGTTTCCGGCTCCGGCAAATCCACGCTGGTGAACGACATCCTCTACCGCGCACTGGCGCAGCAGCTCTACCGCTCGATGGAGCGCCCCGGCGCGTTCCGCGAAATCATCGGCGCGGCGCAAATCGACAAGGTCATAGAAATCGATCAGGCCCCCATAGGCCGCACGCCGCGTTCGAACCCGGCCACCTACACCGGAGTCTTCGCGCCGATCCGCGACCTATTCGCCATGCTCCCGGAATCGCGCGAACGCGGCTACAAGCCAGGCCGCTTCAGCTTCAACGTAAAAGGCGGCCGCTGCGAAGCCTGCCAGGGCGACGGCCTGCGCCGCATCGAAATGAATTTCCTCCCAGACGTGTACGTAACCTGCGAAGTCTGCCGAGGCCGCCGCTACAACTCTGAAACACTAGCCGTAAGGTACAAAGGCCATTCGATTTCAGACCTGCTAGACATGCAGATCGGCGACGCCCTGAAAATCCTCGAAAACATCCCGCAAGTCCGCCAGAAACTGGAAACGCTGGTGGACGTAGGCCTCGGCTACATCCAACTGGGCCAATCCTCCACCACCCTCTCCGGCGGCGAAGCCCAGCGCATCAAACTCGCCAAAGAACTCTCCCGCCGCCAGACCGGCCGCACCCTCTACATCCTCGACGAGCCCACCACCGGCCTGCACTTCGACGACGTAAAAAAACTCCTCGACGTACTGAATCGCCTGGCCGACCTGGGCAACACCGTCCTGATCATCGAGCACCACATGGACGTAATCAAACAAGCCGACTGGATAGTAGACCTGGGTCCCGAAGGCGGCGAAGGCGGCGGCAGAATCGTATCCCAAGGCACGCCCGAGCAGGTGGCGCGAGTGAAAAAATCTTATACGGGGCAAGTGCTGGCGGGGATTTTGGGTGGAGGGAATGGGAATCATGGGTAGCTTCGAGGCGCGGTTTGGTCGACACCTCCAAAACTACTAACTTTGCTCAACCTATTGATGCTGGCTCTATCTCTATCGCGAGGAATAAAATATACTCGTTTTATCCGGATTGGTCATATGCTCGCTGCTGTAAACTGAAAAGGGCAAGCCAGAGAAATTTAGTATTTAATTGAGAGGAAACCGTGTCAGAACAAGAAGCAGTGAACGGCAATAACGCACAACAACTGGACCTTCTAAGTAAAATTTTGCCGGAAGTAATCTCCGCCTTCAACAAGCTGGATGAGACTGGAAGACAAAAGCTGTATCGAGCTGTCGGTACGGTCTTCGGATTTGATCTTGAAGCAACTTCGCGACCAACGGTTAGCGATCGAGTTGGAAACGCATCTGATAGGTTTTCGAAGGAACATCCAATCAACCCAAAAGAATTTCTTTTGAGGAAGCAACCGCGCACAGATGTAGAAAGAATTGCATGCCTTGCGTATTATCTGACTCACTATCGAGACCAACTATATTTCAAAACATTGGATATCAGCAAGCTGAATACAGAGGCCGCCCAGATCAAACTCTCCAATCCTGCCAGTGCTGTCGACAATGCTACTAATTATGGGTACTTGGCGCAGGCGGCTAGAGAGACAAAACAGATAAGTGCACCAGGAGAGAAGTACGTTGAGGCGCTCCCTGACCGTGAGGCCGCGCGTGCTGCAATGGCAAATGCACGACCAAGGAAAAAATCTAAGCGCGCGAAACCGGAAGCGAGTTGAATCGATTTTGCCACCAACCAAACCAAAGCGTCATAAGGCTAAGAGACTTGCCATATTCAACCACAAGGGTGGAGTGGGAAAGACTACGCTTACAGTCAACGTGGCAAAAGCCTTGGCCTCATTGGATAAGCGTGTCCTTCTAGTTGATTCCGACCCTCAGTGCAATCTGACCTCTTACCTCATTGATCCAAGTGTGGTAGATGACATGTTGGATAGCTCAGAAACTGACGAAGGGGCTACTTTGTGGTCAGCTCTCAAGCCCGTCGCAGACGGGATGGGGGACATAAAATTAATTAAGCCGAAAGGAATTGGGAATATCCACCTACTACCCGGCGATATTCTATTATCAAAGTTTGAACAAGATTTACATGCATCTTGGGGAGATTGTTTCCACAGGAAAGTTCGGGGCTATCGCGGGACAACCGCACTGAGTCAACTCGTTAATCACATTGCTACAGAAAAATCGATTGATTTCGTTTTCTACGACTCTGGCCCCAATATCGGTCCTCTGAACAGAGTGATCTTACTGGATTGCGATGCATTCATCGTCCCCGCGGCATGTGATTCATTTTCCATCCGTGCGCTCAAAACGTTAGGACAAACCCTTCTGGACTGGATCACCGATTGGAAAACGGTGTTAGCGTTGGCACCGGACGATGTATATCTCCTACCTGGGAAACCAACATTGATTGGGTATCTGCCGCAGCGATTTCGTATTTATGGAGGTACGGTATCTTCTGATTACTCTAAGTACTTGCCAAGAATTGAACGTCATGTAAGCAGTGATATTGGAGCCGTTCTTCGAGAGATTGACCCAGATCTCGCGCCAATCCCTCTCCAATCAAGATTAGGGTTGATTAAAGATTTCGGTCGGCTTGCAGCTGCGGCGCAATCGGAGGGAGTCGCTATCTGGGAAGTAGGAACGCCTCAGGAAAGGTCGGCTACGCGGCAGGCCTTCCGTAGCGTGGCGGAAAAGATCATCGAAAGGACGCGGTAGGGATCGGAATATGGCTGAGTTTACGTCCGCAGAGCGAAGGCTCATCCACGAATTAGTTAGCCACTATGAAAAGAATAATGGCGTGCTGAGGACGTTTTTGCAAAGCTTGCGCGGACAGGTCCAGAGCTCGAAAATACTCGAACCATACATTCATTCACTTAGCTGGCGTATGAAAGATCCAAATCATCTAGAGAGAAAACTCCGAAGAAAACTTCGTAAATACAAGAATTTGGGGAAGCGTTTCCCAATCACTCCCGCAAACTTATTTGTAAAGGTGAACGATCTAGCTGGGCTGCGAGTGTTGCATCTCTACACTCAGCAGGTTGAAGCGATTAAAGAAGGCCTAAGCGGTTTATTCGAAGAGGAATCTTATAGGGTCATTGAGGGTCCGACTGCCCGGACTTGGGATGACGAATCCAGGGCATTTTTTAAGTCCATTGGAATAAAGACTAAGAAAAGCCCTTCTCTCTATACCAGCGTACACTACGTGATCAAACCCAATAAGAAAACCAAATACACATGTGAAATTCAAGTGCGAACACTGATGGAAGAAGTCTGGGGACAAGTAGACCACTCCATTAACTATCCTGAACCCACTAAACATCTTGGCTGTCACGAGCAGCTGGCCGCCCTTGCACGTTCAACTTCCGCGTGCACACGTCTCGTCGACTCCATTTTTCGGTCCCACGCTGACGCGGAAGCCATTAAGCAGCAATTATTGCGGTCGCGTAGATCGTTGAGAAAACAACAATAATTAATCGTTTTAACTTTCCTAGAAAAGCCACGTGAGTGGAGTGCGGAAATATATATGATTGCGGAAAGCCCTCGGATCGGGTGAGCGACCACGTCACCCTACTTCCCCTTGCCATCCCTCGCACTTCCCTTTTCACCGGCCACCACATAGGCCCACAGCGCTTCAATATCCGCAGGCATCAGCGCAGTGCCCCAGGCAGGCATATTGTTCTTGCCGTTGGTGACGGAGTTGACGAAGCGGTCGTGCTGATCGTGCGGGAAGGTGCGCAGGTCGAACGCACCGACCGGGTCGGCCATATGCGCGCCGTGGCAGGCCAGGCAGTCGTCTTCATAGAGCATCGCGCCTGTGTGGATCTGCTTGGGAGTGAATTTTTGCGGCTTGGCTTTTTGGCCTGAAGTTGTCGCGCCGAAAGCGGCGATCACAAGTATTGCTGCCAACATTGCTGTAATGGATTTCATCGGTCATAGTCCTCGACAATTCGAATTTACCGGCTGAATTAGTTTAGCATTTAAGTGGCTTAGGCTTCAGCCTGAGTGCTTTTGGTTTTGGTTTTGGTTATCTCGATTTGCAATCAACATCAAGAAATCAAAACCAAAACCGCGCAGGTTGAAACCTGCGCCACTAGGGTTCGCCCAACGGCTGCAATTTCCCTGCGCGAACTGTGCCGATTAGAAGTGTCAGATTGCTCAGGAGGATTACGGCAAACGCTAGGGACGGTAGAAATGCGAAGGCTTCGCCGCGCGCTTCCAGCACTTCGATTCCCAGCACCGCCGTGATCAAGCCTCGCGGGACGAACCACAGCATCAACTCGCGCTCCATCGACGTAAAACTGCGCCAGGCGAGGCGGCCTGTCTGCACTACCACAGCGCGCGCCGCCAATATCGCCGCGAAACACAGACACGCGAGAACGATATTCTTTCGCAATCCTGCAAATTCCACGAGCATGCCCAAAAGTACAAAAAAGAACGTCCGCAGCAGGAAAGCCAGCTCCCCGTGGAACGTGAGCATCTGGTCGTGATGATGATTTTCCGCATGCCCGTGCTCCCGTTGGACAGGTATTTCCGTAAACCAGTCCGCCCCCGCGGACTTATCGAAATGCAGCCGCTCGCGGACGGCTGGAAAATTCGTAAGCGTGAGGCCGAAAACCAGAACCGAAACCAGCTCGTTGCCCTTCAGAAAATGCACGCCGGAATAGACCAGCAGCACCGCGGCAAACGTCAGCACATGCCAAAACCGCTGCTCGGAAAGAACCGGAAGCAGGTAAGACCACAGCATCCCCGCGAGAATGCCAGCCGCCACGGCCAAAATCAGACTGGAACCGAGCGCCCACGCCACAGCTCTTGGCTCCGCGTTTCCACCGGAGGCGATATCGAGCAACGTGGTGACCGCCAGAACGGCAAGCGCGTCGCCGAACGATGCCTCGACAAGCAACGTGACTTTGACCTCGCGCCGCAGATGAACCTGCTGCAACACGGGAAGAAGAATCGAACTGCTGATACAGCCCAGGACCGCCCCAATCAGGAGCGCGTTGGGCCAGGAAAAATGCAGCGCCAGGCGGCAAACCTCCGCGACGACAGCCATGGCGAGAATAAAACTAAAAAGCGAAAGAAAAAAGCCAGACCCGAAATGCCGCAGGATTTCGCGAAGCTTCAGGTCCAGGCCACCCTCAAACAGGATGAGGATCAGCGCCAGCGAGCCGAAGCCATGCGTAGCGCTGCGAAAAATATCCGGATTCACCCAGCGCAGACCCGGCCCGATCAGAACGCCCGTAGCCATCAAAATAATCACGTCGGGAACGTGCGTAAACCGAACGAGCCGGTTGGCAACAAACGCAAGAACGAGAAGACCGCCAAGAATTGCGAAGAAGAGGGTCAAATCCATCGAGTTGTCCGGGCGTCGCCCGGACAAGGATCTTCGAGGAAATCGTGGTTCGATGCAATGAATAAACGGGGGGCGATACGGAAGCGCTACCTTCACCTGCCAGCGGCAGAGCAGAATGCGGACCGGGCATTACCACTATGGATTTGATTGATTGTTGGGCGCCGGCTTCAGAACGAGCTGCACGCCGCGGCGCGCGTTCTCATCGACCGTTCGTTGCATGTCTAATTGATTCAGGTCGAATGAAAATTCCACGCCGTTATCGACAGTAAAGTGCAATTTTCCGTCCGCAAGCCAATAGTCCTGCACGGAGTAGATGGTGCCGTCTTTCAAATTGAGTTGAACCACCGGCCCGTTATTTGTGTAGGGCGGCGTCTGTTCGGTGACTTGTTCGCCGGAAACGTTCTGGTCAGGGCCCGGGTTATTGTCCGCTGGCCCGGAAGAATAGGCTTGCGGAGGGTTGTAAGAACCGCCGTCATTGGAAGAATTGTAGTTGTCGTTGTAAACGTTGTAGCCGGAAGGGTCCGAGTAATATCCATATCCTGGGCCTCCCGACAGCCACGGATCATCCCAATAGGAATAGGGCCAATACGAGTATGGGTACAAACCCCAGCCGAACAGCGGCCAGCCGAATCCGAAGCCGAATCCGCAATTCCAGCAACCTCCGCGAAAACCTCTGTGAGGGTAGCCGCCGAATCCGCCGTTGGTTCGAAATCCACCGAAACCGTTGTAGTTGCGTGGAACGCTGGAAACGGTTCCGCTGCCGAAGGAGGACCGTGCGCCTAACGCTGCCGCATTGGATGGGGTTTGTGGCGAGGCTGAGCGGCTAACTGTGTTACCGACCGAGCTGCTAGAACTACGTACGCTAGCCACCGCAGAACTTGCCGTTGCGGCGTTTCTCTCCGCCGGAGCATTCTCCCAAATCTCATTACCCTGGCCGGAGAAGCTTCTGGCACCGGTCGTCGTGCCCGCGGATCGATTTACGCTGAAGGAGTGCCACTGGCCGTCCGGCCGAACATATCCGCCTGCCGCGGTTGAGGGAGCCTCGCCCCGCGCATTTGCGTAACCGGAATTGACCGCTGGGGAATAGTCGCTGGGTCTTTGGTACGATCCACTATTTGCAGATGCTCTGCCATTCGCATAAGACCCACCGCTGGGGCGCGCTACTGAGCTAGGCACGCCGCGCGAGAAACTTCCCCCCATGCTTGGAGACGAACCGCCACCTCGAAAGCTTCCACCGCTAATGTGGGAGCCCCCGCCGCCTCCGTGAAATCCACCGCCGCCGTGCGATCCTCCTCCACGCTGCGCGAACACAGGTGCTGTCACGCAAAAAAGGGCCATCGACAAAATCATCGACAGAGGAAAAAGGGAAGACCTTCGTTTGGTCATTTGAGTGGCCTCCGCAACAAGTGCGCAAAGCCTGCGGGCTTACACGGGGGCGGGCCCCGCTTGCACTATCTCTAGGTTGGATTCTACACCCTGTAGCTTGGTTGCATTTATTTATTCTGTTTCATCTCCGGTAGGGCCTACAGGTCGCCATCTTCCAGGTCATGGGTCGTTATAGCTTGAAACCCCTATTTGCTGGTAAACTACGTGCAAAGGGGGTCAGCCCATGCCCAGCAATGCCGATCTACTCACCGAAGCGATCAATCAAAAGAAACAGGTCACAGCATACTACGATGGACTCTATAGAGAAATGTGCCCGCACGTAATGGGCTGGAAGAACGGAGCAATGCACGTTCTTTCATACCAATTCGCTGGCCAGAGCAGCAGTGGTTTGCCGCCAGAGGGTCAGTGGAAATGTATGGACGTGGATGGACTATCTCAGCTAACTGTCCGAGATGGGTTATGGCATACTGGCACAACACATGGGCAACCGCAGACATGTGTTGACCAAATTCTAGCCGAAGTCCCTTACTGAGCGTTCTTGAATCTAGCGTATTCTTCTGCGCGATCTTTGGCAGATGGACCGCAGAAGATTGCGACAAGCGCATCCCCCGCTTTAATATCCAAAGCCTCTACGCGCCAGTCAGATGTCTGCTTTTTGTCTTGGGAAACAGTATATTGCAGGGCGGTTTGTACTTGCATTTTCGCACACTCCTAGAGTAGATTTAACCCACTCTGGCGAGCGGTGCGATACCCGATTGGCGTCGGGCACCGAGAAGGTTAGCTTAGATTCCCGCGTTTAGCAATTCCTGAATATCCCATAGATGATCGGTCGCGTTTGCGGCCATTGCGGGAGTAACTCGCAAGCTGGTGTGAATCTTCACAAAATTGTAGTGCGCGAAGTAAATCCATAATGCTGCCTCTAGGTTCTCAACGCGGCGGCTGAAAGCATTCGTTAGCCGGGTCAGACGGCGGCAGAATAGGCGGCAATTCAGATTGTTCCGCTCTGCATAGGATGTGCTGATATGTTCGATCTTAGGATTGCCAATGATGGGCCGTGGTTGCGCTCCAGAAAGCTCTAAACGTCCGTCGCGCTCTTCGTAGTGCTTGATTAACATTCCGAAATTCACAGCGTTGCCAAAGGCGTATTCGACGGCTCCCACATAGGCGCGTAGTCCGTCACTGGTGATCTGCGGTATATTCGACAATCTGCCAGCTAGGTCCATCATAAAACTTTCAGCCGTGGCTAGGTCACGCTTTCCCACAGCGAACGAGGGAACGAGTTTGGTCTGTGCATCAGTCGCAAGGAAAATCCAAGCGTCTCCAATGAATTGTTCGCTCTCCCGGTCCGCTTCGGTAAGGTTGCGTTCCTTTTTTCCAACGTGGTGAACCAATTCGTCCACTTGGATGTAATTTAGGTGTAGGTTTCGGAGCTTTGACTCCATGACGCGCTTGCAGAGCTTTCCAGCGTGTCGGAGCACTCGCAGCACGGTATTCTTCTGGACGTTGCACAGACGGCCCGTAGAGCGCACAGAGACACCTTCCACGAGGCAGTTCACGATCTGGACGATCTTCTCAGGCGGGAGCTTTAGGCCAGAGTATCCTGTAAATCGGCGCTCCGAAAAGAATCCTCGGCATCCGATACAACGGTACATTGTGCTCAGTGCGTGACCGTTCTTTTGGTGAATCTTGTATTGCTGACTCTCACAGTGAGGGCAGTTCATGTTCCGTCTCCAAGTGTCAGATTTGGCCTGCCCCTTTTCAGGGGCATTGACACTGGTGGTGGACGGGCATATAAATGGAAATAGAAATGGGGTTGCATCGCTTCGCCGCCTTGCGCCTCAATTTCTTCGGGCTTACCGCTGCTGAAACAGCGGTAAGCCTACTTTCTCTATCTACTCTTTTTTGCCTTCATAGCCTTGCAACTTGTCGATCATTCCAAATACAAATTCCCGATCGGTGGGATTCAGGTCGAAAACATTCACGGACAGTATCAAAGTTAATTTCCCACCACTCTTCAAATCAATCGTTTTGGATGTCCCTTGGTGTGATTGTCCATTTGACACTTCCGTATTCACTTCTTCGCCGTCCTCTCCATTGGGTTCTTTTTTCTTGCGCGTATACGGTGCTCTTTGGAGCAACAACGGAGAGACAGGAATTTCAGCATATTTGGCAGCTTTCAAGAAGAAAAAGCTAACTTTCTTCTGGGTCGCTCCGGTCATCCCGTATTCAGCCATCAATTCGGAAAAGCGACGCGGAGACATATTCTTTAGGCCAGCGGAGATAAGCGGTTTGTAACTGCCTTCAAGAATCTTCCGCAAGGTGGCTTTTCTATTGGCCTTGTCTTCCACTAGCGACTTTAATGAGGTAGTAGCAGTTCCCTTATCGTCGATCAGTCCCAGGAATTTCAAAGCGCCTAGCAATTGAGACCTAATTGCCCCTGAATAGGTGGGCCACGCGGAACTGTCGATAGGTTGCGGCATGTGGCGCTCAAAGCCTTCTATTGCCGCTAGGAACGTCTTAAAGGGAACATAGGGAACAACCGCTTTTTTGTCCTCAGTCATGATGGTTCTCCTATTTCGATTATACTCTGTCCAGTTGATCTTATACCAGTATAATTTAATCCTTGTCAACAGAAAAGTGCATAAGGACAGATATTTTTTGAATCTACGAATCGGAATAGCTATCCTAATGGTGTCAGGAGGCACCGATGCAAAAGGGGCAGATCGTCACCGTCACGGATTATCAGGGTAAGAAGCTACGCAGGAAAGTGGTTGACGTAATTGGCGATGTCGTCTTGATCTGCAAAGAGGAAGAATACCCAGACGCCCAGAAACACAAATCACTTCCTTGGTGCGTTGGATTCAGGAAGCAATCGGTGAAGTCTGTAAACGAATGAGTGTGCTAAACTGCTCAGTGCGACGCATGGTGAAGTTCGGTATCGCATGGCAAGGACTGGTGCGGCAAGGCATGGTGAGGAATGAAAGGGAGCCGGAGAGATTCGGCTCCCTTTATTTTTCTAGCCTTCAAGCTATAACGACCCATGACCATCTTCCATGCTCGATAGTGAAGGAGACGCGGCCCATGCTATCCTCAACACAATGCACCAAGGATGGCCGTCATGAAGGGATTGTGGCTGATCGTTTGCGCGTTGGTTCTGGTTGGCGCGTCCTATGCGTACCAGGGCCCCTTCAAGGAGTACCCCTCCGTGGAATACGGCATGATGCAACTGCCTCCTGACTACAAGGAAAAAACGGAATTTGCCTTTGCGCGCCTGATGTATCCCCCCGGCTGGAATGACGGTTATCGCGGCAGGTTCGATGGCGACTGGCGACTGGGCCTTTCGCTATGGACTCAGGATTACCCACTGGCGGATCGCGATTTCTCCAAAGCCGTGCGCCGATTGACGCGCGTTCATACGCGGTCGGTGGAACAGGTCGTGGACCTGGATGATGGCGACGAGGTTTATGACTGGCCCTTCCTTTATGCCGTCCAGGTTGGTGAATGGGGCATCACCAATGCGCAGGGGGAAAAACTGCGCGATTACCTGTTGCGCGGCGGTTTCTTCATGGCCGACGATTTTCATGGCACGCTGGAGTGGCAGGTATTCGAGGAAAATATCAGAAAGGTTTTCCCGGACCGTCCCATCGTGGAAATTCCCAGCAGCGATCCGATCTTCCACACGATGTTCGACCTGGATGATCGCTATCGGATCACCGGCGCGGAACACCTGGCAGTGGGCTACAAGTCCGACGGCAAGGACGCCCACTGGCGCGGCATCTACGACGACAATGGCCGCGTGATGGTGGCCATTTCCTTCAACTCCGATATCGGCGATTCCTGGGAATGGGCCAACGATCCGCGTTACCCGCAAAAATTTTCCGACCTGGGCATCCGCATCGGCGTGAATTACGTTATTTATGCCATGACGCACTGAAAAACACGTGATTAGTGACTCGTGACTGGCAATTCGTGAACTACCTATCGGGCAGTGATTCCATACTGCTGGCAGCTCCGGAGGGGCGGTACAACGAAGCCCACCGCGGAAGCTGTGGGAAGGGCATTGTGGACACAATTGAAGCCCCGGAGGGGCGACACAAGGGCTCCTTAATGCGCTTTTGTTTGACTCGACATGCTCGAATTTCATACCATGTGTCACCCCTGCCGGGGTTCATGGTCATTTCTAACGCATTTCCCACCGTTTCCGCGGCGGGCTACGTTGTAACGTCCCTCCGGGACTTCCGGTAACATAGAATCGGTTCATCCCCCGGAATGGCGAGTCGCTTTGGAACATTTAATTTAGAATGTATCCATGAAGACCGTCAAGAAACGCCTCCACGAATACACTGCCTTTTTCGAAGCCAACGAGAATGGCGGGTACACGGTCACAGTTCCTTCCTTGCCCGGGCTTGTCACCGAAGGCAAAGACCTGGGTCACGCGCGGTCCATGGCCAAGGATGCCATCCAGTCTTACATCGAGGGGCTCAAGAAAGCCAAAGAGCCCATTCCGGTAGAGCGGGAAACAGCTCAGGTCAAAATTTCCGTCGTCGCGTAAGCAGAATGACAACTCCACCCAATCTGTATGGCCTTTGACTTTGCTGATCAGCAAAATCCAAGGCTGGCGCATTCGGCGAGGATAGGACGCCCGGATGTTTCCTGCCTGCGCTTCGGAAGAATGAGATACACTCCCCCATGTCTTTGTTATTTAATCGTGTCTATTATAAGGTAACTAAGGGAGGTATCGTGGCCGGGAGCTCAGCAGACGCCGCCATTCCAAATCAGATCATAATGCCACGATTATATACTTGACAAAAGTTAGGCATTGTCGTAACGTCTGTCCATGAGAGCAACACTCAATCTTTCTTCGGCTTACGGGATGCAGTCGCAACGGGCCGAAGCGTTCTCTTCAAATCTTTCCTTATGGAAGCCAACAGCTTCCGAGTTGGTATCTTGCGTAGTTCTTTGCGTTTCTCTTCCATTGGAGACCTCAATATGAATCTAGCAGACCTGATTACTCAATTCTCTACTGACGAACGATGCCGCGAACTGTTGCGCCGCCTGCGCTGGCCCGCTGGCGTTGAATGCCCACGTTGCAAGCAAGCCTCTATTGAACTCGAAACCGAGAAGGAACTCTTCTACTGCAAGGATTGTGATTACCAGTTCTCGGTCACTGCTGGCACAATCTTCAACGACAGCCACTTGCCCCTTACGAAGTGGTTTATGGCCGCACTGCTGCTCTGTGAGGCCAAGAAAGGCATCTCTGCCTGCCAAATTCAACGGACCATCGGAGTCAGCTACAAGACAGCGTGGTATCTCTGCCACCGCATCCGAGCCTCGATGGTTCAAGTAGACAAGCCCATGCTCGACGGCACCGTCGAAATGGACGAAACCTACGTTGGCGGTAAGGCTTTGGGCCGGGGGCACAGCGCGATGTACGACAACAAGGAAGTCGTAATTGGACTCAGAAAGCGTGGCGGCGATCTCAGGCTTTTCCACGTCAAAAACAACACATCGAAGACGCTGGCAAAATACATCAAAGAGAATGTGAGTGAAGATTTGGAAATGATCGTTACGGACGAATGGCGCGGCTATCCAAAGGCTATGATTCGGGCCGGAGTACACAAGCGGCAACACAAAACCATCAATCACAAATCGAAGGTTTACGTGGTCGGGGACGTTCACACCAATACCATTGAGAATGCCTTCTCGCTCTTGAAGCGCGGAATGATGGGGACTTGGCATCATGTCAGCGCGAAACACCTCTCGGCCTATCTCGAAGAGATGGAGTTCCGATTCAATCGCCGGAAGAACTCTGATTTGTTCTTGGACACGTTGCGTCATATGACTACCGCGTCTGCCTTAACTTTCGAGAAGTTGACGGCTTAATCGTTGGTGTTTTACCTGTAACGATTTTCCATCGTACAGAGCCGCCCTCCACGTACTCCCGATAACGGTCATGCTTGACCCTTGCGACTAGGGGATTACTCGTCATCCAGTAGTCGATCAAGCTGCGGCGAAAGCTACCCGCCGCAAGTTCGGTTTGGATCTCTAAGACTCGGTTGGGGGGCTCAACTGTCCATCCTTTGTTGTCTTTGTTTTTGGAGATTACAGATATAGGCCCTCCGCATCCATCAACATGCTCGTTGCATCTACTGAGCGCAAATATCCCAAATCTTATAGCTTCTTCCACCAAGATAAACTGACCAAACATTTGAGAGCATAGAAACTTTACCAATGATGAGCCTATACCTAGGGCCTCATAGATTCGAATTGGCCCCAAGTGCTTACTATCTGCCGTAACTCGGTACAGCTTTTTGACCATTTGCGGGCCGAACACGCCTATAATCATGGCCAATTCAGAATCTGGATATGCCCTTCGTGTCTGAGCGATAGCACTTTTTAATTTACCCATCAGCTTAATCTCATCAAAACCTTCGTTCCCCAATATCCCATCTAAAGTATCGTTGAAGCTGTCAGCAAGATCGGCTTCTCCGGCTGATGCTATTGAAATCCCCCATTCTTGACCAACTTGGTACGACCAAATCTTATCGACGTATTTTTTAGTCACCCCATCCGTTTCGAGAGAATCTGCAAGAATAACTATCCCATCCAAGCACTTCAGTCCCAGCGCAATTGTCATTCGCGGCTCCTTCTGGCGAAACCGCTTTTGCAGGAGGTATGATTGCTGCGGCTTCGGGATCATTCATACACCCCCGCCGCTCTTTTGTGAAGTATATAATCGCGCATAATGCTTGTTCTGGGTCTGGTGCTTGGTAGCCTCGTTGGTTTTCTTTCTGAAATTGCCAAGGAGCAATTTAGCCAACTTGAATCCCGGCACGTGGTAAGAGTGTATGCTCTTCCTGAGGCGAAAGTAGATTGCGATCAAACCTGGGAAAGCCCTCCGGCCCCTGCTGGACGCCCAAGCGAGTGCAGAAAATTAGCATTTTCGATAGTGAGGGAGGGTAGCGGCTCCGTCCCAGGTTTGGAGATTACGGTCGCATTGAAAAACCACACGACTTGGATCGTCTCGACGAGCACAGACGCCAAGCCCGACTCGTTCCCGCCGAACATTGAAATTATCGATTCTTCTTCGAACGAACGTTTTTACTCTCGCACGATTGATATTGGTCAGTTTAGAAGTCCTCAGAGATTGCGCCTGAATGTGCTCATCGCCAGCCAGGAACAAATCCCTACACGTAGCGGAAGGATAGTACTGGCCTCTACCGATGAAAAGTTAGTTGTATTGGACGGACCGGACTACGCTACGTTCTATTTCATCATCTTGTATATCGCGGCCTTTGTGCTGATTGTGTCGATTGTGTCGGTTTTCGTGTTGTGGTCGCGACTCCAATCGTTAAGGACCACGAACATTAGGTTGCAGGATGAGTTAGCAAATTCAATAAAAAATGGGACGGAGAAGTCCAAATGAGTCATGCTCGGCGGTTTTTTTCGGTTCTGGTCGCCTCCTTGCTAGTATTTCAGGCAACGGCCAGTTATGGCGCTGACCCGCAGTCAAACGCAAGTCCAGCCTCAAGTCTCTCAGGCAGGGTCATTGCAAAAGGCGATTCGGGAATCGATGGAGTGAAGATTATCTGTAGCGCGCCGCAAAATGCCGTGTGCAGGCCCTCGGTTGTCTCTACCGACAAGGATGGAAGATTTTCCTTCTCCGAGGTTACACCTTCCACAAAGTACAGATTAACTTTTGAGCATGCGCGATATCTGCACACTGTAGCGTCGGGGGAGCCTGGAGAGCCGATGACTGTCCAGATGGAACCCTACCTCATCAGAGGTCGCATATTTGAAGATGGCTCGGTAATTAGGGTCCCCGATGCGAGCGTCACATGCGTGAAAAAGGAAGGCCCGCCACAAACAGAATGCTCTACTGCAACAGACAACGACGGTCGCTTCACGATACAGCCCCTGCAAGACATATTAGATCCGAGCACAACCTATGACCTCATAATTACTCACGGTCGCTTCCCAAGCTTAAGAATTCCCGACGTGAGAGTGTCCGATCCTCCGAGAGATATAGAGGTGCATCTCCAGATTCCAGTTACCGGTAAACGATACCCAGTGGAGACAAAATCAGGCTTTCTGATGGAGGTAAGCGTTATAAGAACTGACCCGAAAGGACTATTGGTGCGAGATGAAGATTCGCCTATTCGGGCTTTCCCCGGAGGACGATCGGGGAGGTCTTTGCAATATGAGCAAATTCAAACTATAGGCCAGTCCGTTAGGCAGTACCACACAGCTCGAAATCATTTCGTCTTGGTAGCGATCATCGTAGCGTCTGTTGCTACAGGATTGGCCATAGGTCACGCTTCCAGACGAGCGCAGACGCCCGCACCCTGATTGTCGATCCCTCCAAAAGAACAAAAAGCCCTTCCCGATAAAGGGAAGGGCTTTTTGCATTAGCGCTCTTTGAAACCTGGGCAAATTAGATCTGACAGAATCCTCCTGTGACGCACTCTTGACGTTTCTTGTGGCGGGTCCGGATTTTCGATCCCATCGGAATTTTACGATACGAATTCTCTTCCCAGCGTTCTTCATTTTCCTTGACCGGAAGTTCAGGAGCTTCCGTGAATTTAAACCCGTCCCTTTCCGCCGCGGTGGACGATGGAGCGGGCACCCGCAAATACAAAGGCTGGAGCACGCAGCACTGAAGATCAGAGTGAGTCAACAGCTGATCCACCTGCTATATTCTGCCGAACGCGAAGTATTGATTTGGCGCACAGTTCTAGGGCAAGTGCCAATCGTTCATCCTTTTCGGAAGGCCATCCCAAAATGTTGACGTGTCTCGGGTGAGGCTCTGGGTCGGGCAGGATTTTCAGGGAGAGGTCGGTAAAAATCTCCGCTTCAATGTCCGCTCGCGCGAGAGCAGGCTTGTTTCTCGCCCTCCCCGCCACATCGTCGCCAATACGCCAGATTTCTGTGTCAGACAAATTATCAATCCATACCGCCGATATCGCTAGATTAGTTGATGGAGGAAGGAAGGCTTGAGGCTTAGGCCGATCCGCGCTGAATTGTTTCTTACTAAAGATAAAGCGAGACAAAGTACTGAGTTGCTCCATTGTCTCTGAATCGATTGAGGTTGGGCTATCTCGTCGCCCGAGAAATACCTCGCATAACTTCTTGAGGGCACGCTTCAGAAAGCTGCTCAGTTCCATGAATTTTGCTTCTCTCTCCGAATCTGCCTGCGTACGCGATACGGCCAGATCGATTGAAACTCACGGAGAACATTTTGCCAGAAGGTCCAACCCAATCGAACGAAATATCTCCGTCGGCATCGGAGGCGACCTCAGGTAACGGTAAGGACCACGGTAATATCCGGGCGAATTGGAGGGCAGCATCGGCAGTGTAAATATCTACGGGGATTGAACCTTCTGCGAATACCTCAGAACCAGCCTCGCTCACAAGTTGGTCAATTTCTGCAGCGAGCGATTCGATTCTCGGTTCTGCAAAGTGCCGAAGACTCTCCTCGTGCAATCGGCCAATACTCAGGGCCACTTCGCTCGAGCCTGCTTCAGTACGCATACCAAAATTGTAAGTGCCATCGATCGTCGGGCAACATACCGTCATAAGCAGTGCTCCAAAGCTCGCTCAGTTATCGAAGAAAAGAATATTTGATTCTTAATATCACGGAGTCTATCTAACTGAATCCAAATCTCTGAAGCATCTACTTCAAGGGATACATTATACCAAACGTCTATATCTAGCACTACAGGAACAATGTTGTCATGCAGCGGTTCCAATGCCTGTGTCACAACCGCCGTGGTCCCGTCAGTCGAAAATGGGATCACTGTGCGTTGAAAGAATCCCGACAACATCTGTGGTAAATCAGGGGGAATTCGGGGTGCCGCCGTCAAAAAGAGATCAAAATCAATACCCATTGGCAAGCTGAGAACATTAATGTATCTCACCGCCAACCGCGAGACCTTTGCAGGAGAATTCCATTCCCGGTATTGTTCCCAAAGGATTCGAGCCGAAGATCTAGCCTCATTCCAATCTTGGTAGCCCTTAAGGATGCTGAAGGTTGCACCATCTCGCCTGAACTGAACTACTCTGGACCCATCCGCTGTGGAATAGCGCCACCCGAAGCCCTCTTGCGCACTTCCAGGTAGTGGCAGCGGGGCCGACATGTCGGGACTGAACTGGATGGCAATTTTTCCACGTCTCATTTCGATTGGTACTTCGAAACCATCAAGTTGATGGACAGACAATTTGTCAACACTTGACACAGGCAATTCCTGGGAAATGCGGATATCAATCAATGCTTCCCTCAGAGGAGGCTTGGAAAGGCGTCTGTATTCAGCCACGGATCACTTGGATGTCAATTGTTTGATGAAAGCTAGACTCTAACAAACTAAAACCTCACTAGGGGCAGCAGGTCCAACTCCGACTCTAACTCAGGTGCCGACATTTAGATAGTATCTCCAGGATTTACTTAGGGCATTCAGCAAATATCGAATTATGGGTATTCAAAGCGCCATTGTGAAGGGTGCTCAACCGACAATGGATATTTAACCTAAATTTCGAAATTGAATAGAAGTTATCTCATAAACACATTTAAGTCTTTCCGAGCTTGCGAGTTATGCG
>CAZUNI010000002.1:0-194322 GCA_964622265.1 uncultured Acidobacteriaceae bacterium | reverse complement strand
ATATCGCTTGCTTCATGATCGTCTTGCGGAGGGTTGTGCAATAGCTTCTAGAAACCACAGGCGGAGATTTTCTTCCCCTTCATCTTTGCGCTGCACGTGTGACCACCGTCACCGATTACTGCATTCGATCCGCATATCCTTCTCGCATCGCGTGAAATATGGGAGGTGTTGGATGGGAAAGAAGATAGTTGCTTGTCTTATCGTAGCCGCCGGGCTGTGCGTGGCTCTTCCTGTTTTTGCCCACCACGGCGTTGCGCACTACGACATGAAAAAGACAATCACCCTAAATGGAACTGTAGCGGCGTTCGACTGGGGCAATCCGCACTGTCTGGTTCACATGGACGTGATGGACGACAGCGGTCACGTTCAACACTGGACTCTGGAAATGTCTTCCGCGTTTGCCATGTCAAGAAAAGGGTGGGACAAGGACACGCTTAAGAAAGGCGATCGGGTCGTTGCCGAAACCCATCCCGCACAGAACGGCGCAACATTGGGGATCAGTTCAGGTCCCGGCTTCAATTTGAAATTCACCGTGAACGACAAGGAAATGCTTGCGCGATAAGGATTGGCATTTCCCAAAGATAGCTCTGCCGAGAACGACCGGATCGTAGGAAGAATTTTACAGGGGTGAGTCTAATGGGTGTAACAAGGGCCAGAAGCAGGCGGGTATTCCACAATCTGCTCTTATTGCTGCTTATTTTTCCATCTTTTGCCATAGCTGGGCGGGCTGATACCGGAGGAAGTATTTCCGGCACAGTGACGGACCAGACCGGAGGCGTGGTTCCGGACAGCACGGTTACTGCCACCAATCTGGATACCACAGTTCAGCAGACCACCAAGACGAACGGCGAAGGTTTTTACACATTCACATCGTTGCCCGTGGGGCGCTATGAGATCGAAATTCTGCGCGATGGATTCCAGCCGTATAAACGTACAGGCTTGGTCATTGACGTAAATTCCCAGCTCCGGGCAGACATCGGCTTGACGATGGGCCAGCAATCCGAGGAGGTCGTTGTTTCCGATACGGCAGTACACGTCGAAACCGAAAGCTCGCAGATGGGGCAGGTTGTTGCGGGAACAGAGATTGTCACAGTTGCTTTAAACGGGCGTAGTTTCACCGACCTGTTGGCTCTTCAACCGGGCATCGTGCCAATGTCCACGCAGCAGCCGGACTCGGTAGTCATGGCGGGCGCGCAGGTTGCGATTGCACCGTCCGGGGATCTCAACCCCGGCAACCAGTCGATCAGCGGCCAGCGCGAAGATGCCAACGGCTTCGTGATCAATGGAGGCGACGTAAAAGAAATGATGAACGGGGGCACCGCGATTGTCCCCGATCTCGATTCCATTGCCGAATTCCGTGTGTTGACCAACAATTTCGATGCGGAGTACGGAAATTACAGCGGCGGCGTCGTTAATGTGGTGACCAGGTCCGGCGCGAATCAGGTTCACGGAAGCGGGTTCGAATTTCTGCGAAATACGGCACTGGATGCCAAGAATGACTTCTCGCCAGACCGAAACGTTTTTCGTCAGAACCAATTTGGCGGGACTGTAGGCGGGCCAATTGCAAAAAATAAAATCTTCTTCTTTGCCGATTATCAGGGGACACGGACCACGCAGGGAATCGACACCGGGCTGATTTCGGTTCCGTCGGTTACGGATCGAAGCGGCAATCTAATCGACCAGGCATCGTCGCTTACGGGCGACGTATCGGGAGCGTATCTTTCCAATCTTCTTTCGACGAAACTTGGCTACGCTGTTTCGGCCAACGAGCCGTACTACACGCCGGGCTGCACTTCGAGCACTTGCGTTTTTCCGGGCGCTGTCATTCCCCAGGCTGCCTGGTCAGCTCCAGCCAAGAATTTGCTGAAATATATTCCTGCGCCGACTGATGCTGTAAATTCGACATTTTCTACGGGGGCCCAATCGCAGAAGGTCCGTGACGATAAAACGAGTTTCCGCGTAGACCTGAACAGCCAGCGCTGGGGCAACATGTCAGCCTACTATTATTTCGATGACTATAGTCTGGACAATCCCTATCCGACCGGACAGGGAGGCGCAAGTGTTCCGGGCTTCAACGCGCTCACTTTGGGACGGGCGCAACTGATCAGCCTCGGAGATACAAAAACATTCGGCACTGCAACCGTGAACGAGGTTCGCTTGAGCTATATGCGGACTGCGAATAATGTTGGAAAACCCGTAGGCGGAGTTGGCCCGTCGCTTCTTTCTCAAGGTTTCGCGCCGGGAAATGCGGGCGGGATCGTTCCTCTCGATCCGTCCATCGAAGGGGTTGAGAATGTTTTCTTCAGTTCGTTTGTCATGGGGACGCCCATCACGAGTTTGCAGCAATGGAATGACACGTATGCGTTGAGTGACAATCTGACTCGGGTCATCGGAAAGCATACATTCAAGGGTGGTCTTGAGTTTAGCGTGCAGCAGGTGAACGTAAATCCGAATGCCACCTTTAATGGCTCGTTCGCTTTCTTTGGCTCGGAAACCGGATCGGACTTCGCGGACTTTCTGATTGGCGTCGCCAGTAACTACAACCAGGCCGATTCACAAGCTTACTATCCGCGTCACAAGTACTTGGCAGGCTTTGGCCAGGATACGTGGTCGATCAAGCCCAATCTTACGTTGAACTACGGACTCCGCTGGGAGTTGATGCAGTACTGGTCGGAGAAGTACAACCAGATTCCCGCAATGGTCGTGGGACAGCAATCCAAAGTGTTTACTATGGCTCCGCAAGGGATTGTCTATCCCACTGACGCGAGCATCCCGAATACGCTGGTGCCGCAGCGTAACCGTTTTTCTCCCCGGATCGGTTTGGCCTACTCGCCGTCCCAGGACAAGGGCCTTCTGGGCAAGATCATCGGCGGACCGGGAAAAACCAGCATCCGCGCCAGCTTCGGTATTTTCTACACGGAAATTCAGGGCAATACCATCGCTTTTGACGAGCCCCAGCCTCCCTATGGTTTGAGCTATACGAGCCCGGAGCCGCCGCTGTTTGCAACGCCTTTCGTAGGCGCGGCGGACGGCGCAACCCACACACAACCCTTTCCTCTGACGTTTCCGTCCCTTCAGACTTCCATTTCGAATCCGAACACCAGCATCAATTTTTCGCAGTTTGAACCCATTGCGGGAATGACGGGACCGAATCCGAAAAACACGTATCCATACGTCGAGAGCTACTTCCTGTCCTTCGAGCGGCAGCTCACCGGGAGCACGGTGATGAGCTTCAGTTATGTGGGTTCCGAGGCCCATCACCTGCTGTTGGTCTATTCCGCCAATCCGGGCAATCCCGCGCTATGCCTGGCCCTCAGTCAGACCGCCGCGGTGAAGCCGGGAACCGCGACATGCGGTCCATTTAAAGAGGACGCGACATACACAACTGCCGCCGGGCAAATGGTGAACGGCACGCGCGGTCCGCTGGGGTCCGCCTTCAGCAACGACGACTACGAGGGAAGTATCGGAAATTCGAATTACAATTCGTTCCAGGCCAACGTCTCGCACACGGGGAAGCGCGCCAATTTTCAGATCGGGTATACCTACAGCAAATCCATCGACCAGGCATCCAGCTTGGCCGATGTCGTCAATCCATTTAATTTTAATGCCTCGCGCGCGCTTTCGGCTTTCGATCTTAAGCACAACTTCGTCGCCAGTTACGAATACCAGCTTCCGTTGGAAAAACTTTTTGGCCGGACGAACATCCTGACGCAGGGATGGTCCATTTCCGGTATTACCCACATCAGTTCCGGTTTCCCCGTCACGATCTCCGCCGACGGCGATAATTCCCTGACCGGAAGCATCCCCAACGGCGTGAACAATCACAGCCTGGACCGGCCCGATTTTACGTCCGGCTCTCTAAACCTGAATCATAATCCGCAAAGCAATCTGCAATATTTCAACACTTTGCTTTTTACCGCGAACGCGCCGGGAACTCCGGGCAGCGCCCCACGCCGTTTTTTCTATGGACCGGGATCCTTCAACTTCGATCTCGCGTTGCTGAAGTCGTTTCGCATTTCGGAATCCAAGGCGCTGCAATTCCGGCTGGAAACCTTCAACACGTTCAATCACCCGCAATTTTTCGGGCCCGCATCGGTCAATGGCGATTACAGCAATACGAAATTGTTTGGCCAGGTCGTGAAGGCGGCGCCGCCCCGCCTCATGCAGGCCGCGCTGAAGTACACCTTCTGATGAGCATTTATAAACTTTGTCCGGCCGCGGCACCCGAGGCCCACGCCCATTGAAAGTTGAAGCCGCCCAGTTGGCCGGTCACATCCACCACCTCGCCGATGAAATATAATCCCGGAACTTTTTTGCATTCCATCGTCTTGCTGGATAGCTCCTCGGTATCCACGCCTCCGCCAGTTACTTCAGCTTTTTCATAGCCTTCCGTTCCGGGGGGTTCGAGAACCCATTCATGCACTTGTTGTTCTAATTTTGCGAGCGCCGGATTGTTCCATGCCTCAGGGGCATGCAAATCGAGCCAGCGTATCGCAAATCGCTTGGGCAAGACTCCTTGAAATGCCGAACGGGCGGTGGCCATATTTCTGACCTGTGCCTCCCGAATGGCGGTAGTGACATCATGTTTAGGCGCTAGATCGACGCTGATCGATTTGTCTTTTTTCCAATACGAAGAGATTTGCAGAATCGCCGGTCCGCTTAGGCCCCGGTGAGTGATCAGCATTTTTTCGCGAAACGTTCGTGGCGAGCCCGTATACAAATCGTGGGTGGATACGTTGACCTCTGCCGATACTCCCGCCAAATCGCAATACTGCTTTCGGTCATCTTCTGTGAGTAAGAGCGGCACCAACGCAGGCCGCGTTTCCTGAATTTTCAATCCGAACCGGCGTGCCAGGTCGTAGCCGAATGCTGTTGCCCCCATTTTGGGGATGGAGAGTCCCCCCGTCGCAACCAGAAGTGCGGGTGCGCGGAATTCATTCGATTCGGTACGCACTATGAATTCCGTTGTTCGCGAGACCTCTTGAATATTTGTATTCAGGAAGGCTTGCACACCCGCGGACTTGCTTTCGACTTCGAGCATATCCACGATGTCCTGGGCGGAACGGTCGCAGAAGAGTTGGCCTAGTGTTTTCTCGTGGTACGGGATGCGATGTTTCTCCACGAGGGCAATGAAATCCGCCGGAGTGTAGCGGGCCAGCGCGGACTTGGCGAAATGCGCGTTGGCGGAGAGGAAGTTCTCCGCTGTGCAATGAATATTGGTGAAGTTGCACCGACCACCGCCGGAAATCAGAATCTTTTTGCCGGAGCGCTCACTGCGTTCAAGGATGGCCACACGGCGTCCGCGCTTGCCGGCCTCAATCGCACAGAGGAGTCCGGCGGCGCCCGCACCAATGACTACGGCATCGAATTTATGAATCATCTTCTTGCATGCAGCGAGATTCCCAATAGTACCCGAAATCGCCATCCCAACCGCGTGTTATGCCCGGCATAAATTTTGTCGATTAGACTTTACGGCACGCCCTTGTCAAAGTAAGGGCGTCGGTTTCCTGTTGGAAGGGTCGCCTTAGTGTTGGGTGTGCCTTTCTGAGCCGCTGGAAACGAAAATTATCGAAAACACTGTGAATACATCGCTATCGGTCTTGACTTGATGGAACGGGGAACGGGGAAAATTTGAAATGGGGCCATTGAATTCCGAATCGCAGCAAAATAAAGAAGGCAACATGAGCGATATACAGCCACTCCCGCCGTTAGGTGCGTCCTATGTATTGACCCTCGAAGAGATCGCGACGCTTGCGAAAGAGGGCGGTAAACCGGCGGAAACGCTGACTAACGTAGTGGCCCTGATCGCCAAGCGGTTTAAGACCGACGTTTGTTCGGCGTACCTGCTCGAACCGGACCGAAGCAACCTGATCCTTGCCGCGACGCTAGGACTGAGTCCCAAATGCGTTGGCACGCTCCGCATGGCTGTGAATGAGGGCCTGGCAGGCCTGGTTGCCGAGCAGGTTCAGCCGGTTGCCGTGGAACATGCCAAGAACCATCCGCGTTTCAAGTATTTCCTCGAAGCCGGCGAAGAGGCGTACCAATCGTTCCTCGGTGTCCCGTTTATCGATCGCGGCGTTCTGCAAGGCGTCCTTGTCGTTCAAACTCTCGCGGCCCGGAATTTTCAAGAAGATGAAATCAGAATGTTGATGGAGGCTGCGGCACAGCTCGCGCCGGTGGTCAGTGAGGCGCGAGCCCTGGATCGTTTCGTCGCTCCAATTCAGGAGAGGCTGTGGTCGCTGGCGCGGAATATGTGGTGGAGTTGGGATAATGATACGACCGGGTTGTTTCGCGAACTCGATCCATTGCGCTGGAGGCAGCTTAATCACAATCCCATTGCGCTTCTGGCGGAAATGCCATTGGCAAAAATTGAGCAGCGCGCGCGGGAACTGGTGCTCCACGGGCGGATCAACTACGCCTACCGCCGCCAGCGGGAATATCTGGCCGCAGACCGGACTTGGGGAGCGCGCCACGCGGGGGTGCTGCGTCCTCGTCCCGTTGCTTATTTTTCCGCTGAGTTTGGACTGCATGAGTCGGTGCCCATCTATTCCGGTGGTTTGGGAATACTCGCGGGAGATCACGTCAAGAGCGCTTCGGACTTGGGAATTCCTTTGGTGGGGATCGGTTTGTTTTACGGCCAGGGATATTTTCGACAGTATCTGGACAAGAATGGCTGGCAGCACGAGGAATACATACCGACCGACGTTAATATGCTGCCCATGGAACCGGCGATCTCGGCCAAGGGCGAGCCGGTCAATGTGCAAATCGAAACGCGGAGCGGAGCGATACGAGCGAAGGTCTGGCGCATGAAAGTGGGGCGCATCGATTTGTTGCTTCTGGATTCGAACGTGGAAGGGAATGCGCCAGAGGACCGGGAACTCACATCGAGGCTATACGGCGGCGACGGGCGCGTTCGAATTCGCCAGGAGTTGCTGCTGGGTGTGGGCGGCTTCCGCGCCTTGCGCGCCATGGGCATTACTCCGGGCGTTCTCCATCTCAATGAAGGACACAGCGGATTTGCGGTTCTCGAAGCGATTCGCAGCCGGATGGAGGAAGAGGGCATTAATTTCGATCAGGCGGTGCCACGAGTCTCCCGCGAGGTGTCCTTTACGACGCATACCCCGGTGCCTGCAGGGCACGACCGCTTCGATGCCGGCCTTATGGAAGAGCACTTGGGTCCGCTCCGCGATTCGCTGGGACTATCCCACGACAGGCTTATGTCGCTGGGGCGCGAAAATCCCAGTAATCCGAATGAAGATTTTTGCATGACCGTGGTCGGGCTAAAGCTGTCACGGCGCGCCAACGCCGTTTCTGCTCTGCACGGCGAGGTGTCCCGGTCGATGTGGATGGGTTTGTACCCTGGGAAACCGGAGGAATCAGTGCCCATTCGGCACATCACCAATGGAGTGCATGTACCCACTTGGCTGGCCCCGCAAATGTTCCGTCTCTATGACCGTCACTTGGGGGCCGGTTGGCATGAGCATAGCGGTGAGCCCCAAATCTGGGAAGGCATAGAAAATGTGGATGACGGCGAACTTTGGGAAACGCACCTCAGTTTGAAATCGCGGCTGCTGGATTTCGTCCGTCTGCGCGCGGTGGAACAAGCTGAACGCCGAGGAGAATCGAGCAAAGTCCTGCAAAGCCTTGGCAAGGTTCTGAGTCCGGATGCGCTGACGATCGGATTTGCGCGGCGGTTCGCCACTTACAAGAGGGCCAACCTGATCCTGAAGGACATTGAGCTGATTGGCTCGATGGTGAACGACCCGAAACGCCCGGTGCAATTCGTTTTTGCGGGGAAGGCGCATCCTCACGACACACCCGGTAAGCAAGTTCTGCAAGAAATCGCCCAACTCATGCAGGACAAGAAATTTTCGAACAAATTGGTGTTTGTCGAGGACTATGACATCAACGTGGGACGCCATTTGGTGCAAGGGGTCGACGTCTGGTTAAATAATCCCCGCAGGCCACTCGAAGCTTCAGGCACGAGCGGGCAGAAAGTCGTCTTAAACGGGGGCCTCAATCTCTCGATTCTGGACGGGTGGTGGGCGGAGGCGTACGACGGGCTTAATGGGTTCGCAATTGGGACCGGCAGGACGCACACCAACATGGATGTTCACGACACGCGGGACGGCGAGGATTTGTACAGCGTCCTCCGGGAAGAGGTGATTCCTCTATTCTACCAACGTGACCGTGATGGTCTGCCGCGCGGCTGGATCAAGCGTATGAAGCGAACCATCCGAACGCTTGGCTGGCGATTTAACGCTGACCGCATGGTCATGGATTACGCCGTGAAGTGCTATGTCCCTGCGGCGGGCGGGCAATCGACCGACATGCGATCCGGTTTGTAGGGAGGGCACTTCAGCCTTTCTTGGTTTGGGTGGGTGCGAATGACTTTAGATTCAAGTGCAGGGCGAGAGTAGGCCAAGAAAAGACCAAAAAGCACACCAAAAGCGCACAGGTTGAAACCTGTGCTACTGTGATCCCCGTCACAGCCGGGTGTTCCCAACAGCACATCTATATTTCCCGCAAGAAGCTAACCTGTTGTCAGATTAAATACAGGTAAGAGGAGGGCGTCATGGTCCGACAAGACTATCTCTTTATGGCGATGCTCCTGATCAGCATTCTCTTTATGGCTCATTGGGGCGGTGGACATCACCTCAGGCACTAAGATATAAGACATGCAGCTCATTTGAAGCAGGTGAGTCAGAGCAGTTCTTGCTTCTAAACTTGATTGCCTTGAGGGTGTCTAAATGAGAGTTTACGTGGGGTCGCGTTTTGCTTTGGTGTTTGCCTTGGGTTTCGCTTTGCTTCCCGGTGCGTCTGCCTGGGCTCAGGCAAAGCCTTCGGCACAAAAAGCATACGAGCAGTTGATCTTCTCGGTGAGAGGGCCTGATTTGTTCCGCGCTCACTGCGCCGCGTGTCACGGGCTGGATGGCAAGGGCAGCGGTCCGGTTGCCCCCAGTTTGAAGGCGACAGTGGCGGATTTAACTATTCTGGCAAGGCGCAATGGCGGAAAATTTCCGGAGGAGCGTGCACGCAGGATCATTTCCGGCAACGAACCCTCGTTACTCCCGCATGGTTCACGCGAAATGCCGGTCTGGGGCCCGATCTTTCACCAGATTGAGGAAGACCAGGATTTCGGCAACGTGCGTTTGAAGAACCTGATAACGTATCTGGAATCGATTCAGCAGAAGTAACCGGACTAGCAGTCTTTCCAGCTAATTATAAATAGGGGCGTTACTCATCTGGTCCGTTGAAGCCCGAGCCTACTTCTTTCGGTCTACAATGGTTAAATGCAACGAAAGATGTTTTGGACCATATGGACTGTGTTGGGTTTAATGGCAGATTTGGCGCTGCCGTTCTGGTGGGGGCTCGGAGCATCAATTCCTCTTGGCGTATTGAGTTGGTGGATCGCCTACCGCAGCGGCTGGTTCTAGTCGCATACCTTCCTTGTTTTGCTCCTGAATCCCCTTCACGGTAAACTTAACGCGGGAGAAAACCGAGTCATTTGCCACCGATTATTACTGCACAGGGTCTTTCCAAGCGATACGGCGCCGAGCCATTATTCCAGGACATTTCGTTCACCGTTTCCGAAGGCGAGCGCGTTGGGCTGATCGGGCCGAACGGGTCGGGCAAGTCCACCCTGCTGGAGATCCTGTATGGCCACGTTCAGCCCGATACCGGGGAAGTGGCGGTCCGCAAGCGCACACGGATGAGTTGCGTCGCGCAGATTTCGGAATTTGCTCCGGGTGCGACAATCCGGTCGGTCATCGAGGCTGCGTTCGAACGCGCTAAGGTGCCCGAATCGGAGCGAGCCTCTCGTGCCGCTGAGACGCTGGGGCGCGCCAGTTTCATCGACCTCGATACTCCGACCAGCGCTCTCTCGGGCGGCTGGCGCAAACGCCTGGCCATTGTGGAAGGACTTGTTCAAGGGCCGGACGTCCTGCTGCTGGACGAACCCACCAACCATCTGGATCTGGCAGGAATCAACTGGCTCGAAAATCTTTTGCAGGACGCGCCATTCGCATGTGTCGTAGTCAGCCACGACCGTTATTTCCTCGAAAACGTCGCGACCTCCGTTGTAGAGCTTGCGCGCAGCTACGAGAACGGATTCCTGCGTGTCAGCGGAAACTACAGTACTTTTCTGGAGGCCAAGGAGGAGTACCTGCACGCGCAACGCAAGCGGCAGGAATCGCTTGAAAATCGCGTGCACACGGAAATCGAATGGCTGCGGCGGGGGCCCAAAGCCAGAACCACGAAATCGAAAGCGCGCATTGGAACCGCCAATGAAATGATCGGCGAGTTGGCGGACTTGAACGCCAGAACTCGTACCACCAGCGCCAGAATCGATTTTTCCGCAACCGAGCGCCAAACCAAGCGCCTTATTCAACTCGAAGACCTTATGTACTCCATCGGCGGACGCACACTGTTCGATGGCATTCATTTCGCGGTCACATCCGGAATGCGCGTCGGACTTGTGGGCCCGAACGGCAGCGGGAAGACTACGCTGCTCCGCCTGCTTCGAGGCGATATTGAGCCCACGCGCGGCGAGATTCGCAAGGCCGATTCTTTGCGCATCGTGTATTTTGATCAGAACCGGGTATTGGACCCGGACATCAGCCTGCGTCGCGCGCTTGCGCCCGACAGCGATTCCGTGATCTATCAGGATCGCGTGATTCACGTTGCCTCGTGGGCGACCCGATTCCTTTTCGATCCCGAGCACTTGAGCCAACCCGTGGGAAAACTTTCCGGCGGAGAACGCGCTCGCGTTCTGATCGCGCAGCTCATGCTTCAGCCTGCGGACGTCCTGCTGCTGGACGAGCCGACGAACGATCTGGACATCCCCACGCTGGAAATATTAGAAGAGAGCCTGCTCGAATATCCTGGCGCGCTGGTGTTGGTCACCCACGATCGGTACATGCTAGACCGCATCTCAACGATCGTGCTCGGTCTCGATGGCTTGGGCGGAGCAGAGCGTTTTGCCGATTATTCGCAATGGGACGCGTGGCAGCGTCCGCGCCAGACGAAAGCGAATCCGAACCTGAGCAGCGGACCGAAGAGTTCGGCCGCGGCAGTTGTGGCTTCGCAGCCGGCAGGTGGAAAAAAGAAGCTCTCCTATATGGAAGCGAGGGAACTTTCGACGATCGAGGAACGCATCGCTGAAGCGGAAAAACTGGTGGACGTGAAACGTTCTGCGCTCGAAGACCCGGCAGTCACCAGCGATGCGACGCTACTGCGGGAGACATGCATTCAGTTGGAGGACGCGCAAAAGACAATCGACACTCTTTATGCACGGTGGGCAGAACTTGAACAGAAACAACGCTGAGCAATCTCACATTTGGGGAATATCATGAGCGAACGCCAAAATATATTGGTAATCGACGTGGGCGGTACGAACGTGAAAGTGCGCCTCACCGGTCAGAAGGAATCCGTCAAGATCCCCTCTGGGCCGAAGATGACCGCAAAAAAGATGGTCAAGGATGTCTTGGAAGTTTCCAAAGGTTGGAAATACGATGCGGTCTCGATCGGCTATCCGGGGCCGGTCGTTCATGGGCATCCATTGAGCGAGCCGCACAATTTGGGTGGCGGATGGATGGGATTCGACTTCAAAAAGGCGTTCACGCGGCCAGTGAAAATTGTAAATGACGCGGCCATGCAGGCTCTCGGGATATATCGCGGCGGTCGAATGCTGTTCCTCGGGCTGGGCACCGGCTTAGGCTCGGCCATGATCGTGGATGGAATCCTCGAGCCCATGGAACTTGCGCATCTGCCCTACAAAAAGGGTCTCACGTATGAGGATTACCTGGGAATTCGTGGGTTGAAGCGCCTCGGAAAGAAAAAGTGGCGCAAGAAGGTCTTCGAAGTGGTTGAATTACTCAAAAATTCTTTGGAAGCCGATCATGTGGTCCTTGGCGGTGGCAACTCCAAGCTGTTGAATGAATTGCCGCCGGGCACCCGGCTGGGGGACAATTCGACGGCCTTTACTGGCGGAGTCCGGCTTTGGGAATCGCCAGACACCGAGTCGAAACGTAAGTATTCGAAAGGCGTGAAGGCATAGAATTAGGCCATTCAACAGGTAACCCTCTCCCAATCTATACGATCCCCGCTTTTTGCTCTCCTCGCTGGCTAAACTTGCTGCCGATTTGACCGATGACTCCTTTTGGAGCCATCGCATGTCTGACTTCGATAACTCTGAAATCTACCGATCCATCCTCTTGAGCCTGCCAACCGGCGTCTACCTGGTGGACCGCAATCGAAAGATCACTTTTTGGAACAATGGTGCCGAGGAAATAACCGGATATCTGCGCCAGGACGTTGTCGGTCACTTCTTGCGAGACCATCTGCTTGCCACCAGTTCGGAAATTAAGAAGGGGATCGATGTGGATCCCACCGATCCTCTTAGTGCTGTGTTCCGGGACGGGAAATCCACCAACGTCAACGTTGCGATTCTTCACAAGGAGGGATACCGGCTGCCGATTATGCTTCAAACGATTCCGATTCGAAACGAACGAGGAGCTATTATTGGCGCTGCGGAATGTTTCGAAAGGAGCATCACGGCATTGGAGCGAACGCGGCGGCAAACCGCCGTGGCGGAGCTCGGTCTGCTGGACGATATTACCGGAGTTCCGAATCGGACTTATATGGAAGGACGCCTCAGTGAAAACCTGGAATCCTTCGCCGAACGGAAAGTGCCCTTCGGGATCATGATCATCGAAGCGGACCAGTTGGATCATCTTCACTCGACGCGTGGACCAGCCATTGTCCCTGCCATACTTCGCGTGGTTGCGCAAACCGTGGCGAACAGCCTGCGCCCGTCGGACATCGTGGGTTGCTGGTACCAAAATCAGTTTCTGACCGTCCTCATGGATTGCAAGGAGTTTGAAGTCATCAAGGTGGCTGAGCGGATCAGAAGTATGGTTGCTCAATCGGAAATTGAATGGTGGGGAGACAGTATTCCCATCAGCGCCGCTTTTGGAGGAGCGGGATGCATGGATGGCGACACGGTGGAGGACCTAGTCGAACGAGCGGAACAATCTCTCACCCAAAGTATTGCGTCTGGTGGAAATAGAGTTACTGTACTCGATTGATTGGCGAAGGCATTAGGAGGATGGGCCAGCAATGTTCTCGATCATAGGGATTGTGGTGGTGTTCGGCTGCGTGGTTGCCGGGTACTTGATGGAACACGGCAACATGAAGGTGCTGATGCAGCCCGCAGAGCTGATTATCATCTTGGGCGCTGCGATAGGCACGGTCTTGATCGCAAATCCACTGCACATCCTGAAGGCCATTGGCGCGGGCATTGGAGGAGCTTTCGGAGGATCGCCTTTCAACAAGCAGAAATATCTGGACACTTTGAAAATGATGTACGAGCTGTTCACTCGGGCGCGCAAGGATGGGTTGATGTCTCTCGAAGGGGATAGCGACGCGCCGGACAAGAGTGCAATCTTTTCCAAGTACCCAAAATTCCTGAAAGATCACCACGCCACAGCCTTTGTGTGCGATTCCCTGCGCATGGCGGCCGGAGGCGGGATCGAGCCGTTTGACGCCGACCAGATGATGGAAACCGACATGGACATCCACCACCACGGGGCGACGCAACCCGTTGGCGCTCTCTCCACCATGGCCGATTCGCTGCCCGGACTGGGCATTGTCGCTGCCGTTCTCGGCGTGGTCATCACTATGGGCGCGCTGGGTGGCCCACCGGAGGAGATCGGAAAAAAAGTGGCGGCGGCGCTGGTGGGAACTTTTCTTGGCATTTTGTTGTGTTACGGATTGATTGGCCCACTGGCTGCGAATATGGGCAAAGTGGCAGAGGACGAGCATGCGTACTACCACGTCCTCCGTGTGATGCTCATCGCCTTGCTGAAGGGAATCAATCCTGGTGTGGCGGTCGAAATCGGGCGCAGGGCAATCCCGTCGCATATCAGGCCCTCGTTCCAGGAAGCGGAAACGTACTGCAAAGATAAGTCCGGGAAGTCGGAAGCTGCTGCCGCTGCCTAGCAGTCAAAGGATTTCACTTGAGTGCAAAGCCACCCATCATCATTATTAAGAAGAAGGGCGGCCACGGTGGCCATCACGGCGGCGCGTGGAAAGTTGCCTATGCCGATCTCGTCACAGCCATGATGGCTTTGTTCATCGTCTTGTGGCTGATGAACAGCAGCAAACAAATTCAAGTGGCTGTTGGTGGCTATTTCAAGGACCCCACCGGGAAATCGACAAAAATTGGGAGCGACATGCAGGGGGCCGGCGAGAGTTTTTCTGTTTCTAAGGACAACATGGCACAACTGAAGGAAGAACTGCAGAAGACCATGCGCCAGGTTCCCCATTTCGATGAGATGAAAAATCAAATCGAAATGACCATCACTTCGGAGGGCCTGCGCATCGAGCTGCTGGAATCAGGGAAGAGTTTGTTTTTCAACAGTGGGAATGCGGTCCCAAGCGCAGACGGACAGGAAATCCTGACCCTGCTTGCCAAAGAGCTAGGCAGCCTGCCGAACAAAATTGCCATCGAAGGGCATACCGATTCGAAACCGTATGTGAAGGGAAGCACCTACGGGAATTGGGAACTTTCCGTGGATCGCGCCAATGCAGCCCGCAGATTGATGCAACAACACGGCATTCGCGACGATCAAATAATGCAAGATCGGGGCTTCGCCGATCAACGGCTTCGCAAACCCGATACTCCCCAGGACCCCTCCAACCGGAGGATTTCTCTGATTGTCCAGTACCTGGATAAGAAAGCTGCAGACCCCGCCGTTGAGAAAGAAAGCAAAGACAACAAGGACAACAAGGACAACAAGGAAGGCACCGCTCCTGCTGAGCCAAACGCGGAAAAACCGGCTGCCGCCGAGCACTGATCGCCGATCATTGTGCGGCAATCCGCGCAGCCTCTAATTTTCTCCGGCGCCATGATGGGCTAGCGTCGATCTTGCCCCAAATCGATATCCCGTCCCGCGCACGGTGTGGATGAGTCTTTCCGCGGCATCGACGTCGATCTTTTTTCGCAAATATCTCAGGGTAGCGTTCGAAGTGAACCTGGTCTCCGTTGAGCAGTTGAACTATTCCGAAGTTCTCTCGCGACTGCCCGAATTGACGTACCTTTGTTCGATTCGACTCATGCCTCTCGATGCGTTGGCTGTTATGCAGATGGACCTGACCCTCGCCTTCCCGGTTATGGATTTGGTTCTCGGAGGGCCAGGAAGCGGAGCGGTCGAGGTGCGCGATCTGACTGAAATCGAGGAGCAGATTTTGGAATCCGTAGTTCGAATTATTGTCCGGGAACTGCAAGCTTCCTGGGCACCGGTTTTGGATGTGCAATTCGAATTTGACCAAAGGCAGCAGGTTTCCCAGGCGCCCATCCTGATGTCGCCCAATGAGCGGAGTCTCGCTCTCAGTTTCGAAATCAAGATGCCGGATGCGCGTGGCATGCTGAATGTGACGCTGCCCGCGGTCGCTTCGAACGCATTGTTTCGAAAGCTGACGCAACAATCTTCCTATTACAAACACGTGAATTCTCCAGTGCAAACAAATCAGCTTCGCGAGCGGATGCTCGACAGCGAGTTTGCGACTGATTTCCGGCTCCCGACCGTCCATATCCGCGTGCGCGATTTGACGGATTTGCAGCCCGGGCATGTTTTACCGCTCTCCCATCCGGTAGAGAAGCCTGCTACTCTGCTGGTTGCCGGAAAAGAAATGTTTCTCGGCTTTCCCGTCGCGTGCGGGAATGTTCGCGGTGCGCAAATACTGCAACGGAATTCGATTATTCCTGATTCGCAGAAGGCGGTTTCGTGACTGTTGACACTGCCACTCCTGTCGATGCGAAATTTGCCGTTCTCCAGGGCCTCTGGGTCGACTGCTTTCGAAGCGTCCTGGGGCAGGTGGCCGGATTCCCGGTGACCGTTGAACCTACCTCCGACCTTAATTTTTCGGAAGAAGAACTTTCAAAAGATAAACCCGGCGTTTGGATGCGGTTTTCAACCTCGAATGCCCTCCAGGGGGAAATGGCAATCCTTTCGAGCGAATCCTGCGCGCTGCCGCTGGCGCAAGTGCTAATGTCCGAACCGCCCGATCCCGCAGTGCCATTCGATCAGGGACGGCGCGAAGGATACGAAGAGTTGGTGCGCCAGGTGGTTGGCATGGTCTCTACAGGCCTCAAAGGCGCAGCGGGCGGCGACGTAACGATCAAGCACACTGGCGGGGAGACGCCTTCCTGGACGAACGCCAGCCGCATGGGCATCCGAATCGCGTCCGAAAAGTTTCCGCCGATTCGGCTGGTGCTCGTTGTGACGTCGGAACTGCTTGGCAGCTTTCAGTCCGCTAAAAAGGCGGAGGCGCCAAAGACGCCCAGCGCTGAACCGACGCCCGCGCCGCCGGACACGCGGACAACCAACCTGGAATTGCTGCTGGACGTGGCCCTGGACGCCACGATTCGATTCGGGCAAAGGCAAATGCTACTGCGCGAAGTGTTGGAACTTCACGCCGGTGTTGCCGTTACTTTGAATCGCCGAGTGGAGGAACCGGTGGAACTGCTAATTGGGGGGCGTATGGTTGCGCTAGGCGAAGTCGTCATTGTGGATGGAAATTATGGTTTGCGCATCACGGAGATCCTGAGTCCGCAGCAGAGAATTGAATCCTTGAGAGCATGAGAGTGATCGAGCGCAAATATGCTTCCGGGCAATCTACTTTCTCGGCAAAGTTGAGCTGGCTTTCCAGCCGCTTCGGTTCTTTTCGAGAGATGGTTCAGAAGTGCGAAAACCCCGTGTGCTACCACCGCAGAGTCCTGTGGCCGTTTGGCAAAGCCAAGTCGGAAAGGATTTTCCTGCAGGGGCGCTGGTATTGCAGTCCGGACTGCTTCGAGAATGCGGTACAGGAGGCGTTTGAGCAGTTGCTTGCCGTCCCGGAAAGCAGCCAGCGAAAATCGCACCGCATACCTATTGGGCTGCTGCTGCTCTCGCGCGGGATGATTAGCGATGCGCAGTTGAAGCAGGCTCTGGAATTGCAGCGAGCAAGGGGAAACGGGAGGATCGGGAAGTTTTTGCAGGAGATTCAAGCCGTTTCCGAACAAGACATCACCTCGGGGCTGGCGGCTCAATGGGGTTGCTCGGTTTATCCACTGGAGAGCGCGCGCGAGTTCCGGCAATGCGCATCGCTCCTCCCGCTGGCATTGCTTGAAAACGGGCATATGCTGCCGGTCCATTACCTCCGTCTCCAGCAGACGCTCTATCTCGCATTCGTGGAGGGAATCGATCGCACCGCACTCTATGCTGTGGAGCAAATGCTCCGCATGCGGACGATTCCGTGCGTTGTCACTGAGTCCGCAATGATCGAGGCGCTGGAGGAACTTCACACCATCGGCGATGCGCCGACCACGATTTTCGACCGGCGAATCGAGCCTCATGAAATGGCCCGGACAACGCGAAGCTACGCCTGCCAGGTGGGCGCCAAAGACGCCTGGATCGCGCGCTCCGGGCGTTTCTTTTGGATTCGCATGCAGACCGCAAAAGACCGCAAGGACATACTGTTTCAAGCAGTTGGAGACGTTCAATAACGGGACACCCTCCGGCGCTCAACCAATTCCCGTCGATTTCGCATCTAAAGAATTCCACTCCGCTGCCGATGAAAAAGTGTCGGCACAATCGGCATTAAATAGGAGGCGGATGCTAATTTACCAACGATCTCAGCCATCCGCGCGGGCCACCGTGGAGCTACGTACTTCGCAGAGGCAACAAAAGCGCAAAGCACGACTGATGTCTTTTCTGACGGAAGGGCTCCCCACACTGCCCAGCTATGTATTCGAATTGAACACGCTGTTAAGCTCCCCGTCCGTCGATTTGAAGCGCGTCGCCAAGGTCATTCGCAACGATCCCAGCATGTCCGCACAGCTGATTCGCCTGTGCAATTCCGCGTTGTTCAGCCTTCGCCGCCGCGTGTTGAGCATCGAAGAGGCCGCCGTGCTGATGGGCTCGGAGCGGCTCCGCACGTTGGTCCTCACCTGCTCGGTGATGGAATTCTCCGGCCGCCAATTGCCTCGCGGCGAAGTGCAAACTTTTTGGCAGCACAGTTTCATGAGCGGTTTGCTCAGCGAGCGCATTGCCAAATGGATGGAGTATTCAGAGCGCGAGCAGGCTTATCTGGGAGGATTGCTGCACGATATCGGAATGCTTCCACTGCTCGTGGTGGCGGCTGAAGAGCATCTGCTGAAGGGCGAAACGGTCAGCGGACCCTGGGGCGGTTCACTGGAGGCAGAAAAGGATTTCTTCGGGCTCAATCACTGCGAGGTCGGCGGCTGGATCGGAAAGTCCTGGAATTTCTTCCCGTCTTTCATCGACGTGTTCGAAAATCATCACCATCCGGAGCGCAGTGTACGCGATCCGTATCTGGTCGGTATCGTTTCCGCGGCAGATCATTTTTGTGAACGCCACAGCCTGGTTGCTTCACCCGATGCGGAAACTCCGGAATTGCCGGAATCGGATTCTGCGCCGGACGATGAATTCCTGGCGACCTGCCTGCCGCGTCTGGATCCGAAGGAGCGCTCGGAACTGACAGAGTTGCTGGAGACTGAATATCTCCACCTGTTGCCGGTCATCGAGTTCAACAATCCAACCGGAATGCCAACGGTGGGAAGGCCCGCCTGAGACAGGATTACTTTGTTGCCTCGGCTTTCTGCTTTGCCAGTTCCACGCGGAATGCCTGCTCCTTTTGCGCGATATATTTCTTGTAGCCATCGGGATCGATGAAGGGGTTCACTCCGTCCTTCATGCGCGGATATTTTTCCAGCATCCCGAAATAATCGCCATGCGCGCCGAGAAAAATGTCGCAGGGCAGTGACTTCAAAACGCGCCACATGCGTTCGTAGTCTTCCGCGATCTGCGGGTACTTTTCATTGTTCACCAGTTTGAAGCCTTTATTTACGTTGGGGCTGCCGACAATCACTACGTCGTAGGTCTTCCCACCTTCGGTCACCTTCATCGTCCACGTCGTGCATCCCTTGGTATGGCCCGGCGTAAGGTGCGCGACCAGCGTCGTGCCGCCAAGCTTTACTTCGTCGCCATCGTGTAGCACGCGATCTACTTTCACTGGCTGGTAGAGATTTCCAGTGGGTCCGCCGTAGTTAAAATCCAATTTGCCGCCGGATTCGACCACCGGGGCATCGGCGTCCATCACCATGTACTTCGCGCCGGTTGCTTCTATGACGGCGGCGCTGCCCGCGTCGTGATCCCAGTGCGCGTGGCTGATCAACAGAATTTTCGTGTCGCTAAATTTGAATCCCAGCTTTTCAATGCTCGCCCGGATCATCGGCACGGTTTTTTCCAGATCGCTATTGATCAGGATATTGCCCTGCGGCGTGGCGATCAGATAATTCGCGAGTCCTTTGCTGCCCACGTAATACAGATTTCCGGCAATGTGAAACGGTGGATACTCCGTGGTCCATTCGGATGTCTCCTGAGCAGACGCGCTGCCCGTGAACACCAGCGCAAGTATCGCTATGCGGGATAAAATGGCCGCCATGTTTCGCATCGTTGTTCTCCTGAAGGCGGGCTCTGCGCCGCCGAGTTCGTGTATGGGGGAGAGTATAGCCGGAATTTCATTTTTGAATCGCGTTTAAATTCCGCGAGTCTCGTTTGGTGGATATTGACGGAGTTCGTCGCTCTCGCACTCGTCACATCGAGTGCCCACCCAGATCGCACGCGACAATCTTGTCTTTCTTACAGGTCCACGTGCTCAATTTGAGGCCGGTTTGGGGTTTCGGCCACGGATCTTCCGAGAATGTGGCAGTAAACATTTTTCCGTGCTTGGAGGCAAAAGCCAATGCCTGACGGTAGCTCTGTTCTTCGGTCTTACCGGCCCGTTGATTATCTGCGATCATATTCAGGAATGAGTTTCCCCACTGTATATCGTCGTCACTATTGCAGACAATTAAGTTCGGCTCGCCCGAGTAAGTCTCGCAGATTTTAATCTCGCCGTTGTGCCAGGAATGAAAGTAGAAATGCCCCTCCTCCGGTTGCGTCGCTACTTTGGCCTTGGGTGGAGATTTCGTTTCGGCAACCGGACTTTTGTCCTGACTATAGGACGGCACCACGAACATTAGAATCGCCAGAACTATCGTCGTTCTCATCTTCATTTTTCGCTTCTCCAGGATAATTTTCGAGGATAGCTTCTTCCGGTTCTTTCACGCTGTCAATGGGGTACTTATGCGCAGGGTGTAGGAGATGCGGAACGGGAAGGCCGTCAACCCGCTCCATCTAGTCAGTACCGACATGCGGGGAAAACGGCGGGTCCAGGTCTCAGCCTGGATACTGGTTGGTGATGTAGTTATGCAATTGGGAGATCGTTTGCTGCTGAGCGGAAATCATCGACTTCACCAGATCGCCGATGGAAACGACTCCGAGGATTTGATCGCCCTCAATGACCGGGAGATGCCGGAGGTGCTTATCGGTCATGATTCTCATGCATTCTTCGACCGTCTGATCGGGAGTCACGGAAATCGCCGGGCTCGTCATGATTTCCTTCACCAACGTCTGCTTGGAGGACTTTCCCTGCAGGATCACCTTGCGCGCATAATCGCGCTCGGACACGACGCCGATAAGACCACCCTGATCGACCACCAGAAGGGCACCGATGTACTTTTGCGCCATGATTTCGATCGCGTCGTAAACGCAGGCTTCCGGCGAAATTTGCCAGACGCTCTGGTCCTTTTGTTTCAGGAGCGTTCGAACTGTCTCGGTCAGGTCCATAAATGCGCTTTCAGGCTGCGGAGGGGGTGGCTATGTAACTCTCGATCATACTGTAGCCTTGAAGACGACCTTACGGCAGGTGTTTTGCGGTGTCAAGTGAAGTTCGAAAGACCCTCGCGCTAACTGCAGAACCATACGGAAACGACTGCAGGCAGTTGATCAAATTGGCTTATGGATTCGTCTCAACCTCAACTTTGATGTGGTCCAGAACGCGGTCATGAATTCGATGAATCAAGAAATCACTCCATAATCGCCAATAGGGTTCGGGTGCCATTTCGATTTCGTACCACGTGCTTCCTTCAAGCCTGGTATGACCTCCAGGAAGGGCAACGAGGCGGAATTCTCCGCGCCGCGACCTTAAATAGCCATGCAGGTGTGGCGGAGAAACATCCTTGTACAAACTCAACTCGCCAAGCGGCGCTGGTGAACTCTTTACATCGAATCCAAGTCGCTTCCCAGGCTCCCAATCCGTAATCGGCTCGACGAACGGTCCTGTTGAGAATACGCAATAGCGAACCGCGCCTACCCCAGCACCTTCAATTCGAGCATATTGTGGGTAGGCTATTCCAAGACGGAACACTGGATCCGTCGGCTCCGCGATGGGCTGGAACGCAATCACGTGCGGCCATACGCGTTCCGGTGGAGCGTCAATTACAACTGACGATTGCACTTCATGCAGAACCCGGCCGGTCCTATGAGGCGGTTCAAGCAACGCGCAGACTGGAAACAGGAGTATCGCAGAAATAGCCGGGGGAAGAGTACGCTGCCCCCACAGAGCGATTGCTCGCCCCACGGCAGCCCCAAACAACCCGATCAAGAGCCCGAGAGGAATTGCCATGGCAATGCACATCGCTCCTTCGAAGGCCAGAAGGAACAGCACGCCGGCGACGGAAATGAACATGTAAATTGTCACTTGAATCGTTTCTCGCAATGTAGCCGAATATTGGCGATTGAAGAGAAATGCGGTCAAAGTCCCCATTGCAAAAGGCGCTCCCAGAAAAAGGGAGAATCCATACTGGCGCTTAAGAAATACTCCCAACGCCACCATGATTATTCCCAGGACGATGCCTCCACTAATGCCTAAAAATGCGCTGGGAACCCGTTTACCAGACAGTCTGACAAGGCCGCTCGGTTTGGAACCATTTGTAGAAGTTGGAATAAGGCACATCGCTGCCATGACCACATAGTTGAAATAAGGCACAAAGAAACACAGGGTCCACCACGGCGATACTCCCGCGTCGAGCGTGCGCCGCAGTGTCAGCGTTATGCCAATCCACAGAAAAGGTAGCGTCCAGATACCTAGCAGTGGAAAGAGCCAATTTGGAGTGCCGGGAAGAGTAGTCCACATCAACGAATGAGTGATTTGAAGATAGTCCGTCGGCTTCCAAAAACGTCCCGTGGTAAGCGCAAAGAGTGTTGCATCCCCAAGATACTTGACAGCAGCTAAACTAAAGCCATGGAGGCAATAAGTTCGGCGGTTAACGGGGGCATCGAATGTCCACCAAAAACGAAAAAGTGTTTGAAACTGACCTGCCATTTCTGCTTCTCCTCAGCCGTGTTTGGTGACCGAGCCTTCATCAAGAAATTGGCTGGGTGAGTATACATCGACTAAGCTTCACCATGTCAGGAGTTCGGCCACGCTTGACGTAAATTGGCTGCTCTTGTATAGTCTTACTCGCCATGCGGCTTTCCGCGCGACATTACGGTCACCATCATCATCACGGTGCATCGCCGTGTCCGCGGAGGCTTGAGTAGCGCACTTCGATTCGCACTCATAGGCCCGCTGGCGCGGTAAGCGCCAGCGGGTTTTTTATTTTGGCGCGGTTTTTGCGCTGTTTCAGGAGGAAGGATGGATCTGGATTTCACCAAACTCGACGGATTGCTCCCCGCCATCGTTCAGGATGCGCAAACGGGAGAAGTCCTGATGCTCGGCTTCATGAACGAAGAGGCCTATGCGGCCACACAGGCCAGCGGCGAAGTCACCTTCTTCAGCCGCACGCGAAACAAACTGTGGCGCAAGGGCGGACAGAGTGGACACGTCCTTCGCGTCCGCGAAATGCGCGTCGATTGCGACGTGGACACGCTCCTGATCAAAGTTGAGGCGCTTGGGCCGGGTGTTTGCCACGAAGGGTATCGCTCGTGCTTTTTCCGGCGCCTTTCGCCTGGTGGAGAGGCCGAAGTCGTGGAAGAGCGGAAGTTCGATCCCAAGGATGTCTATAAGGACGCACGCCAATGAACATACTTCGGCTTGGCATTCCCAAAGGGAGCTTGCAGGACGCCACCGTCGCGCTTTTTGCCAAGGCCGGCTGGCGCATTTCAATCAATTCGCGCAGCTACTTTCCGGGAATCGACGACGCGGAAATTAACTGCATGCTCGTGCGCGCGCAGGAAATGGCGCGGTACGTGGAAACCGGCGCGCTCGACGCCGGAATTACTGGCCGCGACTGGGTCGCCGAAACCAGCGCCGACGTGGCTGAAATCGGCGAGATGCTCTACTCGAAGCAAAGCCTCGCGCCCGTGCGCTGGGTGCTCGCCGTGCCCGAGGATGGCCCCCTTCAAACGGTGAAACACCTGGAAGGAAAGGTGATCGCCACCGAGGTGGTGAACCTCACGAAGAAATATCTGGAGCGGCACGGCGTCACTGCGCGGGTGGAATTTTCCTGGGGCGCCACCGAAGTAAAAGTTCCGCAACTCGCGGACGCAATCGTGGAAGTAACCGAAACAGGCTCGTCGCTGCGCGCAAATCGCCTGCGCATCGTCGATACGGTTCTGGAATCGCGCACGGTGTTCATTGCCAATCATGCCTCCTACGCCGATGCGTGGAAGCGCGAGAAAATTTCCAACCTCGTGCTCCTGCTGTCCGGAGCGATTGCCGCATACACCAAAGTGGGCATCATGCTCAACGTCCGCAAGGAGCATCTTGCCGCACTGCTGGGAGCGCTCCCTGCATTGAAGAATCCGACGATATCCACTTTGAGCGATCCTGACTGGCTTGCCGTGAATACGATTGTGGACGAAAACGTGGTGCGCACAATTATTCCGCGCTTGAAAGCAGCTGGGGCGCAGGGAATTGTCGAGTATCCGCTGAACAAGATTGTGCTCTGAAGTGTGATGGGGGAATAACTGAAAAATGGCACCGATGCGCATTCTCAAACTCACCGACGCCGTGGCCGCGAAATTCTTCGCGCGACGCACATCGCACGATGCCGCCGCCGATGAAATCGCATCGCGAATCCTCGCCGATGTTCGCAAAGGCGGGGATGCCGCGCTGTTTCGCTGGGTAAAGCGTCTCGACGGCTTGCAACTCACGCGCGACACGCTCTGGATCGACCGCGCGGAATTGCGAGCGGCCCGGCGCGATGTCCCGCGCGATCTGCTGAAAGCCATTCAGCATGCCGCCCGAAATATTCGCCGCGTAGCCGAGCGGCAACTTCCGCGGTCGTGGACCATAACGGTCGAGCCGGGTGTCCGCGTCGGCCAGCGAGTCACTCCGATGGGCACAATTGGCTGCTACATTCCCGGCGGCCGTTTTTCGCTTTTTTCGACGCTACTGATGACAGCGATTCCAGCGCAAGTCGCTGGAGTGACGCGCATCGTAGTCGCCTGTCCGAAGCCGAGTCCCGCGCTGCTCGCCGCTGCGGACCTTCTTGGCGTCAAGGAAATCGCCCGTATCGGCGGCGCGCAGGCCATCGGCGCGTTTGCATACGGCACCGAATCTGTTCCGCGCGTGAACAAGATTTGCGGCCCGGGAAACCGCTACGTCACCGCCGCCAAACGTACCGTCTCGAACGACTGCGCGATCGACATGCCCGCCGGTCCCACCGAAGTTCTGATTCTCGCAACAGGCGGTAACCCGAGTTTCATCGCCGCCGACATTCTCGCTCAGGCCGAGCACGATCCCGATGCCGTCGCGCTGATGGTCACTCCGTTGGCGCGGCTCGCCCGCGATGTCGCCTCGGCAGTTGCGACCCAGCTTCAAGAGTTACCGAAAACGAATCCTGCGTGGAAATCGCTTCGATCCGCGAGCATGATTCTCGTCGCACCTTCGCTGGACGCCGCAGTGCGCTTCTCCAATCGCGTTGCACCGGAACATTTGAGTGTTCCGTCGGCAGACAAAGCCCTGAGAGAAAAACTATCCGAGGCTGGCAGCGTTTTTTTCGGCCCCTGGAGCGCGCAGCCCATCGGCGATTACGCCAGCGGCACCAATCACGTCCTGCCAACGTCCGGCTGGGCCCGCGCGCGCGGCGGTTTAAGCGTCGCCGATTTTGTAAAATGCTCCAGCACGCAGGAGCTTTCGCGCGCCGGACTCAAGCGCCTAACTCCCGTAGTAACCGCCATGGCGAGGGCGGAAGGGCTTGAGGCGCACGCGCGAGCCGTCGAGGTCCGCCGGTGAAAAAAGTAAAGCTGCCGAAGATTTCCGTTCGCCGTGCCGTGCTCGCGCTGGCTCCGTACAACGCGCCCAAAGAAGGCCGCGCCGGAAAACTCCGTCTCGATTTCAACGAGAACACAGTGGGATGTTCGCCGGCAGTCCTTCGCGCGCTATCCCGCATGACCGCCGAGCAGATGGCGATCTATCCCGAGTATCAGGCAACGACGCGCCGACTCGCTCGATTTTTCCGCGTGCGGCCGGACGAAATTCACCTGACCAACGGCATCGACGACGCTCTGCACCTGATTGCCGATACGTTCATCGAAAAGGGCGACACAGTTCTGGTCGCCGAGCCCACGTTCGACATGTACCGCTTTTTTGCCGAACTAGCGGGAGCCCAAGTCATCGCGTTGCGGTATGACGAGAAAATGAGATTTCCCGTTGCAGAAGTTGTGAGAACGCTCCGGGCCTCCGGGCGAAAGATTCCGCGTGTCCTTTTCATTGCGAATCCCAACAATCCCACAGGCACTTTGGTTCAGTCCGAAGATTTGCGCCGGATTCTGCAAGCCGCCGCAAAAACACTGGTGCTGGTGGATGAGGCCTATTTCGATTTTTCTGGCCTGACTATCCTTCCGTGGATTCGCAAGTATCCGAACCTGATCGTCTCCCGCACATTTTCGAAATCCGCTGGCTTGGCGGCATTGCGCATCGGATGCCTGTTCGCCGCGCCCGAAATCCTATCTGCAATGCGCCGCGCATGCACACCTTACCCGGTAAACACCGCGGCGCTGGTAGCCGCCGAAGCTTCCATCAAAGACGCTCGATTCCTGCGCAACTACACGCGAGAAGTGCTGCAAAGCCGCGCGATCCTGGAAAAAGGACTGAAGAATCTTGGCGCGCGGGTCTATCCTAGCGAGGCAAATTTCGTTCTCGTGGATTTTGGTTCTAAAGCCCACCATCTGGTGCGTGCGCTGGACCGAAAGGGAATTCTAATACGCGAACGAAAGGATTTTCCGCGCGAGGGATTCATACGTATCAGCGCCGGCAGGCGCACTGACACGCGCCGCCTGCTGCGCGCAATTGAGGGTATCCTTTGAAGCTTTCTCCAAAACTCGTGATTTTCGATGTCGACGGAGTCTTGCTGGACGTGCGCGGATCGTTTCACAAGTCCATCATCGACACGGTCCATTTTTTCACCGAGCGCCGCGTCACGTTTGCCGAAATTCACCGGTGGAAGAATCGCTCCGGCTACAACGACGATTGGCGCCTCAGCACCGATTGGATTGCGTCTCTGGGGCATGACGTCCCTTACGAAAAAGTAAAAGCGCGTTTTATGAAGTTCTATTGGGGGACGAAAGATCGGCCCGGAAATGTGGTGCGCGAGAAGTGGCTCATCCGGCATTCGCGCCTCGAACACTGGTCCAAACGCGCGGAGCTTGCTTTGTTCACCGGACGCACCCGCCGCGAACTGCGCCACACGCTCAAGGGCAGTCCCGCGGAGGGAATTTTCCGCCGCGCAGTTACGATGGACGATGTAACCAAAGGCAAGCCCGACCCGGAAGGATTGCACGTCCTGCTCGCGGGCGCTCCGCCGAAAGGCGCTCTCTACCTGGGCGATAACATCGACGACGCGCTGTCGGCCCAACGCGCCGGCGTCCCTTTTTTCGGAGTTCTGCCGGCAGGCACCGAAGCGCACCGGTATCGCGCGGCCAAATTGCGCGAACTCGGCGCGATCGAAGTGCTCCACAGCGTCAACGATCTGGAGAAATTCTGGCGATGAGAAAAGCGACGATCGACCGAACCACCACCGAAACCGACATTCATGCGACGCTGAACCTGGACGGGCAGGGCCGCGCCAAAATTTCCACGGGCATACCGTTTCTCGACCACATGCTGACGCTGGTCGCGCGCCACGGCGCGATGGACCTGCAACTCATAGCGAAAGGCGACTTGGAAGTCGATCAGCACCACACCGTCGAGGACGTCGGAATCGTTTTGGGCGAAGCCGTCCGCAAGGCGCTCGGCTCCAAGCGCGGCATCCTGCGTGCCGGATATTTTCTGATGCCGATGGACGAAACCCTCGCTGCAGCGGCGATCGACTTCAGCGGGAGGCCGCACCTTGTCTGCAAATGGAAATTCTCTGCGAAATACGTTGGCGGACTGCAAACCGAATTGCTACACGATTTTTTCGGCGGCTTCGCGCAGGCTGCCGGAGCGAACGTGCACCTGAAGCTGCTCTACGGCCGCTCGTCGCACCATCAGGTCGAGGCGATCTTCAAAGCATTCGCGCGCTCTCTGCGCTTCGCCGCCACGCGCGATCCGCAATTAAAGCGAGTACTCCCCAGCACGAAAGAGATGCTATGAACATCGCCCTGGTCGAATACGGTGCCGGAAATCTTCCCTCGGTCGAGCGTGCTCTCACGCGCCTCGGCGTCTCCTCGATTCGCGCCTCCACGCCGGAAGCGTTGACTTCCTGCGACGCCCTGATTCTCCCCGGCGTCGGACATTTCGGTGCGCTGATGCGTTCGCTCGACGAACGCGGCCTCGGCGAGCCTCTGCGCAACGCAGTTTCAAAGGGAATTCCGCTGCTCGGCATCTGCCTCGGTCTGCAGGCCATGTTCGCGACCAGCGACGAAGCCGTTGGCGATGCCGGACTGGCGCTTTTCCCGCAGAACGTTTCCGCGCTGCCGCCGACCGATCGTCTCCCGCACATGGGATGGAATAAATTGCGCCGCGTACGTCCCAGCGTGCTGCTCGAAGGCGTCCCGAGCGACGCGTATTTCTATTTCGCGCACTCCTATGCGGCGCTCGACGCCGGAGAAGCCGCCGTCGCCCTGTGCGACCACAGCGCGTCGTTCGTGGCCGCGCTCGAACAGCGAAATGTTTTCGCGACGCAATTTCATCCGGAAAAATCCGGCCCCGTCGGCGCGCAGGTCCTTTCCAACTACGTGCGATACGCCGGCGGCAAGCGATGAGCCTCGCTCACAGAATAATCCCGTGCCTCGATACCGACGGCGAACGCGTCGTCAAGGGCGTGCAGTTTGTAAATTTGCGCGATGCGGGAGATCCCGCAGCGCTCGCCGCGCGCTACAACGTCGAAGGCGCCGACGAACTCGTCGTCCTGGACATTGCCGCGTCCCGCGACCATCGCCCCACGTTTCTCGAAACGGTTCGCCGAGTCGCTGCCGAGTTGGCGATCCCGCTGACAGCGGGCGGCGGCGTAGCCACAGTCGATGAAGGCCGCGCGATCCTGCGTGCCGGCGCTGACAAGCTCACGGTGAACACTGCCGCGATTCGCAATCCCGATCTGCTCACGGCGCTAGCGGCGGAGTTCGGGTCGCAGGCAGTCGTTCTCGCGATCGATGCCAAGCGCGTAGGCGACCATTGGGAGGCATTCGTGCGCGGTGGAAGCGTCCCCACCGGTATGGAAGCCGTCGCATGGGCGCGCCGCGGAGTGGATTGCGGCGCGGGAGAAATTCTGGTCACCTCGATGGACAAAGACGGCACGCGCTCGGGCTTCGACTGTGAACTAACGGCGGCAATTTCCCGCGCCGTAAACGTACCGGTGATCGCCTCGGGCGGCGCGGACGCTCCCGAAACGTTCCTCGAAGTCTTCCGCGAAGGCCGCGCCGACGCCGCGCTGGCCGCCTCGATTTTCCACGATCGCATTCAGGGCTTGGGAGAACTAAAAAAATATCTCGGCGAAAACGGCGTCTCCGTTCGCCAGACGGGCTGAAAAATTCCAAATGATGATTCCTTGCATTGATCTCCAGGACGGCCGCGCCGTGCAACTAGTCCACGGCCGCGAACGCAAACTGGCCGTTGATGATGTTTTCGGCTTGCTTGACAGGTTTGGCAGCTACCCGCTGATCCACGTCATCGATCTCGACGCCGCAATGCGAAAGGGAAGCAACGCGAAGCTAGTCCGCCAACTCTGTGCCGCCGCAGCCAAGCGCAAGATGCGCGTCCGCGTCGGCGGAGGAATTCGTACGGTGGCGCAAGCAGCAAAAATCGCCGGATGGGGAGCCGAAAAAGTAGTTATAGGAAGCGCCGCATTCAGCGACGGTCAAGTGAACGCAGCGTTTCTAAAGCGCCTGGTGGAAAAAATCGGCCGCAAGCGAATCATCGTCGCCCTCGATACCGAAGGCGGCAGCATTCTTGTGCGCGGATGGCAAGAAAAGCTCCGCCTGCGCCCTGACGAAGTAATCCCCGAACTCGAAAAATACGCCTCCGAATTTCTCTGCACCTACGTAGATGCTGAAGGCACCATGCGCGGAACAAATCTAAATTGGTTCCGCAAACTGCGCCTCGCCACAAAGCGCCCCATCACCGCCGCCGGAGGCATCAGTAGCAAAGCCGAAATCCGCGCACTGGAAAAAATCGACATGCACGCCGCAGTAGGCATGGCCCTCTATACAGGAAAACTGTCCTGATGTTAAATTAGAAAGCACCTTTCGCTATCACACGGGCAGGCGATTCACGAATCACAAATCACGCCACTCCCTAAATTTGCTCGGAACCGAAAAAACCGGGGAAAATCCGCTGTTCTCCTCATGTTTTGTAAAGAAACACACTCCCAAGACAAGGTAACTCCCAATAGGAAAGTGGCATCTAACGAATATGGCAGCACTCGCCAAATTCAGGTTGGCAAGGCGCATCACCAGCACAGCGTGGCTGGTCGCGTTCCTGTGTGTCGGGCTTGTAGTATTCGGCCACTTTTTGCGGCAGCTGAACGTGGATATAAATCCGCTCGCCTGGTCCAGCGCGCAGATCATATCCGCCCTGCTGAGCTTTACGATTGCCGCCAATGTTTTGGTGCGGTACCACGGCACCAGCAACCGCGTCTCGCTGCTGCTCGGATTGACTTTTGCCGTGCGCGGCATCATTCAGTTAGTGGCCATCCCCGAGCTCTACCAGCACTATCTGGTGCGTTCGGAACATTTCCGCGTGCCACTTTCCTGGATGATCGGCCAGACCTTTATGGCGCTGCTTTTTTTGACGGCCTATACTCTCGACAAGCATGTGCCCTGGCCGCGCGAGCCGAAAAAGAACATCCTCTCCGTGGCGGCGATCGTTATCACCGCAGCATGCATGGTTGCCGTGGCTTTCTTCGTTTTTCCTCACGATCCCCCAATTCGTCCGCTGAGCTTCGTGTCGCGTCCCTGGGACATAGTCCCCGCACTGCTCTTTCTTGTGTCCGCAATTGTCCTGAAACATGGAAACGAAGGCGAAGGTTTTGCATTCGATTCCGTGCTCGTCTGGGTGGCGGGCATAAACGCCGCCAGCCACATCATTGCGACGCAATCCGCGCGCCTGCTTGACGCGCCTGCCGCCGCTTCGCAGTTTGTCAATACCGTCGGCTATGTCGTCCTTCTCGGCGCCACGTTGATCGACAATGCACACCTGTTCAGACAGGTTCGCACCCTGGCCATCAGTGACAGCCTCACAGGCCTGGCGAATTACCGCCGCCTGGTGGATGTTATACAAATCGAACTGGAGCGGTCGGGCCGTACGAACCGTCCTTTTTCTGTTCTGCTGATGGACCTCGATGGCCTGAAAATTATCAATGACCGCTACGGGCACCTGGTCGGCAGCCGCGCCCTCTGCCGTGTGGCCGACATCCTTCGCCTGAATTGCCGTTCTGTTGACACGGCGGCGCGCTACGGAGGCGATGAATTCGCTCTGGTGTTGCCTGAGACTGGCGAGGTTGCCGCGCAACAAGTGGCCGATCGCATCCACGATCGCCTGGAGCACGACACAGAATTTCCGCATTTGAGCTTAAGTATTGGAATCGCCACGTTTCCGCAATCCGGGAATTCCGTTCAGCAATTATTGGAGACTGCGGACGGCTCGCTATATGCGAAGAAGGAACAATCGAAGGGCCGGAAGGTTCAGAAGTACCGCCGGAAATGATTTGCCACCGGGAATTGCTACCTGCCGAACACGCCATTCAATAGACTCGTCACGCTACTTTGGCATCGCTCAGATTCCTGGACCCGCCAGATTCCGCCCGTTTTAGAACTTGAGTCATTTGCCCGGATGCTGCACGTGTCTAGGGTGTGCGTTGCCTGACATCGTACCTGAAACAGTAGGACTTATTCGATGAAAGAGCTTAGGTCTGGAATTCGTCGCCGGTCGTGATTTTTGTGGTCGCCATGCTCATTAGGGCTTTGCTGGAAATCCGGGTTGGACTTGAACACATGATATCGGCATGAGAGGATTCTAAATTGATGGCGGCTGGCTGGAGGAGATCGTGAACCGCAGAGATTTTGTGAAGTTCGGTGGCGCTGCCGCTATCGAATTAGGCGCGGCCAAGCTGCTGATGTCGCAGATTCAGCCGGGAATGCAGGCCAATTCGCCCACTCCGGATGCTTCGAACGCGGATATCACGCTGCGAATCGCTCCCGTCTTGGTCGAACTCACGCCGAATCGCACCATCAGCACCATCGGATACAACGGGACGTCCCCCGGCCCACTGCTTCGAATGCGGGAGGGAAAGCCAGTAACAGTGGACGTTATAAATGATACGGACGTCCCTGAACTGGTCCACTGGCACGGCCTGTTTATTCCGCCAGAAGTCGACGGAGTCGAGGAGGAGGGCACTCCGATGGTGCCGCCGCATGGCCGCATCCGGTATCAATTTGTGCCCATGCCTGCCGGGACGCGCTGGTACCACTCCCATGTCATGGCTATGGCGGACCTGCACCGGGGGACCTACACCGGTCAATTTGGCTTTCTCCTGATCGAATCGGGAAACGATCCGGGGAAGTACGATAAGGAAGTATTTCTCGCTCTGCGCGAGTGGGAGCCTTTTTTCAACCCCGAAGAAGACGACGATGACGACGAAAGCACATCCGGCCCACAGCCGGAGAGGCCCAAGACGTTGGACACCAGTCCGTCGGGCCTCGAGGTCGGCTACCAGATGTTCTCCATCAATGATAAATCCTTGGGAGCAGGCGAGCCGATTCGAGTGCGTCAGGGCGACCGTGTGTTGATGCATCTTCTAAACGCGAGCGCCAGCATGAATCGGCGCGTGGCGTTGCCGGGCCACCGATTTCAAATCGTGGCGCTGGACGGCAATGCCGTTCCAACGCCGCAAGTCGTCGATGCGATCGATCTGGGTCCGGGAGAGCGCGCTGATGCGATAGTCGAGATGAACCAGCCGGGAGTCTGGATCCTTGGAGTGACCACCGATAATGTGCGCAATGCCGGGATGGGTGTGCTGGTCGAGTACGCGAATCAGCACAAGCAGCCGCAGTGGGTCGCCCCGCCGAAATCGGTCTGGGATTACACAATCTTTGGCGGGAGTGGGACGCAACCGAAGCCGGACCAAACCATCGACATGATTTTCCAAAAAATTCCCAGCGGCGCAGGCCTGTTCAATAGTTGGACCGTGAACGGGAAGGAATATCCCCACGAACAGGAATTCCTCCTCAAGAAGGGAAGCCGCTACCGAATCGTGTTCAGAAACCGCAGCGAAGACGCCCATCCTTTGCATATGCACAGGCACTCGTTCGAACTGGTCGAGATCAATGGAAAAGCCACGGCAGGAATCATGAAGGATACCGTGGTCGCGCCGGGCTACGGACGTGTCACCGTGGACATGGTGGCCGATCAACCGGGCCCGACGCTATTCCATTGCCATATCCAGCAGCACATGGATTACGGATTCAAGGCCCTTTTCCGCTACGCGTAAATGGCATTGTGCCGAGTAATCAAGCCACCATGGCAACGTCGTCATTCCGAGCGCTCGCGCTGAAGCGAAGCGAGGAATCTCTCTTTCTTTTTGGTGCGAGCACAGTCGAACTATTACTTTTCCTCGTCCTTCTTCGTCGTCGTAGGCGCTCCGATTTTAATGGTCACTCCGAACCGCTTGTAGTTCTCATACCGGACCGTCATTTTGATCGGAATGTCGCCGTTGCTGAAATGCAGCACATCATTCGAACGCGTATAGGTGGGGAACCAATAGTTGCCTTCCACGTTTTCGCGAAACGTTTCGAACCGAGGAAATACATTCTCCTGCCCCTTTTTCTTGATATCGGGGACAGCTTTTCCATCGGTCTTCACGATTTCGAAATCCTTGTCTTCTACCCAGACACGGCCTTGAAAGTAGCGCTGATTCTTCTCGATTGTTTTCGGCGCAACGTCGAAGACGTACGTTCCCAGTTCGTCCAGCGGTTCGTGGTCCACATACTTGACGTTGTATTTGGGCAATTCGTTGGTTGTAAGGACAAATGGCTGAACGTGTTCCAGGTCGTCCAAATCCTGCTGCGATAAAGAAATTCGTTCCAGGGTTGGCGGAGGGGCGCTGGTCACTTTTTCAAAGCGCTTGCCCGAGGGTGTAAACACAATTTCGCTTGTCATTCGGTATTCGCCATCTGCACGGCCGCCGGAATCGAGCGTCTGTATCACAAAAGTCTGCGTGTAAGTGAAGTTGTCACGCTCGGTCTTGAATTCAGCCTCGCGCGCCGCGAACTTCTGAATGATCTGATCGATCGGAATCGGCGGCGGCGCGTTCGAAATACCCGCCTGGGAGCCGATCGAGGGTGCGGCCTGTGCATGCCCGGAAGCCGAAGAAATTAAGAATAACGCGAGCAAAGCAGCCAAGCAGGCTACTTCGTATCGGCGCGGATTCCTCAAAAATATTTGAGACGAATTGCCCGGCATTGGTCTCTCCCATATATTGCACTTACTTCTAACCTATAACCCTTTGAGCTTCAAGGTCGCACGATTGGTTGCTTCGAGCGGTGAGCACGGAACTACCGAATCGATACCCATACCGCTTCATGGAAAACGGCATCATAGTACACCTCTTGGGACCGTCCGGGGAAAAGCGACTCACATTGCGGGTAACCGTTTAGGAAAATCCATGCAACCTAAGGTTTGGTTCAGGAGTCAAATCGAGGGACCATTAGACTTGTCCGCAATTTACTCAGATAAGTCTTTTAATTTCTGAGTCCTGCGGTCAAACAGAGGGGAAGTAAACAAATCCCACTAACCGACACAACATGCCTGGGTAAAGTGTTGCCCAAATGACAGCATGGTTTATTGCGATTCCAGGTTACCATTCAATGGGGGAGTGCCTAGTTGAAGATGTTTTGTAAGAGGATGAATCTTGCTCAGATGTTGCTCCTCGCAATCTTGTTTGGCGTTCGTTCACTAGGCGCCATTCCCGCGTCGGCCTTGCCACCCGGAGGGACGCCACAAGCGTCAACCGCTTCCATCAGCGGAACCATCGCGGTCATTACCGGAAAAGGCTCGAAAAACAGCCTTGGCGGCGTCAATGTTAAGCTGACCGGTCCCTCTCCCGCGACCACTTCCCAGACAGCGGCAACGAATTCCGACGGACACTACGAATTTACCCATCTTGCCGCGGGCAGCTACACACTCGAAGCCACCGTGCAGGGTTTTAATCCGTGGACATCGACAGTAACCATTGAATCCGGGCAGATGGCTGTCGCAGATGGAGTCCTGCAAATTAGCACCGTGAATGAGAAGGTGGAAGTCCAGGGAGAAGCCACGGAGGTAGCCACGCAAAGCGTCAGCGCGAGCGCCACGGTGAGCGAAAAGGAATTGGAGGCGTTGCCGCTTAAAACTGCCGCGTTTACCGAGGCCCTGTCCACATCCCCGAGCGTTATTAAGACGCAGGAAGGGAAGCTGAATTTCAACGGCCAGGCGGAAAGTCAGGGTCTGTTGCTGGTGGATTCGGCGGAAAACGTGGACCCGGTGTCAGGAAGCTTCGCGATTCCGATTCCGGTCGACGCCATTCAATCCATCCAGGTCTTCAGCACGCCGGACAGCGCCGAATTTGGAGGATTTTCCGGTGGCCTGACACGCATCGAGCTGAAGCCGCCGCCGGATTCGTGGATATCCAAGCTCCATAATTTTATCCCTTCGTTCCGGGCCAAGGACGGCCACCTGGTCGGTATTGCCAATGTCACCCCGCGGCTGGAATTCGGCGGCCCGATCATCAAAGATAAATTCACATATTTCGAAGAGATGACGTACACCTACCGAAGAGATCCGGTGCGCGGGCTTACGTGGCCGTACAACGAGACTTACGTCCGAAGTTTCAACTCGTTGACGAATTTCCAATACACGTTTTCACCCAAGCATCTTTTTAGTGTCAACATTAACATTTTTCCGTCCAACGATGATTTCGTCAATATCGATGCGCTGATTCCTCAATCGGCCTCGGCCAACTACCGAAGGAGGGGAGTCTCCGCCGGCATTTCCGATTTCTACCAGTTCGATTCCGGTGTGGTCCTCGATACCGTCGTTCGATACACGTACTTCAACAGCAAGACCTATGGCCAGGGTATGGGTGACATGACGATTTCGCCCTCAGGCTGGGGAGGCAATTTTTTCAATACGTGGGTGCGAACCGCAAATCAAGTCGAGGCCATACCGACGATTCAATTGCCCGGCAAGTCCTTTCACGGCCGGCATGAATTGAAATTCGGCACGGATTTTATATACAGGTCCTACAACGGAAGCAGCGCCTCCCGGCCTATTCACGTTGAGGACCAGACCGGCTTGCCGACTGAACTGATTATTTTTCAGGGCCCCGGTTTATTGCAGGCATCCAGCTCTGAGGTTTCGGAATTTGTTCAGGACAATTGGACACTGGATACCCATTTGTCCTTGAACTTCGGCGCCCGATTGACGTCTCAATCGATAGGGCGCGGTTTCGCATTCGCTCCGCGAACGGGCTTTGCCTTCTCTCCGGGAAGCGGAAAGACGGTAATCCGTGCAGGAGTTGGCCTGGTTTATGGCCACGTACCGTTGCTTGCCGCGGACTACGCCAACAATCAAGTCCGGCAGATTAGCTCCTACAATTCTTCCGGCATGTTGGTGGGCCAGCCCATCATTCTGCAAAACATATATCTGCCGGGCGGTCTAAATTCGACTTCTCCCGGGGGGAGCAACCCTGGTATCAGCCCGCGCACGTTTACCTGGAATGTGGAGGGCGAAAGGTCGATACGAAAAGACCTCATCGTAAGGCTTGGCTATATTGAAACTCACACATTCAACCTGTTTGTGATAGACCCGATTTTTCCCGTGAGCGGGAACATCGGCACGATGGCCCTGCTGAATACCGGGTCGTCGCACTTTCGCAAGGCGGAAATTTCGGCGCGTTACCGCTTTAACGAAATTGCGGAAATCAATGCTTCTTTTGCCTGGAGCCGCGCGCGAGGGGATATCAATGCGCTTTCGGATAACTATGTTCCCTTTGAATCCCCGATCATCCGTCCGAATATGTATGGAGTCATGCCTTCGGACATTCCCTATCGCTTTCTCGCTTCGGGGTATCTCCACCTCCCGTGGAAGGTGGTCGTCAGTCCGGTGCTGGATTGGCATACGGGCTATCCATATTCCGACGTGGACGTGCTGCAAAATTACATCGGCCAGCCCAACAGCTTGCGTTTTCCCAATTATTTTTCCCTGGACGGAAAGATCTATAAGAATTTCTCACTCCACATCCCGTTCAAAGAACCCACCAAGAGGATCAAACTTCGCATTGGCGTCTATGCGATTGACGTCACCAACCATCAGAATCCCCACGATGTATTCAATAACAACGGACTAACCACCAGCACGATGGGCTCACCTGTCTTCGGGCAGTTCGCGGGCTTCCAGCGACGCTTCACGGGCGCTGAACTCGGATTGGGCGAATAAGCCGCGACCGGTTCAGTTCGACGAAACCCCGCTGCATCCTAAAAGGGTAATTTTCCTTAGCAACCCCTCGATCAAAAATGTATTGTGAGTTTCGAATGGGTGTAAAAGCGATGCCGGATTCCAGATTCAAGACCCGCTGGGGAGAAACGCCCTGGCAGATAGACTTTCGCTCCACACGGCGACCGATCCCCACCAACGTCGATTTCGCTGTCGTCGGAGGAGGATTTTCGGGCCTGTCGGCGGCGATCTGGTTGAGGAAGCTGGAACCTCGAAAGACTGTCGCCACGTTCGAATCCAGTTTGCTGGGCGCTGGATCGAGTGGGCACACCGGGGGAATGGTGCTCAGCGAGACCGCGGCGGGCGACCTTCCCGGACTTGGCGATGTGTTGACTGGATTCTCTGGAATCGTAAAAGAGCTGGCGCTGGATTGCGATCTTTCTCTTCCGGGCGTTTGGGAAATTGGCCGCACCGCAGGCATTCCGGATTCCCCAATCTCCTGGGAGGATTCGGGGAACCTCCGCGCCGTGAAACTTGTTCCCGGTGGCAGCATAAATCCCGGAAAGATGGTCAGCAGTCTCGTGCGGTCGGCGGAAGCGCAGGGCGTGCAGATTTTCGAAAACGCCGCAATCGAAAATATTGAATTCCGCGATCCTTTGCAGTTGCGCGTCTGCGGCCAAACCGTGCGCGCTCAGAAAGTCTTGCTGGCGACAAATGCGATGTCGCTCGAGTTGAACGGTCTGATGAGTCATGCGCAGCCCAAGTTCACACTGGCCCTCGCAACCGAACCGATGAAGGATGCGCAACGCGAGGCCATAGGACTAGGGTCGGAAAAACCTTTTTACACCGTCGATTTTCCTTATCTGTGGGGACGCCTATTGCCCAACGGCGGGGTTGTTTTCGGCAGCGGGCTAGTCCATTTGAAAGATTGGCGGGAACTGGCTGACCTCGATATCGCTACGGAGCAGGCAGCAGAATTGATCGCGCGTCTCGAACGGCGGGTGCGCGGTTTGCATCCAGCCATGTACGAAATCGAGTTCACTCACAGATGGGGAGGACCAATTCTGATTCCGGAGGATTGGACGCCGGTATTCGCAAAGCACCCGAATTGTCCTCAGGTCATTGTCCTCGGAGGCTACTGCGGTCACGGAGTGGCGCTATCGGTATACCTGGGTCATTGGGCCGCCGAAGCGATGCTTGGACAGCGATCCCTGCCCGAATGGGACACTGTGGAAGGCAATTAAGAAGTGCGAACGATTTCCGGCAATCACCAAGAACTATAAGGTGTGTTTTCGAATGGGGAGATCGCATCCGAGGCGGAGTGGACATCCGTGATTCCCACTGTGGTTTGCTGGGGCGACAAGAGGACATCTTCAGAGTCGGTATGCCAGTCTTTTGCGTGCGTCATTGGGTCGATGGGCACTTCACCCAGATATTTTGCCGATTTCAAGTCTTCCAGCGATGTAGGTGCGGCCTCCTTGTCCAGCGTGTAGGACTGGATCGCCTGACGCATGACAAACAGGTCCTGCTTGAGGACGGCTTCTTTCGAACGCAGAACGGACCTGTCGTATCTTCCAATCGCGATAGTCGCCAGGATCATGATGATCGTCAGAACGATCATCAATTCCAGCAGGGAGAAGCCCTCTGCTTGCTTGCTGCGTCCATTCTTGGGCATTAATTTTCTACCAGTCCTCATAATTCGTTCCGTCAATGGCCATATCGGGGGACATGGAATATACGTCAAAAACGTTGTGCCCACCCCAGCTATGCGAATCGGGGTCATCTTGTATGGCGCGTAAACCCCATTCGGCTTTTCCGGTCATCGGGTCAACCGGGATTTTGCGCAGGTAGCGCACCTTGCTCGGGGTCTGAGAACCGGACTGGCTCGTAGTTGAGGGCAATGTCCCTACTTGCGCCGTGCTGCTGGTGCCGGCCACAGCTCCCGCGCTGACGCCGACTTGTGCTCCTCCGGCTGCGCTGATGGTCACTCCTTTCACCAGCGTTTCAAGATCGGGTGGATAGTTCTGGCTGCCAACTTCCGTGCGGATCAGGTTCTTGTCCGCGTCATCCTTATACCTGTCAATTGCATCCCGCATTTCGCGCAAGTCGCGCCGTAATTCCACTTCTCTCTGCCGCCTCACCGAAGTTCGCGCCATCGGCAGCGCAGCCGAGGAAAGGACCAGTAGAATTCCGCAAGCGACAATCAATTCGATCAGGCTTAATCCCGCCTGGCCGTTTCGCTTCGCGCGCCGCCTTGAAATAGGTTGCCGCATGAGATGCCGTCTAAGATTACTGAACCCGGACCGCGGCCTCGCTGGTCACCATCTGGATCGGTCGTTGCTGTGAGTCTTTTGCATTCACTTGAACGATGGAAAGCTGGGAATTGCCCGGCGCAATGCCCTTGACCACCACGCCAACCAGCGTCCCCGAGCCGCTAACGCCCGGAGTATTCGGCATGCGCGTGGCGGAAATGATGGCCTGTCCGCGTTCCTTATCCACGCGCTCGACGATGGCAATTTCCTGCGTGCCTCCGGAGAGGAATCCGCCCTGCCGGACGTCTTCCACTGAAATCACTGCGGGGTTGAATTGCAGCAGCATCGGAATGGAGTAGAGGTCCTGCACGTTCTGAACGACGACGCCGATGGTTGTTGTCTCACCGGGTTTGATGGAAACCGTTCCCGGATCGAATCGCAGTCCTGTATTTTGCGGTACTGCCGGCTGTGCAGCCGGAGCAGCTGGTACAGGAACGGGAGCCGGCGCTACCGGAGCAGCTTGCGCCTTTGGAATCGGAGGCGCCATCACTTCATCTTCGAGGTGGACCTCGGCATTTGTGTCAGTTCCCGATGCAATGCTGCGCAGATTTTCCGCGGTAATCGATGGCAGCCGCACAATGTGTGGAATCAATACGATCAGGACTTCGTTTTCCTGATGGTCCACGGTATCGCCCGAAAAGAAGTATTTGAAAAAGGGAATCTTCGCCAGTCCCGGCCACCCATTGACGATATCTGAATCCGTTCGCTCGATCAGGCCGCCAAGGATGTTGACCTCACCGTCCTTCAAGCGTATGTCATGCTCAATGCTTCTCTGGCTGATGATCGGCTGGCTGATGCCGCCAATGTTCGAAGTCCCGGTCACCGACGAGACTACGATATTTACTTTCAAACTGACTTCATGATCGGGATGAATGCGCGGCGTGACGTCTACGTTTACGCCGACGTCCAGATACTGGAACTGCGTATTGACCAGCGGGTTGACCAGGCCGGCACCGCCCGTTCCCGTGCCGACGCCTACGCCAGCCTGAAAGCTTCCGGTTGCGACCGGCACTCGATCGCCGACGCGAAGCTTGGCTGTCTGCCCGTCTACAACACGAATTTCAGGATTGTCAATGATGTGCGTGGAGGTATCCGTCATGAGGAAGTTGGCCTGGGCGCTGGGCATCGTCACGCTGTATCCGTTCGAAAAGATGCCGGGGCTTTGCCCGGGCTGGAGTTGCTTAAGCGTGGCGCCGAGACTCGAGGTTGTTGAAGTTGTCGACGTCGTGCTCGATGTTGTTGTGGTTGTCGTTGGATTCGAAAAGGCAATCGACGCGCTGGTGCTGGGCTGAATGCCGAGATTTCTCATCCGGTCGAGCCGCGCCTGCATGATTGCCACTTGAATCACGACCTCGGGCTTGGCCTTATCGATGTCATCGATAATTTTTCCGGCCAGCATCACGCGGTCAGGCGTATCGCGGATCACAATCGCATTCTGCGCGTTGATCTGCTGTAAGCGCCTCAGGTCGAGCAATTGGCGGATCACCGTAACGATTTCGGTCAACTCCTGCGGGAGAACGGTATTGCGCAGATAAAACGTTTTTACGATCTCTTCCTCATAATCCTTGCGCTTTTGCGCCTGATCCGGAATGACGAATATGATGTTGGATGTTACCGGGCGCCAGAATGCCTTGCTCTGCAGCGCCACAATGTTCAGCGCCTGCTCCAGCGTGACGTTAGATAACTCCACCGAGATGCGCCGCGAAGTAAAGTCCACGTCGAAAATCACGGTCAGTCCCGCAAGCTTGCCGATCGCGTCGAAGACTGCTTTTGCGTCATTCGTGGCCTTCATGTTAATGGGAGCTCTGGACAAGGGTGCAAGTTGCGGAGGTCCCGCCATCAATTTTGGCTCATCCGAACCGCTGCCGGACATGGACATCGGCGATGAACTTTGCGTTTGCGGAGGACTGGGATTCTGCTTGGCGCCGATTAGGTTGACTGTCGCCTGGATCTCCTGTGCAGCCACAGGACTGGATGGATCGATCATCGCGGCTTTGCGGAACTCGGCGAGGGCCAGTTCGAGGTTGCCCTGATCCCGGAGCTTTCGACCCTGGTCCACATGCCACTGGCCGGCCTCAAAGCGTGCCCTGGCAGCCTTGAGTTTATATTCCGTATTATTGGGTTCGGCCTGTAGAGCCTTATTGTAATTATCCAGAGCCGTGTCGTAATCTTTTGTGGATTCGGCTTTGTCTCCAGCCTTGTAATGCTGATTTCCCTTGCCGCAGCCTAGTACTAGCACTGCCGCTACTATCAGGACCAGTCCAGAGTGATTCCGGGATTTCATCCACGCTCCGTGTTTTCCATTAGATTCGAACCAGTCTAGCATCCGAGCAAAACTCGAACAAGGCGCGTGCTTGCTTCTAGTTACTAGGCGCAGCTAAGATAACACTCTGTGGTTAAACCGCCGAAAAAACAGGAGAAACAGGCTGAGCTGCTGGTGGCTCAGAACCGGGCCGCTTCGTACAACTATCACCTACTTGAGAAGCATGAAGCGGGCATGGTGTTGCTCGGCACCGAGGTGAAATCCTTGCGCGAAGGAAAGGCGAATGTGCGGGACGCTTATGCCGTAATTCGCGGGGGCGCGGTCTGGCTGCTGAACTGCCATATTTCGGAGTACCTGCCGGGGGGGCCTTTTAACCATCAGCCTCTGCGGTCACGGAAGCTGTTGCTAAGAAGCGAAGAAATTGAAAAGCTGGACAGAAAGATGGATCAGAAAGGGCTTACTCTGGTGCCGCTGCGGATATACTTCCGCGAGGGCATCGCCAAGTGCGAGATTGCTCTGGCCCAAGGCAAGAAGAAGTGGGACCGCCGCCAGACGGAGAAGGACAAAGAGGCAAAGAAGGAAGTCGGCGAGGCTATGTCTAAGTACCGGCGCCGGTAAAATTTTTTAATTTTTGCGTTGCCCGATGGGGAACGCTATTTCATTCGAAGAAGGGGACAAATGGAAATCACACTGGACCTCAGGCCTTTGGCGCAGATCGACGCAGAAGCGCTGGTTACGTACGTGTTCGAACAGGAGAAGCCCGCGGAAGGGAATCTTTCCACGCTCGATGCGGCCACTGGCGGGACGATTGCGAAGCTTGCCGCCTCCGGGGAGCTTGCCGGGAAGTTGCTGGAGGTTACCCTGTTGCATTATCCGCAGGGGCTAGCGGCGCAACGGCTGCTCATTGTCGGGGCGGGGAAGAAAGATAAGTTTGGGACTGTCGAGCTTCGCAGAATTGCGGGGACAGCGGTTCGAACGTTGAAATCGAAACAGGTGAAAGCCCTGACGTTTTTGGCGCGGGAAGGTGAACGCACTGCTGAGGCAGCACAGGCCATTGTGGAAGGGTTCTCTGTGGGGAGCCTCGATTCCGATAAGTACAAGACCGACAAAAAGCCCGGCAATGAAATCGTTGCGGCCGCGCTGACCGGTTGGAACGAAGCTTCGCGCGCCGACGCTCAGCGCGGCCTGGAGCGCGGAAAACTCGTCGGCGAGTCGCAGAATTTCGCGCGGGAGCTTGGCAATGAGCCGTCCAACTTGCTGACGCCGCGAATATTGGCCACCCGAGCAGAGGAGATGGCGCGGGAAGCAGGCCTATCCGTTCAGATACTGGACGAGAAGAAGATTGCTGAACTGAAAATGGGAGCACTGCTGTCGGTGGCGCAGGGCAGCGCGGAGCCGCCTCGCGTGATTGTGGTCACCTATACGCCGGAAAAACTGGATCCCAAAGCGCCCGTGCTGGGCCTGGTAGGTAAAGCGATCACGTTCGACACCGGAGGAATTTCGATCAAGCCGTCCAACGACATGGAGAAGATGAAGTACGACATGTGCGGCGGCGCGGCGATGCTCGGAACGATGCGGGCAATTGCACGGCTCAAGCCGTCGTCCAAAGTGATCGCGGTAGTAATGTCCAGCGAAAATATGCCCGGCGGCAAAGCGCAGAAGCCTGGGGACGTGCAATTTGCGATGTCCGGAAAATCGATCGAAGTAATCAACACGGACGCCGAAGGTCGATTGGTGCTGGCAGATGGCGTTTTTTATGCGAAGCAGCTTGGCGCAACGCACTTGGTCGATGCCGCTACTCTTACAGGAGCGATCGTAGTAGCGCTGGCAAACGTCAATGTCGGCGTTTTCGGAACCGATCAGGCGTTTACCGACCAACTTTTGGCAAGCGCCAAGGTGGCCGGCGAAAAAATGTGGCCGCTCCCCATGGACGACGAATACCGCGAGATGATCAAGAGCGGCATCGCGGACATTCAAAACGTCGGCAGCGGCAAAGGCGGCGGCGCGATGGCAGGCGCGATGTTTATTCGCGAATTCACGGGAGATACGCCGTGGGTTCACCTCGATATCGCCGGGACAGCCTGGCAGGACGACGCAAAGCCGTGGGCGGGAAAAGGCGCGACTGGCGTGGCGGTCCGCACCCTAGTAGATTTCGTGATGAAATTTAAGTAGGACAGACTTCAGTCTGTCCGGTTTTGGTTTGTGGTTTTGGTTTTGGGCGTAGCTTTACTAAAACTAAAACCAAAACCGCACAGAATGATTTCTGTGCTACTTACATCTTCTCGGGCGATTCTATCCCCAACATTGCTAGCGCGCTGACTAGCTGGACTTCCACCAGACGGCTCAGTTGCAGCAGGAATGTTTTCTTTGCGGCGTCTTCTTCCGTTAGAACTCGGTGATGGTGGTAGAAGAGATTGAACGCCTGTGCGAGTTGGAATGCGTACTTGGCGATGAAGGCCGGTTCCTGCGCTCCAACCGCAGCTTCGATTTGAGCGCCAAGCGAGCCGGCCAGCAGCACCATTTCCCAAAGCGCGTTTCCTTCTGGTCCGGCGAGCGACCGGTTTGCCGTTTCCTGATTCACAGCATCCAACGCGGACAGATCGAAGTCCGGCTGCTGCTCTTGCAACTTCCTGAAGATATTTCTCGCGCGCACCACAGCATACTGGCAGTACGGCCCGGTCTCGCCCTCGAAGCTGAGAGCATCCTTGAAATCGAATGCGATGATTGCCGTGCGCGTGAATTTCAACAAAAAATACCGGAGCGCGCCGATGGCGATTGAGTGCGCGATGGCAATCCGCTCCTCCTGGGGCGATTCCGGATGGCGCTGGTCCACTTCGGCAAGGGCGGCAGCCTCCAGGCGGTCCAGCAGATCGTCGGCTTTCACGCCCAGTCCCTTGCGTCCGCTTACCTCGACATACGGTTTCTTCGCCTCTTCCTCGCTCATCGTGTAGCCAAGCTCACCGGCGCAACGCGGCGTGAGCGCGACAATTTCGTAGGAAAAATGAATCGAGCGATCGGCCTGTTCGCCGAACCCCAGAGCGCGAAGGCCGGCGACGACTACATTTTGAAGATAAGCCTGCCGCGCATCGATTACGTTGTAAACGGTAGTCGCATTCCCGAAGGGCGGCGCGCTGGTTGACCCGCCGCTCGAAACGCTAGACCAGAGCGTGTGCCCGTTCGCATAGGTATAAAACTTTTCGTACTGGAAATCGCGTCCCAGTAAGCCGAATTTCCAGAGCTGGTAGGCGATGTCTTTTCCAACGTAGGTGACCGTGCCGTTCGAGCGGACGATGATTTTTGCGTCGTCATCTTCTCCACTTGCATCTGCGGTGTCCGCGGCATCGTTCAACCGCATCACCCAGCATCCGGCATTCTTGCCCGTGGCGGCGAGATGGATCGCGTTTCTTTTTTTCAAATGTTCGAAGGCTGCGTCCCAGAATTTCAGGTGAAGGATTTCGCTCTCGCGAGGAAGCAAATCGTACTCGATTCCCAGGCGCTCCATCGTGCGCAGGTGGCAGCGAACGATCGCCGGCGCGACGGCGTTGGCCATTTCGGCGGCTGCGCCGTGTCCTTCTTCGATGGATTGCAGTGTTTCGCCGCGCAAAGCGAGGCGCGTTTTATCCGATTCGTAAAAATTCGTCACGCTGGCGTACAGGTCCCAGCAGAAATAATCGAATTTCGGCTGTGCTGCGAGAGCGCGCACTTCGTCCGGAGATTTTTTGGCGATGTGAATAAATCCGATGACTACATCCGCGACCTGCACACCGGTATTGTCGATGTAATTTTGCACTTCGACGCGGCGCCCGGATCTGCGCAGCAGTCGCACCAGCGTGTCGCCCAACGCCGCGTTGCGCAGATGGCCGATGTGCGCAGCCTTATTGGGATTGATGTTCGTGTGTTCGACAATGCATTTGGGCTCGTCGGGTCCCGCAGCAGGCGGCGCAGATGAGGCGCCTGCCATTGCCCCGGCAAGGAACGCAGCGCGAGAAAGATAGACGTTGACGTAACCCGTCCCCGCAACTTCGATACGCTCGACGCCCTCGATACGGGGCAACTCGACAGCAATTTCCTGGGCAATTTGCCGGGGCGCGCGTTTCAGGCGCTTTGCGAGGTCGAAACAAATGGGGGTGGAGACTTCGCCCATCTCAATGCGGGGAGGCCGCTCGGTGACGACGTTTACATCCTGGCTGTAGCGCTGCTTCATATGCGCCGCTAAGGCAGCGCGAATCCGGGCTTCGAGAACGTGAATCACTTGGCTCCAATCTTCAAATCGAAACAGTGATTATAGGGTGCGGGCTCTACTTGGAGCCAGCCGGAAAAAGGCCGGGCTCTACTTGGAGCCAGCCGGAAAAGAGAACTTCATTTGAAATTTGAAAGCGGAACGGCCTGCGAGAATTCTGTGAGTAGGAGAAGTGCAAAACCGGCGGTCCCGTTGCAGAGAGGACCGCCGGTCATAAGGTCATTCCGATTCAGCCCATTGATCCAGCCAAGAAAAGCTTACTTGGCCGATCTTTTTACACCTGTATAGGTCACGCGCCAGATGCTGTTCGAAGCATCATCCGTGAACACGAGCGAGCCGTCGTTTGCCACCGTGATTCCTGTGGGGCGGCCCCACACATTGGCGTCGTCCACGACGAATCCGGTGACGAAGTCCTCGTATTCGCCGGTGGCTTTTCCGTTTGGAGTCGAGAGGCGGACGACCTTATTGCCTGTCCGGTGAGCGCGATTCCATGACCCGTGCGAGGTGACGAAAGCGTCGCCGCGATATTCGGCGGGGAATTGTTTGCCCTCGTAGAAAGTCATCGCGAGAGGAGCCGAGTGCGATTGCAGGAGCACGTCCGGCACGATTGCTTTTTCCCGCACGTCGGGATGTTGGTCGCCCATACGCGGGTCCTGATTCTGGCCGATGTAGTACCACGGCCAGCCGTAGAAACCGCCGTCGGTAATGTGCGTGACGTAATCCGGGACAAGGTCGTCGCCCAGTGCGTCGCGCTCGTTCACTGCCACCCAGAGTTCACCGGTCTTTGGATTTACGGTCAGGCCGGTCGCGTTTCGAATGCCCGAGGCATAGACACGCTGGCCGGTTCCGTCAGGGTTGAATTCGAGCACGTCGGCGCGATTGATTTCCGCTTCGTCATCGCCAATATTCGAACGAGAGCCTACGGAGACGTAGAGCTTCTTTCCATCCGGGGAAAATGCGAGAGTCCGCGTAGCGTGGCCTCCGCCATACCTGCCGCCGCCGGGAATTTTAGCAACGACCGTCTCGGCCGGGCCGCGCGCATTCAGGTCGCCCTTCTGATAGGGGTAGCGGAGCACGGAATTGGTGTTCGCGACATAGACATACGTTGGATTCGGCCCGGGAGGATAGAAGGCGATTCCAAACGGCATCGTCAAGCCGGTGGCGAAGACTTCATTGGTTACCACTTTGCCGTCGGGGCCGAAGCCGCGTGCTACTCGAACATCGCCGGGTTCGGCTTCGGCGAAGAAGAGATCGCCGTTCGGCGCGGTGGTGATGTACCTGGGATTGCGAAGGCCTTGGGCAGCTTGATCGATCTTGAATCCTTCCGGAACCTTGGGCCATGCATCCGCCGGTTTCGGAACCACGTTGGATCGATTAGTCGCGGAGTCGGTGGCGTTCGCCTTCGGCAGGTCGGAAGCTTTGATCAGGTACCGGTTGCCTGGTTGTTCGTTGTTCCAATCGTTGAAGTCGCCCTCGCCTAGCAGGAGCTTCGAAGGGGTTTTGGCGATCCTAGGCTTGTTTTGTGCTTTCGTGGTTGAAATCAATAACGTCCCCGCAAGCAACGGGACAACTAGAAATGCAATTTGCGCCGCCCCCAAAAATTTATTTTTCATGCTCCCGAACCTCCTTATATTTCCGTTGCTACATTGCGATTGCTCACATTAAAACAAGAACCGCACCCTTGAACAGCACAAGGGTGCGGCACCCAAAACCCTCTTCTCTCATCCTTAAGTTTTTCAAATACCCGCATATTTATTCGTTAGCGACCATTTTTGCGAACGCGTCCGCGCCGGCTTTGGCAATCATCCCGTCCTGCATCGAGTTGCCGCCGCTTACGCCGATCGCGCCGATGATTTTTCCATTCGGCAGGGCCAGCGGGATTCCGCCTTCGATCTTGATTCCGGGCAAGGACAACATTGCGTTGCGCCCTCCGGCAACCTGATCTTCAAGGGCCTTTGTAGGACGTTTGAAAGACAAGGCGGTGTGGGCTTTTTGCTCGGCGAGCTGGATGCTGGCAACCTGCGTATCGTCGATGCGCTCCAGGTACATTAAGTTGTTGCCATCGTCAACGATCGCGATGGCCATGGTGAACTTGTTCTTGACCGCTTCGGCTTCAGCAGCTTCGGCAACCTGTTTGGCAATCGCCAGCGTCAGCGTTTTCTTCATGGCCAACTGAGCGGAGCCGGATCCGGCAAATAGTGTCCCCGCCAGCAAAAGACTGGAAATTTTTCCCATCGAGAATTTCATCTACCCCTCCGGAGGATTGGACGGACCAAGCCGCCCATAGGTTACTTTATTGGCGTCTCACGCCGCGCCGAGTATACACTAAGCCGATTATTACCAGTAGGATGTCCAAGAGTTTTTAGGACTAAGAACAGTGGAACTTCCGGGCACCGAAACCGGAACTCATTGTAGAGGTGAAGGGCGCGCCGCAGATCAAAGTATCGATGCCAGAAAAAGTCGAACCCCGGGATATCGAATTGATTCGGCGTCTTTCGAGCGGCGACGAAGATGCGTTCGTGGAATTTTACCGACGGCACCAAGGCGGCGTTTACCGCTATGCGATACACATGACGGGAAAGCCGGAAGCTGCAGCCGACGTTGTGCAGGAGACGTTCTTGACGTTGATGCGCCAAGCCGGGAAGTTCGACGAAGAAAGGGGCGCGCCAGCGGCATTTCTTTACGGCATCGCCCGAAATCACGTGCGGAGGTTACAGGAAAAAGAGGGACGCTATGTTCCTTTGACGGAAGAAGTCAGCGACTTCGAAGGATTTAGCGCGAATCGGACCCGAGGAAAGTCCAACGAGAATGGTCTTTATTCGCGTAATACCGAGGAACGGGAAACAGTTCTGGAAGGGTTGGAGCGCACCGAAGTTGTCCACCTGCTGCGCGTCGCCGTTCTGACGCTACCGGAACATTACCGGGAACCCGTGACGCTATGCGACTTGGAGGGAAAGAGTTACAGCGAGGTCGCGATGTTGCTGTCATGTCCGGTAGGGACTGTGAGGTCACGGCTAAGCCGCGCGCGCTCCATCTTATTGGAAAAGCTGCGACCGCATCTAGTGGCGACCAAGGTATCGGAAGCTCGTTCGGGAGGCAAGCCATGACGGTCATTAGCTGCAAGGAATTTGACGGAACGGTGCATGGACTGGTTCGAATGGAGTTGCTCGATGTGGCTGCCCGTGAGGCGGCGATCGAACACGCAGGCCGGTGCAGTCGATGCGGCGAGCTTTTGGCGGAAGCGGGCCTGCTCGCGGAAGTGACTGAAGCAGCCAACGCGAGCGTTCGCGAGTTGCAGGCCCCGCCTTATGTTGAAGCCGCACTGCGTTCGGCTTTTCGAAACCAACGGAGACAGGCGATCTTCTCGCGCACGATGCAGTGGGTGTCCGCAGGAGCTGCTGCAGCGGTGTTGGCGTTTGTTCTCTGGACGTATTCGGGGCCTTCGAAGGACGTAACGTCCCCTGCTCCCCGGAAAGACGTGTCATCACAATCGAAACAGCCGTTGGATGCCAAAACTCAGGATTCATCGGAGCCAAACGATGGGACGCAGGAGACGGAATTGGTGGTTTCGAAAGCGGGTAACGACGAGACATATTCAATGGCCGATTTTGTACCAGTGCCTTTCACGGATGAGATTGGGCCAGAGGATTCCGGCATGGTCGTACGCGTTGAGTTGACGCGTGCCTCTTTGGCCGAATTGGGCTATCCCGAGGCGGAGACGCCGGATGGAGAGCTGATTCAAGCGGACGTGCTGGTGGGTGAGGATGGGTGGCCGCGGGGAGTAAAGCTGGCGCAGTAGAAATTCAGGAGCTATTGATAAGTCACAGATTTCTCAAGTGATAATCGATTTAAGAGGGAGGATAGAGCTATGAGGAAGACAACGCTTCAAGCAGTGCTGGTTGGCATTCTGGTGGCAGGGTTGGCTGTTGTGGCCGGTGCGCAGGGGCCACCGCCTCCGGGCGGCTTTGGCCGACGTGGACATGGGGGCCGGGAAGATATGGGAGGCCCCGCCGGCATGATGGGCGGTGGCGGCAAGTGCACCGCGCCATGCACGCCGTATCAGTTTACGTTCACGATTACCAGCACGGAGCCTGTATTGGTCGACGGCAAGCTGAGCACGGTCCCCAACACGACGACGGGCACGATTGCGCGCGATACCAACGGCAGCACGTACCGCGATGTGAAGGGGGCCGGTATTGGCCCATGGGCTGCTCAAGGGGGCGCGCAGGAGTTTATCTTTATCAAAAACCTCGATCCGTCGGTGATGATGAGTTACTTCGTGAACGTGACCAAGGGAACATACGAGCAATTTGCGATTCACCCGCACACGCCGCCCTCTGGCCAGTGGGAGGGCAAGGGACAAGGTAAAGGCGAGAAACACGGGAACGCTCCGACTCCCACCCCCGTTACTTACCCGATTGGAGGTGTTTGTGGGAATACTAATGGTGCGGAGCAGACGACATTCAGCCACCAGATTGAACTTCCGGTGGTGGGCAGCGCGACGATCACTACCAATCGTATCTACTGCCCAGCGCTAAAAATCGTGCTGGAGGAAGATCACAGCGACCCTCGATTCGGCACGCGAACTTACAAATTGAGCGACTACGTGTCATCTCCGTTGCCTAGTTTGTTTACGCCACCAGCGGGCGACAAGCTGGTGGAGGGCGGGAAATTCGGTCACGGCGGGCCAAGAGGCGCGCACAAGACGCCGCCGGCTCCCCCGACCGATTAATCAGTAGTCTCCATTGTCAGGCACGGAAATCAGGGGCACGCCGAATCTGGCGTGCCCCATTTTTATAGGCACGCTGGTTACAGGAGGGGCCAAACCGGCGCAAGATAACTGAGATCAGCAATTTGACAGCACCTTGCAGCGCGCTTACTATCGACATTCAAGTTTCAACTACGGATGAGCCTCGCGTCATTGAGCCTCATCGTGTTTTTTTCAAACTGCCAGATCTAAATCGGAACGAAAGGGCGAATGAGCAGTCCCCGAACCAAGCCAAAGTATTATCTGACGACCCCGCTTTACTACACCAACGGGCTACCGCACATCGGGCATACCTACTCGACCATCGTGGCCGATACGATCCGTCGGTATAAGCGGATGCGCGGGTTTGAAGTCGTCATGACCACGGGGGTGGACGAGCACGGGGTGAATGTCGAGCGCTCGGCCAAGAAGGCGGGAAAGACTCCGCAGGAGTATTCGACTGCCAATGCGGCCCTATGGCGTCAACTCTGGGACGATCTGGAAGTTCCCGGCGACGAGTTTATTCGAACGACCGATGAGAGGCATCATCGGACCGTCCAATGGCTATTTAAACGCTGCCGGGACAATGGTTTTGTCCAGAAGGGACACTACACCGGCCAGTATTGTGTGCATGACAACGCCTACGTAGTTGATGCGGGCCCCGGCGATCCCTGTCCGGATTGCGGCCGCCCAACGGAAACGGTTACCGAAGAGAACTATTTCTTCAGGCTTTCTGAATTTCAGCAGAAACTTCTCGATTTTCACGCTGCGAATCCCGATTTCGTTCGTCCTGAGAGCCGGCGAAATGAGGTTTTGAGCTTTATCCAGGGCGGGCTTCGAAACTTATCGATTACGCGCACGACCATTCGTTGGGGAATCCCGGTGCCGGGCGAAGCGCCGCACGTATTTTACGTGTGGTTCGATGCTCTGATCGGGTATTTGAGCGCGGTGGGCGGACCCGATTACGATGCACGTGGGCTGTGGCCGGCGGATTTGCACATCGTGGGGAAGGAAATTATCCGTTTTCATGCCGTGTATTGGCCGGCGTTTCTGATGGCGGCGGATTTGCCGCTGCCCCGGCAGGTCTGGGCGCATGGCTGGCTGCTGTTTGACAGCGAGAAGATGAGCAAATCGCGCGGGAATGTGGTGCGTCCGCGCCCGATCGTCAACGTGCTGGGAATCGAGCCGTTGCGATACTACCTGTTGCGCGAGATCGTGTTTGGGCAGGACGGCAGCTTTTCCTACGAAGCGCTGATCAGCCGGTATAACAGCGACCTGGCGAACGGCCTCGGGAATCTTGCCAGCCGAACGCTGACGATGATCGACCGATATTTTGGTGGGGAGATTCCGAAACCAGCGAGATACAGCGAGTTGGGAAGTGAGCCCGGTTCGGCGGATTTTGCCAGCGAGGCGCTCGCGCGCATTACGCAGTTGTATGAAAAGTTCAGCTTCTCGATGGCGTTGGAAGCAATCTGGGAGTTGGTGGCCTCGATCGACAAGTATTTGACAGTTGAGAAGCCCTGGACTCTGGCGGAGAAGCAGGAGAATCGCGAGCATCTGGCCAAGGTGCTCTATACCGCGGCGGAAGGGCTTCGAATTATTACCGCGCTGGCGCACCCGATACTTCCGAAGTCCACGGGAAAAATTTGGCGGCAGTTGGGGCAGACTGCGCCGCTTGGTGACACTCAGTTTGACTCGCTCGCCTGGGGACAGCTCAAGCCGGGAACGAAGATCGGCAAGCTGGAAGGAATATTTCCGCGCGTTGAAAAATCAGAGGCCATCGAAAGGATTGAAGCTATGGAGCAGGAACAGAATAAGGCTGCGGAGACGGCATCTACAACGCCAGCACCTGCCGCAGCAGCAGCGGTTCCGGCGGCAGCAGTTGCGGCACCGGTAAAGATTGGGATTGAGGATTTTGCGAAGATCGAAATGCGCGTGGGGCAGGTGAAGTCTGCCGAGCGCGTGGCGGGGGCAGACAGGTTGCTCCAGCTTCAGGTTGATATCGGCGATGAAGTGCGACAGATCGTTGCGGGGATTGCGTTGGCCTACAAACCCGAGGATTTGGTTGGGCGCAAAGTTGTGGTGGTGGTGAACCTGCCGCCGCGCAAGCTGCGCGGTGTGGAATCGAACGGGATGATTGTGGCGGCGTCGATGCCGGACGGGCTGCCTGTGTTAGCGGGATTTCTGGAAGATGTGCCGGTGGGGGCGCGGTTGAAGTAGGGAATACGGGGCAGCCAGCCGGCGGATTGGGTGCCTTGTGCCGCACCTACGGTGCTTGGATTCATTTTGTGGTTTTTCCCAGCCCTGTCGGGCTGGGCTACGTTTTGTCGCGCCTTCCGGCGCTTCGATCCAGGAGCAGAGTGGACTTAGTCGATTCACATGCGCACGTGGATGTCTCCGATTTCGACGTTGACCGCGACGCCATGCTTGCGCGGGCGCGGGCGGCTGGGGTTGGGACGCTGCTGGCCATCGGGAACGGGCCTGAGATTGAGAAACTTGGGGCTGCGGTTCCTTATGCCGAGCAGCATGACTGGATTTATGCGTCGATTGGGATTCACCCGCATGAAGCCAGGCACGCCACCGATGCGCATTACATGGAACTCGACCGGCTTGCCTGTAATCCGCGCGTGATTGCGTGGGGCGAAATTGGACTCGATTATCACTACGATCATTCGCCTCGCGACGTGCAGGCGCTGGTGTTTCGTCGGCAACTCGGGCAGGCGCGTACGGCGCGGAAGCCGATTACGATTCATTGCCGCGAGGCGTGGGCCGATTGCCTGCAAATACTGGACGAGGACTGGCGCAGTTCAGGGTTGGGCGGCATTTTTCATTGTTTCTCGGGCACGATTGAGGAAGCGCGGCGTGGAATGGACATGGGATTTCGGATATCGTTCGCCGGAAATGTGAGCTATCCGAAGGCGCAGAATTTGCGCGATGTGGCGCGGGAGATTCCGCTGGACCGGCTACTGATTGAGACGGACTCGCCATTTCTGGCTCCGGTGCCGTTTCGGGGGAAGCGCAACGAGCCTGCTCATGTGGCGGAAGTGGCGCGAACCATCGCGAATGTGAGAAACTTGCCACCGGACGATATTGCCGGAGCGACGGCGGAGAATTTTCGCAGTTTTTTCAATTTGGGTCTTCCAATTGGGCGAAACATGAATGTTTCGGGAGGCACGCCATCTCACTTTTGACGGCCAAGGAAATCTTCGATCTGGTTCGGGAGGATCTGATCAAAGTGGAACAGGAACTGGCTCTGCAGAATAGTTCAGCGATTGAGCCGGTTGCCGAGATTTCTGGTTATCTGCTGGCCGGAGGGGGCAAGCGCGTGCGGCCCGCGCTGGTGCTGCTGGCCGCTGGCTATGCCGGATATCGTGGGGAGAGCGCCGTTCGCCTGGGCGCTGTGGTCGAGCTGATTCATAGCGCGACGCTGATTCATGACGATGTAATTGATGGCGCGGACACGCGGCGCGGCAGGCCGTCCGCCAATTCACGCTGGGGGAATCACAAGAGTGTGCTGGCGGGGGACTGGCTGTACATGCAGTCGTTTCAAATGGCGCTGATTGAGCGCAATTTCAAGATTCTCGATGTGCTGATCGAGCTTACGCAGGACATGGTGGAAGGCGAACTGGTTCAACTCTCCAAGCTCGGACAGATCGAATTGACGCCGGAAGATGCGCTGGAGCTGGCGGCGCGGAAGACAGCGTGCTTGTTTGCGGGATGCGCGCGGCTGGGCGCAGTTCTGGGGGATGTGGACGATGCCAGCGAGCAGGCGTTGGCCGATTACGGGCATTTTGCGGGGCTTGCGTTTCAGCTGGTCGACGATGTGCTTGATTTCACGGCGTCTCCTGAGCAACTCGGCAAGCCTGTGCTGAGCGATCTGAAGGAAGGCAAGGTCACGCTGCCGCTGATCTATGCGCTGGAGAGCGCTGGCGCGGAGGGCAAGCGGCTGGTGCAAACTGTGCTCGATGAAAAAGGATTCGAGAGCGTTCGCCCCGAACAGATTACCGCCCTGGTCCACGAATCGGGGGCGCTGGACCGCACGCGCAAGGCTGCGCGCGATTTTGCGCGGCGCTCGAAGGCTTGCCTGAATGGCAATTCGAAATCCGATTATGGGCGCGCGCTGCTGACCGTTCCGGATTTCATTCTCGAACGGGATAATTAGTCCGGATCGGCCTTTCCCGATGCTTCCATTCAAGGTTGTTTACCACCCTCAATACGATTTGGATTTGGGACCGCACGTTTTTCCTTCGCAAAAATTCAAGATGGTGCACGACGCGCTTCTGGCTGAGGGATTGGCCGAGGAAGGTGATTTCCTGCAGCCTGAGCCTGCGGCGGATGAAGATGTACTGCGCGCGCACACGCCGGCATGGGTCAAGAAGCTCCAGACCGATTCGCTTACGTTGAGCGAACGAATGAAGCTGGAGATTCCGGTTTCGGAGTCAACGGTGAAGGCTTTCTGGCTGGCGGCGGGCGGTTCCATCCTCGCTGGGCGCAACGCCCTTCGCGACGGATTTTCGGCAAACCTGAGCGGCGGATTTCACCACGCGTACCCTGGACACGGCGAAGGATTTTGCATGCTGCACGATGTGGCCATCGCGATTCGTTCTCTGCAGGCTGCCGGCGCCATCCGCACGGCGATGACCGTGGACACCGATGTCCATCACGGCAATGGTACTGCCGCGATCTTTGCGAACGACCCGAGCGTCTTCACGTTCTCCATCCACCAGGAAAACAATTATCCGATGCCAAAGCCTCCCTCGGATGAGGACATTGGCCTCGAGGACGGCACGCGCGACGCGGAGTATCTGGACGCGCTGGATGAGGGCATGGTGCATTCGCTGAAGAAAATGACTCCCGACATTATCTTCTACGTGGGCGGAGCGGATCCGTACCGGGAAGACCAGTTGGGGGGACTGGCTTTAACGCTGGAAGGACTGCAGAAGCGCGATCGACTGGTGTTCGAACACGCGCGGAAACGAGGAATTCCTGTTGCGTCCACGATGGCGGGTGGCTACGCCCGGCGCGTGGCGGATACGGTTCGGATTCATGTGAATACGATTGTTGCGGCGCGCGATGCCGTGTTGGCAGTGTCCGACTCCAAAAATCAATAAGTGTCGATTATTTCCCAGAAGCCTTCGTTATCGCTCCTGAAAGACCCGTAACGAAATCGTCGGAGGCAAATCCCTGCGTGCGGTAGGCGGTCTTTCCACTTCGGTCCAGAACGATAATCGTGGGAATCGAATCCACTTTTAGGATGCGGTCGAGGCCGTCGGAAAAGACCAGCGTGCCCTCTATTTTTGGGGTGCGGAGGTAGGGGGCCACGAGGCTCTCATCCTCATCGCGATTGACGGCAAGGAAAACCACGTCCTCGCGTCCTGAAAAATTCTTGCGCACATCCGCCAGCAGCGATTCCATCGTTCGGCAGTAGGAGCACCAGGTGGTCCAGAAATTGAGTACGACTGTTTTTCCGCGCGTGTCGGCCAGTTTCATGGGACCGGATCCGTCCACGCGGCGCAGGCTGAATTGCAACGGATCGGCGACGTCTTTGTTATAGACGACGGGTTCCTGCGCATCGTCTTCCTTTGTGAGGGCGCTGATCTTGTCGTAGGCGGCCATCCAGACATCGCCCAGGCCCGCGTCTGAGCCGTGCGTGAGGCGCCAGAGATTGCCCATTCTAAGGCGGAGCAAATCACGGGCCATGGCATTTTCGCTCTGGTTGTCGTTCTGATTCTCGCCCTGATTGTCGCGCTGTGTTTGCCCGGTTAGCACGAAAGCCATTGCGTATTGGCGGACCGCTTCAGCGGCGTTCTTTTGCTGCTCGGCGATTTCACCGAGGCTTATGGCGGCGTTGGCGTTGGGAAGAAGGCCGAAAGCTTGATTCAAATCTCTTGCGGCTTCATCGTATTTGTGCAGATTCTTTTCGAGCCTTCCGCGCATCACGTAGAGGTTGCTGGTGAACTTCATTCGCGCGGCTTGCCAATCTTCCAGCGTGGTTTGCGGGGAACGCGCTTCGGGATTGGCTTTCGCGATAATTTCGATCAGGTGCGTATCGTATCCGATGGCTTTGGTCTGGCTGGCGTCGTCGGGCATTTTCTCCAGAAGCGTGACGGCCAGATACAGCATCTGCGTGTTGTCCGGGTTCATGCCCAGCATCTGCTCGGTGTAGTCGAGCGCTCGCTTCTGGTTCTGAATCTGCATTTCGGCTTCGAGCAGGCCGCGGTAGATCTCTTCGCGATGCGGCGTATTGGGATAACGCGCGAGGTAGCCTTCGAGGTTGCGAATCAGGGCGGCGCTGTCGCCTCCGGCTTGTTGCACCAGGGCTTGCAACTCGCCTTCCGGCTCGGGAGGATTCTGGCCGGGGTCGAAAGAGCTGTCCGTTTTGGTAGCAGTTTGCGGCGGGGGAGATTGTTGTTGCGCGAAGGCCGATCCCGCGATTGTCAGTGCCAGAAGTGACAGTAGAACGCACGTTCGGCGGTACATGACCGGGGATTGTAACTCCAAATGCGGAGAAGTTCCTAGAAATTGAGAAAAGGGCTTGAGGGGAAATGATTATTTGAAATCCAGCAGCACATCGACCGTGTGCTTATCGGCATCCGGACGGAGCAGGTGGCCGCACTCGTTGTAATGTACGGGCATTCCTTCAAAAACTTCCAGGGTCGGTTTGGCAAGGACTCGCAGCATATTCTCGAAGTAGCCGTTGTCGAAAAGCTGGCCGGGAGCCAGTTGCCACGCGCGCCGGAGCTTTTTTTCAGCGTCGAGCGAAAGCCCGGTGACCACCAGTTCGCCCATGTGGTACTGAATTCCCTCGGAAATGTTCACATGATAGGAGACGCTGTGGGCGGCGTCGTCAAATTCGGGCTGCGCGTCCAGCTTTACGTCCAGATAGCCACGATTTGCGTAGGCGGCTTCAATGTTTCGCCAGAGCGCTTCAATTTTCATGCCGTCGGCCGGCTCGCCGGATTTTAATTCGACGGCGCTATCGAGCCTCGGGGAAGAGAATTCCTTGTTGCCTTGCCATGTTGCGCCATTCCACGAATAGACTGTCCCGGGAGCGATCGGAATCACGACTTCGACGTCTGAACCTGGGGAATCGCCTGCATCACCCTTGATGTGGGATTGCGGCGGGCCGATCTGCGCGCGCAGATAGCCTTTTGCGGCGTACAGCGGGCGGATTTGCTCGTTCTCAAAAACTTCTATCGCAAATCGGGAATAGGCCTGTCCCGTGAGATCTGAGATGCGGTCCTTGAGCTTTTCGGAATCGGTGGCCAGAGCATCGCCGAATTGCACCGAGCGGATTTTCAGGGTCGGATCGTCTACGTGGAATTGCATGATCATGTCGCTGCTTGTGGGCGATGCAACGAGTTGATGGGTCAATTCTCCCTTGATATGACGCGTAGCGAGCATTCTGTCCAGAACGTCGGCGATTTGATCGACCATCACGCCGCTCTCCGGCGACTCCCCGGTGAACAGGCCGAGCCTCTCGCGAATGGCTGCGGCGATTTCTTCGTCGGTGAACCACGGAAAATCGTCGAACGAGAGCGGGACGGTGCGGGCTTCCTGAACCTGGAATTCGAGTGAGATTGCGTCGCCTTTGGGTGAGAAACGATAGTTGACCGAGGAAAACAGGCCGAGTGCGGCGAGGCGATCCGCGGCGGCTTGAATCTGTTCCGTAGTGATGACGTCTCCGATCTTCAGCCCCGTCGCGGAAACGATCTGGTCGGTGGGGAATTTGCGTGTTCCTGTGACTGTGATTCCCGCGATCCTGGAGCTTTTTACCGCCGATGCTGATTTCTGTTGCGCGTAGATCGACGGAGTTGTGAGCAAGAATAAAGCCAGGAGGACGGTTTGTAGCGATTTGCGCGGCACGATACAGGCATTCTACGCGAGGATAGCACAATGGTGAAGGGAAGCCGGACAGCCGCACCTAGTGGGCGGAGTACATGGTTTTGATGCGGGTAACGTCGGAATCCGACAGGCCGGAGACCGTTGCGATGTCTTTCCGGGAGTGAACCTGCGCTCGGTAGCGGCCGAAATATTCGACGATGTCTCCGCCGTAGCCGAAGAAATACATGATGTCGCGGAAGTCGCTGGTGTGAGTGAGTCCGAATGCGTGGCCCAATTCGTGCAAACACGTCAGGTACACAATGCTGTCACGGAGCAGCGGGTCTTCTCGCGCGCTCTGCGCGATGTCCGGGCCAAGGGAGTCCGCGTCAGGTCGAATATAGGCAGCGGCTCCATGCTTATTGCCAACCATCACGGGTTGCGTTTCCCCATACTGGCCGGCCATGGGCTCAGCCCAGTAAATACGAATAATTGCCTGCGATTCGGGTGCGGATACCAGTCGAATATTCTTAGGAGCGCTTCGCTGCCAGGCGTTCAGGGCCCATAGGGCGAGTTCGCGGTCCGATGATTTGTAACCGGGCGTGCCGGTTCCATCGGCGACGAAATAGGTGATTGGCTCTTTCGCGTCCAGAGCTCGGAAGGGGAACGATTGCGGAGCGCTTGCAGCGACGGGATTCACAATTGCGGCTGAGAGAAGCAGAGCAAGCGTGGCTGCGGCGAATTTGGAAAGTTGGCTCATAAATTCGGATGATGATAACCCAAGAGCGTCAGTTGGCTTTCAATTTCGGCGCGCCGCTGTCGGTACACAGCGAAGTTTGTTATATGCTTAGACTAGCACGGCTCACCTGCAAGAGCCGACCACGAAACCCAGGAGAAAATTGGTCATGAATAGATTTTTTATCGTCGCGTTGCTTGGAACTTGTCTTTCGGTGCCCGTCGCTGCACAGACTGGCAAGAATAGCAGCAAAGACCCGATGTCCGCTTGGCTGCGCGACGCTTACACCACGAATCGTAACTTTATCGAGAAGGCCGTGGAGAAAGTTCCGGAAGACGTTTACGGCATGCGTCCCGGGACGCAGATGGAGGTGCGGACATTCGGGCAAATCGTGGGGCACTTGATTTACACGAATTATTCATGGTGCGCCCAGGCGAAAGGCGAACCGAGCCCCATACAAGGGAAGGACTACGAGAAGGTGACAGCGAAGGCGGAGCTGGTTCGGACGTTGCATGAAGCATTCGTGTATTGCGATGGCGTTTACGCGTCTTTGACGGATGCTTCCGGCATGGAGACGATCACGCTGGGTCAACCGGGCCGCCAAATGCAAGTTCCACGCATGGCTCGATTGGTGCAGAACTACGGACACAATAACGAGCATTACGGGAATTTAGTGACGTACATGCGCATCAAGAGCATCGTGCCGCCTTCGGCGACGACTAGGTGAGCGCGCGGCCTTTGGTCATCGGGCCGAAGCCGCCGATGACCGCGGCCACAAGCAGCCACATGGCGGCCACATAAACGAAAACGCTAGCGTAGCCATAATTTTGGTAGAGGAACGCGACCAGCAGCGGCCCCACCGCATTCGCGAGCCGTCCCACTCCGTAAGCCAATCCCGTGGCCGAGTTGCGAATTTCCGTGGGATAGCATTCCGCCGTGTAAACGTAAAGAAGCGGCGCGAACGTTTGCACGAACATGGCTACCAGAAATCCGAAAATTATGATTGGTAACATCTTGAATGTGAGCCCGTACATCAATCCGCAAAACGCAATGAGCAAGGCGACCACGGAGATCGACCACCGGCGCTGCCAGCGATCCGATATCAAGGCGCAGATCAGCGCGCCGGGCACTGCACCGATGGAAATTAGCGACGACCAGGCCAGTGAATTGATCAGCGAAAAACCGTGGGCCACAAGCAGCGTGGGAACCCACGCCATGAACCCGTAAAAGCCCAGCGTCTGGCAAATCCACGCCGAAAACAAGAGCAGCGTCCGCGGCAAATAGGCTGGCGCGAAGAGATCGGAGTAAGTTCCTTTCGGCGCGTCTGCCCCGGCGACAAAATCGGGAATTGGCGTCAGGCTGCCAAATTCTGCAATTGCGCCGTTTTCCAGTTTGTCGAGAACGGCGTCGGCTTCGGCCAGTTGCCCGCGATTTTCATACCAGCGAGGCGACTCCTCGATGCGCTTTGCGAACAGCGGAAATAGCAGGCCCAGGGCTCCCCACACGAATACGATCCGCCAGCCCCAGGGCGCGAGGGGAACGGCGAACCGGGCCACGTAGGCCGTGATCGGTATGCCGGTGAGGCCAATGGTCATGATCCAGCCCTGATACGAGCCGCGCTGCCTGGCCGGGAAAATTTCGCTGACGTAGGTGATGCCCACCACCGTCATAGCCGAAAGACCGATACCGGTTAGCAGGCGCGCGATGAAAAGTCCGGCAGAGTTCCAGGCAAACGCGTTCATCAGGGAAGCGCCGGAAAACCACACGGTGGTCAGCAGAAGCGCTTTCTTGCGGCCCACGCGATCGGAAAACCAGCCGCCAGTAGTGGCGCCCAGAAACATTCCGATGAACGTGGCGGAAACGATGAAGCTGACGGCGGAAATCGAGAGGCCCCACGATTTCATGATCGCGGGCGCGGTGAAGGAAAACGTGTAGATGCCGCCTAGTTCGGCGAAGAACACGAAAGCCAGCAGCCACATTGTCTGGCGATGGTAGGCGGTGATCGGAAGCCGGTCCAGGCGCATTGCGGCTGAGGGTCGCGCCACCTGCATTTTCTCCACGCTGCCTCTTTCTGCCGATCGAATCGCGAAGGCCGGTTGCTTAGACGGTCTTGTGCGCCTGGTTTTCCTCGGCATGGTACTTCACCAGCGCCAGGGAACGATATAGCGCGTGCACGAATTTTCCGTAGGGCGCTGTCAGGAACAACGCGGCGACCATCGCCAGATGCAGGATCAGCAGGCTTCCCAGAGCCGCCGTCGAGCGCAGGCAAAGCGTCAGAATTCCGGTCAGAGCGGTCAGTCCGAGGGTGTAAAGAAATATGTAGTCGAGCCCATACGCGCTTTTGCCCTCGGGCACGCGGTCGCTCTTGATCTTGAGCGCTATCAATCCGGAAACGCCGATGATTAACGCCACCCCGCCTATGGTCCCGAATATCACCGGGGCGCTCGTCAGCGGATAGGGTGGAAGCCAATGGAATAGGTCCTCATAAATGAAAGCGAGCGTGGTGGAAATGAAGTCCGCAAGAAAACCCCAGAAGACGAATGAGTGATACACGCGGCGCGATGGGGAAGGAGGTTCTTCTGGATAGGTGCAGCCGGGGCCGCCGCCCTCCAGAACTCTCAACGCGAGAATGTCGCCTAGAGCCAGCATGGTCGATTTAAAGCCAGCGGGCTCCGCGGATTTTTCGGTTTCGGACCAGAAACGCAGGGTGCTGCGCAGCCAGATGACGAAGCCGTACAGAACAAGCGCCAAAGCCGGGATCACCATCCCGAGATAGGGAACGATTCTGTAGAAAGCGCCGGGTCCGGTCTGCGCGGCAAACAATCGATCCGAAGGAATCAGGATCACGGCCAGCGCGGCAACCACAACAATCGCTGCTGCTGCCGTTAAGATTCCCACGCGGCGATCCTTGAACGAACGTGCCAGGAACGCCGGCCAGCTCCATTGCTCATAGCTCGCGAGGCGAACTTCCGACATGATCTGTGGAATATTGATCGCGAATTCGTGCGGCGGCGTGTACATGCAGGCGTAATAGCAGGCGCGGCAGTCGTGGCACAGGTTGGAAAGATAGAAGACATCGCCCTTGCCGAATTCGCGGCGTGTCTCGATGGCGCGGAAGACGGGGCAGAAACCTTCGCAGTAACGGCAGGCGTTGCAGATGACGAGCTGGCGGTTGGCCTCTTCGAAGATATTAACCTCGGACATTGGTTGCCGCCATCCTTCCTGCATGCTCACCGAATACGGAGCCGATGGTGAGCCCAAAACCTGCGAGATAACCTTTGGTGAGAATATTGCCGGACATGATTTCTCCCGCCGCGTACAAATTCTTGAACGGGACGCCGGAATTATCCACCACGCGCGCGGCGTCGTCCACGGCCACGCCCATGTACGTAAACGTGATACCGGGCCGCAATGGCAGGCCGTAGAACGGAGGACTATCGAGCGGCAACGCCCAATGGCTTTTTGGCGGCGTAATGCCGCGCGTGGCGTTGTCGTCCATTTTGTCCATTTCCAGATTCTTGTTTCCGGCGGTGGCCTGGTTGTACTCGGTCATAGTCTCCATGAATGCGTTCACGTCGAGCCTCATCTGGGGTGCCAGGTTTTCCAGCGTGTCGGCGCGATACGGCTTGAACATCGGAGGCAGGAAGCGATCGATCGTCTTGGAATCGACGACGCAGTACGCCAACTGGTCGGGTTGCGTGGCGATCAAGCCGCCCCAGATGGCATAACGCTTGGGCCAGATTTCCTCACCCTCGTCATAAAATCGTTTGGCGTGTTTATTCACCACGACGCCGTAGGGAATCGCGTCCAGCCGTGTGACAATTCCGCCGTCGAATTTCGGCGCGCGCGCGTCCACGGCCACGGCGTGGAAACCTTTTGGGTCGCCCATGGTCTTCGCGCCCTTTTGCAGCAGTGCCGCGAGAATTGCGCCGTCGTTATAGGGCGTGCCGCGAACGATAAAATTGTCGGCGGCGGCGCCCCAGTGGCGCTTCAGCCATTCGAGATTCGCCTCGTACCCGCCGGTCGCCACCACGGCCGAGCGGCCTCGCACCAATTCCGTCGCATCGCCTTTCTTGAGGACGACGCCGTCAAATTTTCCATTTTCAATAATCAGGTCTTCGATCACTGCATCGTAGCGGATGTCGATGCCCATGCGCGCGGCCGTGCGGTAATACGTATTTAGCAGCGCCTTGCCGCCGCCCAGGAACCAGCGATTGGTGCGTCCCAAATGCATCGTACCGGCCAGCGGCTGTTGCCAGGATACGCCATGCTCGCTGATCCATTGCGGCAGCATACTCGACTGCTTGATCGTGAACTTAGCGAGGTCCACGTTGGCCGGGCCGCCGGTCACGCTGATCAGGTCCTTCATCAACTCTTCTTCGCTGTAAGCCCCTGAAAAATATTTGTCGGCCCCCACGTGCGCGCAGCGAATATTGCGCGTGTGCCGCGTGTTCCCGCCGCGCATGTGCTCCGGCGCTCGTTCCAGCACCAACACACGCGGCACGATGTGGCGCGCGGCCATCGCGGCGCACATCGCCGCGTTGCCTCCGCCCACCACAATCACGTCATACATGTCCATGCAAAGTCCGCCTTTTGGCCGAATTCCAGAGTCCACACCAGCGGAACCTTCAGGCTGCGGCCCGGACGCACGTTAAGGGCAGCTAGGATTTTCCTGGCGAGCAGGGTCCGATGGGGCTACGGAATCTGTAATTTCAATTTGAAATCACTCGAAAGACGTTACGCCAGCGATTTTCTGGTGTCAATCGGGGAGAGCGATTGGCAATGGGCCGGTTTCCGGGAAGATGCATAGTCTGGGCCCTGGCTAGGTATTGGCTTCTGGTTCTTTCTTACAATTGCCACGCGGCTGTATACTCTCGCCAATCTCGGAATGGGTTTAATTCATCATGCGCAGGTATGCGAAGGAGTGGGTGCAAATGAAATCCATGAAACGATATTCCTTGTTCGTTGCAGTCGCGGCGGTCGCTTTTTATTTTCTCGTGCCGCAACCGGATACATTTGCCCAGAGCGGCAGGAACGGCGAGCATTGGGTCGGTACGTGGACCACCTCCGGAGTTGGGCGGCCCCAGAATCCACCTTCGCCTACCCCACTGGGACCGGTGGCGGCACCTGTTCCAGGTCAGCCCCCAACACCACCGCCTCCGCCCGCGCCAGCGGTTGCCTTGCCGTTCATGCAGTTTAACAATCAAACGTTGCGTGAAATCGTGCATACCAGTATCGGTGGCAATCGAGCGCGCGTCGCGCTCAGCAACAGGTTCGGGATTGTGCCGCTGACCATCGCTGCGGCCGATATTGCATTGCGCGACAAAGGCGCGGTGATCGTACCGCAGTCAGCTCGCGCGTTGACCTTCAGTGGCCGATCCACGATCACCATCCCGTCGGGTGCGATTGTCTACAGCGACCCCGTCGATCTAAATGTCCCACCGATGGGCGATCTGGCCATCGATCTATACGTGCCCGGCGACACCAATACATCATCGCCGCTCACGATGCACAATGAGGCGTTGCAGACCAACTACGTTTCGCAGACGGGCAATCACGTGGGCGAGGCCGCCCTGCCAGTCGTTGCGACGACGCCTTCGTGGTTCCTTCTCTCACAGGTGGAAGTGATGGCGCCCGAATCAGTCGGAGCAGTTGTCGCCTTTGGCGATTCGATCACTGAGGGCTTCCGCTCGACTCCGGATACGAATAACCGCTGGCCGGATCTGCTGGCCAAACGCTTAAACATGCAACCGGGCAACGGTAAGCTGGCCGTGCTTAATGCAGGTATCGGCGGCAATCGCGTGTTGGGCGAAGGAAGATTCAGCGCTGGAATCAATGCTTTGGCGCGGTTCGAGCGCGACGCTATGGACCAGGCAGGCGTGACACAAGTGATCGTCATGGAAGGCATCAACGATATCGGGAACGCCCGCCAGAATCCGACGCCGACCGCCGAGGATATTATCGCAGGCCATAAACAGCTGATTGAGCTGGCCCACACCCGGGGTTTGAAGGTCTACGGGGCGACGTTGACGCCGTTTGAGGCAGCCAACTACTTCACGAAGGAAGGCGAAGCCAAGCGCCAAGCCATCAACCAGTGGATCAGGACGAGCAAGGAGTACGACGCGGTTATCGATTTCGACGCTGCTACGCGCGATCCCGCCAACCCGACAAGATTGCTGCCCCTGTACGACTCAGGAGACCACCTGCACCCGAACGACGCGGGATACAACGCAATGGCCAATGCCATCGACCTTTCGCTCTTCAAGACGACTGCTGCACCTGCGGGGAAGAAGTGACTCCTGCGTAGTCGGCAACAGCGTCGCCCGCAAAGCCTGGTCACGACCTTCAGGCTTTGAGAAGCGCCTGCACATATTCCGGTTTCAACGGAAGCCGCCGGGCAATCTTCCCGGTCGCATCGAACAGTGCTGCGGCGATTGCGGGCGCAGCTAGGGCATTGGCCGCCTCCGAACCACCTCCGTAGGTGCCAACCTCTGGCCGGTGGAGGAGCACGACATTAATCTCAGGAATATCGGCCATCTTTAGGATCGGGTACGTCCGCCAGTCGCGTGTGGTGATCCCGCTCTCGTCGAACATGGCCTCCTCGAGCAGCGCGTGGCTGATGCCCATGATCGCTCCGCCCTGGACCTGGCGCTTCATCTGCATTGGATTCACTACGATGCCGGGGTCTACGGCGATTGTGTACTTCTCGACCTGGATCGCGCCCGTGCTGGGAGTGACGGCGATCTGGCAGACGCATGCCCAATAGGTGGCCGAGCGCAGCATTACCGAGACCCCGCGTCCGCGTAGTGCAGCGTCGCCTGTCGAAACAGGATTGCCCTGCGGCGAAGGGCGCGTCTCCCATCCGGACGCGTCACGGACCTCTTTCAGCACGCGGATCAGGCGCTCTTCTTTGGCGTGGTCGATGCGGAACTGGATGGCATCGGCTCCGGCGAGCGCTGCGGCCTCGCTGATGGCCAGCTCGCGCGGGTAATTTTGCTGGAATTGTCCCGGCGTTCTCATGCTGTGATCGCGGAGTCCTACGGCGAGCGGCGAGGCTTGCTGGCCAATCTGAAACGTGCCGTGACCTCGCTCCATCAGGCCGGGGACGCCGTCGTATACCCAGGGATCGGAAAGCCGGTTGACTGTGGTGCCGTCGAACGCGGAGGGAGGCTTCGGGACCGGAGGGGCCATCGTGGGCAGGCCTGCGAGGACTGCGCCTACCGGGCGGTCGTCCTGCATGGCCGGACTGTAATGGTCGATTTGATAGGCCGCCATCTTGCCCTGCGCATCGAGGCCGATTTCGACGTCGGCGATCGCCGCGGGCGACTGCGTTGACCATCGGAAGTCGTCGGCGCGCATCCACTGCACGCGCACTGGCTTGCCGACGGCTTTCGAAAGGATCACCGCTTCGTCTTCCGCGCCGGCGTTGCCGCCGTTCGAACGGCCGTAGTGGCCAGCGCCGGGGTAGGCGTGGACGACGACGTGATCGATGCCAACTCCCAGCATTTGCGAGATTTCGCCGCGCAGCGCCTGGGGATTTTGATTGTGCGTGTAGATGTGCGCCGTGCCGTCCGCGCGAACGTCTCCCACGGCGATGGTCGGCCCGATGGGCGCGTGCTTCATGAAAGGAAATTCGTAGGTGGCGGAAAGTTTCTTCGTGGCCCCGGCTAGAGCGGGAGTCACTTCTCCCGTCGACTTGTCACTCTTCGCGACCGCTGTCGATTTCCAGTCGGCGGCTCTCAGGTGTTCGAACAGCTTTGCGTTGCCGGGCAGGCCTTTCCAGTCGGTCCACTTGGTGGCGCCAGCGACCTGCTGCGCGGCGCGGATGGCTTCCCACTCGGTTGGCGCAACCACTCCCACGAGGTTACCCTTCACGACGACCTGCGCGTTCGGAAAGCGCGTCTTGTCCAGCGCGCCCGCGGAAATGAGTGTCGAGCCCAGCGTCCTCGGTTTCACCATCCGAGCGTGGAGCATTCCGGGCAGCCGCACGTCGGTCACCCAGGTCTCTCGCGCCGCCACTTTGGACGCCGTGACCGTGTTTCGGTACGACTTGCCGATGATGGTGTACTCGCTGACCGGCTTCATCGGCGGGTTGCCTTCGACGCGCAATCCTCCGATGCTGGTCAGGCTGCCGCTCACCGGGATCGTCAGCTTCAGCTGTTGCCCCTTGACCAGGTCCCCGTATGACATGCTCTTGCCGCCGCCGGAAACGATGCCGTCCTTTACGGAAAGCTGGTTCTTTGGGACGCCGAGGCGTTGCGAGGCTAGATCGAGCAGAGCCTGATAGGTGTAGGCCGCTGCTTTGCGGATATTTGGATTGCCGCGGCCGAGGAAATCGAAGGCACCGCTGCCGTCCGGCGTGCGGTCGGTGTCGCCGGTGACTACCGTAGTGATCGCTTCGAACGGGGCGTACAGTTCTTCGGCGACAATCTGGCGATACGCGGTGAACGTTGTGCTCTGGCCGAAATCGCTCTTGCCCGTTCGAATCAGGATGGTGTTGTCGGGATGAATCTCGATCCACGAGTCGGGACGCGTAGGGTCCAAAGTGTTTGTGAGAGTGGCGGCACTGGCGGCTTCCGGCCACGCGCTCGCTCCAACGATGCCGAAGCTGACGAACAGCGCGCCTCCTGCCTTGACGAACTGACGCCGCGTAAGCGTGGCGCCCGCAACCTTGTCTCGCTTTTCGCTTGGGAGGTTCATCACTTGCCTCCCTTCGCCATGACGGTGGCCGCGCGCTGCACGGCTTCGATGATGGCAGTGTAGCTTCCGCAGCGGCACAGGTGCGCCGATGGTCCCGACGTTGTGAACGCCTGCTTGATGTCCGTGAGGGTCGGAGTTGCGACGCTCTCGAGCAACTCGGTCGCCTTGATCATCATGCCGTTCTGGCAGAAGCCGCACAAAGGCGTCTGCTCCTCGATCCATGCCTCCTGGATCGGGTGCAGCATCTTTGCGGAGTCAGCCGTGGACAGACCCTGCTGCTTGGCCCACCGCGCGGGGAGTCCTTCGAGCGTCGTGATCTCCTTGCCCTCCGCCGAGGATAGCGGCGTGGAGCAGGAACGGATTTCCTTGCCGTCGAGCAAAACCGAGCAAGCTCCGCACTGCGACAGCCCGCAGCCGAATTGCGGCCCGGTCAGTTGCAGATCGTTTCGCAGGATATAGAGCAGGGGAGTGTCGCTGGGCGCTTGGACTTCGCGCCGGACTCCGTTGACGATTATCGTCGCCATGAAAGCTCCTTCGGGCATAGGCCGCTGAATTTGCGATCACATTTTATCAAAGAACCGGGCCGCCATTGGTGAGAAAGCTGAGGGGCGCGTATCTCTGTGTTGGGTCGGGTTCCGATAACCGAGGCGTTCACGGAAACTGGCCCATAGCTGACTATTTGAACGACTGACCTTTCTAATTCCTATTTTATGGGACTGTTACAACGATAGCGCTACAGGGTTTTTGGCTGACTCTTCTATACGAGTGCGGCAGGGAGGAATCGAAGTAGATCGAGTCCCCTGAATCGAGAATGTGTTCTTCTGTTCCAATGTGCAGTTCCAGTTTCCCTCGAAGGACCGACAGGAACTCGACGCCGGAATGATGATGCGGGCGGGCCTTTCCGGGCGGGAGGGGCTCGAACTCCGCGTGGTAGGCGTTCAGCTTCCTTTCGACTGCGGCGAAATCGAGCGACTCGAAGTAAAAGGAAATATCGCGGCCATCGGGGCGCTCGGGAAAGCGTTTGCGCTGGGCGCGGCGCACGATTGCGGCGACGTGCCGCTTGCGGTCGTCGGTGAAGAAATACTCTAGACCCACACCGAATACCAGAGCCATGCGCAAGAGCGTCGGCAGTGTGGGGAAGAGCTTGCCGCGCTCGACCTTGGACAGCATCGCCGCGGACAGGCCGGTGTGCTTGCCCAATTCCACCAGGCCCATCTTCTTTTTCAGGCGTAGTGCCCGAAGTTTTTCGCCGATGGCGTAGTCGTTTAATCCCTTGGAAAGCGTGTCTGAGAGCACAAAGTTCTCCTCATTTGAGCAGGGAGCAAAAATTAAGCGCGGATTTAACCGTCATTCACTCGACTTATAGATTGACGCGGATTGTCCTTGCAGTCAAATAGATTCTCTCTATAGTTAAAAGTGCGGTGAGCAATAAACAAACGGATTCGGAGGAAACTAAGATGAAGAAATTGGATGTAGTTGCAGCGGTACTTGTTGTGGTCGGTGCTCTCAACTGGGGATTGGTGGCCGTGGCCCATTTCGATCTGGTGGCAGCCATTTTTGGAATGAAGTTCGGCGAGGTCTCCGTGTTGAGCGGCATTGTGTACGGTCTTGTAGGTCTGGCCGGCCTATATCAGGGGTTTGGCTGGAAGGCTATTCAGCACCGGTGGCACGGGGAGCCGGCGCTTCAGCGGTCGCGATAGCAGTATGGAAGTGCTCGACAGCATAGCTTCAAAGGGGGCCCTGTTCCACAAGCGAATGGGGCCTCTTCATTCAAGCGAGGTGCAAAATGGTTTTGTCTTTGGAATCGGAGATTCAGAAGAACCGGAATATTGCATTGCATCTGGAACACGGGACGCGTCCAGACCGGCTAGAGTCGATCATCCGCGACCTGATTGCAGAACTCGGCCTGGACATTACCGACCAGCACTTCCGAGGAACCCCGGCGCGCGTGGCGCGGCTTTACCGTGAACTGACGCGAGGGAATCGCGCCGATCCGGCGGAAATCCTGAAAACGTTTCATTCCAAGCACAACGAACTGATCGTTGTCTCCGATATTAATTTTTCTTCGTTGTGCCCGCACCACCTGCTGATTTACAGGGGGAAGATGCACTTCGGCTATGTGCCGGACGGCAGGATTGTAGGCCTATCGAAAATTCCGCGGCTAATACAGACGATGGCGTCGCGTCCGATTGTGCAGGAAGACCTGGTGTCGGAAATTGCGGATACGTTCATGTCAGTTGTACAGCCGCTGGGCTGCGTCGTGCGCGCCACAGGGCGGCATGATTGCGTCGCCGTGCGCGGCGTGAAGAGCCACGAAGCGCAGATGACGACTGTGGCGATTCGCGGGCTGTTTCGAGAGAAGGCTTCGCTGGTCGATGAATTTCACCAGGTCCTGGGGCAAAAGTAGTGAGAGACTGATCGCACCATCCATGCGCCTCATCATTTCCATTGCAGTCTGTTTGGGAGTAGCGGTTGCAGGCTCCCTGATGACCACGCCATCTCTGCGGCCATGGTACGCAGGGCTGAGAAAACCTCGCTGGGCGCCTCCTAACTGGCTATTCGGTCCTGCATGGACATTCTTGGATTTGTCGATGGCCGTCGCGGCCTGGCTGGTTTGGAATAAGGTCGGACTGAAATCCTTCCCGATGTCGGTATTTTTGGTTCAACTGTTCCTGAATCTCATTTGGTCCGGATTATTTTTTAGCCTCAGGTCTCCCGGTTTGGCATTTGTCGATATCGTTCTTCTCTGGTGCGCCATTTTCGCGACGATTTTCGAATTCTGGAGCGTCGTTCCGGCTGCGCTGGTTCCTTATTTGATCTGGGTTGGCTTCGCAGCGGCGTTGAACTATTCCATTTGGCGTCTAAACGCTTGATTGCGCTTTTTTCGGTAAAGGTGTTTCAACTTGAACTCAGTCCCCGAAATTCGAATTCGTGCTGGAAATTCCCTGATCGCGCGGCAGGACGGTGATTTTGTCCTCTACTGGATGATTGCTTCTCGTAGGACCTCATGGAATTTTGCATTGGACCGAAGTATTGAGTGGGCTGAGAAGCTGGGCAAGCCTTTGGTCATTTTTGAGGCGTTGCGAGCCGGATACAAGTGGGCGAGCGACCGGATGCACAGCTTCGTACTGGACGGAATGGCGGACAATGCCAGAACAACCGAAAATACCGGGGCCCTTTATTATCCTTATGTTGAGCCCGAACCAGGCGCGGGAGATGGGCTGATGGTGGCGATGGCGCGTCACGCCTGCGTAATTGTGACTGACGATTTCCCCTGTTTTTTCCTTCCTCGAATGGTAGCTTCGGCGGCTGCCCATGTTTCTGTCCTGATGGAAGTGGTGGATTCAAATGGGCTACTTCCGATGCGGCAAGCTGAGAAGGCCTTCCCGACAGCGTATGCGTTTCGCCGGTTCCTGCAAAAAGAGTTGCCTGGACATCTGATGGCGCTCCCCAGCGCCGACCCTCTCCGCAAAGCGCGCCTGCCCTCTGCAAAACCTCTTTCGCTGGAGATTTCAACGCGCTGGCCGAAGATTCCTGCGCAAGCTCTGAATTCGGGTAAACATTCGCTTCCTGCAATTCCCATCGATCACAAAGTGCCGCCGGTGGAGAACCGAGGATCGAAGTCCGCACATAGACTTCTGAAATCATTTCTGGATGACAAACTTTCGAAATACCCCGAAGCCCGGAATGAGCCGTCGGAACCGGCGACCAGCGAACTTTCACCGTACCTTCATTTTGGGCACATTTCCGTGCACGAAGTTTTTTCCGAGATCATGAAACGGGAAGAGTGGTCTCCAGAACATTTGTCCGTACGCGTCAATGGAAGCCGTACCGGATGGTGGGGGACCAGCGAGCCAGCGGAAGCCTTTCTGGACCAGATCGTCACGTGGAGGGAACTCGCCTTCAATTTCTGCGCCGTGCGGGAGGACTACGACCGATTCGATTCGCTGCCGGAGTGGGCGTTGAAGACGCTGCGCAAGCATGAGCGCGATGAGAGGGCATACGTTTACACCCTGGGACAATTTGAGGCCGCAACCACGCACGATCCTCTCTGGAATGCCGCGCAGACGCAGTTGGTGCGGGAGGGAAGAATCCATAATTACCTTCGAATGCTGTGGGGAAAGAAAATTATAGAGTGGACTCGCACTCCGACAAATGCCCTGGAAATTATGGTCGAATTAAACAATAAATACGCTCTCGACGGGCGCGACCCGAATTCATACAGCGGGATTTTCTGGTGCCTCGGGCGATACGATCGTCCGTGGGGGCCTGAGCGTCCGATTTTCGGGACGGTGCGTTATATGAGTTCAGAAAATACGGCCCGCAAATTCAATGTGCGTGGGTACATTCAGAAATATAGCTCTGACCTGCTGCTAAGAGTGAAGGCGTGAACCTTGGAAAACGATACAAACCTCATTTTACTGACGGGCGCGACAGGGTATGTTGGCGGAAGACTTCTTCACGCTCTTGAGGCCGCGGGGCATCGCGTGCGATGTCTCTCCCGCCATCCCGCCGCTCTGTGTGCGCGCGTAGGAAAGAATACGGAAGTGGTGATGGGAGACGTTCTTAAAGCAGCATCGCTTTCCAGCAGTATGTCGGGAGTCCATACCGCCTACTACCTGGTTCACGCGATGGCATCGGAAAATTCATTTGAAGAGGAAGACCGACGCGCAGCGCTCGCGTTCGGAGCAGCGGCGCACGAGGCTGGCGTGCAGCGGATCATCTACCTGGGGGGACTCGGCCGCGGGGATGAATTGTCGGCGCACCTGAGGAGCCGCCAGGAAGTCGGGCGCATCCTGCGAGAGTCCGGAGTGCCGACCATCGAATTTCGAGCCTCGATCATTATCGGCTCGGGCAGCGCATCGTTCGAGATGATCCGGGCGCTGGTGGAAAAGCTGCCGGTGATGATTACACCGCGCTGGGTGAACACACGCACGCAGCCGATTGCGATTGAGGACGTCGTCGCGTATTTGATGCAGGCGCTTTCCATCCAATCGGATGGCAGTAAAATTGTAGAAATTGGCGGAACCGATCAGGTGACGTATTTGGACTTGATGAAGGAATATGCCGATCAGCGCGGATTGAAGCGGTGGATGATTCCTGTTCCTGTTTTGTCACCCCGGCTGTCGAGTCTCTGGCTGGGCCTGATTACGCCGGTCTTCGCGCGCGTGGGCCGTGAACTTGTGGAAAGTCTGCGCAATGAAACGGTTGTGAACAATCCCTCGGCAAACGACTTGTTCACAGTTCACCCCCGGGGAATGCGCGACTCGCTAGATCGCGCGCTTGCAAATGAGGATCGGGACTTCGCCGAAACGCGCTGGTCGGATGCGTTTTCGTCACTTCGTATAAAACCGGAATGGGGCGGGAACAGTTTTGGGCGACGCCTGGTCGATTCGCGTTCACTTGCGGTGCCGATTTCCTCGGCAGCGGCATTTCGACCCATCGAGCGGCTCGGAGGCCGAACGGGCTGGTATTATGGCAACTGGCTCTGGCGGCTTCGCGGGCTGCTCGATTTGGTTTTTGGCGGGGCGGGCATGCGCCGGGGGAGGCGCGACCCGGAGCACCTTTTGGCGGGTGACACGCTGGACTTCTGGCGTGTCGAAGCAATCGAACCGGGCCATTTGCTTCGATTGGCGGCGGAAATGCGTTTGCCGGGAAGGGCATGGTTGCAGTTCGAAGTGGAGGATTCTGGCTCGGGGTCGGTGGTTCGCCAGACGGCGATTTTCGATCCGATGGGATTGCTGGGCCAGCTTTATTGGTATCTTTTGTATCCAGTCCATCAATTTGTGTTTGCCGGAATGCTCCGGGGGATTGTGCGAGCGGGGGAGGGATCTGCGTAAGCGTGTTCCCCAAACCTAGAATCGTTGTCAGCAAATGCATCGGTTTCGATCCGTGTCGTTACAACGGAGAAATCGTACAGGACAAGTTCGTCGCTCGTCTTGACCCGCACGTGGAGTTTATTTGTGTTTGCCCCGAGGTTGAAATCGGATTGGGTACTCCGAGGCCTCCGATCCGCATCGTAACTTCCGGGAAAAACTTTAAGCTCATCCAACCGTCCACGGGCCTGGATGTTTCCGAAAGAATGCGTGGATTCAGCTCAGGATTCCTGGACCGGTTGGACGAAGTTGACGGTTTTATTCTGAAGAACCGGTCGCCGTCCTGCGGAATCACGGATGTGAAAGTATTCGGCGGGCCGGAAAAGGGACCTGTGATCGGGAAGACCGCAGGCTTTTTTGGCGGAGCCGTTATTGAGAAGTTCGGTGATAGGGCGATCGAAGACGAGGGGCGCCTCAAAAATCTGAATATTCGCGAACATTTTTTGACGCGCGTGTTTGCGTTCGCCCGATTGCGCTGCTTGCAGGACTCCGGATCCATGAAAGCACTCGTAAAGTTTCAGGCCGCGAATAAGCTGCTATTGATGGCATATAATCAGACGAAGATGCGGGAGCTAGGAAGAATTGTCGCGAACGCCAATCGAAAGAAAATCGGCTCCGTGCTGGAGCTGTATGGAAAAGGGTTTCGAGAGGCATTGCGCAAACCTCCGCGACATGTGTCTCCCATTAATGTGCTTATGCATGTGATGGGCTATTTCAAGACCGAGCTGTCCGGACGGGAAAGACATCATTTCCTAGGGGTATTGGAAGCCTATCGCGAAGGAAGGACTCCGCTGAGCAGCGCTGTCAGCATACTCAGGTCCTGGATCATGAGGTTCGATTCGGAGTATTTGCGCGATCAATCCTTCTTCGATCCATTTCCGAAAGAGCTCATGGCTCTGGATGATTCAGGAGTGGGACGGAAAACTATCTTCCGCTCAAGCGAGCAGAAAACTACCAGCAGGTCATACGCGGGTACATAAACTGGATGTTACATCCTCCTGATCTGGACGCCCAACTCGGCCGGGTAGGACTTTCCATCGGCGATCTTCAGGCCGACCGCTCGATCATCTACATTCTCGATGCGGATTTGCGGATCGTTTTTTGCAATTGGTCGTGGGATCGGTTTGCCTTTCAAAACGGGGGAGTGCATCTCGATCATCTTTCTGTTCAGGGAAAGTCCGTGATGGATGTGACGCCGGAATCTCTGCATCTGTTTTACAGGGGAATCTATTCCGAAGTACGAAGGACCGGCCGGCCTTCCGAACATGATTTCCAGTGTTCATCGCCGGAAATGTTTCGTTTGTTTCACATGAGGATTCTCCCGCTGGGCGCGCCATATTTGTGCATTGAGAATAGTCTCAGTATCGAGAGAACCCATCGGCGCGATCCGGAGGAGACCGGTCCTACCTCCGGCCGGTATCTGGACGATCATGGCATCGTTACCATGTGTTGCCATTGCCGGCGAACGCGCCGGGTTCGGGGTGTAGGGCCGCCCAGATGGGATTGGGTTCCTGAATTCCTGAATTACCCACCGGGGGCCGTATCCCACGGCCTTTGCTTGGTTTGCCGCCACTTCTTCTACCCTAAAGATTGAAGGGTGTTGACTGGGGGGAGAAATTGACCGAGTACCATTGACTCCCGCCAGAATTAGGATTACATTTGATTACAATTAAGGGAGGAACATAGTTCCTCCGCACCCCGGGACCGGATGGACACACCCCCGTTCGGTCCTTTTAATTTTTGCTTACCCTGCGTCCCGGATTCCCTAAATTTACTCCAGCCCCAACGCTTTAGCCGGATTGGTTTTCGACATCAGGTCGATCTCCGCCTGCGTCAGGCCCTCCTGCTTCAGGTTCTTGAAGTATTGCGCCAATCCGTCTGGATGCAGAGGGTTATTCTTCTGCCCCAGGTCGCTTGCCAGAATGCACCACTCCGGACCGATGGCTTTAATCGCTCGCACATAATCAGCAGTGGTAAAGGGTGCATTCTTCGGGATTAGCGTGCTGTAGGTAAATTCGAGGTAGGCCCCATCGCGTGCGGCTTCCTGCATTTGCGGAATCGACATTCGCACGACGCTGGCAATGGCATGGGTGACGACCATGTGCTTTATTCCTTTTTGTTTGCCTTCGTGAACAAGCAACAAGGCGTCCGTCGCCGAGGAATGCCCGGTCTCAAGAACCAGTTGATGTTTGGCGATGACATCGAGGACTTGTTCTACCTCCGGAAGCAGATGGCCATCTTTCGAGATGGCAACAAAGGGCCGATTTTGCTTGTCCGATTTCACCTGGGCTTCGTTGTCATTGGTGGCCATCCAGACGACTCTGCCCCAGCCGCCGGTTACCATTGTCATGCGCTCCACTGCGGCTGGATTCATGCCGCCAACGGTGAGGTTCAAGTCGATTCCACCGAAGATTTCGATGCCCGGGACTATCTTACGGACCACATATGCCAGCGCGGCAGTGGATTCGTAATGGTTCTTCAGCACCAGCCCGCGCATGCCGCGTTGTTTGGCCAGTTGTGCCAGATCAATTGCGTCAATGGAGCGCTGGTCGCTGTCCGGGTTGGAATGCACGTGGAAGTCGATGACGCCGTTCAAATCTCCCTGCGCATGTGCGGTAGCGGGTGTAAACGTGAAAATGAGCAGTGAGAGTGCGGCCCAAATGAAATTTACGGCAATAACGCGCCGCGATGGTAACTGCATTGTTTCTCCTTATGGTAATGATCGCTGGCAGTCCGGCGATGCGCACTTTAACACAAAAGATCGCCGCAAGATTAACATGACCGCCGGCGATGATCGATTCCAAACATTGCTTTCCGCGGCTGTCGGTTGTATGTTTTCGGGCAGTCGGAAGACATAGAATAGAACTCGCACCTAAAATGAACGTCAGAATGAAAAAAGGGGAAGTACAAATGAATCATTTACGTAAACATGTGGCATTGTTCGCGGGAGTTGCATTGCTTGTGGTAGCCGCAGTTTCGATGGCGGGAGTTGCCCCGGCGGCCGTTCACTTTATCGATCACGATAAGGTCGCGGCCACCTTTGAAAAAAGCGGAACGATTATCGACGAGCCGGGCTTGAAGGTGGTGACGCAGCGCCGCGATGGGGGCATGGCTGAATATCACGAACATACCGGCCATGTTTTCATCATGTACGACGGCGAAGGAACTCTGGTGGTTGGGGGAACAATCGTTGGCGGCAAGACGACCGCGCCGGGCCAGATTCGCGGGGCCTCTATTGAGGGCGGCGAGTCCTACCACGTGAGCAAGGGCGACGTCATTACGATTCCAGCAAAGACGCCACACTGGTTCAAGGACCTGAAGACGAAAACGATTGCGTACTATGCGGTGAACTACGAGAACGACTAACGATTGCCGGACTACTCTACGGTAACGGACTTCGCCAGGTTGCGCGGCTGGTCCACATCGCAGCCGCGCCGCACGGCGATATGATAGGCCAGCAACTGCAGGGGAATCACCTCAAGCAGCGGCGCGAGCAGTTCGATGGTCGGCGGCACGACGATGATGTGATCGGAAGCCTCGCGCGCCAGGTGATCGCCTTCGCTGACGATCGAGATAACGATTCCATCGCGCGCTTTGACTTCCTTGATATTCGAGACGCTTTTTTCGTATCGCGTCATGGAGTCGGCATTGTTTTCATCCCGCGTGGCAAGCATCACGACGGGAAGATTTTCATCGATCAGCGCGTTAGGACCATGTTTCATTTCGCCGGCGGGATACCCTTCGGCGTGGATGTAGGAAATTTCCTTCAGCTTCAATGCGCCTTCCAAAGCGATGGGGAAATGAACTCCCCGCCCCAGGTATAGAAAATTGGTGTGCCGGAAGAATTGCCGGGCGAGGGATTCGTAGATTCCGCTTTCATCGGCTTGCAGAACCGTTTCCATCTTGTGCGGGATGCGCATGAACTCCTGGAGAATTGGCCTTGCGCAATCTGTCGTCAGCGTGCCGCGCACCTGGCCCAGGTACATGGCAGTCAGCATCAGGGCCGTCAACTGGCCGGTGAACGCCTTGGTGGACGCCACACCGATTTCCGGGCCGGCATGCGTGAGAATCGTGCCTGCCGCCTCTCGCGTGATCATCGATCCGAACACGTTGCAGATGGCCAGCGTTTTCGAACCTTTTTGCTTGGCCTCGCGCTGCGCAGCGAGGGTATCCGCGGTTTCACCGGATTGGCTGATGCAAATCGTCAGGGTTTTTGAATCGATAATCGGGTCGCGATAGCGGAATTCACTGCCGTAATCCACCTCGACGGGAATTCTCGCGAGGCGCTCGATCATGAACTTGCCGGCCTGCCCGGCATGCCAGCTCGTCCCGCAGGCAACGATCTTGATGTTGCTAAAGCCCCGGAATTCCTCTTCGGTGATATCCATCTTGTCGAGGAAGATTTTTGCGGAGTCCAGTGCGACGCTGGCAAGAAGGGTGTCGCGAACAGCGCGGGGCTGCTCGAAGATTTCCTTCTGCATGAAATGCTTGAAGCCGCCCTTTTCCGCCATGATCGGGTCCCAGGAGATGTGCTGCACGGCCCGCTCGATCGTGTTGCCATCCAGGTCCATGACGCGGACACCCTGCGCGGTCAGCACCGCGATATCGCCATCGGCCAGGAAGAACATCTCTCGCGTGTGGGCGAGGATCGCCGGGATGTCACTGGCGACGAAATATTCGCCATCGCCCAGACCGATCACCGAGGGCGGCCCGGTGCGCGCGGCAACGATTTTATTCGGGTCCTGCGAGGAAAGAATCGCAATGGAATAGACGCCGGTAAGCTGTCTCACCGTCTTGCGGACGGCATCTTCCAGTGGGCCGCCTTCCTTCATGTATCTTTCCACCAGGTGCGCGATGATTTCCGTGTCTGTTTCGGTGACGAATTTATGGCCCTCAGCTTCCAGTTGCCGTTTCAGTTCTACGTAATTTTCCACGATGCCGTTATGAACGACGACGATCTGGCCCGTGCAGTCGCGATGGGGATGCGCGTTCTCTTCGGTCGGGCGCCCGTGCGTTGCCCAGCGCGTGTGGCCGATGCCATAAGAGCCTTCCAGGGGAGATTGACGAATTACTTCCTCGAGGTTGTGCAGCTTGCCCGGAGCTCGACGGATCTCAACCTTCCCGTCCTGGTTGACAACGGCTATACCAGCGGAATCATAGCCGCGATATTCCAGCCGTCGCAGGCCGTCAAGTATGAGGGGAACGACTTTTTTGGGGCCAATATAACCGACAATTCCACACACGGTGTTTTCTCCGGACGATCGGGCTAGGCGTCAGAGGGGCAAGCCTGCATTTAAAAGCCTAGCATAACGGAATCGAGGATTTGACGATGGCAAAAGGGCGTGTTTCCTAGAGCTAACAGTTTGGAAATGTGGGCCGGGATGTGGCCTATTCGACGATTTCGTAGCGGAATTCCTCGATCACGGGGTTGGTAAGGACTTCGCGGGACATCCGCTCCACTTGCGCTTTCGCAGCTTCCGGGGTGACGCCATCCAGATTCAGGACAAAAAATTTGCCCTGGCGAACGTCTTGAACCGTTCCAAATCCGAGAGAAGACAGAGCGTGTTGGATGGCTTGTCCTTGAGGATCGAGGACGGTACGTTTCGGCATTACCCAGACGTGTGCTTTCATGCGCACATTATACCAAGCCCAGGGCAGAAGTGCCGGAGTGAAATTGATCAAGCAGCACGGTTTTCTCCGCATCGGATAAAAAAGCATGGTGGAAGCTCGCCTCCGCAAGGCGAACGATATCCGTGGTACTCAGGCCCATGCGATGGGCGTGCATGTATTCCTTGTTTAGGGTGGTTTCGAACATTGCGGGATCGTCGCTCGACAACGTGACCGGTAGTCCGCGCCGGTAGAGGGAAGCGAGAGGGTGCTGATCGTACCCAGCCGTTTCGCGCCCAAGCTGCCGGGCCAGGGCTCCGGTGCGGAGGTTACTTGTCGGACAGACTTCAAGCGGAATATTTCGCGCGGCCACAAAATCCATCAGCCGTTCGTCCCGCATGACCGCGATCCCATGGCCGATGCGCTCAGCGCCAAGCAATTCAATGGCTTCGCGAACGGAATCTGGTCCACCGATTTCTCCCGCGTGAATCAGGCGGTGCATCCCCTGGCTGGCCACGTAATCGTAAACGGGGCGAAGATCTGCCGTGGGCAGTCCGAGTTCGTCCCCGCCGATACCGAAGGCGACAATATCGGTCGAGCGAAGCTCCGCTGCAATTTTGGCGACCTCCATTGCCGGGGCTGCGCCCCATTGCCGCACGGCATCGAAAATCCACTTTAGCCGGACGCCGGGGACTTGCAACGCAGCTTCCCGAAGGACCTCGTAATTTGCGGCAGGATCCTGATTGCGCCGAAACATGACGCCGATCGAAAGCGTGACTTCCGCATACAGCACGTTTTCCCGCCGCATCGACTCCGCGAAACGCCTCGCTATCAAAGCATAATCCTCTGGCCCGCGCAGAAAAGACGTTACCCAGATGAAGGATTCGATAAATTGAGCAAAATCGCCGGGAGCGTAGCGCGCTGTAGCTTCTTCGAGGGTTAAATTCACTCCATGCCGCGCGGCAAGATCGACGACCGTCGCTGGCTCAATCGAACCTTCCAGATGGACATGCAACTCGGCCTTGGGCATGGCTGCGACAAGATTATCGATGGACGTCGTTTTCATGGTGTCGCGATCACTGCGGTGGAAGCTGCGGGCGCCCCGCGTTGATCCAGGCGGTCATCCAGTAGGAACCGACATCAGTCGCCGCGTCGCTTAGCTGGCGAATTAGAATATCTCCAGCCAAATTGTAGAAGCGGTCGTAATACTCGTCCGTGTAGTCGGTGAGGCCTTCGCGCGCGCGACGGTCTGCCAGGAGGACATTTTCGACCCAAGAATGGGCGGACATGCACGCGTCAAAAGCATGATCAGTCGGATCGCGCAGATACATCGCGTCATTCGCCCGCATAGGGAAGAATAGTGAAAAGCGGTCCACCATGCTCGAACCGAACCGCACATCCACATTCAACTGGTTGGATAAATGCCCGTCAAAATTTTCCGTCGTATGAAACGGGTCGTGCGTCTGGGCGACATAGGCAGCGAGATACGCGGACGCCAATCGCGTCTGCTCCCAATCATGGTCGCGCATGGCCGCAGTCAACTTTTGACTGTAAACGCCGATCTGCCACGGGAGCACGCCTGAGCTTTCCAGCTTGAACTTCGTGTATTTCGCCAAAGCCGCCTTGTAATCGCGCGGAAGAGAATCGAAAGGGAATTTTCCGTAATGATCCAGGTAAAGGAAATGATTGCGGCGCTCGGCCAGTGGAGATTTTTCGAGCAAATCCAGAGGTTCGGTTACATGGCGGCCAATCCAGTCGCGATTGGCTTCGAAAAAACCGCGAATCTCAGGAGGAAGAGTTTGAACAGCATTGCTGGCGACCAACCGCTCTGCGTTTGCGCCCCAGGCGTGGGCCGGTTGTGGCGCAACAAGAACGGAAATCGCTGCAATGACTGTCATTCCGCCAATGGCCAACCATCGAGGGACGAAATGACGAATACCGAAGGTCACCTGTATAAATCTCCCGATTACGTCCCCAGAGCCCGCTAGCGGCTGCAACTAGAGTAGATCATAAGTCTAATGCGGGCCAAATGAAGAAACCACCCGAATTCAGTATTGGCGAATAAGGATATTACCTATGACAGTAGCACAGGTTGAAACCTGTGCCACCAAAAACCAACTTCTGCTTGTGCCAACAAGCTGCTCAGCTATGATGGCTTTTCGTTTATCAGGGAGACCAACTTCTTTGGTCATAAAGTCCGAACCTGCGAGCACACCACATCCCCGGCATGGACGGCTAATCGCCACGCTGGGCATCGGTTTCGGAATTGCTGTTGCCATCGGGAACACGATTGGCGCGGGGATCGTGCGCACTCCGGGCGAGATCGCCGCGCTGCTGCCTTCGACGTGGTTGTACTTCGCGGCTTGGGCCACGGGCGGAATCTATATGACGCTGGGGGCGCTGCAATTCGCCGAGTTGGGCGCGCTGCTGCCGCATAGTGGAGGACAGTACAATTTCGCGCGGGCCGCGCTCGGCGATTACGCGGGATTCATCGTGGGCTGGAGCGACTGGATCTCGACGGCGGGCAGCTTTGCCGCGGTTTCCATCGTTTTCGCCGAGTATGCTTCCGATATCCTGCCCGTGGCGCATGGGCACGTGCGTGCGCTTGCCGCCAGCGTGATCCTGCTGTTTGCGCTGCTGCAATGGAAAAGCATGAAGTTTGGCAGCGGCGTGCAGAACCTGACTACGATTTTGAAGGCGGTCCTTTTTCTGGCGGTCGTGGTGGTGTGCTTTGCGCATCATGCGACTCCGGCAACAGCTGTAGCAACAAGCGCTGCGGTCCCGGTGGGCTGGCCGCTGTTTGTTGCGTTCGTTCTGGCACTGCAAGCGGTGATTTATACCTACGACGGTTGGTACGGCGTGGTGTACTTCAGCGGGGAAGTCCACAATCCGGGCCGGGATATTCCACGGTCTATTTTCGGCACGGTATTTTCTGTGCTCGCCATCTACTTCCTTGTGAACGCGGCGGTCGTCCATCTGGTGCCGGTCCGCGAATTTGCCGGCAGCGATTTTGCAATGGGAATTGCCGCGCGACGCGTGCTGGGAGTGGCGGGAGACAACTTCATCCGCGTCGTAGTCGTCGTGGGGCTGCTGAGCAGCGTCAACGCTATGGAAATGGCGACGTCACGAGCGCTCTATGCGATGAGTCGCGACGGGCTGTTCTTTCCGCTCTTCGCACGGGTGAACGCCGGAGGCATTCCGGCCCCGTCGCTATGGCTTTCTACAGCCGTGGGTCTGTGCTTTGCGATGTTCAGCTTCGAGCGAGTGGCCGCGATTCTCGCATCATTCTTCGTGGCCGATTACGCGCTCACGTTCGTGTCCCTGTTCGTGCTGCGTCGCCGAATGCCGGAAACCGAGCGGCCGTATCGAGCCTGGGGCTATCCGTGGACTACGTCGTTGGCTCTCGCGGCCTCGATTGTGTTTCTGGTTGGGGCGCTTGCATCTGACCGGGAGAATACGCCGCTTACATTCGTTGTTCTTGCTGCGAGCTACCCGGTGTATCGCGCGCTAAAGTGGGCGTCGCGGCGTAGCGCTGCACAGGGGGCCGTCTAGCGGACGAAATTAATGGAGATGCTAGAGGACAGAATTGATTGCGCTCAGTGTCTCAAATTCCTGAAAGCCTATTTGTCAAGGGTTGGTGTTGACGGTCCTCGTCTGCCGCTATTTCCGACTGGAAATCAAACCCCAAACTGCGCCAATCAAAAGCATAAAAAGCACGATGAGAAAACCACTGCCAATAAGCTGAGCGCGATCTTTGAACCACCGTCGTCCATGGAGTGGTGGCAATCCCCCAACACCACCATTCATGATGACTTCCTCAGCAAAGGCTGCGATGTTTGGATAATCTGGCTCGACCCATTCCAGGCATGCGCCGAAGCCCTTGGAGTTTTCTTCCATTGCCATCCCGCGCTCTCTTTCGAGGATCTGTCCTATGAGCTTTAATGACTTTTGGCGCAATTCTTCGCTAGGAGATGCAACCTCACTGCGAAGGATTTCTTTTTCTGCTTCGGTCAAAGGCGTGCCAGATCCGGCTGCTTCTTCAGAAAGCAGCGAAACCATGCGTGATGCGACATCCTCGCCAGGACGAAAAGGGGATTTTCGAATCCAACACATTAATGCACCCGCCGGCACACGGAACCATATAAGAGGAAGGTAGTAAATGGGGCCATTCTCGGCTTTGGTCAAAGTTTTTAGGAACGGGCCTACCGGGACATGGCACCCCACATTAAGAGCCGTAGTACCGCTATTCCCCCGGCGTCATCAGGTGCGCCGTCGAAGTCCCCGGATTCATAATCCAAACCCCAGACTGCCTTCGGGTTTCAGGCAGGCCGGTTGATTTCGTCGTTGCGCCGGGCACGGCGATGGTCATGTGCGCGCGGGCGTGTTCACGGTCGGCGCCCATGAAGTGGTACCACACCGAGCCGTATTCGGGCTTCTCTCGCGTCCCGTCTTTTTCGGCGGCATCGAGCAGCGCCTGCGTCTTGACCTTGTCACCGATCGATTCGAACTTCATATTCTGAGCGGCGCGTTTCAGGTTCCCCTCGGTGGTGCACTCGATCATGAACGGCTGCTGTTCAGCCTGCCCCGACCGGTCGTAGCAGACGATTCCGTTGATCCCTTTCTTCAACGTCTCGTACGTGAAGTCGGGCTTCCACTTGATGACCGTCGCATCCGCGCGCAGATTTTCCGGAGCCGCGAGCAAGGCCTTCTCGATTGGGTCGGCAGGCGACTGCGAAAATGCATTGGTTGAGACCATCAGCACGCCGAATACAAACAGGGCAATCCGTTTCATTCGAATCCTCCGATGAATATAGGCCAAACTTTATTGCCGAAGTGGCAAGATCGTAGCACCAGACTTAAGGGGATAAAGCCTCATTTTGTAACGATCTTATTTCGCTGTAGGAGCCGCGACCCACAATACCTAACTTACGAGATGGTCCTAATCCAGCGGCTCGACCTTGACGATGGCAGCACCATGATTGCTGCCCGTCCAGAAAGTAACCGGAGTCGTAGAGTTATCCACGAACACCCGGCGAATGTTGGTATCTCGGGGCATTAGGTACTCAATGGTTTCGCCGGTTTTTGGATTCACGCGCACGACACGATCGGTGTTCATTCCGCCCGTCCACAATTCACCATTCTTGTCTGGGGTAACGTAATACGGCCAGGTCCACTTAGTCGGCATCTCCCATTCGGTGAACTTTTCCGTTTTGGTATCGAACAGGGCAATTTTGTTGCTGCCATATTCGGCCACCCACAGGCGGTCCTGCGCGTCCATCTCAATGCGGCGAGGGCGCGAATTGGGCGTGGGAATCGGCCATAAGGTGACCTTCATCGTCTTGGCGTCGATCCGTCCCACGTGGCCGTGGCCGATCTCCGCAAAGTACAGATTGTTGTGCGAATCCGCGGCGATGCCGTATATCCCGTATGGGGTTAGCGAAGTTCCCTTGAGCGGCTCGACCCTTTCATATTTCCCCGTGTTGACATCGAAGCGCGCGATTTCGCCGTTGTCTTCGGTCGTCCAGATTTTCCCGTCCACGGCGTATTGGAGCGTCACCTCGCGCATCCGAACTCCATTTTTCGGCGTGCCATCGTCGTTCATCACTTCGGGGGCTTTATAGATTCGGAACTGTTCAGTTTTCGGATCGAACCTGGCAAGTCCTCCCTGCGACATCATTCCCAGCCAGATGGTTCCATCTTTGGCCTCTTCGATATCGAGCATGCCCTCGGGGAAGTCCGCCTTTGGCTTCGGCACGGGCCACTGAGTGACCTTGCCCGTCTTTGGATCGAGCCGCCCCAAATCCTGGTCGCCGAAATCCGAATACCACACCGATCCGTGCTCATCGACAATGGCGTCATGCGGCATGATCGTCGGCCTCGGCAAGCCGTACTCCGTGATAATTACATGAGTAGACCGGCCCGTGGGCCGCGGAAGCGTCTTGAGCGGATACTCCCAGGTGGATGTGGAACTCAGATTCACCGTCGCCAGATAATTGGCCAGGCTGCGATAATCCTCCGGGCGCACCGAACGCGCGATCTCGCTCTCCGGCGATCGTTGGGGCTTCAAAGGCTCGCTGGTCTGCGTGTAGCTCTTCATGCGTGTAATCACCTGAACGAATTCATCCGCCGTGAACTTCGAACTGATCGGACGCTTGAGCGTGTGGCAGTTGATGCAATTCCCCAACAGGAAGGAAACCTTCTGTGCGTCCGTGCCGGGAATGCTCATCAGCCATTCCGCATTGGTGAGCTGAGAGCCAAGGTCCTTGGTCTTCACCAGCTTGAGATCGGCAGTCGCATTTTTGTGTGCGACAACGTCTGCGGCTCCCGGCCCGTCCAGATCGTATCCGACCGCGCGAATCGCCAGTGCGTAATGGCCCGGCTCCAATCGATTCGCCGGAAATCCGAAATGGCCTTGCTTGTCGCTAACCACGCTCACCGTGATTGTCGAGCCGTCCTTCTTCGCGCTGACTAGCACGCCCTCCATCGTGCCTTCTTCCCGCGATGTCACCTTTCCGCTTAGAGCTACTGGGGACTGGCTTGGCGATTTGGCAGGTCGCGCTTCCGCTTGCAGGACCATTGCAAGCAGGCCACTCAAGAGTATTGGCAGGGCAATTCTAGTTTGCATCGTAGCTCCTTCAGTCAGTCTGTAATTCATCTATTAACATTAATTAGTCCGATTAGGAACATGAATTCCAATCCTGTAACATCACACTCGTGAAGCCCTTCGAGTTGCTCGGCGAGACGCTTTCTCCAGATGGTACGGTCATGAAATTGGTCCGTCGCGATGACGAGTACATCATACTCTCCGGCGGCGATATCCTCATGTCAAGCCGGATGCACGGATCCGAGGAAGCGCTGGCCACTTTCGCCTGCCGGCGGGCGCGTACGCTGAAGCAGCCTAGCGTACTCATCGGCGGTCTTGGAATGGGGTTCACACTACGGGCTACGCTCGATCTTCTCACCCCCGACGCAAACGTTGTCGTCGTTGAGCTACTCCCTGCAGTGGTGGAGTGGAATCACGGTCCGCTTGGAGCGTTAGCGGGGAATCCACTAGACGATAGGCGCGTACAGGTCGAGACAGGCGACGTCGCAGTCACGCTCCGTTCACTTCCCGGGAAGTTCGATGCCGTGCTGCTCGACGTGGACAACGGCCCCACCGCAATGTCCGCCTCCAATAATGCAGCGCTCTATAACGATCGCGGAATCGCCACCGCCCGTGCCGCTCTCAAGTTGGGAGGGGTGCTGGCGATCTGGTCAGCGCAAGAGGATCGAAAATTCGAACAGCGTTTGCGCCGCGGCAGATTCGATGTCGAAATGCAGCGGGTGCGTGGCCGCATGAAAAAGGGCGGCCCTCGCCATGTTATCTACGTGAGTCACAAATCTTCGCGATGAGGCTGTTGATCACGCCCAGCTCAGGTTGGCGTAGCGCTCAAGCAGTTTCTTCGTCCCATGATCGGAGAACCGCACCGTTAGCTTGCGTTCCTCGCCCTCACCTTCGACGGCGATGATAGTACCCGCGCCGTAAGTGCCGTGGCGCACGCGTTGTCCGATCAACGGATTCGCTGCGCCGCTGGAGCGTCCGAGCCGCGGTGCTGCGGGCGCACGCGTTTTGGTGACCGTGCTGCTGGAAGTGCGAGAGGGAGGCGCGACGCCCCGCATCCGGCGCGTAAATTCCTCTTCGGAGTACGAATATTCAGGGTCGGGCTCATAACGCCGCGTTTCACCTGCATCCGCGAGCGACCCTGCCGCGGTATCGATCAGCTCTCCCGGAATCTCCTGCAGGAATCGCGATGGCATGGAGCCGGTGAGGCGTTCGGAGCCATACATGCGGCGATAGACCGCGCGTGTCAGCGTGAGTGTTTCCTTGGCTCGGGTCATCCCCACGTAGCACAAGCGGCGCTCTTCTTCGAGTTCCTCGTTGTCGTTTTGCGACCGGCTGTGCGGAAAAATTCCTTCCTCCATGCCGGTCAGGAAAACGTGATCGAACTCCAGGCCCTTCGCGCTGTGCAAAGTCATCAGCGTAATCAGCGCGTTCTCATCGAAACCATCCGAGTCACTGACCAAAGCGGCGCGGTCCAGGAAATCCGTCAGCGTTTCGCCCCGCTCGGACGCTTCCGCCATCGCATTGACCAACTCATTCAGGTTGTCAGCGCGGGCGGTATCTTCGCTCGAATCCCGCTGCGTCAGCATGTCCATGTAGCCGCTCCGCGTGAGGATCGATTGCAGGAATTCCGCAGGGGGCAGGGAAGCGCCTTCCGCCTGAAGCGTTTCGATCAGCGTCCGGAAATCCTTTAGAGGGGCCATCGCACGGCCGGAAGTAGAACCGCTGAGCATATCCTCGATCGCGACCCACAGGGACGTGTCATGCTCGCGTGCCAGCGCGGAAAGCGAGTCCATCGTTGTTTTACCGATGCCTCGCGGCGGAGTATTAATCACTCGCAGTAGGGCAATATCGTCGTCCGGGAAAATCGCCATACGAGCGTAGGCCAGCGCGTCTTTTATTTCCGCGCGCTGATAGAACGAAAACCCGCCGAGCATCCGGTACCGCATCCCGCGAGCTCGAAGCGCCTCTTCAAAAGCGCGCGACTGCGCATTGGTGCGATACAAAATAGCGACATGCAACGAGGGATCGTCGCCATGCAGGATGCGTATGCGGTCACCGACGTATTCGGCCTCGGCCTTGGAGTCGCGGGCTTCAAAGAACGCCAAATTCGTGCCTGCAGAGCGCGTGCTCTTCAGGTTTTTTCCTAGTCGCCGCTGATTATTGGAGACGACACCGGCGGCGGCATCCAGAATTTTCTGGGTCGAGCGATAGTTTTCTTCCAGTCGCACCACGCGCGCGCCGGAATAATCTTCGTCGAAGCGAAGAATGTTGCCAACGTCCGCGCCCCGCCAGCGGTAGATCGATTGATCCTCGTCACCGACGACGCAGATATTGCGCGACGCTCCCACCAGAAGTTGCAGCAGGTCATACTGCACGCGATTGGTGTCTTGATATTCGTCCACGTGAATGTAGCGGAAGCGGTTCTGCCAGGTGGCGCGCGCGTCAGGGAATTGCTTCAAAACTTGCACGGCGCGAAGTAGTAGATCGTCAAAATCGACTGCACCCGCTTTGCGAAGAATCTTTTCGTAGGTCTCGTACACCTTGGACGCTGTAATGCCCAAAGGATCGTTGCGTTTCGCTGCGTCCGTGGCAACCTGCGCGGGAGTTAGATTATGATTTTTGGCGAAGCTGATGCGCTCTAGCAGTCCGCGGATTTTCTCCCCGGGGTCCCTGATGTTGAGCTGTTCAAGCGCCAGCTTGACCACGGCGGTTTGATCGTCCGCATCGTAAATCTTGAAATCACGCGGCAGGCTCAGGCGTTGCGCTTCACGGCGCAGCATCCAGGCACAAAACGAGTGGAACGTCCCGATCCACGGATCGTCGTAGGAAAGCCCCTGTCGGAGCAGCAGTTCTCGGACGCGCTCCTTCATCTGCCCGGCGGCCTTGTTCGTGAACGTTACAGCCAGAATCGCGCTTCCAAGGACGCCCTGCTCGATAATGTGGGCGATCCGATAGGTAATGGCGCGTGTTTTGCCAGTCCCTGCTCCTGCCAGGATCAGAACAGGTCCTTCCAATGCCGTTGCAGCTTCACGCTGTCCAGAATTCAATTCATCAAGGAGTGTCATTTTGAAGAGTTGGCCCGTTAGGGAAGAGCATTCTATCCGACGACGTGCGGTTCGGCAAATTTCCGTCCACAAAGTGGGTTAGTGTATGGGCACAGCGCCCAGGTCGATTTCGAAGAAGAAGAGCGCTTTCTTGTCGGTCATGAATGCCAGATCGGGAATGTAGACGTGGGAGTGGCGGATGGCATCGAATTGGTGATTCATATCGAAGAACAGAAATCCATGCGTGGTTGCATGGGGCGGCAAAACTTCTGTGGAGAGCACCACTGACCGAAGCGAAGCATCCATTTCGTTCCACGCTTTGCTCTTGCCGGAATTCGAACCCGATCCGGGAAAGGGGAATGGACGATGCGTGGCCGCTGGATTCGCGTGGGCGTTCAGCACCGTGCGGTCAGCGACATCCTCAGGTGCGAGAGGCTCCAGATGTTGCCGGCCCTCGCCGGGATTTGAGACCTCCAGTCGAATTGTGTCCAGACTGATCCGAACCGGGGAATCGTTGTCATTGCGAAAGTAAACGTTGATTGCAATGATGCCCGCATCGTAAGGAGATTTCTTGCCGAACGTCTCTTTCGTGTAGCGATCGGAGGAAACGTAAGGGTCGGCGACGATCGTCAGATTCTGGTGCGCGTCGCGCGTAGTGAGCGTCATAGGATCGACTTGCGCGGTTTGCGCAAACAGGCTCAAGGGCCACAGTACAGCGATCGTCAGTAGTCGGCAGCGCATAAGTTCGATCTCTATGATGCGGGATTCGGGCGGCGGGTTCTCGCATTCCTATGCGTCGGATGTATCCAAGGGAATCCCGCTGCCCCTATAATATCCCGTTTACCGGCGCGAATGTGACGTTTCCATGGCTTGCTTACAAACAGTGTTTATAAGGCGTTTTTGAATGTACGCCCTTTACAGTTTGCTGACCGCCGCAGGCATGCTCCTGCTTTCTCCCTACTTCCTCATTCGCGGCCTGATCGACGGAAAATATCTGGGCCATGTTCGTGAACGCCTGGGTTGGGGGTTGCCGCCGGAATTGCGTTCGGCGAAGCGGGAAGAGCCTGGCGAGGGCCCAATCTGGATCCATGCGGTGTCGGTCGGCGAAGTGCTAGCCGCGCTGCCGCTGGCCCTGCAACTGAAGCAGCGTTACAGAAGACGGCGTCTGATTGTCTCCACGACGACTGCGACCGGGCAAAAGTTAGCGCGCGAGCGGATGAATTTCGCCGATGCAGTCTTTTACTTTCCGCTCGATTGGAAAGGGCCGGTAAGGCGCGCGTTGAAAGCTGTCCGTCCGACGATCGTTATCGTCATGGAAACTGAAATTTGGCCCAACTTCTTGCGGGAGTGCCGTCGCGCGGGTGTACCCGTCATTTTCGTGAACGGGAGATTGTCAGAGCGGTCGTTTCGCGGCTTCCAGCGTGCGATCTCGTTCTCGGGCGGCTTGTTACGGGAATTTCTGAAGCGAATTTTGAGCGACGCGACGCTTTTCCTCATGCAAAGCGATCATGATGCATCGCGCCTCCTGGAACTCGGCGCGGAGGCAGATCGCGTTTTCGTGACCGGCAATCTCAAGTACGATCTCAGCGATCCGCCGGAGAGTCCACTATCAACGTGGCTCGATCTTGAACTTTCGGGAAGCGAACGCCATCCGGTGCTGATCGCGGGAAGCGTGCTGGCGGATGAAGAAGATCAAGTTCTGCGCGCATTTGCTGAAGTCGAGCGGCAGTTTCCGCGTGCCGTGCTGATCCTTGCTCCTCGCAAGCCGGAGCGATTCGATGCGGCAGCCAGAATTGTCGGGGCAGCTCGCCGAGAACTCGTGCGCCGTAGCGGAATCACGATGAACGGCACTAGAAATTCGACTCTCGCGCAGCCGGGCAGCGTTTTTCTGTTGGATACAGTGGGCGAACTAGCCGGCATTTATCGTCTGGCAGACGCAGTGTTTGTGGGTGGCTCGCTGGTCCCCGCTGGGGGACACAATATCCTTGAGCCCGCTGCCTTCAGCAAAGTTCCGGTGTACGGCCCGTCGATGGATAATTTTCGCGAAATGTCGGCGAAATTTCTTGGCGCTGAAGCGGCGGTGCAGGTGAACTCCGCAGAAGAATTGGGAGAGGCCTGGATCGATTTGCTACAGAACAATGTGCGCGCATCGCGGATGGGAGTTGCCGCGCGCAGCCTGGTCGAGCAAAATCGCGGCGCGACGGCGCGCGTGCTGGGCCGCATTGCACAAGTGATGGACTCTCGTGGGAGCAGAATTTGACGCGGGCATTGGGTATGCGCCGGATACTGTGGCCTCTTTCCGTGCTCTATTCTATTGTCGGACGTTCGCGAGGCTGGTTTTACAAGCACAATATTTTTCGGTCCAGAAAGTTGCCGGGAACGGTCATCAGCGTGGGCAATCTTACTGTTGGGGGAACGGGAAAGACTCCCATGGTCTTTTGGATTGCGGAGCGGTTGGCTTCCGAAGGGAAGCGAACAGCGATTCTGACGCGAGGATATCGCGGTACGAAGCCGGGGAGCACTGAGGACGGAAAGCAGGGAGAACCGCAGAGCGATGAAGTGGCGCTGCTGCGCGAACGCCTCACCGGTCGAGTAAAGATTGGAGTGGGCGCAGATCGGTTTAAAAACGGTGAAGTCCTCGCGCGGCACGGCACAGAATGGTTCGTCTTAGACGACGGGTTTCAACATCTAAGATTGAAGCGCGATGCGGACATCGTCCTAATTGATGCGACGGACCCTTTCGGCGGAGGCGCGACATTGCCTGTCGGGCGTTTGCGCGAGCCGATTTCCGCTCTTCGGCGCGCCAGCGTGGTTGTGATTACCCGGGCTGTGGAGGGATCTGCACCTGCGGTCGAGACCATCATCCGCCGCCACACAAATTGCCCTATTTTCTTTACATCGACGAAACTGGAATCCGTGCTCCGCGTTCCTCAACTTGCGGAGCCTCTGCCAACGCAGGAGTGGTCCCGCGTGAGCTTCATGGCCTTTTGTGGAATCGGGAATCCGTCAGCTTTTTTCCAGGACCTGCAAGGTTGGGGATTTCAGTTAGCCGGAGAACGCCGTTTTCACGATCATCATGTCTATACGCAACCTGAGGCGTCGGAGTTGGAAGATGCCGCAAAAAGCAACGGCGCGGACGCTCTGTTGTGCACGGAGAAAGATGTCTGGAATCTCCGCCACGTTCAGTTCCACGCACTCCCGGTCTATTGCTGCCGAATATCGCTGGAATTGCCCGGCGAAGAGTTCCGCGCCGCCATCACCGAGGCTGTGAGCCGCTACCAGAATCGAGCCGCGCTATGAAAATTCTGGTCCGCGCACCCAATTGGGTCGGCGATGCCGTAATGGCGATACCCGCGCTCGAAGCGGTTCGGCGCACACACGCGAAGGATCAAATTGTTGTGTTGGCAAAGCCAGCCGTGGCGGACTTGTGTCGGAGCCAACCTTTCGCGGACGCGATATTGGATTACGAAAATGCAGGCCGTCACAGTGGATGGACGGGCCGCGAGAAACTAATTGGCGAATTGCGCGGCGAGAGATTCGATCTCGCCCTTTTCTTGCAGAACGCATTCGAAGCCGCGTGGATCGCGTGGCGCGCGGGAATTCCGCAGCGAATCGGATATGCTCGCGATGGGCGCGCGCCACTGCTTACTACGGCCGTTCCTGTTCCCAAAGACGGAGAAATCCCCCCGCACGAATCGCATTACTATTTGGAATTGATTCGGCGTGTCGGTTGGATCGAAACACGCGGCGAAGTTCCCCGGATTCAATTGCAGGTGGGCAGCACAGCGAAAACAGAGGCGGAAGCTGCGTTGCTGCAGGCAGGCGCGAGGCCCGGCGCATGGCGATGCGCGATTGCTCCCGGCGCTTCCTATGGCGCGGCAAAATGCTGGCCGCCGGAGCGCTTCGCGGCGCTTGCAGATCGCCTAGTCTCCGAATGCGGCGCGGATGTTATACTTTTTGGCACGCACAATGAAAAGGAAATGGCGGCCGGAATTTGTTCGCTGATGAAGAACCGTGCGATTTCACTCGCCGGTCAGACTTCCATGCGCGAACTGGCGGCACTATTTAGCGCGTGTTCGATTTTTATCGGCAACGATTCAGGTGCGATGCATGTAGCTGCCGCTGCTGGGCTTCCGGTGATTGGCATTTTCGGTTCCACCGACCCGGACGGCACTTCACCCGTGACGCACCAATTCACGCTGATCCGCGAGGCCGTTTCGTGTAGCCCCTGTTTTCTCCGAAGCTGCCCGGTGGATCACCGCTGCATGACGCGAATTACAGTGGATTCGGTTTTCGATGCCGCGCGAAGTATTCAACACAAAATGAGAGATTCCCAATCCCGGAGCAATCAGAAGCCTGAGACGACGGTCCTGCGACGCGCCGCTTTTCTGGATCGTGACGGAACGATCTGTGAAGAAATGGGCTACGTGAATCACATCGACCGCATGCAACTGTTTCCGTTTGCGGCCGCCGCGATTCGCCGATTGAACAATGCCGGCGTTCCGGTCATCGTGGTCACCAATCAATCCGGTGTGGCGCGAAATATTTTTCCTGAGTCACTGGTTCATCAGGTACATGAAACAATGGTTGCAGAACTTGCTGCCGAAGGCGCTCGCATCGATGCTATTTATTTTTGCCCCCACAAAACCGAAGATGCCTGCGAATGCCGCAAGCCGAATCCCGGCTTGCTCGAACGCGCTGCCCGCGAACACGCGCTCAACCTGGCGGCTTCCTGGGTGGTTGGCGACCGCTATGCCGATCTGGAAATGAGCCACGCTGCCGGAGGGCGCGGAATTCTGGTGATGACCGGGTACGGTCGCGGCGAATACGAATTGCACCGCGCTAATTGGCCCAGGCAACCCGATGCGCTTGCGGAAAATCTGACGGAAGCGGTGAGCCGCATTCTCGATGCGCAATCGAAATGATTGATGGCGGTGAGCGCTATCTGGTCGTGAGGCTCACGGCCCTCGGCGATATTCTGCACACACTGCCAGCAGTGGCGGCGCTTCGGGTCGCGCACAAGAATGCGCGGATCGATTGGGTGGTCGATCGAAAATGGGCTCCCGTGCTTGAAGGCAGCCCGGCCATCAATGAGGTCATTCCGGTCGACCGTGGATCGTTACTTGGCGCTGTGAAGTGCGTTCGCCGCTTGCGCGAAAATAAATACGCATGTGCAATCGATTTTCAGGGTCTCTACAAATCGTCTGTGCTTGCCATGCTATCCGCGGCTCAGCGACGAATCGGATTTGAGCGCGGCTGGGCGCGCGAATCGGGAGCGGCGCTGCTGTACACCGAACGTGTTACTCCTGTTGGGCGTCACGTCGCGGAGTTGAATTATTCCCTGGCGGAGAGTGCGGGAGCTATTCGACCCGCCAAGCCTGAATACCCGCTTCGCGTTCCTGCCGGCGGCGCCGCCTCGGTTCGCGCACGTTTGGTCGAGCTGGGAATTAGCGAATATATAGTGGTGGGCCCAGGAGGAAGCTGGCGCGCGAAGTGCTGGCCCGCCGAACGCTACGGCCAATTTTGCAAGGAATTTGGAAATAAACACCACATCCAGGCGATCCTGCTTTGCGCTCCCGGCGAAGAGTCTATTGCAGAAGAGGCTCGTCAGGCGGCGCATCCGGCAACGCCAATCGTGATGGATACCACACTCGAAGAATTAATGGGATTGCTCGCTCACGCGCGCTGCGTAGTCGCGGCGGATTCAGGGCCGTTGCATCTTGCTGCCGCTCTTGGCGCGCCTGTTGTCGGCCTGTACGGGCCTACCGATCCCGCCCGGAACGGGCCATTTGTTCCGGGCGCAGTAATCGTGAGCGAAGCGCGGCCCGAGGAAATCAGCTACAAGCGGCGTGCGACGTACTCCCCAGCGATGCTTCGAATTTCAGTGGAGCAAGTGCTCGATGCGGTGGACACCTGCCTGAAGGTTTCCACATGAGCAGCCAGACCAATTTCTGGATCCGCTGGCGAGTTCGCGTAGGGTATCCCGTGGGCATTGCCGCCTTCTATTTTGCGAGGCCGCAATTGAAATGGCTGGCCAGCGGAGTGGGGATCGCGCTATTCGGACTTTTGCTTCGTGGATACGCGGCCGGACATCTGCGCAAAGGCAAACAGCTTGCAACTTCAGGTCCATACGCCCACACGCGCAATCCGCTTTACCTCGGAAGTGTCCTGCTTGCTGTCGGCTTTTCAGTGGCGAGCCATTCATGGGTTTCCACCGGACTCCTCGCCGCGTATCTAATCATTTTTTATCCGATGGTGATTCGCCGTGAGCAGACCGAGATCAAGAAGCTGTACGGGGACGCCTTTGTCGAGTATTGCTCCCGCGTGCCGGCCTTCTGGCCTCGCTTGTCCGTAGCTCCCAACCCGGGCGAACAATTTTCCTGGGCGCAGTATCTGAAAAACCGCGAATACGAAGCGGCCATCGGCCTGGCAATAGCGATGGCAATTCTATGGGCATTGATGCTGTGGCGGCATTAAGTCGCGGATTCCGTTTAAGGCGCTGCGTGAATGTATGAACTCACATTCAGCGTCTGCCCGTCAGTCGTCGCCGTGATAGCCCCATCGCGATCCGTGCGATACACGCGTACTCCCGCAGATTCCAACCGCTCGACAACTTCCGGCGAGGGATGCCCGAAGCTGTTGTCCCTCCCCACCGAAATCGCGGCATAGGCCGGATGTGCGTTCGACAAAAACGCGTCGGTAGTAGAAGTCTTGCTCCCGTGGTGCGCCACTTTCAGGAAAGTTGCATTCACCGGTTCATTCTCCGCGAGGATCTCCCGTTCGGAAGGCCGCTCAATATCGCCCGAAAGCACAAACGATTGCGAACCATCCGTCAGCCGCATCACCAGCGAATCGTCGTTTTTTGCGGCATCGTGCGCGTCGTCCTCCTCGGGCCACAGGACGCTTCCAGTGACGTTTCCCCACGTGAATGTGTCGCCCTGCTTTAAGTGAACGATACGAACGCCGCGCCGTTGCGCAAGTGCAAGAACGTCACGGTAAACCGCAATGTCGATATCTCGCCCCACCCACAGTTCCTTGACACGAAAATTGTCGAGCACAGCGGGAAGCCCGCCGATGTGGTCCATATGCGCATGGGTGAGCGCAACGACATCGATTTGTTTCAACCCACGCGACCACAAATACGGCGAAACCACATCTTCTCCAACGTCAAGGCCGGAATGCATGCCGCCGGAATGAATCGTCCCCAGCGCGCCCCCCGCATCGACCAGCATCGTGTGGCCATCCGGAAATGTGGCAAAGAGGCTGTCACCCTGGCCGACATCCAGCACAGTCAAATCGAGATTCTTGCCGGTGAGATTTTGCGCGAAGGGATGCGTCGCGATCAGTGTCGCGGTGATTATGAAAAGCGCCGCTGAAATCCATTGCCCCGCCAGCCGCCGCGACCGAATTGCTGTAGAGAGGAATATCGCAATGGCGGCGAAGACCGCGATCAGGATCAGCGGCGGCTCCGGTATCCGGTAACTCGCGTGGTGCCACCGCGCAAACCACTCCACCGATGTTCCAAGAACGGAAAGAAAAGCTCCGAGACCTTTTGCCAGCCAGACAGCAGCGGCGTGCGATGCCAGGGAAACCAGCAATGTGAAAAAACCTAAGGGCACGATCAAGCCTGTCAGAAGGAGCGCGGGAATGTTAGCAAAAGGCCCCACAAGTGTTACGCGGTGAAAGTAGTAGGCAAGCGGGGCTAGCATTCCGAGTTGAAGGATTGTCGAAATCACCAATAAATCCGAAAAATACAAGCCGGCGCGCGCGGGCGCTGCAAGGAGTCGCGGTCCGAATGGCGCCGCCTGTCGCGGAAGCAGCGCCGCAATCCACGCCGCCGCAGCGCGCATTTCGATTCGAAATTGAATTACACGCGGGGCGTGCGATACATCGCGCCCCATGTCGCTCAAATGTTCGAGCCCGTGAAGATAAGGCTCGCTGGATTGCGTAATCCACGGGACGGCCAGGGCTCCGATAATGCCCACGGTGGAAAATGAAAGAAGGAAGCTGGAATCGCCGATTTCAGAAGGACGCACGATCAGAATACCAAGCGCAGCGAGAGCGGCAACGTTTAGCAAGTCCATGCGCCGATACAGCAAACGCGCCGACAGGTACAACGCTGCCATCAACGCTGCGCGTAGAATTGGCGGGCGGTCTTCGACGATGCCCACATAGGTTGCCAATACAGTCAGAGTGAGGATCGTCCGCATGAACAGCGAGAGGCGCAGTCGCCGCCCTGCCCAGATGAAAAAAGCAGTCAGCGCTCCCACGTGCAGTCCTGCCAGAACCAGAACGTGGTACACGCCAGTCTGTTGAAACGCGAGGACGCGGTCGCGTTCCACAAAGCTGCGGTCACCCAACAGCATCGCCCGCGCCAGCGCCGCCTGCTCGGAGCGCGAAGCAAAAATATCGTCGATGGAACGGAGAAAATCGCCACGCAGGCGAGCGAGGCGATTGGAAATCGTCAGACTCGGATGATCGAGCACTGTCAGAAGCCGGTCGTTGCGCAACGTACCCTGCAAATGAATCCCCTGAAGCGCAAGGTAGCCCCGCTCATCGAAGCTGCCAGGATTGCCGAAATTGCGAATCTGGTTCGCGCGAGCCAGAACTTCCACGCGATCCCCGGCTCTGGCCAATGGAATCGCGCCGCTGCTTGATTTTTCACCGTAGGAGGTAAGCCGCAATCCTCCGCTGACCGGCATAGCCCCAGTGGCAGTCTCGACCTCATCCAGTTGCATCTCGTACTGTGTTCCCCATGGGAGCGCCAGCGGATCGCCGCGCAGGCGGCCACGCCAACGCAGAGCCACGCTCGAATCGAGTTTGCCGGACTCGATGAGCGAACTAGCAAGATTTTCCGGGATCGAAATCCGTTCCAGGCTGGCCGCCACACATCCCAAACACAGCCATGCTGCTGTAGCCGCAATTCCGGCGGGAAGAATCCAGTTTCTGGAAAGGACAATCAATCCAACAACCAGAAGGGAGGCTGCGGTCACAAGAAATATCCGAGGCGTCAGATGCAAGCGTAAAGCGAGCTTGCCGGAGAGGAGAACCCCTCCGGCAAAACAGACGACGGGCCAAATTGAAGGTAGTCTCACGTTCGCCGTTTCAGTCGAACCAAAGCCTCCATATGATACGTTTGTGGAAAAATGTCAAACAAATTAATATCCCGAATCTCGTAAGGCCCGGGAGCGTCCTGCGTCCCCACCAGGTCGGAGAGGTCCCGCGCCAAAGTAGCCGGATCGCACGAGAGATAGTTGATGCGCCAGGGAGCCAGTTTCTTGAGCCGTGTCAATGTCTGCGGCTCAACGCCCGCGCGAGGCGGGTCGAGGATAACCAGGTCAGGCTTCTCGCTCCAATGCGAAAGAAACGCTTCGGTCGTCGCATGATGATGCGAGGGAGAAGTTCCGCCGCTCGATTGAAGATTCACTTCCAAATCCTTCGCCGCCGCAAGATTGGCTTCGACGCCGATGACGCGTTCGAACCGCTGCGCCAGCGCGACCGTGAAAAGACCGACACCCGCATACAGGTCCAGCGCAAGCCTGCCGCGACTGTCCCCGATCACGATCTCCACCAACTTGTCGATCAGGAACCGGTTCACCTGAAAGAATGAAAGATGCCCCACGCGGAAAGTGCCGCTTCCCACGGAATAATTCAGATAGCCCGGGCCGCTCAATTCAAACTTATCGGCGCGCCGATCCTGCACCAGAATCGATTCGGCGTAGGGAAGCGATGAGCGCAACGCCGCCGCAATCGCCTCAGACGATTCCGTCAACCGTTCGGCGGAAAGGTTCAGGAGAATCTTCTCGTCGGCAGCATCCGCGAAAGCTTCGATTTCATCGATTGCGGCAAGAACTTTGCTCGATGCCAGCAACGTTCGCAGCTTCGCGAACGTTTCCGCAAGCCGAGGCGACAGAATCGCGCATTCATCCACCGGGCAAAGCCGAGTGCTCCCCGCCTCGAAATAACCAATCCCCCGCGCGCCTTCAGCGCCGTCGTTCGTCTTTCGAATTTTCCATTGCGTGCGATTGCGGTAGCCGAAGGGCGGGGATGCATGAGTATCAATCGCCCCCTCCCACTTCACGCGGCCAATTCGGCTCAGAGTTTCTCGAAAGATTTCCGTCTTGAATCGAATCTGCGCGTCATAAGGGATGTGCTGATAATTGCAGCCGCCGCAAATTCCAAAATGTGGGCACGGGGCAGCAACCCTCTCGGGCGACGGCTCCACAACCCGCTCCATTTTTGCTTTCACAAACTTTTTCTTTTTCGCCGCAGGCGCAATGCTCACAAGCTCGCCGGGAAGGACCAAGGGGACGAATACGGTCTGGCCTTCGAAATGAGCCAGTCCATCCCCTCCATACACGAGCTTTTCAATTCGTACTTCCATTTGGATTCGCTTTCCGCTGCGGGAGTTGTGATCCGCTGCCGGGGGCCTTAGGTCAGGTAGAATAAGCTCAGGCGGGGAAGATTATAACGCTCCCAGAGCCGCTTCTGCATATATTGCCGTTCAAGTTGCGAAAGCTGCGCGGCATTCATCTTTCGCCGGTACGGCGCAAGTTGCTGATCCATTTCGCGGCGCACTTCCACCATGAATTCTTCGGAAGCGTTCGCAGTCAGCGAGGCGCTCAGCTTTTCTTCCGCCACGGTAAGCCGCCGCTCCAGATCTTCGAGGTCCAGCGCGCCCGGAGTGTCGATCAGCGGCAACATTTCGGCAAGCCGCGAGCCAGCATCGTTCAGCCGGGAAGCCAATTCCGGCTGCGTTGTCTGCAATGTCGTCGCCACAGCGGAGAGCCGCTCCTTGTTTCGGTTGAAAAACGATCGAAGCTCGTCGCGCGAAAATGATTCTTCCGCCTCTTTTTTCTTCGCAACGCTTGGTCCGGTCCCGGCAGCGGCTTCTTTCTCTTCCTCCGCGGCGTCGAGCACGGCATCCACGCAATAAGCCAGGCTCTTGAGCTGGCGTCCACCGGCGGCGCGTCGTGAACGCGCGTAAGTTTCGAACGCGCGATCGATTCCCTTTAGCACAGCGGGAAGGGGAATGCCGGCCTTCTGCCACGTTTCGACGATGGCCCAGTCGATAGGCGAAACCAGCAGGTGAGCACCGCGCTTTTGCCAGAAATACTCTTCGATTTCCGTGTAGTAATTGAAGTAGTTGAACTCGGACATTGTTTCCGCTGAACTCAAGGGCGCGGTTTACGCGCCATGGATGCGTGGACTCCTGATGTGCCCACAGGGCTGGCTGACGAAGCTTGCTTCGCCGGTTGATTGCGTTCCCACACCATTCGCAACCCTTCCAGCGTCAGGAATTCGTCGATCACTTCGATGTGCTTCGATGCCCGCGCGATCATGGGCGCTTGCCCGCCAGTCGCAACCACGCGCGCCTTGTCGCTGACAACTTTTTTAATTCGCTCGACAATGCCGTCCACCATATCCGCGTATCCGTAATAGAGCCCGGATTGCAGCGATTGCATTGTATTTGTGCCAATGATCTTTCCGGGATCCTTGATCTCCACGCGAAACAATCGCGCTGCGCGGGCGAAGAGCGCCTCCGCGGAAATTCCGATTCCCGGCGCCAGCACTCCGCCCATGTACTCACCGCGCGCGGACACCACGTCAAAATTAATTGCCGTGCCAAAATCCACCACGATGCACGGCCCGCCGTATTTCGAAAACGCCGCAACGCTGTTCACGATGCGGTCCGCGCCCACTTCCTGAGGATTGTCGTACAGCACCGGCATGCCTGTTTTCACGCCCGGCTCGATAAAGAGCGCCTTCACATGAAAATATTTCTCGGACATCTCTTCCAGCGTGGGATTCAGCGGCGGCACCACGGAACTGATGATGACGCCGGACACCGCAGTCGGATCGATTTCGGCCAGCGTAAAAAGATCGCGAGTGAGGATGCCGTATTCATCGACGGTCTGATCGCGCGCCGTCGTCAGGCGCCAGTGTGCCACCAGTTCGGCCTCGCGGAAAAGTCCCAGCACTGTGTTCGTGTTCCCGACATCGAGCGTCAGCAGCATCAATCCGCCTCAGAGAGTGTTCCGGAAATCACCGGCAGCGTGCGTCCGTCGTCGCGCTTTACGCACAGGATACCGCCTGGTTCCAGCCCGGCCGTAGTGCCCGTGTACGTTTCGATTTCCGTGGCAATGCGCACGCGCTTTCCGCGTGCAAAGCTGGAGACTTCCGAAAACCGGGCGACCACCGGCTCCGCGCCTTCCGCCAGGAAGCGATTGTAGTAGGAGTCGAGGTGCCGCAGCAACTTCGCAACGATCTCCACGCGCGAAAAAGTTTTTCCCGTCTCGATTCTTAGCGACGTGGCAATCGATGCGAGTTCTTTCGGAACTTCGGAATGATTTACATTGATGCCTATTCCGATTACAACGAAATGGATGCGATCCGGCTCCGCATTCATTTCCGTCAGGATTCCGCAAAATTTCCTTCGCCCAAAAAGCAAATCGTTCGGCCAGCGCAAATCGGGAGTCAGGCCCGTCTGTTCGATAATCGCGTCTCTAACGGCCAGGCCCGTGACCATGGTGATCAGCGGCGCCTGCTGCGGCGAGATGGCAGGCCGCAGCAGCACGGTCATATAGATCCCGTTGGTCTTTTCCGAATGCCACGTGTGCCCGCCCCGCCCGCGCCCGGCAGTTTGCTCCTCGGCAATCACCAGCGTTCCGTGCGGTTCTCCCTGCTCTCCAAGGCGCATGGCGACAGCGTTGGTCGAATCCGTCTTAAAAAAATGGTGAATGCGCTTTCCGAACGGGCCCGGGGAAAGCCGTTTGCGAAGAAGTTTCGGCACAAGCACATCCGGAACCTTCTCAATCTGATAACCGCTGCTGGGATGTCCTTTTACTTGAACGCCAAGCGCACGGAGCTTCTCAATCCAGCGCCAAACAGTCGTGCGCGTAACGCCGATTTCGCGGGCGATCTTCGCCCCGCTGATCACAATCATCGTATTGTCGGAAAGCAGCGCAAGAAGGGCATCGATGCGCCGATCGGTAGTCCCGTTGAGCGTTGTTTGCTTCATAGTTAGTAGGGGCACGGCATTGCCGTTCACGGTGAACGTTCTCGGTGAACCGTGCCCCTACAGTCAGGCCGAAGTGTCCAAAGTCTTCTCAAGTTGAGTCAGCCGCTCGCCAACCTTCTGGAATTCGGTGCGGCGCTCAGCCAGCGTTGTCTCAAGCCCCTTGACGATATGTTCCGGGGCGCGGCTACGGAACGTCTCGTCTTCCAAACGCTGCTGCTTGGAGGCAACGTCTTTGGTGAGCCGGTCGAGTTCCTTGCGCAGCCGCGCGACTTCGGCCTTGACGTCCACTGCCGCCTCGTACGCGATAAACAATTCAAAATCTTTAGTGGACCGAATGACGCCCTGTGCAGAATCGAATGGCGCGTTCGAAAACGACAGGGAAGAGAGAGCCGCGAGCCGCAAAATCGTGTCCAGGCTTCCCCCGACCGTCGATTTCGACCAGACTGACGTTGCGATCAATTGAGCAGGAAGCTTCGCCTTGGGATCGAGTTTCATCTCCGCTCGAATATTGCGCGCCGACGTGATGATCTCCTGCAACAGCGCAATCTGCTCCTCCGCCGAGGTATCCATCTCCGCCGCATCCGCCTCCGGGAATCGGTCGAGAGCAATCGACCGCGCACCCTCCCGCTGCGGCAATTGATGCCACAATTCTTCCGTGAGGAATGGCATCAAAGGGTGCAGCAGCCGCAATGCGCTTTCAAAAGCGGCAAACAGATTCTTCCACGTCGCTTCCGCTTTCTCGCGGTCAGTCGAAGCAAGCTCCGGCTTCACCCATTCGATGTACCAGTCGCAGAAATCGCCCCAGAAGAAGTGATACACGACGTGCGCGGCTTCATGAAATCGGAAATCCTTGAGCGCGTCGTTTACCTGCGCCGTGGTGCGAGCAAGCCTTGAAAATATCCATCGATCTGCGAGAGCGACTTGCCCATTCACAGCGAAGGGTGCGGATGCACGCGTTTCCGGAGACGCCAACGTTTCCAAGGTCGCCCCGCCAGCAGTTTCGTACTTGTCCAGATTGAGGAACACGAAGCGCGCCGCGTTCCAAATTTTATTTGCAAACGCGCGGTAGCTGAGAATGCGATCTTCGGACAGCACAATGTCGGTTCCCGGCGCGGCCATGCTGGCCAGGGTGAAGCGCATCGCGTCGGTTCCGAATTTCTCATTCAGCTCGACGGGATCGATCCCCGTGCCTTTCGACTTCGACATCTTCTGGCCCTCTGCGTTTCGCACGAGAGAATGCATCCAGACCTGCTTGAATGGAACTTGTCCGGTAAACTTCATACCCATCATGATCATCCGCGCGACCCAGAAGAACAAAATGTCGTACGCCGTAACCAGCAAAGTGGTTGGATAGTATTTTCGATAGTCCGGCGTATCGTCAGGCCAGCCCATAGTTGAGAAGGGCCATAAAGCGGAACTGAACCATGTCTCGAGCACATCCGTGTCTTGGGTCAAGTTGGTAGAACCGCACTTTGAGCATTTTGTCGGCGCTTGACGTGCCACAATGATTTCCTTGCAATCGGCGCAATGCCACGCGGGAATCCGGTGCCCCCACCAGAGTTGCCGGGAAATACACCAATCGCGGATATTTCGCATCCATTCGAAGTACTCAAGGCGCCGATTATCTGGTAGGAGTTCCACATCGCCACGCTCGACGGCCGCAATCGCCGGCTCAGCCAGCGGCTTCATCTTCACGAACCACTGCGTCGAGGCGCGAGGTTCGATGATCGTTCCGCAGCGGTCACACGTCCCAACCGCGTGCGTATGATCGGTAACTTTCTCCAGCACGCCTGCAGCTTCCAGGTCCACTACAATTCGTTTTCGCGCTTCGAATCGATCCAAACCCGCATACGGTCCGGCAGCCGCGCTCATCTTGGCGTCGTCGGTCATCACGTCGATTTCAGTCAGATTGTGCCGCCGCCCAATTTCGAAGTCGTTCGGATCGTGCGCCGGAGTCACTTTCACCGCGCCGGTGCCGAATTCACGATCCACCACAAAATCATCAACAATGGGAATCTCGCGATTCATCAGCGGCAGTAGAACCATCTTGCCGAGCAGATGTTGATAGCGCTCGTCGCTGGGGTGAACGGCAACACCGGTATCGCCAAGCATGGTTTCCGGTCGAGTCGTCGCGACGACGACGTATTCGTTTGTGCCAACGATTGGATAGCGAATGTGCCAGAGATGACCCTGGCGCTCCTCGTGGACCGTTTCGAGATCGCTGATCGCGGTGCGGCACTGCGGACACCAGTTGACGATATAGTGCCCGCGATAAATCAGGCCGTCTTCATACAGCCGTACAAATACCTCCGTCACGGCGCGCGACAGTTCCGGCGAAAGCGTGAAACGCTCGCGAGTCCAGTCGCAGCTTTCGCCGAGCTGAAGCATCTGCCGTGTGATCGTTCCTCCAGATTCTTCCTTCCACTCCCATACTTTGCGTTCAAATGCCTCGCGACCCAAATCGCGGTAGCTGATCCCTTGCGCTGCAAGCTGGCGCACCACGACGCGCTGCGTGGAAATCCCAGCGTGATCGGTCCCCGGCAGATACAGCGTGTTGTACCCCTGCATTCGCCGCCATCGCGTGAGGATGTCGATCTCCGTATGGTCCAGCATGTGTCCGATGTGCAGAGACCCGGTCACATTCGGCGGCGGGATGACGATGGAAAACACAGGCCCCGGCGCGTTTACATCGGCGCGGAATAGTTTTTCCTCCGCCCATCGCTTGGCCCAGCGCTGCTCGATCAGTTGCGGTTCGTACGCTTTCGGAATCTCTCTCGGCATATTTTGAGTGTTCGTCTCTGGAGGATTACTATACGGATGCGGGCGCGGACGGTCAAATACCTCCGCTCAAAATTCAGAAAACTCACGGGTTAGAAATCAGGAGAGACCGAGCCGAAGAGCTTAACGCTTCTCAATTTCACGGTGGACCAGTGCCTGCACCACAGGCCGCAGGAATTCCTTGGTAATAATATCGACCACTTGCGGGCGCATCTTATCCAGCACTCGCTGCACAACCGCCTCGACTAGCGCGGGATCGGGAATGTTCGGACCTGCCTGGGCCGGTTGCGTCGCTGCGTTAGCGGTCTTCGGTGCACCGCCTGAAACGGCGGGAGAGGTCGGGACCGCTGGTTTTGAAATGACTGGCATATGCATGACTGGGGCAGCCGCATGCGGAACCGTAATTTCGCTCACGCGAGCCTCAATTGTTTCTGTCATTTCAGCCCATTTGTCTTTGGGTATGGACCTGGCGGTATCTTCAGTTGGTGACGTCACCATTTTTGCGACAGATACTTCTTCCTGTTTTGCAGGCGGTTCCGTTGCGGGTTCCTCATGCACAGCCGTTTCAACTGGGTTTGGATCGGGAGAAAGTGAAATCTCTTCGGGCGCTTCCGGCGTTGTTTCCGGTTTCACTTCGGCGTGATGCTCCGACTCCGTTGCCAGCCACTCCATGGGATCCGATACCAGTGCCGGAGATTGACAGGGTTCAACGGAAATCGGGGCTTGCGCCGCCTGATCCAACACAATGGGTTGAGTATCCACCAGCGAAGAGGGAACCTCGTGGTGCTCTTCGGTCACAAGTTCGATCGGTTCGATCGAAGGCAGCGGTGACGCTTCGTCCTCCTTTCGAAGGAGAGTGTTCTTATCGTGTTGCCAGCCACGAAGTGATATCTCATCGGAGATGTCCACGGGCTGCGTCTCTTCCGGATCGCGCTTCGGCGAGTCATTCCGCCAGAAGATCGGTTCCCCCAGGGTTGCATCGCGTGAACTAGTAAGGATCTGTTCATTGTCCGCGGGCTCGACCGCTGCGGTGTCCGACGGCTCAGCATTTTTTGCCGTTATCTCCAACAGGTCCGCAAACGCGATAGGGTGTTCACCTTCGCCAAAAGAAAAGCGGGTAGCAGGCGCGGCGGGCAGTTCTTCTTGAGAATCTTCCTTAGAAGGGGCGGATTCTGCCCCGTTCACTCTAACTGGTGTCTTCGCGTCTGTGTGCGCCGCCACCCGTACCGAAACCCCGGAAGCTGAAACCGACACCAATCGCTCCGCCATGACCTTGTCCAGCAGGGACTTGACCAGGGTAATCAGAGGATCGGGAGGGACAAACGGCTTTTTCAGGATTCCGTCGGCGCCGACTCTTTGCGCCTCACGTTCATCGAATGGATCGAATGCGCCCACCAGCAAGACCACAGGAATGTGGGAGAATCGAGCATCATTCTTGACATATTCACAGACTTCATAGCCATTGCGCACAGGCATGAAAATATCGGCCAACACCAAGTCGGGGGAAACTTCTGCCAACTTGCGCACGGCAGCTTCTCCATTGTTAACGGAGACCACTTCCACGCCTAGATCGGCCAAAGCTAAAGCCATGGTTTTCTGGACGTTACTGTTATCGTCGGCTACCAGGATCTTTGCCACGCGCCCGACCTCCGATTTCCAGTGGTGCCACTATCCGACTTCAACGTTATTCACGAGTGCCCTATGGCTATTGGTAGCACCTTGATGGGGGAGAGTCAACAAAGACTGGTTGTTGTGTGTCTGAATGAACCAACGGGCCGTTGGGACAGGTAAGAGTTCTTAGAAGGGATTTAGCCTGCCAAGACCCTTCTTCTTCTTTGTGGTGGATTCCTGGCTCTTATCGGCTGGAGCAGCTGGAGTTGCCGTGGCTGCCGGTTGAGTTGAACTTGAATCGGACGAGGTTGAGGCCGGAGTTCCGCTTGCACTCGAGTCTGAAGATTCCGGAGTGGCGGCAGATGGAGCGGCGTCAGAAGAACCGGTTGCTGCCGGTGCTATCGAATTGGCTGACCCTGGAGTGACAGTCTCGACCGTTGCAGAACTACCGGTCGCGCCCGGCGCCCCGGTCATGCCCAACGTTGGCGGCGCCCCGAAGCTTAGCGTTTCATCGCCGGATTCACTGGCAGGAGTCATCGTCGGCGCACCCGTGTGCGCGGACGCCGAAACGTCAGGCCCAGTCTTCAGAGCGATGATTGACCTCCGCACCATTCCCGGACGGTCGTGGGCTGCTTCCTGCTCTTTCTGCATCCTTGCAACCGCTGATGGATCGGCCTGCGGGACCGGCATGCCAAATTTCGTGAGTTTGGCCTTGGCATCGCCTGCCATTGAGGAAAGCGGGTAATCCTTTACAATTCTCGTGTAGTACTGAGCCGCAATTTCATTGTGTTCCGCCTTCTCGTAAATCTGGGCGACCATCCAATTCGCGCGATCCGCCTGGCTGTAGAGCGGGTATCGGTTGGTCAACTCGATCAATCGCGCGCCGGCTGCTTTGTAAGCGCCGCGAATATAGTAGAAACTCGCGACGCGGAAGTTGCCTTCGGCAAGAACTTCCTGAATTTCGCGCAGGCGCTGTTCGGCTTGGGGTTTTAAAGGGCTGCTCGGATATTTCTCCAGGAATGTCTGGAATTCAGCCTCGGCCTGAATCGCCTCGGTGCGATCTCGGTCAGGCTTTTCCATCTGGCGATAAAACCCATTGGCAAGCTGCATCTGCGCGTAGGCTGCTTCATCGAGGAACGGGAAGAACGTAATGAAATCCCTGTATTCGACGATCGACTGTTTCAGCCCTGCCGTACCGCCTTCTTTATAGTAGGAGTCGCCGATTGCCAGCTTGGCTTTAGCCAGGTATTCGCTGTCGGGATAAGTGTTGATCAGCGTTTGCAGCGAGAGACGGCCAACGGTGTAGTGGCCATGCTTAATATCTTCCGTTGCTTTGGCGTAGAGAACCTTATCCGGTTCAGCCGACGTGCCGGCAATCGGCGCAGCTTTCTTTTTTCCGAAGCAGCCGACCAGCAGCGTCGTTGCAAGGATTGCGATCCAAACTATTCGATTGGTCTTCACCATTTCTTTAAGCCTTTTGCGCAAGCGCCCCGCCGGCCATTTGTTTCAACGCCTTTACCGCTTCCGCAGGGTCCGGCATGTGAAAGATTGAAGTTCCCGCTACGAGGATTTCCGCGCCCGCTCGAACCAGATCGCTCACGTTGTTCGGGCCGACTCCCCCATCGACCTCGATACGAAAGCTATAATTATAACTCTCCCGTGCCTCTTTCAACTGGCGAATTTTTTCAAGGGCCCCGGGAATAAATTTCTGCCCGCCATAGCCGGGATTCACCGACATCACCAGGACGTAATCAAGCTTTCCCAGAACTTCCGACAGCATGATCACGGGGGTCGAGGGGTTGATCACCGCGCCCGCCCGGCAATTATGCTCGCGAATCAATGTCAGCGCCCGGTCCAGGTGCGGTGTCGCTTCCTGATGCACCGAAATCATGTCGGCCCCGGCCTCCGCAAACAGCGGGATGTACTGCTCAGGACTCTCGATCATCAGATGCACATCGAGGGGCAGGGTGGTTGCTTTGCGAAGCGATGCCACCACGGGCACGCCAATCGAAATATTCGGGACGAAATGTCCGTCCATTACATCCACGTGCAGCAGAGTCGCGCCGCCCCGTTCCACGGCACGAATTCCTTCGCCCAGGGATGCGAAGTCCGCGGCCAGGATCGAAGGGGCTATTTCGACAGGATAGGTCACCGTTTCTCCACTGCTATCTTACCAGAATTGCGAATCGCTTATTGCGCCACAACGATTTCGATAGCCGTATCGTGGGCGACCTTCGAGCCTTGACCGGGACTCTGCTCGATCACCGTGCCTATCGGCCATTGCGGGGATGGCGCGTTCGTGACTTTTGTAATTTTTAATCCGCCGGAAGAAATCAGCCGTTCCGTGTCCGCCTGTGGCATGCCGACGAGCCAAGGCATTACATAAGCGGGCTGCTGCCCGTCCTGCGCGACCAGCAGGTCCACGCGCAGACTGGTGGCTCGCGTTCCCGGCGGCGGATTCTGCTGCAATACGGTGTCCCCGGAAAGGTCCGGGGCCGCATAAGACGTCACTTCACCCAATTGCAAGCCCGACTGAAGCAATTGAATCCTAGCGATGCGCAAGCCTTCGCCCGACAGCCCCGGAATCGTCACATTCTGTGGACCCAGGCTAAGAACCACGTGCGCATCCTGAGAAATTTTCATATGCTCGCCCGCCGAAGGACTCTGCCGCACCACGGCGTTCGCCGGAAGATCGCTATAGACGCGGTCGGCAATCTTGATCTGCAGGCCGCGCGCGTGCAGCAGCGCCTGCGCGTCGGCCGAACTCTTGCCAACCAAGTTGGGCATATCCACTTCGCGCCCCTGAATGGCAAACCGCATGGCCATCACGCCGCTGAGGAATGCCGCAGCAGCCAGTACGAATACCAGCATGCCCATGCGCAACAGCCATTCGATTCGTTCACGAAAGCTCATATTGCCACTGCGCTCAATTTAGCACGCAACACTGCGCGCTGCTAGTTTCAGTTGGGACTCCAGTGGCGTACGCTTTAGCGTACGTGTGGTTGGGTTTGATTTTGGTTTAGGTTCTTTGCTCTTCGCTCGACTCTTCCTACTGCTACTTCTTGCCAGTCCCTTAAAAAAAACAAAACCACGCACGCTAAGGCGTACGCCACTCAATCCTCCTTGCATTCGATGGCCGCCGCGAAGAATCCATCCGTTCGATGCAGGGCAGACGATGTCCTAAAAAATTCATCTGTGCCGATTAGGCTATCCACGGAAACGCCCTCTTTTACGACGGCCTGGAGCGCCCCTCGCGGTGCGACGACTTGAAATTTGCGGCCGAAGCTGCCTAGAACTTCGCTCACAACCATCTCGTTCTCCTCCGGCTCCAGCGAGCAGGTCGAGTAGATCAATCGCCCGCCCGGGGCAAGCTTCGTCAGCGCGTTGGTCAGCAAACGCACTTGCAGCTCATGCAGCCCTATAAGATTCTCCGGCCGCAGCCGCCAACGAATTTCCGGATGCCGCGCCAGCGTACCCGTCCCGGAGCACGGCGCATCCACCAGAATGCGATCGAACGGAAGTTCGAACGGGAGCGGCTTGGTTCCATCGGCAACCACGGATTGGATGTTTCGGACTCCTGCATGTTCGAAACGTTCGGCCATCGCGCGCACCCGGCGGATGTGCAGATCGCTGGCAATGACGTGGCCGCCAGCACCCGCAGCACTCGCCAGCAATAGCGTCTTTCCTCCCGGCGCGGCGCAAAGATCGAGAACCCTGTTTCCACTCTCAACAGCAAGCAGATGCGCCACCGCCTGCGAGGCTTCATCCTGAATCGCGATCCACCCGAGTTGGATGGCTTCACTAGCGGACGGATTGCCTCCATGCAGTGCCCGCGCATTTCGCAGTAGCAGTCCGGGTTCAACGGTACATCCGGCATTGTTGAGTGATTTTGAAAAATCGCCCTGGTGTTGTGGATCGAGGACATAGCAGGACACGGCAGGAACAGAGTTATTCGCCTGAAGCAACGCCCGCGCGCCATCCTCGCCAAATTTTCGCAGCCAGCGCTGGACCATCCACGTAGGATGCGCATCGAGAATTCCCAACTGTTCCTCGACCGGCAAATCTGTACGCAAAAACGATCGGATTGCGTCGCGCGACTGTGATAGCAGCTTCGCTTCTTTTGCCGATTTGCGGAGCACCGCATTCACGAGCGGTGCCGCGGACTTCTTCCGGGCACGCTTCACCAACTCGACAGATTCATGCACGGCGGCATGTGCAGGCACTCGTTCGAGGAAACAGAGTTGATAAATTCCCAGGCGCAGCGCAAGGCGAACTTCGATGTCCAGCGTTTTCGTCGCCTTAGATAAATTGCGGTCGATCAGAAAATCGAGCAGTCGCTGCCACCGCAGAACGCCCAACGTCAATTCAGTCGCCAGCCCCGCGTTTTCGGGGCCGACATTGTCGCTTAGTTCAGCGCGCAACACTTCGTCCGCAAACGCGCTCTGTGTTTCCACGCGATGCAGAACATCGAATGCAATCGTCCGCGCTTGCGAAATAGGCATGGATGAATATGGGAACACAGTCCGTCGCAGAAGGGAACTAAGGCGTTGTCCTTGTTCGCGAAGGTCTGATAAGGTAAGAATATCCTACTTTATGTTAGTAGACTTACATTGTAGGAAGATGTAGGATTGTGCTCTATGAAGACTACTCTCAAAACCGACACGATCCGCTTCACAGTGAAAGGGCAAGTGGTAATTCCGCGGTGGTTGCGCACGCTTTTTGACATCGAGGAAGGCACGCGTGCCCTTGTGTATCAGGAGGGGGACGCGATCGTGCTGAAGCCGATTACCCCCCGGCACATCAGAACCCTACGCGGCTCGTTGAAAGGTTCGGGCGTTCTGAAGGCCCTGATGGATGATCGCAAGCGCGAGCGGGATCTGTGATATGGCCATAAAGGTTTTGGACAGTTGGGCGCTAATCGCTTTTTTCGAGGATGAGCCCGCGGCGGAACAAGTGGAAAAACTGTTAGTTAAGGCGGAGTCCGGCGCACACAAACTACTTCTGAGCGTGATTAACTGGGGTGAGATTTACTATAACACCCTCCGGGAAGTTTCACGGGAGGCCGCAGAGCAAAAAGTGAAGGAAATAGCCGGCTTACCGATTGAAATTATCGGAGTGGATGCGGAGAGCCTACATTTGGCCCGGCAAGCCGCCACATATAAAGCTACAAGAAAACTTTCTTATGCTGACGCGTTCGCCGCTGCCTTGGCCAAAATCAATAACGCCGATCTGGTAACAGGCGATCAGGAATTTAAACAGGTTGAAAACGAAATTAAGATTGACTGGTTGAAATGACGGGAATCAACCGTTTCCTGTGTGCTAGGTGAAACGCTCCTCTCTTGTCAGTCGCGCTCCATTCACAAATTCCCGCGCCGAAATCCGCTTGCGCCCTTCGAGTTGTATGAACTCCAGCCTTAACCAGGTTCCTTCGCCGCACACGACGTGCACATCTTTCGTCGATGCAATGATTTCGCCGGGCGTAGTGTGCCCCTCGGCAATCGCGCCCGGCTCAGTACGCCCCCAAAGATGGCACGATTGTCCGCGAAACGTAGTGCAAGCTCCCGGCCACGGCGCAAAGCCGCGCATGCGGTTGTAAATCTCCCATGCGGAGCGCGTCCAATCGATCCGCCCATCTTCCTTTTTCAGAATCGGAGCATAAGAAACCTTTGCTGCATCCTGTGCCTGAGGAGAAATTTCTCCACGGTCGAGCTTCAACAGGGAATCAACAATGAGGCTCGCCCCCAATTCGCTCATCCGCGTGGCCAACTCCGGAGAAGTTTCGTCCGGGCCTATTTCCAATTCATGTTGCATTAAAGTCGGTCCCGTATCCATGCCTGCATCGATCTGCATGGTGCTGATTCCGGAAACAGTTTCGCCGTTGGCGATGGCCCAATGGATCGGCGCGGCGCCGCGATACCGCGGCAGCAACGATGCGTGCAGGTTGATCCAGCCTAGGCGGGGAAGCGTCAGCAGTCTACTGGGAACAATCTGCCCGTATGCAATGATCACCACCGCATCCGGCGCAATGCGTTTCAAAAACTCCTGCGCCGAATCTGACTTGATAGATTCCGGCTGGAAAACGTGCAGTCCCGCAGCGAGCGCCGCTTCCTTAACGGGAGGCGCGCTCACAGTTTGCCCGCGGCCGCGTGGACGGTCAGGTTGTGTGATGACGGCTTCGACGGAAAATTCCGGCTCCGCGGCCAGACGCCGCAACGAGGGGACTGCGAATTCCGGCGTTCCGCAAAAGACAATGCGCATGGCAGGCACCCGCGCTGAAGGCTACCAGTCGCCGGTCTTCCGCAATTTGCGGATGCGGCGTTTAATCAAGTCCCTCTTGAGCATGCTGAGGTGCTGGATGAACAGGAGGCCATTCAAGTGATCGATCTCGTGACAGAAAGCGCGAGCAAGCAAGCCTTCGCCGCGCATTTCATACGTTTCACCCTTAACGTTCTGGGCGCGAATCGTCACGTACGCAGGCCGCAGCACCGAGCCGCGAAACCCCGGAATCGAGAGGCAGCCTTCCTCCTCGCGCTGATCTCCTTCGACATAAATAATCTCAGGGTTTGCCAGCACCAGCTTCGCTTCGGGATTTTTGCCGACGCTCACATCAATGACGGCCAACTTCTTCGCAAGCCCGATCTGCGGAGCGGCCAACCCGACGCCCTCAGCCACATACATGGACTCAAACATATCTTCGCAAAGCTTGGCAAGCTCGTCGTCAAACTTTTCCACCGGCTTGGCCGGAGACTCCAGCACCGCCGCGCCATATTTTGTAATAGGATAAACCATCTCAGTATTTCCCCTGGCCTCTTTGGAACCACGGATTCACACGGATGAACACGGATTTCGGAATTGAATTCGAACTGTGAAAAAGTATCACACAACAAGTCTTCTATACTGGAGAGTCGGTCGCCCGAAATTAACCAGTAGGCCGACATGTATCCCACAGGATTTCAGATAATTTATAAGTTGCGCCTCGTGAACCGAGTCAAGATTGCTGACCGATTTGCATTCAACGATGACCTTTCCAGCCACAACTAAATCCGCTTGGTACTCTCCCATGATGACCCCTTCGTACCGTACGGGGAATACTTTTTGCGCCTCGATTAAAATGCCGCCACGTTGTAATTCAAAAGACAAAGCATTCTCATAAACTTTTTCAAGAAACCCGGCCCCGAGTGTATTCAAAACCTTAAAGGCAGCACCAAGAATCTTTTCAGTCAGCTCCCCCTCAAGCAAAATAGACCGAAAAGGTTTTTGCTGATCCGTGTTCGTCAGTGTGCATCCGTGGTTTCAAAACTCTTTCAGCTGCTTCGCGTACCCCTCAAAATTTCGCCGCGCTTCGGTCAGGGAGTCCCCTCCGAATTTCTCCACCACCGCCTGCGCCAGCACCAGCGCTACCATAGATTCGCCAACTACTCCTCCGGCGGGAACGACACAAACATCTGAGCGCTCATACGCGGCGGAAATCGGTTCCTTCGTCACCATATCCGCTGTTTTCAAAGGACTTCGCAGCGTGGAGATCGGTTTCAAGTAGCCGCGCACGATGACATCCTCTCCATTGGTAATCCCGCCTTCGAGGCCGCCTGCACGGTTGGTCGCGCGCGTGAATTTCTTGCTTGAGGCATCGTACCCAATTTCGTCCATCACTTCGGACCCGTAGGACACGGCCGCGGTAATCCCGGCGCCGATTTCCACGCCCTTCACCGCCTGAATGGACATCACCGCCTGCGCCAGACGCGCATCGAGCTTTTCGTCCCATTGCGCGTGCGTTCCCAGGCCGGTGATTACATTGTGCGCGACCACTTCAAATATGCCGCCCACGGTATTTCCGGCGCGGTGAACGACATCAACTTCACCCTTCATCAGCGCTTCGGTCGCCGGATCGACGCATCGCAGCGGGGAATCGAGATTCGCGCAAATGGTTTGAATTTCGCTCCATGAGGCAGCGCGGTCTAGGCGAACTTTGCCGACAGAAATGACGTGACTTAGAACCTCGCAATCGAATTGCCGCAGCAGCAGCTTTGCAATCGCGCCCGCAGCCACCCGCGCGGCAGTCTCCCGTGCCGACGCGCGCTCCAAAATATATCGCGCGTCGTGAAAATTGAACTTCATCGCACCAGCCAGGTCCGCGTGGCCGGGCCGGGGCGCAGTCAAAGGACGGCGAGCATCTTCCGCGCCTGCAATGTCTTCCACCGGCAACGTCCGCTCCCAGTTCGCCCAATCCCTATTCTCAATGCGCAGAGCGATCGGCGCGCCAATCGTCTGTCCGTGGCGGATACCAGCCAGCGCCTCGACGCGGTCCTTCTCAATCTTCTGCCGCCCGCCGCGCCCATAGCCCAGTTGCCGCCTATGGAGTTCGCCCTGCACGAAGTCGAAATCGATAGGCACACCCGCAGGCAAGCCGCTGATCCAGGCAATCAGCGCCTGCCCATGAGACTCCCCCGCTGTAACGAATCGCAACATGAAGGCTCCGCATTCTAACGGACCCGGCACGGCGCGTAAAGTGCGCAAAGGAGAGTGCTGAGGTTTTCTTGACTAAGTGTCGGTCTACATCATCTAATCGGACAGGAGCGCGTGAGTGAAGTCGATCATCCATATCATTGCCAGAGCTTTATTTCATGCAGGCGGATTGGGACTACTGACGCTCGGCGCGTTCGATTCTTCGCCCCTCGTTGTGCCCATGGGGAACGACTTACTCGTCCTGGCGCTGAGCGCTAGGTATCACTCAAAGGTGATGTACTACGTGTTGATGGCCACAGTGGGATCTGTGATCGGCTGCCTTGTGACCGATTGGATCAGCCGGAAGAGCGAGGGCGGACAAGAAAAGGTTCTGTCGCGCAAGCACCTTGATTTCATTCGAAAACAGGTGGAGAAGCACGCCGGTTGGACACTGGCAGTGGCGTCACTTCTGCCGCCGCCATTCCCTTTTACGGCCATCGTGGCGGCTGCAGCCGCATTTCGCTACCCTCGAACCAAGCTCCTGACCATTGTCTCGGTGGCAAGGCTAGTGCGCTTTGCCATCGAGGCCGCATTGGCAATTCATTATGGGCGGTGGATCATCAGGCAGTCACAGGCGCCTTGGCTGGACCATGCGATGATCGCCCTGATCGTGATTTCGATAATCGCCAGCGCATTTTCCATTTACCAATGGGGTGAGAAGGCCAAACGGACCGCTCACTCCACCGCATAAATGGTGCTCGGATTCGTTTGCCACAATAAAAATTGCTCGCATTAGTTCTTCTTGATGCGCGGATTGAAAACGACAAAGCCTTCGCTATTATTAACATACAACGTCCGGAACAGCGACGTGGGTAACAGCCCATCCTCGATGCGCTCCGCGTCCGAGTCCTGGCTGGCAGGGAGCGCTACTGGCAGGTCATGCAACTGCTGCGCGCCCACCAGAAGCGAATGGACTCGGCCCATCTGCATTCCTGTTTCCCCGCTGGCGGTCACTTCCAGCCAATTCTGCTGCGTCGAGCTGTCCAGCGCCTGCGAGGGTCTGCGGGTTAGCACCACCACATTGGCGCCTGAGTCGAGCAGCAAGTGGAGCTTCGCGCGGCCAAACCACTGGGCCTCCGAAGTCACGATCATCATGTTCTCTCGCCGTTCCATCGGAATCTGCACTCCGTCCAGGCCGTCCCGGACCTCATGTGCAGCCTCAATGCGGAGAGAATGCTTTTTGTAATCAAGCAGATAGTTGAATTGTGCCAGGAAGTTCTGCCCGACGACGCCCTGGATATGGGAATCCAGTTTGCGGAACTCGGCGAGGTCCTGCACCAGGACTTCCACGTTTTCTACGTGTGCCGGTCCTGCACCCAGGGTGTTTAGGGAACTGCGTGTCAGCGTCTGTACCCCATTCATGGTGTTTAGTTGAATGCGGTCAATGGCGGCCAGGGACAGTTGGCGCGCAACGGACGGGTCAACGACGGTGGTATTGGTTCCCGTATCGAGAACGAAGTCGAATGGCCCCTGATCGTTAGCCATCATGGAAACGACGACTACGGTGTCATGCACCAGCCGAACCTTAATTTCCGATTGGGCGTGAATAGTCTGGCAAAAACCGGCAAGACTGAAATAGAATACCGCGACTTTGATAGCGAACTTTGCAAGTGTTGTGTTTTTCATTGGGTCCTCCCCGTTTCGAGGAGGACCTTAGGCCCCGGAGGCCTTTGCGGTATTGAGGGCGGACTGATGCTTTAGGCGAGCTTCGGTGAGGGCCTAAAATAGCCTGTGATGGTTCGATGAGGTTCTTCTGTGGGTCGAATTTATCGCTTCGACGACGTTGAGATTGACCTTTCGGGCTTCCGCGTCCTGAAGGCTGGCAAAGCCGTGCCCCTTGAGCCTAAAGCACTGAATCTATTGGTATTTCTGGTCGAAAATCCACGTCGGTTGGTCGAGAAGAAGGAGCTGATCGACGCGGTTTGGGGGGATGCCTTCGTTACTGAGAACGTCTTGACGCGGATCATCGGCCAACTACGCAAGGCCCTTGGCGATGACGTCAAAGAGGGACGTTACATCGAGACCGTTCCTACCCGAGGCTACCGGTTCATAGCAGAAGTGACAGTAGAGGACGACGGCGAGGTCCCCGCAGCGCCCGCTACGTCGGGTTCGTCACCCGCCACCCCGCTGGAATCTCCGAAGACTCAGTATCGCCGGTATGCGATTGCCGCTTTAGCCCTCATTGCCATTGCCGGCATCGCGTTGGCCGTGCTCTCCACACTCCGTTCGCGTTCCGCCCCGCAATATTTGCAGATCGCCTCCAGTACGCAGATCACTACGTCCAGCGGGCTGTCGCTGTATCCCACGTTCTCCCCGGATGGCACACAGATCGCCTATTGCACCGACCGCGGCAAGGGTTTCGAAATCTTTGTGAAGCAGCTAGCGCCTGGGGGAAAGGAGACGCAAATCACGTCCGATGGGAACCAGAATATGGAGCCGGCCTGGTCCCCTGACGGCAGCCTGATCGCATATTATTCGAATACCCGGCGCGGAATATGGCTGATCCCGGCGCAAGGCGGCACACCGCGGAAACTGACCGGCTTCGGCTCCCACCCGGCGTGGTCGCGAGACAGCCAATGGATCGCCTTCCACTCGGCGCCCATGGACGACTACATCGACGACATGTACGACGTCACATCTGCTTCGACGATCTGGGTTGTCCGCCCGGACGGCACAGACGCCAGACAGGTAACGCATACGGGTAATCCCACCGGCAGTTGGCAAGGCGCGCCGTCCTGGTCGCCAGATTCCAAACGCATTGTGTTTGCTTCGTCCAACCACACAGTGTGGTCCATATCCGCGAACGGTACGGGGCTGGTGCGCCTTACGGAGCCGGGCTACCTCTACCGCGATCCTGTTTATACTCCCGACGGAACCAGCGTCGTCTTTGAGGCCGTAACGGAAGCTGGAGACATCGGGATTTATGGGTTATCGCAAGTCCGAGTCTCGCCGGACACTTCCGCGCCCTTGGGAAAACCCGTTCAGATTCTCAATTCGAGCGGGGTTCATACCAGAAATCTTGCGTTCTCAGCCGACGGAAAAAAACTCGTTTACGCCGCTCAAAACATGACCGGAAGTTTACATTCGCTCTCTCTTTCGAAGACAGGCGAACCCGTGGGTGAGCCGTCCGCCCTCATCAGCAATGTGGGCTGCAGGAACACAGGCCCCGGCTTCTCGCCGGATGGTTCAAAGATCGCGTTTATTTCCTGCTCCGGGCGCGCGGGGATGAGGGCGCAAATATGGGTGATGAATGCGGATGGCGGCAACGCTCATCAGTTGACTCTTAACCAGACGGATGTGTCCTTCCCCATGTGGCATCCGGACGGGCGCCACATCTTTTTGGTAAACCCGGGCGGGAAGCTGGAATCCGTGGACACTGAAACTCTCCAGGAAAAATCGGTTGCGCAGATCGGTCCGGGTTTCAGCTTTCCCTCGCTGTCTCCGGATGGATCGGAATTGGCAATGCGCAGATTGACCGAGGGAGTCATGAACATTTGGCTTCAGGACATCGCCACCGGAAAATTGAAGAAACTTACTTCCGACAAAGATAATGCAGGGTTCCCGGTCTGGTCGCCGGACGGCAAATTTATCGCGGTCGAAACGGAAAAAGACGGCGATAGCGATATTGGCTTTCTGCCGAGTTCTGGAGGGCCGATCGTGCATCTTACGCCTTACCACGGGAAACAGTGGATCCATAGCTGGTCACCCGACGGCGACAAGATTCTGTACGTAAAAAAGGAAGAGGATCTGCTCTGGAATGTCTGGTCGGTCTCGCGCTCGACGAAGATCGAAAAGCAACTCACCCACTATACGAAAACCAACGCGTATGTGCGATACCCGTCTATGTCTCCACGAGGCGACCAGTTCGTATATGAATATACCGAAAGTGCCAGCAACATCTGGATGCTGGAGTTTAAGTGAAGTGGTCTACAAAGTCTTGATGTTAGACTGCGGTGCAGTTTCGCAATTTAGGGCAATGCGCTCAAAGAAATGCGAGGCTGCAACTTCGGGGGCTAGCCTGGGAACGCCAATCTCCCGATTGGCGACGGTACCGAACCACAAAACGCCAATCGGGAGATTGGCGTTCCCAGGTTAAACCTGCCGACAACTAGACTCAAATCTAAATTGAGACACTTACAACTGCCGGGTGCAGTCTTGCGGCGCAGGCGCCACCCGATCTGTGTCTAATTTATTTCTTTCCGGCTTCTTTTTCCAGCTTTTCCAATTCCCGCGTCAGTTGTTCGGCCTGATCGCGCAGCGCGTGCAGACGCTCCGCAAGCGAAGGTGTATTTACCTTCGTAACTGCGGGCGTTGGGGCAGAAGCCGTTTCTGATGCATATGGAGCAGAAGGCAACGGGCCGCCCGTAAGCTCGGCCAGTGCCTCCGTAAACGTATCGCGATAAATCAGCCGGTCGCCCATGGCCAGGACTACCTTCTTTAGCTGCGGCATCTTGGCTTCGTTGGCCTGAATGTAAATGGTCTCGACGTAGAGGAATCCACCCGTCACCGGTAAGGCGATAATATTTCCGCGCAGGACGTGCGAGCCCTGCTGATTCCACAGCGTCAGATCCTTGGAGATGTTCTGGTCCTGGTCGATGCGCGATTCGATCTGCATGGGGCCGTACATCAACTGCTGCTTCGGCAGTTGGAAAAAGACCAGTTCTCCCAAGTGCTCGCCGTCGCAGCGCGCGGCCATCCAGCCGATCAAATTGTCTTTGGCGCGCGGAGTGAAGGGCAGGATCAGCAGGAATTCGGGCTGCTTCTCTCCCGGCAATGTGGCCACGACGTACGTCGGCTGCACCGGTTCGGGCTGTCCGGACTGGCCGAATACGTTGTGGGCGATCTCCCAGATGTCTTCCTTGTTGTAGAACACCTGAGGATCGCGCATATGAAACGTGCGGTAGGCCTCTGCCTGCGCGCTGAAGAGAGCTTCCGGATAGCGGGCATGGCGGCGTATGTCGGCAGGCATTTCTGTCGCTGGCAGAAATAGTTTCGGGAAAAGATGCTCGTACGCCTGGATAATGGGATCGGCGGGGTCGAATACGTAAAGAGATACTTTTCCCGTGTACGCATCCACAGTGGCTTTCACCGCGTTGCGCATGTAGTTCGCGCCTTCGTCAAGGCCCGCGACCGGAAGCGTCGCCGAATACGGATGCGAAAGGGAAGTCGTGTAGCCGTCCACCATCCAGACCAGTCTGCCGTCATCGGCAATCACCAGGTAGGGATCCTGATCCCAGGTCAAAAATCCCGCCAGGTGCTGCAAGCGATCCTTTATATTGCGATGAATCATCATGCGGCTCTCTCCTGTGAGATAGCCGGTGAAAATAATATTCGGCTCGCCCTGGGAAATCGCCGCGGCCACCTTCATGGGAAACGATCCGACGGGAAAACCTCCTGCGCCCTGATAGGTGGAATATTTATTGTCGTCACCGGAGGGATAATCGAATTCCTCTCGCGCCGTATGGACGAATACTGGGTCTTGCGTCTTGCTGCCGAAATAAATTTCCGGCCGGGTGATCTGGAACCCGGCCGTCTTGATTTCCGGCGGAGCGTTTTCGATCAGCAGGACTGGGAGGCCGTCGGGCGTAATCTTATTGACCTCCGCCATGACCACGCCAAATCCGTGCGTATAAATGAAATGCGGATTGATCCAACTCTGGCTGGCCTCCGCCGAAAGTTGGCTGACGTCGAGTTCGCGCGCGGATAGCAACACCTGCTTGATGTGGCCGTTAGGGAAGTAGCGGTCCACATCGGTTTCGGGAAACGTGTAATAGGGCCGCAGCGCCTGGATTTGGCCGATCGTAGCGTTGTAGGCGCGCAGGTCCCAAAGGCGGACATTGTCAAGCAGTGTGGCATCCTGAACGGGATTCACTGTCGCTGCTCCGGCAGTGGCCGCAAACGGACGTTCGGTGGAATTGCGGTCGAGGCCGAATGCGACAGTAGTCGCTTGAATATGACGCTCGATATACGGCCTCTCAATCGAAATCTCGTTCGGGCGAACGTAAACGGCGTGAACCAGGCCCGGCAAAGCCAATTGCAGGAAAAAAAAGGACATCACCACGACTACGGCTTTCTTGTATCTCCGCGTCCAAACTAGCGGCAGTGCCCCAATCGTCACGACAATTAGCAGCCAGCGCAAAGGCAGGGTCACCTTTTGGTCCACAAAATCGGCGCCGGTCATAAAGGCGTGCGAATTCAGCAAAAGCTCATAATTGCCGAGGAAAATCCAGACGGCGAATCCAAGCAGTAAAATTATGCCGATCACTCGGACAAAGCCCGCGCGCGAGCCTCCCGGAAGCAGCAGCGTATTCGGTTCGATGACCAGGGTTTTTCCCGGCCCGGCAGACAACTGTCCGTACCGGAAGCGCTCCAGCAACTGCCATCCGCGAGCGGTGGCCCAGAAGACGACCGCGCAAAGAACCGCCAGAAAAAATACGAATCCAAGCACCTGGGAATAAAATGGCAACTCGAACAGATAAAATGGCAGGCCGCGGGAAAACACTTCATCTTTCCACGCGTTGGCGGGCACGGAAATCGCGCGCGAACCAAAAAAGCGCATGACGGTCCAGTAGTCAATCGAACTCATCGCGAACAAAATCGCCACCAGCGCAAGGGCGAACGGAATGAAACGTGAGTAGATGGGGTAGTCCCGCTTTAGAATGCCGGCGAAGCGCAGCCCGCTCGCGTGAGCGATCCACAGCGCGATGAAGGCCACTACGGCGCCCGCGGCCGCTGGGGCAATGCTATACCACAACATGCCGATCCAGGTATCGACCTGCCCGACCTCTTTCCACCAATTGTATTCAATGGCGAAATCAGCGGCGGTGCCGATCAGCCATCCGATGAACAGGACTGAAAACACTAAAACTGCCAAATTGCGAAGTTGTGAGGGGCGCATAAAGAGCTGTCAGCTAATATTTAGTTGAAACGCGCAATAGCGCCACTTCGACGCCGGCGGAACAGTAGGATGAGCGGCGCGTTATTGCCATGGATTTTGAGCAATCGAGATCGTATCACAACGGCTGCCGGGAATGAGTCATCGGCTCTTATCGGTTTTTGGGGCGCTTGACGTCCCTGAAATCGACCAGTACGCTGTCGGAGTACTTCTAGATGAGCGCGAGGCCTCAACTGGCAACTGATGGCGACCACTGACCCCAAACTTCTTGAAAGCAAGAGTATTTCGTTCTCCGGCGCGTTGGCCGAAGGCGCCAAGCGGCGAATTCTGCATGTGCAGGAATACACGCTGCTTTCGGTACGGTCGGTCGCAAATCTATTTAGCCCTCCTTATTATGCAGCTGACGTGCTGGAGCAGATGGATATCATCGGCGTCGGCTCGCTACCAATCGTCTTGCTGACCGGCTTCTTTATCGGTGCGGTTATGGTCCTGCAAACGGCGGCGCAATTCGAACGTTTCGGCCAGACCGCGCTCACGGCGGATGTAGTCTCGCTGGCGCTGGTGCGCGAACTGGGCCCGTCGATCACCGGGTTGCTGGTTGCCGGGCGAAATTCTTCCGGCATTGCGTCGGAGCTGGGTTCGATGCTCGTAACCGAGCAAGTGGATGCGATGCGCGCAATGGGCACCGATCCGATCCGCAAGCTAGTCACTCCGCGCGTGGTCGCGACTGTACTGATGCTGCCCCTGCTGACGGCGATGGCCGATTTTATGGGACTCATCGGCGGATACCTGGTGGCATCTTTTACGCTCCGGCTGGGCGCGGTCGCGTTCTGGACAAGGGCGATCAACATTCTTGAATTCTCCGACCTAATGCAGGGGCTAGCGAAACCTATCGTTTTTGGGTTCATCCTGGCAACGGTAGGGTGCTACCAGGGTCTGAATGTAACTGGCGGAACGCAGGGCGTTGGACGCGCCACAACCCAGGCAGTCGTAGCTTCCTCTGTGTTCATTCTAATTACGAATTTCTTCCTCACCAAACTCATGCTATTTCTGGCGGGGCATGTATTTTAGGTGTCCGAGCAATCGCATGCTGCGCGCGGGCGTTTTCCATCTATAATCCCTTGAGTGCCTGCGCCAAGAGCTTTACTCGAAATCGGCGCATCATTTTGAGAATGACTTTGAGTGGCGATGACCCCGGACGACGATGACCCCGGACTCTCCCAGCGCTCCTGTTCTATCCTTCGAAAACGTCCATATTGGTTTCGATCAAGGCGATGTACTGGACGGCCTTACCTTTTCGGTAGCCCATCAGGAAACAAAAGTCCTGATTGGGGAAAGCGGAACAGGAAAGACGCTCGCCCTGAAACTCGCCGCTGGTCTTCTGCGGCCTGATTCGGGAACCGTGCATTTGATGGGGCACGATCTTGCCAGTATGTTCGAAAAGGAATTGCTCGGGTTTCGCAGACAGATCGGATTTGTGTTTCAGGAGGGCGCTCTGTTCGATTCGCTTACCGTTGCGGAGAATGTCGCCTACTGTCTGCGCGAAGAGAATGTGAACGAGGATGAAATTGAACCACGCGTGCGCGAGTCGCTCCATTTTGTGGAGATGGAAGAGACGATGGAAAAATTGCCTTCGGAGCTTTCCGGTGGGATGCGGCGTCGAGTCTCTATTGCCCGAGCACTGGTGACCCGCCCTAAGTTCGTAATTTACGATTCGCCGACCGCGGGCCTGGACCCAGTCACCTCACAGACGATCATCACTTTGATCCTCCGTTTGCGCGATACGCAGGGAGTTACCTGTGTTTTGGCCACTCACCGTTTGCAGGATGCCTTCGGGTTGGCGAATTACCGTTTCGATGGCAAGTTGGGCCGCGTCGTCCATATTGCAGGCAATGGCCATTCGCCATCGGCGGGGGCGGCCACGACTTTTGTTGTGTTGCGTGGCGGAAAAGCGTATTTCGAAGGTAGCCCTCAGGCTATCGCGGATTCCCGTGATGAGTATCTGCGGCGGTTTTTGTTGTAATGTAAGTGCGGCTTCAGAGTACGGATGCGGGCTCTACCTTTAGGTTGAACGCTTCAATTGAAGCGTGGAGCCCGCCGGAAGCGGGTGCGGGCTCTACTTGGAGCCCGCCGAAAGAAAGTCGAGGAGGCGTACCGATGGCTCAACACAAGCAACTGACGTGGACCGAACTGCGCGTTGGACTGTTTGTCCTGGCCGGGGTAATTCTGTTGGTAGTCGTGATTTTTTACGTCACCGGCGCAGGAGGCGGATTGGGCCCGAAGTACCGGCTGCGCGTATTTCTCCCTGAAGTGGATGGATTGACTGTTGGAGCGCCCGTTCGCGTGGACGGCGTTGACGTCGGCAACGTGGAAAAAATTATCATTGCTCGCCTGAAGCCCGGCCAGCAACCGGGAAAGGATAGAAATATCGAACTCGATCTTCGCATCCAGAAATCCTTTCAGGATTACATCCGCACAGATTCCTCGGCGGGTCTGATTACCGAAGGCCTGCTCGGGAACCGATACGTGGATATAGATCGCGGTTTCGTTGGGCAGGTCTTGCAGAACGAATCCGAAATACCGGGCCGTCAGGAGAAGGATTTGAAGGAAATTGTCGCGCGCAGTGCGGATATGATGGACAGTCTGAGCACAATCTCCCAGCAGGCCAGCGATGTTCTAACCGATATCCGCAAGGGGAAAGGGTCATTGGGCAAGTTCCTGGTGGATGAAGATGCCTACAATCATCTGGATCGATCGCTCGGGAATCTCGATACATTGCTGGGCGATGTTTCGGCAGGAAAAGGAACGATCGGCAAACTGATGGTCAGCGACGAGGTGTACGATCGCGTGAATTCCGCGACGGGCCATTTGGATAATGTCCTCGAAGCCGTTCAGACGCAAAAGGGAACCCTGGGCAAGCTTGTGTACGACCCGGAAGTCCATGACAGCTTGAAGAAGTTCCTCGACAACGGCAATTCGGTTATGGGGGATGTCCGCGCAGGTAAGGGCACGCTCGGAAAACTTGCGACCGACGATTCGCTTTTCACGCGGTATCGCGAAGTAGGCGAAAATCTTTCCACAGCGACGGCCAAGATGAATTCCAACGGGAACACGATCGGAAAATTTTTCTCGGACCCGAAGATGTACGACAACGTTTCCGGTCTCGCCGCCGACACGCGTTTGCTGATTGACGATTTCCGGAAGAATCCGAAAAAATTCCTACACGTGAAGTTCTCGATTTTTTAGCGATACGAGGAAATTTACATGGTTATTGCCGCGTGGGTTTCGGACCCGAGCGAAGACCTCCTTGCCATTGCGAACGAAGTGAGGAATCCCTCTGTATTTCGATTCGCCCGTGCGCTAAGTGGAATCGGGCAGGAACATGAAAGCATAAAACGCCGCCCCGAGAGTCATAATCGCTCCCGCCAGAAAAATCTGCCCCGGCAGGAGATGAGCTACAGAGGAAAACAGGAAGTACAGCCCGGCGGCCAGAAACACCCCTACAAAAGAAAGCAAATTGGCGGCGGCAATCACTCCGCCTTTGTGTTCCGGCGCGGGCCGATGCTGGATCAGCGCATTGAGCGGGACGGCGTAAAACCCACCGAAAAATCCCAGCAGGCCCAGGTCCACACGCACCGGCCAGATGCCAAGTCCGGACCGCGACACTAGAAATGCAAACAGCGTCATTCCAACGGCACCTAGCGGCACCAACCGGCATTCGATTTTTCCCCGCGACAGATATCCCGCCGAAAGGCTTCCCGTTCCAATTCCGATTCCCACCGCCGCTTGTAGGTAACTGATTTGTGATTCGTTCACGCGCAAAACATCGTGACCGTAGATCACGATCACAAATTGCAGCAGCGCCGCCAGAAACCATAAATACGTATTGCCCACTACCGCCCAGGCCAAAACGCGATCCCTCGCCACGATGCGAATCTGCCCCCCGAAATCGGAAAAGGGATTTTCCCGGAATCGGCGGCCCGGATCGGCCGCAGGCACACGCGAAATCCCCATGCTGAACAGAAAGCCGAGCAAAGTAAATCCGAGGAGAATCGCGCCGGACCAGACCTGCCGTCCGCGAAATGCGACGGCGAGAAATCCTGCCGCCATCGTCGATGTGATAATGGCAAGAAACGTCCCCAGCTCAATGACGCCATTTCCCCAGGAAAGTTTCGCGTCAGGAAGCAATTCGGGAAGCAAGCCGTACTTCGATGGTCCAAACAAAGCACCCTGCGTGCTGATTAGAAAAACGGCCGTTGCCTCCAATGGGATATTTCCAGTGGCCAGCGCCGCGAGCGCGAACAGCATCACGCCGATTTCAAATAATTTCGTCCCAATGGTAACCGAGCGCTTGCTATAGCGGTCGGCAAGGAAACCTCCGGTGAGCGAGAACAAAATGTAGGGAAGCGCGAAGACCGCCCCTACCAGCAAGACGAGCCGGTCGCGCACGTCGATCGGGAGGCCGCGCGCGACAACCACATAGATGACGAGAAACTTTAGGCCATTGTCATTGAACGCCCCCTGAAATTGCGTGGCAATAAGGCTCCAGAAGCCCAAACGCCAGTTAGGCGGCGGTACGTGCGCGCGATGCGCCACAACGTCCGTTTCAGGAACATCGGTGGTTGTCGTCGAAGGAATTTTGGAATCGTTGGTCATATATGCATCCCGGTTCCCCTTTCAGGGGGAATGGCGTTCCCGGGAAGCGCTTGGCAGTGTAATCAGAGAGAATCGCTCGAGCAAGCCTTTGGCAAGCGGCGCGTGTCATGGTGGGCGACGGGCGCCACACCGGAGCACCCTTCAACTTCGGCACAGGAACAGCATCCAGTCCTCGCCCGCTCTCTGCGAAGCCAGCATGTCCAGTGTTAGGGGCCTTATTTCACCGTCAAAATCGATGTGCCGGACGTTGAATCGCGTTGAAATTCTGCGGTAGAAATCGACCGCGTCATAGCCGCGCGAGCAGTTGAACTCCAGCACGATACAGATATCCGGATTGTTGTCGATAGTGACCTGCATTCCCTCCCACACGGATTCTTCGGCACCCTCCGCATCGATCTTGACGATGCCCACGTTCGTCAAGGCAAGGCTGTCCAGAGTGATTTCCGGCACATCGATGAAACGAATGTTTTCCCCGAATTGAGCCGTGTACGAATTTCGATCCACTTCGGATCTAACCAGGCCGGCATTTTTCGGCTCGTGTTTCGGAATCGCGAAGGTCAATCCCGGCCCGGATTTTCCCGAAACCGCTTCAGATCGCACAGTCACGGTGGAGGAGTAGCCGTTGATGGAGACCGACATCCTCAACATTTCGGCAATCCGAGGATTGGGCTCGAACGCAATTACCTTTCCTTCGGGTCCGACAGCCTCGGCCAACAAGAGGGTGTAGTAGCCGACATTCGCGCCAACGTCGACAACGGTCGTCCCGCGCCGGGCGAATCGCGCCATTACTTCGGTGACCCACATTTCCCAGTAGCCCTGAAAGATCAGATGAGGGCTAAGACCCCGGTCAAAGGCGTCAACCCACATGAGATACTTTCCCAGAACCTTGCATAGCACTTGATCGTCGGGCATCGGGATGAAGGAGCACCGTTGCTCGCAATATCGTTCGACAAGGGCTCTCAATGAGTTGTCCTTAATATCAGCGAGCGACAGCCGGTATTCAGGCCGTCCCGCCATGAATTCACGCAGGTTTCCAGCGCCACCATTCACCGGCAGGCGATCCTTGACAGGAAGAGAATTTTTAAGATTGGAGAAGTGTCCTTCCAGTTGAAGCATTCGGTTCGTGAGCTGAGAGAGGATAATTTCCACGGTCTTCTCTACCTTCTGCCGTTCCACATGACGGTCCTGGAGTCGTTGAGCGGCGACTTCGAGTTCCTGAATTCGTTGCTCCTGAGAAGGCAAGTTCATTGCGGAATTAGCTACGTCATTATCAATTGGATCGTCCATGTTCATCCCCCTGAAAGCCGCAAATCTAATGTATGGTAGTGGGCTTGTAAACGGGAACTCTCTGCTATGCCGCAACATCATAAACATCTCAAGTTTCGCCGGTGATTCCTAAACGAATACGCGGAGGTGGCGAATTCAAAGTCACGCGCGTTTTCCCATCACACTGTCAAAGACGCGGCAGAAATTTCCCCCGAGGAACTTGCCTATCTCTGCAGGCGTGAACCCCTGCCGCAGCATTTCGTCGGTGATCGCATACGCAAGGCCACTGCTCTGATCCTTCCAATTTTGATTCGTCAGGCGGCGTTCTCCGGCAGCAGGTGAGCGCAGCCCCGTATACGTATCCGTGCCGAATCCGACGTGATCGACTCCCACCGCATCCGTCATTTCCTTGACGGCCCTAACGAAATCACCGATCGAAGCGAAACTCAGCCACACGCCGAGAACGCCGCCGGCGTCGGCAATGGCCCGCGCCTGCTCACGCGTGACCAACCTGTGCAGCATGGATTCCGATTTGCCCGCGCGTCCCAGGGGAGAGTCGATCGCGGTGTGGGTAAACAGGATCGGCTGCGTGGAAATATCGAGCACGCCTTTCACCATGGGAAACGCGGCGTGCGCCAGGTCCATTAATAAGTGCAGCCGGTTACACTCTTTGACGACTCGCGCGCCGAACGGAGTCAATCCGCCGAACTCATTGGGCGGGCGTGTCTGGATATCGCCCAGCGGCGCCACCAGGTCGTTGGCGTGATGCACCAGCTGCATCAGGCGCAGCCCCCGGCGATAGGCTTCCTCGACCCGCTCGATACGCCCTTCGATGAATTGCGCGCCCTCGCAGGTTTGCACCACGATGGGCTGCCCGGCGCGATGCGCGTCTTCAATATTTTTCAAATTGAACGCCCGGCGCATTTTTTGCCGGGCCAGCAGACGGTCCTCTGCGTCGAGCGCCTGCAAATGGAATTTGTAATATTCCCCCGGAGTCGAGCTATCCACGTGATCGATGGCGTACGTGTGGCAGGAAACCGCCAGGCCGGCGAGTTTGAGTTCTTCGGCGAAACCCGTTGCGTCCAGCTCGGCTTCCGTGGGATGCCCCTCGCCCACAGGCCAGACCGGCGCGTGATTGTGCATGTCCACGGCGATGCTCCCGCTCACGATCCTGGACACGCGCGGGTCGATCTCGCCGCCCCAGAGAGTCGCGGACGAAAGCAAAGTCCCTCCCGCGCCGGCAACCGCTCCTGCAATGGCCAAGAGAAGCTCACGCCGCGACGGATCGCGTCTTTTGAAATAAGAAGTCATAGGAAATTCTCCATTCGCGGGCGATTCAAAATCGCCAAGCCGCGACATATTTGCGTCTCTGTGAAGAACAAACTGTCATGTTACGAGGGGGTTTGCAACCTGTAGTTGCCGTGGGACTCCCGAACAATGGAAAAGGGTTGGAAAGGAATCGCAGCCAACCCATGTACAATGCCGCTGGTATTCTCGGGAATAGAAATCCTGGACATATGGAAGATCGCCGCCATCCCATCGGAAAGATGCAGGGCAAAAATAGTGTCCATGCTTCGGTGAAGACGCCTGCAGGTATGGCGGCTCTGCGCGATGTTGCCGCGGACGATGTGGAAGCCATCGTCGAGTATTGGTTCACGAGTAGCGATGAATTTCTCGATTTTATGGGTGTCGACCGGGAAAGACTAGGTACGAGGGAAGATACTCGCCAGCGCCTGCTTCGCGCGATCCGCACGGGCGACCCGAACCAGACGACGCTCGCCCTGGCGATTACGCTCGACGGTGAATTGGCAGGCTACACCTTGCTGAATCGACACACTCCAGAGACCAATTATGGACACTGGCACATCACGGTTCCACAACTGCGAAGCTCAGGCATTTCGACGGCCCTGTATTCATACCGGATCAAAACTTATTTCGATCTGGTTCCGATCGAACGCTTGATTCATCAAACACGCACACGGAATACAGCAGTAAATCGAATGCTCGACAAATATGTGTCCGTGGCCGAAACGTGCCATCTGGATCATCCTGATGGGGTGGCATTGCCGGGCGAATTTCACTTACGCTACGTTCAACGGAAAGATATTCCGCAGTTATTTGCGAGAGCCGCCGAACTACGCAATTCAAAATAAAGCGCTACCGCCCCAAGGAAGGGGCAGAACGTCATTCTTAATACGTGCCAAGTCCTGGAATTTTTTGGTGCCCGAGGAGGGATTCGAACCCCCACACCCTTGCGAGCGGGAGATTTTGAGTCTCCTGTGTCTGCCGTTCCACCACTCGGGCCTAGCTCCTCATTATATTAGCGGTGTTGCGATGGTCCTGCAAGTCTCGCGATTATCCCGCGCGAACCTATCAGACGTGAGGCTTTCGTTAGTCGCAAGGCCGTGTGGGTTCGACTCCCTCCTCTGGCACCAGATTTTCTTTTCTTTCGCGATGGGTTCCGTGGCTGAATGGCTAGACGCCGTGGACTTAGACAAAATTTGAGTACTTACCTAGAACCGGCAATGCAGCACTGCTCAAATTCGAGGAGCCTTTTCATTGGCAATCCCGACCCGAGCACGAAGTGACGCTTCGTGAAGGTGCAGAGCCTAGACCGGCAGCATCTAACCAATCTTCGGGACACCGTCATGGCCTACGCTTGTTCCTTGAGTCAATTCAGTATTTCCCAGGCAGTCTTGGCTTAATGAACTGAGGTGTTGATCGGTGTGCGGCCTCCGCAGCAAGGGAACTCGAAGCAGGCAAGACTCATTCAAATCGATGCATTTGGGCCCGCATTTCGAACTCAGGAAAAGGTGTATCACCACTCCAGAAATTCTCACCTTTCTGGAGTGGTGATACTAAGGTTTTAGCCACTGCTATTTGGCGGTCACGGTCAAAGTCGCGGAGGCCGCAGTGGTGTTGTTCCCTAGATTGGTCTTTAGCGCGCCGACAGGCAGCTTGTTGTTGTTGCTCCCCTTATTTTCTGCGGTCACGTTCACCGTCACCGTACAGGAGCCATTGGCCGGGATCGAGCCCCCTCCCACGGTTTCCCACGTGGCTCCCTTGGTGGCCGTGAGCGTCCCGCCGCAGGTGGTGCTGGCGTTGGGCGTCGAGGCTATCAACATGCCATTGGGGAAGTTGTCGGTTAGCAAGTTTATGTTGGCGACTATTGCGTTAGGGTTATTCAAAATAATGGTAAGAGTCGAGACCCCGCCGTTTTTGATCGTGCTCGGGCTGAACGATTTGCTCAGCGTGGGCGCGGTGGGGCTGATGACGATCAAGGTCGCGGAGGCCGCAGTGGTGTTGCTACCTAAATTGGTCTGCAGCGCGCCGACCGGCAGCGTATTGACGTAGCTGCCCTTATTTTTTGAGATCACGTTCACCGTCAGCGTACAGGAGCTGTTGGCCGGGATCGATCCTCCCGTCATGCTCACCGACGAGGTGCCGGTATCGAGCCACGCAAAGCTTCTTAACGGTATTCTGAGTGCGACCGTTTTAAACCTGGGTTGTCTCGTAAGCTGCTGTATATTGAGGCCACTGAGTGGTGCTATGCAGGTGGAATTGACGTTGCCCGAGGTCAACAGACCGCTGGGCAATGTGTCGGTGAGCGGCTCGGTCAAGTGAGCGATTGTCTTGTTAGGGTTGGTCAATGTAATTGTAAGAATTGAGATGCCACCTGTCTTAATCGTGCCCGGGCTGAAAGACTTGCTCAGCGTGGGCGGGATGCTCACCACGGGGAGGACGGTCAAGGTCGCGAGGGCAGGGGCGGCGTTGTTGCCGTTGCTGGTCACTAAGGCGCCTGCGGCCAGCGCGTTGAAATAGATGCCTGCCACTGGAGCGGTTACAAGCACCGTCACCGTACAAGAGCCGCCGGCCGGGATCGAGCCTCCCGTCATGCTCACCGTCGAAGGGCTGCTCGAGAGCCACGCCCGCATTCTTCCCGGTATTCTGAATGCGACAGGCTCCAACCTTGGTCGTCTCGTAAGTTGTTGCATATTGAAGCCAGTGAGGGGCGCGGTACAGGTGGAGCTGACGCTCCCGGCGACCACCACGCCAGGGGGCAATTTATCGGTGAGCGCCGCAGTCAGGCTGGCGGCAGTAGTGGGGTTGGTGTTGGTCAATGTAATGGTGAGCGTCGAGACACCGCCCGCATAGATCGTGGCCGGAGTGAAGGCTTTGCCGAGCGTGACAACGTAAGGAGTCGAAACAGTCAATGTCGCGATGGCTGAGGCGGCATTTGTGCCATTGTTGGTCACCAAGGCGCCTGCGGCCAGCGAGTTGACGTAGCTGCCCCCGCCAAACGCGGTCACGTTTACCGTCACGACGCAGGTGCTACCAGCCTGGATCGAGGCTTCCGAAACTACCGTCCCTAAGGTCACCGTTGTCACCCCTGAGGTCGTGGCGTAAGTGGGCGTCACGCCGCAGCCGGTGGCGCTAGCGCTGCTGACCACCATGCCGCTGGGCAATTTGTCGACGAGAGGCGCGGTCAGGTTATCGGTTGTGTTGCCAGCGTTGCTCAAAGTAATGGTAAGAGTCGAAGGTCCGCCCGGAACGATCGTGGCCGGACTAAAGGCCTTGTTGATCGTGGGTGGGACAGGTCCAGCCACCGGGGTGTTGACGGTCAAGGTCGCGATGGCCGGGGCCGCATTGCTGCCGTTGTTGGTCTGCAAGGCGCCGGCGGCCAGTGAGTTGATGTAGTTGCCCCCGACAGCCGCGTTCACGGGTACTGTCACCGTACAGAAGCTGTCAGCGGGGATCGAGGCTTCCGAGACTACCGTCCCCAGGGTCACAGTCGTCACCCCCGAGATGGTGCTGACAGTGGGCGTCACACCGCAAGTGCTGCTGGCGGTGCCGGAGACCACCATGCCGGTGGGCAATGTGTCGATGAGCGGCGCAGTCAGGGTATCGGTAGTGGCACCAGCGTTGCTCAACGCAATCGTGAGAGTCGAGCCAGTGGGACCCACGGTAATGGTGGCCGGACTAAATGCTTTGCTCACTGTGGGCGCGACAAGCGTAGGCGCATTGACGGTCAAGGTCGCAACGGCTGGAGCGGCATTGCTGCCGTTGTTGGTCACCAAGACGCCTGCGGCCAGCGAGTTAATGTAGCTGCCACCGGTAGGCGAGGTTACGTCGGTCACCGTCACCGTACAGAAGCTATCGGCCGGGATCGAGGCTCCCGTCGGTAATGTTATCGACGTCAGCCCCGAGCTCGTGCTGACGGTGGGTGCCGCGCCGCATGTGCTGCTGGCGCTACCGGATACCACCACACCAACGGGCAATGTGTCGATCAGCGGCGCAGTCAGGCTGGCGGCTGCGGCGTCAGCGTTGCTCAATGTAATGGTGAGGGTCGAGCCAGTAGGGCCCACATTGATGGTGGCCGGACTAAAGGCCTTGCCGAGCGTGGGTGGTATGGGATTGACCGGCGGCACGGCGCACACGGAGACAGATACCAAGTTGGAGTCCAGCGTTACAGCTCCAGTCTGCGCCAGCGCTCTGCCAGACACGGTTGCGGTTGTGTTAAGCGTAATGCTTGCGAGAGCAAAAATATTCCCGACAAAGGTAGTGCCAGTGCCGAGTGTCGCCGAGCTGCCAATCTGCCAAAAGACATTGCATTGTTGAGCGCCATTTTCAAGGACTACGGACGAGTTGCTCGCCGTTGTGAGGGTGCTCCCGATCTTGAATATCCAGACCGCGTTGGGGTCTCCCCCGCCATTGAGAGTAACCGTTCCGGTCAATTGAGCCGAGGACGAAAAGCAATAGACACCCGGCACGAGCGTCAGTCCACCCAGATCCGTTGAAACATTCGTATTGCAGATTTCAGCTGCCAGATCATTATACGCAGTCGTATTATCATGCTGTGCTTGAAGGGCTACCGCATCCGCTGAATGTATCGTCCCTCCGACAACGGTCCCCGGAGGAAACCCTGTCACCGCTGTGCCGGGGTCGACACCCAAGTCTCCCGTAATGATTGTCGGGCCGGTATTGGTCACAGTCGAGTAGGCGAGTACTGCGAAGCTCTGAGTTGTCCCCATGGGTGGCGCGGTATCCTGGGCCAATGCTGCGTGGAATGGAACGAATATGAAAAGTGCCGTTATCAAGACAATTGGGACAAATTTTGCAAACAGACTTCCAACCCCGAGCGTTCGAACCATCGAGCTTTTCATAGTGTCTCCCTTTTCCTCAGCATCAAAACGCAATTAAGATTCAACAAAACACCTTCGCGGTGCGCGACACCTCGAACGTCGCCCTTGGGCCCGCGAACACTTCTGATTCATGCGCAGTCTGGTCGACGCCGCGCAATCACCTCGTATTATTTGAGCAATTCGTAGCGACAAACGTGGGACAGACGCATGCCGCTTATCCCCTAGGCTAAAAAACGCCCGGTCGTTCGCTCAGTCAAGCAGGGACCTTGAGGAGCTTGAGCCGCGGACAAAGCTGTTACAGGACGACTTTGGGCGCTTGGGGAATGAGGGATACTTTACTTGGAGAATAAGTAAGGGTCAACTTACCGAATTGTACAGAATTAGACACTTTCGGACGAATTGTTTCGAGTTTCGATTGTGTCAGTGTGGAAAGAGAGGTCTTGGCGGGCTTGGTGACTTAGTGACTCCTTGCAAATGACACGGCGGTGGCTGGGGAGTTCGAGCCAGTGGATCCATCGACGTTCCATCCAGTAGTAAATGGTAGAGCGGCTGACTCCAGTAAGCGTCACGGTGCATCGGATCGGGAGGAATTGCGTTTCTTTCTTGCAATGCTCGCAGAAAAAGTGGGCCGATGGCAGAGCGTTCATCATGAAACCTCCGCGCTGCTGGGGGACAGCGGAGCTATCTCGCGTACATCAGTCACCCAAGATCGATTTAGAGCAACTGAAAAGTGCCTCCGTCTGCACGTTCAGGGACGAAGTAGGGAGAAACCACTTCTTGTGCCGATATCCGATAAAAGAAAGTATTCTCGCTACCCCCGGAATAATGGGCTCCGCACATTTTCCAGCAAACCCTTATGCAAACTCGCAAGATTGGGGCCTCTGAGTATCGGGGATTGAATACCCGATTAAGTGGGAAGACACTCCTGTATACGACTGCTTTCTAATATTGTCTTCCCCCAAATGGAGGAGATCTCATTATTAACGTAAATAAAAACAAGAAGTCACGATTACTGTCATTCTAAAAGCGAGCCTGATGTACAATAAGAGACAGTGGATTTGTAACTGTTTGTCTCTTTCGTCAAAGCGCAATTGACTGGGCGCGGAACATAAAGCGCGGAGTTGTTCAAATGAAGCGGGGCCGATCTCGTACGAGCAAGAGTGGTGTGCAGTCCTGGGGACCATTCGAGCGACTAGCGGCGAAGAAGTCCGCGCTCGATCTGCTTACCGTCGGCGTCATCATACTCGATACCGAAGCCAACGTAATTTTTGCGAACAAGGAAGCCAGGACCATTCTGGACGTGAATGACGGGCTTTCGATAGCCCATGGACATCTAGTTCTAACTGACACCGTAGGCACGTGTAAGGTTTTGAGCGCTCTGATAAAGCAAGGTCGAAACGACGCCGACAGCGCATTTCGCATCTCGCGGCCTTCCGGAAGGCAAGCATATCATTGTATTGTCAGCCCATTGGAGGGCGGACCGCTCCTTCGGTCTTCAAAGAATGCGGTGATGGTGATGTTTCTGACCGATCCTGAGAAAATTGAGAGTTACCACGCACAATTTGCAACCCTTTACGATTTAACACACCAAGAAGCGATACTCGCAGAACTTATGGCGCAAGGCGAATCGCTTGAAGATGCTAGCGGCAGCATGGGGATCAAGAGATCCACAGCGCGCTCACACCTGAAGCACCTGATGCAAAAAGTCGGCGTTCAACGCCAAGGCGAACTCATTTCCGCCCTCTTGAAGGCCCCGCACATTCATCATCGCAGCTAACTACTGACCAGTCAGGATATGCTACGGTTCATCATCAGCAGCTGTTGTCAGCCCGAATGTCTATAACAAGATCTCCGATTTCCACCTCATCCCAATAAGTTGAATCAACACGATACCGGATGTGATTCGTGATCACGAGTAGGCGCGATCCCGAGTTTTGGACAAAACAGCGCATCGACCCAATCACATCGCTAAATTATTGAAAACAAATGTGAGGGCCTGTAGCTCAGCGGTCAGAGCAGGGGACTCACAAACCGTCGGTCCCAGGTTCAAGTCCTGGCGAGTCCAACAACAAATCAAGGGCAACTCGGACAAGGTTGGTTTTACGGATCGCGGAAAAGCCCCCCCACTGTCATTCCGAGCGCAGCGAGGAATCTACCTTTTTTGGATTAAACCGAAAGAGATTCCACGCTGCGCTCGGAATGACAGGCAGGAGGTTCTTGGGAAGCCTGTTTACAGCAAATGGTCACGGAACATCGGTTACGCTTTTGCCGCCTTGAGTGTTGCGAGCACGCGCGAATCCCTGAACGGAACCCTCCGAACGCGCACCCCTGTTGCATCGAAAATCGCGTTGGCGACAGCCGCCATCACCGGCCTGCAGGACGCTTCGCCCGCTCCGTAAGACGGCAGGTCGGGCCGATTCGGATTGGGATCGCCGTTGACGAAGACTACTTCGATTTTTGCCGGGGCATCGGCGTGACGGAGCGTGGGATGCGACACCCAATCGACGCTGGTTACTTTTTCGGTGTCGAACTGCACTTCTTCGTGCAGCGTGCGGCTCAGGCCGTAGAGCAGGTTGCCCTCGATCGTGCGCTGCAAGGCCAGGGGATTTACGACCAGGCCGCAATCGTGGGCGCAGACTAGGCGCTTCACCCAGACGTGGCCGGTGTCGCGATTGACTTCGACCTCGGCTACTGTGGCGATTACCGTCAGGCCGCGGAAGGCGTAGGAGATTCCGCGTCCTGTGACGACGGATCCCGTGCCGCGCGGCTGCGGCGAAGGACGAGCGTCCCAGCCATACTCCTTAGCTGCTGCCTTGATCGTGGCGATCGAGCGGGCGCGCCGGAAGCCACTGTCGTCTTCGGTGCTCGCGGTGAGTAGGCGCAGGCGAAACTCGACCGGGTCGGCTTTCGCCGCCGACGCCAGCTCGTCGATAAACGATTCTCCGGCGAACGTGGTTTGCGGCCCGTTGGGATCGCGCAAGTTGCCGACGCGCAGTGGCGTCTCCCAAACCATGGGCAACGCGATCACATCGGTCGTCCGCCGACGGTGCGGGATCGAGTACATCTCGTCAGGCGGAGTAGCGCCGCCGGGGGCAGGTGCCGTAGGTCTCCTCCCCATGAGCTGCGCGATTAACACGGTGTCCGGGTCGTTGTAGCCGATGTGGTTGTAGTCCATGGTGCGGGCCTTGTACTCCAGCGCGATGAGATTGCCTCGCGCGTCCAGCCCTCCACGCATCTTGATGGTGAACGCGGGACCCTTCACGTCCCACGCGGTCTCTTCGTGCCGCATCCACTGGACGCGAACGGGGCGGCCAAGCTCTTTGGCCAGGTAGGCGGCCTCGAAACCGGCATCGTCGGCGGCGGTGCGGCCGTAGAGTTGCGGGCCGTCCTGCCACATGACGCGCACACGATCGCGCGGCATCTCCAGAAATTTCGCCACGCCGGTGCGCATTCCGTACGACTTCATGTCGTTGGACCAGATCGTCATCTGGCCGTTCGACGGATCGGCCATGGCATGCGCCGGACCTATCGCCGTGTGCCCCTGGAAGGGAATTTCATATTCGGCTTCGATAACCTTCGCGGCGCCTGCCAGCGCGCCGTCCGGATCGCCGATCACGTCGGGGTCGCCGACGCGGGAAACTGTAGTCGATGCGGGCGTGGCTTCGCGCATGTATTTGAAAAGGTCTTCGGAAGCAGGGAACGGGCTTGTCGCGGGCTTTTTCCACTCGGCTTTTAGCTCCCGCGAAGCCTTGATCGCCTGCTCTTCCCGCTCGCAGACCACCGCGACGTAATTGCCCTTGCTCAACACTTTGACGAAGCCGGGAATGTTCTTGACCGAAGACTCATCGACGCTCACCAGTTTCGCGCCGGCCACTGGCGGCTTCACGTTACGCGCGTGGAGCATGCCGGGAACCTTCGCATCCACGGCCCATTTCAGCGAGCCGTCCACCTTGGGCGGAATGTCATAGCGCGGGAATGGTTTGCCGACCAGCTTGAGTTCCTGCACCGGCTTTACCTGGGCCACGCCAGTCGTCAGGTTGATGTCTTTTCCGGTCAGCGTGACGTTGAACTGTTTGCCCCCGATCAGTTCTCCGTACGTCACGCGTTTCGAACTATCTCCGTTGACGACGATGGTGGATTCGCGGACGGAAAGTTCCGACACCGGGACGCCAAACTTCGCCGCGGCCATTTCCATGAGGCATCGTTTGGCCTCCGCAGCCACGCGCCGCATCGGCTTGCCGTCTCGCTCGATGCTGGTCGAGCCGCCGGAGCCTCCCTGATCGACGGTGATATCCGTGCGGCCCATGATCAGGTCGGTCTTATCGAACGGCATGTCCAGTTCATCGGCCATCATCTGGCGGAAGGCTGTGCCGGTGCCCTGGCCGCCGTCTGTTTTGCCAACGTAAAACGTGGCAGTGTTGTCCGCGTGAATGATGATCCACGAATCGAGTTTATGAAAGTCAGGGTCGGGATAAGGACCGGCGGCGTCTACGGCAGCGCCTGCGGGGGAAGCTGTAGCCGCGCTGAGCATGCTGCCCTCGGCCACCGCCGCGGCACTGAGGCTGACGACGAACAATCCCGAGCCCTTCAGAAAATTCCTGCGGGACGTTGCACCGTTCCATTTCTGCATCTCTTGCTGAATCTGTTTGGGTATGCCGGTGAAGTGTGTCATGCCACCACCCCTTCGCTCGCAGCGGCCCGCTCGGCCGCAAGCATTTTGGCGGCGCGCTTGATCGCATCCTGAATCCTGTAGTACGTCATGCAGCGGCACAGGACGGCATTCATGCCTTCGCGAATTTCCTCGTCGGTGGGATTGGCGTTTTTGTCCAGCAGGGCCTTGGTCGTCATGATCTGCCCGTTCTGGCAATATCCGCACAGCGGAACCTGTGCCTCGATCCAGGCCTGCTGCACAGGATGCAGTTTCCCATTCTTTTCCAAACCTTCGAGCGTGGTGACCTCGCCTTGCACCGAGGCGCAGGGAGTGATGCAGGACCTCACCGCCTTGCCGTTAATGATCACGGTACACGCGCCGCACTGGCCCAGCCCGCAGCCGAACCGCGGACCTTGCAACCCAAGATCGTTCCGCAGGATATAGAGAAGTGGAGTCGAAGGATCGATGTCCAGGGCGTGACTGCTTCCGTTCACCTTTAATGTGAGTTTGCTCATGCGCGGTCCTCCTTGCGTGTGCAGCGGCAGGCGAATTGATAGGAATACATTACAAAATGGCTGAAAAATTGTCTATTGGGCAAAGCGTCGCGACGCCGTTAGTAGCACAGACTTCAGTCTGTGCGGTTTTGATTTGCATACAGCGATAACTCTATGTTGCTGCAACACGAAACCCATAGTCGGCGTATTTGAATTCAGGTGGGATGCTAGATCGCGCTGCCGTCCGCGTGACCTTAATTTGGTGACGCCACGAACCGCCGCGAGAAGCACGCCGGTCGCCCGTCGCAGGTCCTTGTGGATTTCGTTCGGGTGACTTGCCGTAGAAGCCGGGATCGTACCAATCGGCGCACCACTCGTGGACATTATCACCAAGATTGTAGAGGCCGTACGCATTGGGCGAATACAGTCCCACAGGTTCAGGGCCATGCTTCCAGCGATTCGCGTAATCGGGAATTTGTTCGGGCTGGCAATCTCCCCATGGGTACAGCGCGTTTTCGACGCCGCCACGCGCCGCGCGTTCCCACTCCGCCTCGATGGGCAAGCGGTAGCGCTTTCCGGTGACAACGCTGAGCCATTCGCAATACGCTGTCGCATCGAACCACGACACGGCGACGACCGGCTGTTTCGGATTGTTGAAGTACGAATTGTCCCAGGTCAAGGGTTTCGGATGCCGCGTCGTATCCAGAAAGCATGCATATTCCGCATTTGTCGTTTGAAAAGAGGCGAGTTCGAAAGAATCCACCCAAACGTGATGGACAGGCTTCTCATCGTCCCGCCCATTGGCGCATCCCATCCAGAACCAACCCTCCGGAATTTGCTGCATCGCTGGTTGGAAGGATTCCATCGCAGGTCATTGTAACTCTGCCGACCCGGCGAGTTGGTTCAAAATGGTGTCCTGCTGGGAATATGCATTCAATCCTTCGGATATCTGACTCGTGAACCTAGAATCCGATTAGAAAAACCTCTTGCGTGGTATCATCCCCTCTGCGTAAGATAATCGCGAAATCGGAAGGTCGTGGGCTGTGCCAAAAGAAAAACCAAAAGTTAACATTGGAGAAGTCATTCGAAGTTATCGCGGCGAGCGCGGGCTCTCGCAGGGCGATATCGAGCGGCGCACCGGCTTGCTTCGTTGCTACCTCTCACGCGTAGAGAACGGCCACACCGTACCGTCCCTGGAAACCCTGGCCAAGATCGCCGAAGCCATGGAAATTGCCCTTGCCGATTTCTTTCCGGGAGCAGAAACACCGCGCGACCGCGACACCCAGAAAATGCTCGGAGAGCTTTCCGAGGACGAGATCCGTTTCCTGTCAGAAATCAAGAAATACAGCACCACACTTTCCGACGGCGACAAGCGCCTCGTCCTGGCCATGATTCGCAAAATGGCCACAGTTCTGCCGCCGCCTGTGCGCAAACCCGCAGCGCGTCGCACCGCATACTAACTTCTCGATTTCCCTATTATGATTCTTAGAGAGTAAGGTAGGAGTTCGCTCGGGGTTTTCGGGCGCGCGCCTGGATCAGCGCAGATTTTCCGTGCCTGCTGCCGCTTGGTTCTTGGTCAGCGTTGGTTGCTTCTTCATCAGGCTGCCAACCACTTCTGTTAACGTCGTTCCGCACTGCGCCCACAACCGGCGCTTCAAGCTGCAATAATCCTGCGCCCCTCCGAACACGTCAGCCATCAATCCGCGGAATGTGGGGCTGCGCTCGATGAACTGGATCATTCGCGTCGCCACGGCGCCGCCCAGGAATCGCCCTCGATAGAAACGCCGCGCGATGCGCGTAGCAAATTCCAGGTCGGCGGAAAACGCCTTGCGAATTCGCGCGGGATATTCACGCGGCTTTCCGGCAATCAACGCCTGCGCCATCAGGTCTCCCGAGCGAAGCGCGTAGTAGAGCCCTTCGCCAGTGATCGGGTCTACCCATGCCGCGGCATCGCCCACGAGCGCCCAGTTGCGCCCAACGACGCGGCGCGCGGACAGCGTTTGCCGTTGCGGAGACGGCAGAACGTGGCTATAGAACTGCGCGCCCTCGCGCGGAATGTTTTCCTCGGCCATGAACGCGTGCAGGTGTCGCCGCAGTTCCTGGCTGGTGTGCCGCGCCATGCTGCCGCAAATTCCCACCGAAAGATGATCGCAGCGGGGGAATGACCAGATATATCCCTCAAATTGGCGCAGAAACTTGACGGAAATCCCCTCGGCTTGGGCGGGAACGAAATAGCCGAGAGTCATTTCCAGGTCGCTGCGCGAAAGTGGCTTGGTCTCGGGCAGCAGGGAATTGCGCGCTCCGGCGGCGATGACAACGAAATCCGCCTCGACGCGCGTCTCTCCAATGGCCAGCCTGGCGCGCTCCCCTTTGGTATCGATCTGATTCACTCGCGAGCGAACTATCTCGCAGCCGGCATTCTCGGCACGTTCCAGAAGCAGGCCGTTCAGAACGGTCCTGGAATAAATGACAATGGGTTGATCGAGAGCAAGGTGCGCGCGATGGCCCTTGCTGGAAATCAGCTCCACCGTGCGAATCAGTTTTTTGGGATAGGGGCCGTCGAGAAGGAACGGATAGGTTTTGATGGCCTTGTGCGTCAGTCCGCCGCCGCAAGGCTTTTCCCAAGCCAGGTGCTCGTCATAAATCGTGACTTTGTTGCCCGCGCGAGCCAGACGTTCGCCGCACATCGCCCCGGCCGGGCCGCCACCCACAATCGCAATCTCACGCATCGAACATCCTCGATGAAAAGGGCAGAGCCTGGCATGGGGCCTGGGCACTGGGAAATATGGTTTGAAGGCGTGAACAAAATCGTCCGCGGACTCGAACCAGCCCAGAGTATAGCAGAAATCGAACGGTTGGCTGTGGCCTAGCTGGAGGACTATGCAGGGAAACGATTTATGGCTGCACCTATCCCCGGAGGGGCGTCATAACGTAGCCCACCCCGACCTGGTCGGGGTGGGAAAATGCGCGGCATATTCATAAAACTCCGCCAGGGGTGAAACAAAGATAGCCCTGACACGACATTCCATCGATACATCGGGGATTCTTGGATTCGGCATGGGGCTCAGGCCTTCTGCTCGGTCGCCGCTGTTCGAACGTGCCCGCACCGGCCACCAAGTCCTTCGCGAAACTTCTGGCGCTCCTCGGGGGACATCTGCTCCCATCGCTCCATCATTCGGCGGCGCCAAAACCTTCCCGGGCCGAACCGCGGACGGAACCCCCCGAACAAAATCTTGCTCAGGAACAGGATTCCCGCCGCCTGCCAGAAGCCGATGAAATGCAACCCGAACAAGCCGGGCATCAGCCAGTTCCACAAATGCATGATCAAAAAGCTGAACGCGCTAAACGCAACCGCCGCGATCGCCACGAACTTCAATCCTCTTAAGATTCGATTCGGTCTCATCTTTTCCTCCTCACCCTTTCGTGAATTCATCATGAATCGCCTGTAGCCGTCGCCGGAGTTGCAACACCGCGTAGTGTTTTCGCGAGAGCAACGTATTCACGCTCACGCCTGTCGCAGTCGCAAGTTCCTTGAAGCTGATCCCGTCGATCTCATGCGCGATAAACACCTCGCGCTGCTCCTCGGGAAGCTCTTCGATTGCGTCTTCCAATTCCTCGATCAGCACAGCGCGGGCGTAGGCCGCTTCCGGCCCCGCGTCCGGAGATGGCAGCAAATCCTCCAGTTTCAATGACTCGCCATCCTCTGCCGCATCGATTGGTTCGTTGATGGATGCGTCCGGCTTCTTCTTCCGGAACAGATCGACGATCTTGTTCTTTGCCACACGGAACATCCAGGCGCCGGCATTTTCGATGGGCGCCATCGCGCGGTAGGCCTCGACGAGGTCGTAGAAGACGTCCTGGAGAATATCTTCCGCGTCTCCTGAGTCCGCGACTCTTTTGCGTATAAAATTTCGCAGTCGACCCTGCTCTTTTGTAACTGCTTCCGAGATCCGTTGGTCCTGGTCGGCCATCCAACTTATGCTCACTGATTGTTTCATCCACTCTTATAGTCGTATGAGCGGTGAAAATATTGTACTGGAAATGTGGGATTAATAAGGATTGGCCTGGGGACCGATTATTCGGTAGTGGGCCAATTTCCGATAAGACACAGGACTTTGCCCTCAATCCCGAGGTAGAATTCGCTAACAAGTCGAAGCCTTCCCTTTTGAGGGGGAATGACCCGATGCAATTAAGCCCAATCGCGAAGATCTTGCTGGCAATTGTTATTTTCAATTCGATTGCATCAATGTGTGCGGCAGATGACGCTTCGACACGCATGCTCGTTGAGGTATGGCACACCGGCGATGATGCCTTGACCGAAAAGCTTAACGCGGCATTGGAGGAAGCATTTGGGAAGTCTCCGGACTTCACGCCGAGTTACGGCCAAAAGCCGAATACGTTGATAGTTGCAATACCAACGAACGTCGACTGGAAAGAGGTTGGTAAACGGACTAGGGTGCTATCCAGGATCGAATTTTTGTGGTCAAAGAACAACCGGATACTAGGAACTAGCACCTTAGCTTGTTGGGACGACATGCTCGCGAGATGTGTGGAGAAAGTCGTCAAAGATGCAAAACGTGCTGCTCGCAAAATTCAAGCGCCCAAGTCCTGATCGTCAACTGGAAATTCCGCAATTCCCACATGACGAGAAGCTGACCTATCAAGACTTGAAAAAAAAAGAGAATTTTGCGAACAGACCATTTTTCGGTCGTCCTCCCACTGCTTCTTGAATAAGGCTCCACATTTTCTGAGCGTAAGAACCAATGATATCAAGACAACCCAGTACAGACCTGTGTTAACCAGGTCCGAAACAAGTTCAGCCATCCACTGAACCCCGCCATGCCCCCCGGAATTGAGGATGTACCCTACAAACATTCCGGGGAAAAGTGGCCAAAAGAAAATGGAGTCGGCCGCATATCCTGCATGAGTTGCTCGGTTAACCGACTGGTTGCATAGAATCACACCGATCCCTATTATGGCAAAGAGAACATACCTAAACAATTTCACATCGACTCCGAACCTTTTCAGGGTAGTAGCTCAACTCAGCACAAAATATACCATCTGCTATACCGCTGTGAAGTGGCTAGAGTTTCCCCTTGATAAGCGGTTTTATCGTCAACTGGCTCCCATACGACGATAAGTCGAATCGTCGGGATTTGGCCGCGAGAATTGAACTCACTTCTGACGTCTATCCCCAATAGAAGCATAAGCACGCACTGGAAACGTTCCAAACGCATGAACCTTAACAGGGACTGCGGTAAAACTGAACCCTGACTCCGGTAGAAGATCAAGATCGCAGAGATGTTCACAAATTGGGATGTCGGCTCCAAGCAGTGTGGTGTGCACTGGCCTGTGCCCGTCTTCGATTGAATCGATATTAAGCGAGTCGATCCCGACGATTGTCGCGCCCGCATCCCGAAGAAAATGCGCTGCGTCTTCTGTGAGAAAGGGATGCCCCTCGAAATACTGCTCGGTTTCCCAATGCCGGCTCCAGCCGGTGTGAACCAGCACAGCTTTGCCGCTTAAATCGTGGTCCGAAAACGACTCGGCTCCAATCGCACGCCCATGTTTCATATTCGGGCGAATAACAACGGCGTCGAGCTCTGCCAGAGAGGACAACGGCAGTTCAGCGAGGTCTTTGCCACCAGCGAACCTATGAAAAGGCGCGTCTACATACGTCCCCGTGTTTGCGACCATCTCAATCTTGCCGATTTGAAATTCGGTCCCAGGCGCATATTTCCCCTTTGATTCTTCACGGCTCAAGAAGTCACAAATAACGGGCGCTGGCAGGCCTTTGTACGTCACTAGACCGTTCTTGACGGTGTGACTGAGGTCCACCAAACGATTCTTCCGACCTGTATTTATACGCATGTTGTTTGCGTTCCCGTCGGTCTTACACCAACCGTGAAATCATCTTTAAAGTGCTCACTGAACTTATGCAGCATTTTCCCGAAGAAGTGCGTCAAGTGCAATAAGTTCGCCCAAGACCCACAATTCAGAAATGACCTTGCCATCCATAACAAATAACGCCGCGCCGAGCCAATGAACTGGCTTCCCGGTAGGTTCGAAACCTCGAAAAGGAGCCAGATGGTCACCTGAGAAGCGCATTTTTGCAAATGCCTTCTTTCCTTCTGTAACGCAATCCAAAATCTCACAATTGTAGTTCGCCAGCGCACCCCGCACCGATCGAACATATTGTAAGAACGCATCACGGCCCCGCAATTCATTCCCGAGCGATCCTCGAAATATGAAATCCTCACTCAGTAGGTCGGAAGCATCAGCAAGGTCGCCACTATTCCAAATACGTTCATAAAATGCTTGCACAAGGCTCGGCACACTCATAAGAAATGTCTCTCTTCGATCATCAGTTATACGACGGACTGGACCGTTGAAAGCGATTCACGAATTGCGTTATCCTTGAGACCGTATGGGTCCACATAAGCGGCATTACCGCAAGCTGGCCCACCATTCCACCGAATTTTCAAACCATCCCACTGCCGCCTCTTCACCGAGTCAGAGTCTCCGCTTCGTTCACATGTTAGTATAAAACCTTACGGCAGCGCTTGCTGCGTCATGAATCGCTTTTGCTTTTCCCATGGAAAAAATTGTCTCGCAGGATGAACTCTTTCAGATCGCCACTCGTGAAAAGGCCGGCGGTCGTCGCGTCGTCTTCACAAACGGCTGCTTCGATCTGCTGCATCCGGGCCACGTGCGTTGCCTGGCCGAAGCCCGCGCATTGGGCGATCTTTTGATCGTCGCAGTGAACAGCGATAGCAGTGTTCGCGGCAACAAGGGCCCTGAACGTCCGCTGGTGCCGCAGCAGGACCGCGCCGAAGTTCTCGCCGCGCTCGCGTCGGTCGATTACGTCACAATTTTTGACGAGCCGACGCCGCGGGAATTGATCGCGCGCGTGCTCCCGGACGTGCTGGTCAAAGGCGCGGATTGGGCGATCAACGACGTGGCAGGCCGCGCGGAAGTAGAAGCATCGGGCGGACGGGTTGTCTCCATCGCCCTCGCTCCGGGTTATTCCACAACCAGTCTTGTGGAGAAAATTCGTAAAACGGCTGCTGTCCTGGATGACAGACCGGCTGACCGCAAGACCTGACCATGCTGCTACCCTCGGTTTCGGAAACTTTGGCGTCCGCGACGCGCCACCCAGCGCTGGAGGCTGCGCTTTCGGCGATTCGCAGCGGTCCCGCGCACGAACGCCTCGCCGGCCTCACGGATACCGCCAAAGCTTTAGTCGCTGCAAACGTAGCCGCTGAACTCCGGCGTCCCGTAATTGTCGTCGTCGCTTCCGGGGCGCGCGCGGAAGCCTTCGCCGCGTCGGTGCAGTTCTTCTATCGCGCGCTCGCAGGTCAGGAGGCCACCGACGTGGCCGTCTTCCCGGCGCTCGATGCGTTTCCCTGGCAAGATGTTTCCCCTCATGCGGAAATTCTCGAAACGCGCGCCGTAACTCTGTGGCGATACACGAGCGGGCTGGCGCGCATCATCGTCACTCCGATTGCCGCCGCCCGCATGCGTTTTGCCGACGCCGCATCCTACGCCGGACAGGCACGAACTCTGGCCCGTGACCAGGAAGTTTCTCTCGACGAGTTCGTCGCGCACCTACGCAGCGTTGGATACGAAGCACACGACATGGTGGAAATGCCCGGACAATTCACGGTTCGCGGCGGAATTGTGGACGTATTTCCGGCGGAGGCCGAGCGGCCCGTCCGCCTTGAATTGTTTGGAGACACTGTCGAATCCCTGCGCGAGTTCGATCCCAATACGCAGCGCTCCGTACGCCCCATCGAGCGAATCACCGTGCCTCCGCTGCTGGAGGCGCCCGCAAACGGCTCCCGCGCCCCCGGAGAAAAGATCGTCCCGCGAGCGCATTTTCTTTTCGATCTGCGCGACGAAACGGTAGTCATCCTCGACGAGCCCGAGGCGATTGACGAAGCCGCGAAGGAATTCTTCACCCACGCGGAGGGGACGTTTCAGGACGGCGATTCGCCGGAAGAAACAATCGAATCCTATTTCTTTACCGACGATTGGGATCGGCAGCTCTCCGGCCACGCCCGGCTGGACCTCGATCACCTCCTCGTCGAGCGGCAGGGAATCGAGACCCGCGCCATCCAAACGCAGCCCACCACGCGCTTTCACGGCGGCGTTCCAGCGTTCATGGAGGAAGCCCGAGGAGAGATCGCCGCCGGAAACAAAGTTCTGCTCGCGGCGGGAAATCTCGGAGAACTCGAACGCTTCGTCGATCTCTGCCACGAATACGAAGTGCCCTACCGCCTCGGCGAAGTCGATGAGAGCGTCACCAGCGCGCGCCTCTCCGAGGACTCCTCTGCCGGCAGTGTTCCCGCAATCGTTCTGGTTCGCGCGCCGTTCAGCGAAGGCGTGGTTTTCCCGGACTCGCACCTGACGATCTACGGGACCGGCGATCTGTTCGAAACGCTGCCCGCAGGTTCGTCACGCAAGCGTCCAAAAACTGCCAGCTTCTTCAGCGATTTTTCCGAACTCAAGCCCGGCGACTACGTCGTGCATGTGGACCACGGCATCGGCCAGTTTGAAGGTTTACACCAAATCGAAAGCGGCGGCGTTCGCAGCGAGTTCATGCGTCTGACGTTTGCGGACGATGCGCGACTTTACGTGCCTCTCGAGCGGCTCGATCTGGTACAGAGTTATCGCGCCGTCGAGGGAACCAAGCCCACGCTCGATAGACTCGGCGGCACAACATGGACCGCTAGAAAAGCACGCGTGCGCAAATCGGTCGAAGACATGGCCGAAAAGCTCTTAAAACTCTACGCAGAGCGAAAAGCAGGGCAGGGCTACGCGTTCTCCCCGGACGGCGCGTTCCAGCAGGAATTTGAAGACGCCTTCGAGTTCGATGAAACCCCCGATCAGGCCATTGCAATTAAAGATGTAAAGCGCGACATGGAACGTCCGCAGCCGATGGATCGCCTGTTGTGCGGCGACGTCGGCTACGGAAAAACGGAAGTCGCGATGCGCGCCGCATTCAAGGCCGCCGTCGATTCGAAACAGGTCGTGGTCCTCGCTCCAACCACAGTTCTCGCGTTCCAGCATTACGAAACATTCCGCCGCCGATTCGCCGCCTTCCCTATAACCATCGACATGGTGAGCCGCTTTCGCTCGCCAAAAGAATTGAAGGAAACACTTGAGGGAGTCGAAACCGGGAAAATAGATATCGTAATCGGCACGCACCGGCTGCTTTCGAAAGATGTAACGTTTCACGACCTCGGTCTTCTCGTTGTGGACGAAGAGCAGCGCTTCGGCGTGGCGCATAAGGAACGCATCAAGGAATTGAAGAACAACGTGGACGTACTGACGCTCTCTGCAACGCCCATCCCCCGTACGCTCAATATGTCGCTGGTCGGCCTGCGGGATATGAGCGTGATCGAAACTCCCCCGAAAGATCGCCTCGCGATCCAAACCGTCGTCGCTCCATTTTCCGAATCGCTGGTTCGCCGCGCGGTCGAAGAAGAAATGGCGCGCCAGGGCCAGGTCTTCTTCGTACACAACCGCGTTGAGACGATTTATTCTATCGCCGCTCTGGTCAATAAACTCGTCCCGAAAGCGCGCGTCGTCGTGGGACATGGGCAAATGAACGAGAAAGAGCTGGAATCGGTGATGTATAAATTTGTGCGTGACGAGGCCGATGTCCTTGTCTCGACGACCATCGTTGAAAACGGTCTCGATATTCCTCGCGCGAACACGATCCTAATCAATCGCGCCGACCGCTTCGGCCTTTCCGAGCTATATCAGCTGCGCGGACGCGTTGGCCGTTCCGATCTGCACGCCTATGCCTACTTGATGGTTCCTGAGGACGTTGTCCTGTCGCCAATCGCCAAGCGCAGGCTCTCCGCCCTAAAAGAATTCAGCGCCCTGGGCGCAGGCTTTCGCATTGCCGCGCTCGATCTGGAACTTCGCGGCGCGGGAAATCTGCTGGGAGGCCAGCAGCATGGCCACATCAACGCCATCGGCTTCGACCTGTACTGCCAGATGATGGAGCGGGCAGTCTCGGCCTTGAAGGGCGAAGAGACCAAACCCGAGATGCGCTCGACGATCAACCTTGGACTCGATATCCGCATCCCACAGGAGTACATCCCGAACGAGAATTTGCGGTTGAGGACTTACAAGCGCATCGCGGGAATTGCAAACGAAGCGGAACGGGAAGAGGTTGACAAGGAATTGGCCGACCGGTTCGGGCCGCCTCCGGCAGCCGTAGGAAACTTGCTCGACTACGCGCTCCTGAAGGGTTTGGCAGAGCGCATCCTGGTTTCCTCGATCGAGCGCCGCGCCAACGAGGTTGCGATCAAGTTCCATCCTGAAACGACGCTGTCGCCGGAGAAATTGGTCGGGATGATCCGGTCGAAAGGCGAAGGGATGCGCCTGGACCCCAGCGGAACACTATGGATGCGCATCGAAAAACGCGGCGGGATCGCGGAAAGCGTCAGAAACGTGTTGCTTCCGCTGGAATCGAAGCGATAAACTTGCGGGTGCGGGCTCTACTTGGAGCCTGCCCTCAGAAAAGATGAAACCCATGAAACAAAGTACATGGTTGGCAGTTGGCCTGCTTCTCGCTTCCGGAACCGTTTCCGCGCAATCGAAATCGGTGATTGTCGAAGAGATCGTGGCGCGTGTCAATAATGACGTGATTACACGGGAAGACCTCGAACACTCCCGCGAAACCATGATGAGCGAGGTTCAGGAGGATTGCCAGAATTGTTCTCCGGAAAAACTGCGGCAAGCGACCGCTGCAAAAGAGAAAAACCTGCTTCGCGATCTGATCGATCAGTCGCTTTTGGTCCAGCGCGCGAAGGACGACAGCATCAACGTAGACGCCGATGTCATCAAGCGGCTGGATTCGATCCGTATTCAGTACAAACTGCCCGATATGGAAACGCTCGAAAAGGAAGTGACCAAGAGCGGGCAGGACTTCGAGGATTTCAAGACCCAGATCAAGAATCAACTCCTGACTCAACAATTGATCAGCAAAGAGGTCGGTTCGCGCATCATTATTAGCCATGAGGAAGTGGCCAAGTACTACAACGATCACAAAAAGGAATTTGTAAGGCCGGAAACAGTCGTGCTCCGCGAGATTTTCGTTTCAACTGAAAAAAAACCGGAAGCGGACATCCCTGCCTTGCGCAAGAAAGCCGAAGGTTTGCGTGACCGCGTGTTGAAAAACGGCGATGACTTCGGCGAACTGGCCAAGCACTTTTCGGACAGCTCCACCGCGCAGCAGTCCGGAGAACTCGGCGCCTTCGAGCGATCCAAGCTCGATCCCAATATCGCCGACAAAGTCTTCGCGCTCGGCCACGGGCAGATGACTGACGTAATCGAGACGAAAACCGGGTTCGAGATTCTGCAAGTCGAGCAACGATACGAAGCGGGCGAACAGCCGCTCGACAAAGTAGAGCCGGAAATCACCAATAAATTGTATGAATCCAGAATGGATCCGGCTTTGCGAACCTACCTCCAGACTCTGCGGGAAGACAGTTATGTCCAGATCAAGCCGGGGTACAGCGATTCCGCGGCCGTCAGCAGCCAGCCCATCGAGGAAGTTGCCGCTACGAACGATAAGGATGACAAAAAGAAGTCCAGCAGACGCCTCCTGATTCTCCCGAAGAAGAAAACTGGAACATGAAACAGGCCTTTGTCTCCGCTTTGCAGGCCGACCAGAATATAACGACCTATTTCCTCGTTTGTGAAAAAGAGATTCGCGCCACCCGCGAAGGGAAATCCTACCTGCGCCTGGAATTAGGCGATCGCACCGGCACGATCGAAGCGCGGATGTGGGATGGCTTCGACCGCGATGCGGCTTCGTTCAATCGCGATGATTTTGTAAAAGTTCAGGCGCGTGTCGAAAGTTATCGCAACAAGCTTCAGGTGTCGCTTGATAAAATCCGCCGCGCGGAAGCCCACGAAGTGGACCTCGCGGATTTTTTTGCACATACGACCGAAGATGTCGAGCAGCTCTATAAAAAATTGCTGGAGTTCGTCGCTTCGATTGGGAACGTCTGGCTTAAGGGACTACTGGAAAACATCCTCACCGATCTGGATATTATTCCGCGCCTTAAACGCGCTCCGGCGGCAAAGGCCATGCACCATGCGTATCTAGGCGGCCTGCTCGAGCATGTCGTAAGCCTGTGCGGCCTTTGCCGCGCGGTTCTCTCCCATTATCCTGAGGCCGACCCCGACCTGCTGCTGACCGGTGCGATGCTCCACGACATGGGCAAGCTGGAAGAGTTAACCTACGAGCGCTCCATCGGCTATTCCGACGAAGGCCAGTTGCTGGGGCATATTATGATCGAGTACGAACGCGTGGGAAAGCGCATCGACGCGATCGAGGGATTTCCATCCGACCTGAAGACGCTGGTGCAGCACATGATTCTGAGCCACCACGGAAAATACGAATTCGGTTCGCCCAAGCTCCCGATGTTCCGCGAAGCGCTGATGCTGCACTACCTCGATGATCTGGATTCCAAGATGGGCGCGGTTCGCGCTGCACTCGCTTCCGACAAAGGGGAAGGTAACTGGACTGCCTACAGTGGCGCCCTCGAACGCCGCTTCCTGCGCGTCGATCTATTCCGCCGTGCCGAGGAATCTGCGGCGAAGAATTCTCCGTTACCAGTGGCACCGAACGAGGGGAAAAGTTCGAGCGCAAAGGGATAGAAAAGTGGAAGACAACGCAAATTCGAATCGCGGAAAAGGTCCCCGGCACTCCATTCTCAACCTGGCTCCGCTGGAACTCGAATGTATGAGCGTGCTTTGGCCACTTGGAGAAGGAACAGTTCGTGATATCCATATTGAATTGGCTGCCTCGCGGCCGCGCGCGTACACGACCATCATGACGATCATGGACCGCCTGGCGCACAAGGGTATCGTTACGCGGCGCCGCGTAGGCCGCGCGTATCGTTACCAGGCAAACCTGACTGCCGAAGAAGCGCGCGTCAGCGCGATAGAGAAAATCGTCGCCGGATTTTTTGGGGGCTCGAAAGAGGCGCTTGCCGCTCATCTGGCCGCAGCGGCGTCTTCCATTGACCGGGTACCGGCGCACCCCGAACCGAGCAACGATCACCCATGAATCATGTGAACCGGACGCCGTATGCAGCGCAGAAATTGGCCGTCCCCGTTGACAGAATGGAATCGGACATAGAAGAATCGAATCCTCGATCGCTGGATACGACCTTATTGTGAACCCAGCGGGGGGGAGTGCTTTTACGATGTTACCGGCCAATTACACAATCCGTGACAAGCGCATCGCTCCGGCGACGGTCCTCGCCCCTATGGCCGGAGTGACAGATACCGTATTTCGCCGTATGATTCGCGGCCTCGGCGGCTGCGGCCTGATCATGACCGAATTCACCAGCGCCGAGTGCATCACGCGAAACAACTCGCGTACTTCTCGCTATCTCTTCTTCGAAGAAGATGAACACCCCATTACCGGACAAATTTTCGGCGCCGATCCCGCAGTCATGGCTCGTGCCGCGGGAATGGTCGAGCAACTCGGCTTCGATTTCGTGGATATCAATCTGGGATGTCCGGCGAGAAAAGTAACCAAGTGCGGTGGCTCCGGGCTGCTGCGTGACCTGAAAGCACTGGAGCATTTGCTGCGCGTAGTGCGCGCTGCGGTTAGCATTCCGCTGACGATTAAAATTCGCGCCGGCTGGGATGAATGCAGTATCGTCGCGGTCGATGTGGCAAAAATGGCGGAACAAATTGGCATCGAAGCCATCGCTGTTCATCCGCGCACCCGGGCGCAAGGATATACAGGAAAAGCCGATTGGAGTATTATCCGCGACGTGAAGCAGGCCGTTCGCATCCCGGTGATCGGCAATGGCGACATCGTCGTTCCCGAAGACGCGTTGCGAATGGTGCGCGAAACCGGATGCGATGCCGTAATGATCGGCAGGGCGGCATCGACCAATCCTTGGATTTTCCGGCAGCTTGCGCAGTTTGTTGAGTCGGGTTCGTGTGAGCAACCGACGGAGATGGACCGCTATCGTTTGCTGTCCACCTACTTCCGCAATCTAGTAGAAACTGAATGGCCCGACGCCATTGGCAAGATGAAACAGTTTGCGTGCTGGTTCACTCACGGGGTTCGCAACGGCAGCGAATTGCGCCGGAACGTTCACAGGTCCCGCACTACGGGTGAAATTCTCGACCGAGTCGATAATTTTTTCAGCGAGTCCGTAACCGCGGAAGGAGTGCTATGACCGCAGCCTCTGCAAGCACGCCGGGCCTGGAACGCCGCAGGGAACGCCGTGTGCCCGTTCACCTTCCCATGCTGGTCCGCGGAACCGATCGAAGCGGCGACCGGTTCGAAGAACGGACATCGAGCGTGAACCTGTGCCGCGGTGGAGTAGCCTTCGCCACGCGGTACGCGGTGGACCTCGGCACGAAACTGGAGATCAGCATTCCATCGGCGTCTTCGGCGGGCGATACTGAGGCCGAATTTTCCACTCTCGGACGCATTGTCCACCTGATGCCCGGGAAGTCCGAACGTGAATCCGTTGTTGGCGTTGAGTTCACTGGGCCGCGGTTTAATCGGATTTTTGTTTCGGAATCGACTTCTTAGAGAGCGATTGACGGCCTACGCAATTAGGCAGGGAACTTCCGCAAGATTAAACCAAAAGCGCGCAGGCTGAAGTCTGCGCCACTGGGCTTCCTTCGTCCTCATATTTGTAGAGAGGCGTGAATTCTAGCGTTCCAGCAGGAGTTGCTTGTACGCATCGCGCTTGCCCAGACCTCGCTCTCGCGCGGCTTGCTTGAGTGCTGCTTTGCGGTCCACCCCCGTTTCGGCTTCGATCTGTTCCACACGCTTTCGCAGTGATATTGCCGTATCGACGTGCGGAGCTTCGGGATCGCCCGGCCCGATCAGGAGCGTGATTTCTCCGCGGGGAGCGCGTTTGCGCGCGGCTTCGAGCAGGTCGGGAAGTTTTCCCCGCAGAAATTCTTCGTGAATCTTCGTAATCTCCCGCGCGATCACGGCGGGACGCGGCCCCAAAATATCCTGAGCGTCGGAAAGAGTTTCCACGATGCGATGAGGCGCCTCATAGAAAACCAGCGTTCGCGGCTCCGCTTTCAGTGCGTCGAGTTCCTTCCGGCGCGCTCCGGCCCGCGAAGAAAGAAACCCAGCGAACAGAAATCCTTCCGTAGGCAGCCCTGAGGCCGCCAGTGCCGCAACCAGCGCTGAAGGGCCGGGAATCGGCACCACCTGAATGTGGTGCCGCAGACACAGACTCACGAGGCGATGCCCGGGGTCGGAAATCCCCGGCGTCCCGGCGTCGCTCACCAGCGCCACCTTTGCCCCCTGTTCCATCTCGATCACCAGTTCCGGCGATCGCGTCAATTCATTGTGGTCGTGATAGCTGACCATTTCCTTGCGAATGCCGTAATGATGCAGCAGCTTTTGCGTTTGCCGCGTATCTTCGCAAGCGATCACATCTGCTTCTTTCAAGATGTTTAACGCTCTCAGCGTAATGTCTTCGAGGTTTCCAATGGGAGTGGCTACCAGATACAGGCAGCCCATGCCCGCTTCTCGTTCGGGGTTATTAGTCATAATTGCTTTCCAAAGCGGTTAGTTTAACACGCACAATCGCTGCACGATGCCAGCTCCGCGCGTCTCTCCTTGACCGCCGCCCGTTGTCCGAGATCCCCGAAGGGGCAACACAACGTAGCCCATAGCGGAAGCTATGGGAGGGGCATCGAAGTTTGCGGCAAAATCCCGTCATGGGTGGCACAAAGTACTCGCTCAAGTAAAGCTTCGTAAGCGACCTACGTAAAGTTCCCCCGCTGCATAGGCAGAAGCGGTTGCCCGGCGTGCTAAGATAAGGGGTCTATCTCATGAACCAGGGGGAGTGTCGAATTGCCGCTCTACGAATACCGCTGCCTGAAGTGTGATCGCCACACGGATAAGATCGAAAAGTTGAACGGACCGCACCTGAAGAAATGCCCGCATTGCGGCGGCAAGGTGGAATCGGTTCTCACCGCTCCTGCGATTCAATTCAAAGGCTCTGGATGGTACGTCAACGATTACGGAAAGAAAACGTCGGGTGGCGACAGTTCGAAATCCGAAGGTTCAGACAAGTCCGAAAAATCGGAAAAGTCCGAAAAGAGCGAAAAAACCGAGAAGTCGGCAAAGTCCGACTCCAAACCGGCCTCTTCCAGCCAGGACAAGAAGACGGCCAAATCGCCGAAGGAAAAGTAGTTCCTTTTTGCTAGTGAGATGGAAAGAGATGGAAGGTTTGTAAGTCGGGGCTTCAGAGCCTGTGTGGCAACCTCGATTTCCACAGCTTGTATCTTTTGTGGAAGCGAATAACTTGAATCGTTGCAACAAAAGTGAAAACTGAAAAGGGATGTGGAAATCGATTTTTGGCACATACCACACAGGCTCTTCAGCCAAGACATTTCAAGCGTTTGAGGAGGGGTTTTAATCCCTAGCGTTACAGCTTGAGCGACCGCAGGTACTCCCGGAAATCATCCCCGAATTCGGAATTTTCAAGCCCGATTTCGACGGAAGCTTTCAGAAAGCCCAGCTTGTCCCCGGCATCGTAAGATTTCCCATCGTAGATATGAGCAAATAATCCCGTTTCTTTCGCGAGCAATCGGAGCGCATCTGTCAATTGTATTTCTCCGCCGCGACCCGGTTCGGTTCGCTCCAAACAGTCGAATATCTCAGGTGGAAGCATATAACGCCCGGTGATGGCCAAAGTAGAAGGAGCTTCGGCAGGTTTTGGTTTTTCAACCAGGTCCCGAATCTTCATGAGGCGTTCGCCCCATCGCGGGAGATTCGCGTGTTCGATGTCTACAATTCCATATAGACCGGTTCGCGCGCGAGGCACATCCTCGACGGTAATCGCGCCTTTCCCGGTGGCCTCATAGACCTCGACCAATTCTTTTGTCGCGGGCCGCGGTCCAGGAATAATTACATCGCCCAGTAGGACTGCAAATGGCTCATCACCCACCAGTTCCTTGGCCACCAGCACTGCATGTCCAAGCCCGAGAGCCTCTTTCTGGCGTGTATAGCTGAAATGCACCATGTTCCCTATGTTGTGCACCAGTTCGGCCAGTTCGTGTTTACCTTTACTTTCGAGAAAACTTTCCAGCTCTGGCGACGAGTCGAAGTGATCCTCGATGGCATTTTTACCGCGGCCAGTAACAATGATGATGTTATCGATTCCGGAGGCAACGCACTCCTCCACGACATACTGGATCAGCGGTTTATCCACCACTGTTAGCATTTCCTTGGGCTGCGCTTTGGTCGCGGGGAGGAAGCGTGTGCCCAATCCCGCGGCGGGCAGGACAGCTTTGCGAACGCGTTGCGGCTTTTCGATCATATATCGTGAGGACCTTGAATCACCTTACGTGGCGTTCTCGCTTTATGTCAATCCATCTCATCGAACATGGATAGCGAAATGTTAATCTTTGTTAGTCCATCGCTTTAGACGATGCGAAAGGCGAAAAAATGGCGCGAGGAAATTACGCGTTTCGCGGTGTGATAACATAAGCTTTTCTCAAAGTGGGGAAACAACTCGTGTCAACGCGCATCCTGGGAATCGAATCATCCTGTGACGAGACGGCCGCAGCCATAGTGGCCGACGGTCGCGATATCTTATCCAGCGTCGTCGCCTCGCAGATGGACATCCACCGCAAATATGGCGGTGTTGTCCCTGAACTCGCCTCACGGGAGCACCTGCGACAGATCGTCCCTGTCGTACGTGAAGCTCTTGCGCAAGCCGGCCTTTCGTTTGCCGATATCGATGCAATTGGTGTTACTCGTGGCCCCGGTTTGGTTGGCTCGCTGCTTGTCGGACTTACCTACGCCAAGGTTCTTTCCCTCGAACTTGGAAAGCCGCTGGTCCCGGTAAATCATTTGGAGGGCCACGTTCATGCCGTCTTCCTGGAATCTCATATCGAGGGACGGATTCCTGTGTTGCCCGCAATATGCCTGATCGTCTCTGGCGGACACACTCTGCTCTACCACGTCGAGCAGGGAACCAAGATAGGCGACTCTCCTGCTCCGGGATTCGCATTTCGCAAAATGGGTGGCACCCGCGACGACGCCGCGGGCGAAGCCTACGATAAGGTCGCCAGACTCCTCGCGCTCGGCTATCCCGGCGGCCCAGTGATCGACCAATTGGCCGCTCGTGCCGCAGCGGCTGGTTTAAACGTGAAGTCCAAAGACGGTCTGCATTTCGGTCCGGTGAAAATCAAAGGGAACCCATACGATTTCAGCTTTAGCGGGGTTAAGACTGCCGTCTTATACCATGTCCGTTCCCACCCGGAATTCAATGGCGAAATCGAGGAGCGCGAGAAAGCCTTGCAAGAGGGGCGCCGAAAAGCTGCGGAACTATTTCCTCTATGCAGCCCGCAAACGCTCTCACTGATCGCAAACTTTCAGACCGCAGTCGTACACGATCTGGTGACCCGAACTCTTGCAGCCGCCGAAGAAACCGGGGCCCGCGCGATCCTGGTTTCCGGAGGCGTCGCCGCCAATTCCGAGCTGCGAAATACATTCACGTCGAAATGCTCTGAAAAGGGAATCGACGTATTTTTCCCCAGCAGAGCGCTGTCCACCGACAACGCCGCCATGATCGCCGCAGCCGCCTATCCTCATCTGCTGGCTCACGATCTCGCGTCATCGGATTTGAATGCTGAGCCCGGCTTGCGTCTGGCTTAAATCTTTTCAGTTGGTTGATGAAAGATTAAAGCTTTTTCAAACTTTGCTTCTTTCAGCGCCAAGACTAACCGTCCCCGAATGGGCCCAAAAGAAAAAGCCCCAAAGCAATAACGCTTTGAAGCTTTTCGTTCGAATGATTCTCTACGCCTAAAATTCCACGCCTTCGGATTTTTCCAGGGGGGACGGCATTTGCAATCTTGCTTTTGCCAGGGACTTGATCAGGGCGTCTTCCATGGTTTCCGGGGAGGTGTTTCGTGCGGTGGCTAGCTCACTGACCAGGAGGAACTTGGCTCGCTCCAGCATTTTCTTTTCTCGGAAGGAGAGCGGCTTAGTGCGGCTGAGGGAGACTAAACTCTTTAATACTGCTGCCACTTCTATTAGAGCCCCGGTCCGCATCCTTTCCGAGTTCTCCTTGAAGCGATGCTTCCAGTCGTGATGCGAATTCGGTTTGCCTTTTTCCAGAAAGCCCAGAACTTTGAGCGTTTCTCCATTTCGAATCACGGGACGTAGGCCAACCGAGGTTGCATTGGTGGCCGGAACCATGACTTTCAATCCACTCGCGTAAATCTTTAGCATGTAATACTTTTCCGTACGACCGTTCAAAATCCCGAAATTAATCTGCTCGATGATCCCAACACCGTGGTTCGGGTACACAACTTTGTCCCCAATCTTATAATCCATGGTTGAAGGCCCCCTCAAGAGATGCTTGATTCATCTACTTTGGGCCATTTCGGGAAAGAAGTCAATACATATTTCGCCTAGAATCAGTAAGTTATGGTGGTTTTCGGTTTCTGATTGGCAATCGAATTGCTAGATATATTTTACAAAGGATTTACACGCATCTCATTTCTATCTGCGTGCAATGCATGAATTCGTCTGCTTTGCGATAGAATACCTGCATGCTCATTCTGGCAATTGACACCAGTACTCGTGCGGGAAGTATTGCATTATTAGGAGATAGGCAGGTTTTGGCGGAAATCTCCTCCAGTGAAGAAACCCCTTATTCGACAAGGCTTTTTCGTGATTTGGAGATGCTGCAATCCAGGACACAGTTTCGAATGGACCAGATCGATGTGTTTGCCGTCGCGGCGGGTCCCGGTTCGTTTACGGGATTGCGCGTAGGACTGACGGCAGTCAAAGGCTGGGCGGAGGTCCACCACAAGCCCATCGCAGCCATTAGTGGTCTGGAAGCCATTGCGTCCCAATCCACTGCCAACAGCGACGTCGTAAGTCCATTCCTTGACGCCCGCCGAGGCTACGTTTTTGGTTCCACCTACCGCCGCAGCCGTCCAGGTTCAAACACTCTGCAACTTGTCGGAGAAGAAGCTATCTTCTCGATAGAAGAGTTCCTTGCTTCGGTGAAAGCAAATAGCGGATTGAACCAGCCGGTCTTAGTTTCTTCGACCCCTGAGACCCTGCCGGTAATTTTGGTCGAATCCATTCTTCCAGGAGCCCGATTAGAGCAGGTCCCGGAGGGTCTGGCGGCAACAATAGGCCTTCTAGCCTTCGATCGCTCAGATGGCGGCGATTTGGCAGATCCCCTTACCCTGGATGCCAATTACATTCGCCGCTCGGACGCCGAAGTGGCACGCACACCCGCATGAATCTTGACTCATCCGAGCCGTTGATTCGACGCCTCACTCGATTAGATGTTCCGCGTGTCATTGCAATCCTCGAAGAAAGCCCCGAAGCGGCAAGTTGGTCCGAACACAGCCTCATTCAAAATATTGCTGGTGGACAGCCGGCCTGGGTCGCGGAAGAAAACGGGAAAGTTTGCGGGTTCCTGATAGGGCGACTGGTCGTGGACGAGTTTGAAATTCTGAACGTAGCTGTTGCTCATACTAGCCGCAGAAGGGGAATTGGTTCGAAGTTGGTAGCCGCCGCCCTCGAATTTGCGCGGCAATCTGGCAGTCCGCGCGCTTATTTGGAGGTGAGAGCTTCTAATAGGTCCGCGATCGCGCTCTATGGACGTCATGGTTTTGCGCCGTGCGGCAGACGATCTCAGTACTACCGGAACCCTGTCGAGGACGCTCTGCTGTTTTCGTTGCAAATGGATAGTTGAAACCGAAAAAATCTACAATTTTCGTTGCAAATCCTCTTGGCCTCCCTTTTACATTGTGCTAGGTTATTTTTGTGATGTAACACTCCATTCACAATTCGTTTTAGTCAGGAGGCGCGCGATGCCCACCGTTACGCGGGAAATACGCGAGCAACTATTGACATATGACGAGGAGCTTCAAAAGCTGGCTCAAAAACACGCCGAGTACGACGCCCAGCTAAAGCAGCTCTCCCAAGCATCCTACCTGGACCTGGAAGACCTTCAGAAAGAAATCGCCCTTAAAAAATTGAAATTAGGCGTCAAAGACGCGATGGAGCAATTAATCGCCCGTCGCCTGCGCCAGCCGCTTGGTCGATAGACGCATCGGCGGATCGCCAATTTGAGATAGAATGTTCCTGCGCGGGGAAGTGTGTCGCACAAAAACTCCCGTCAAGGACGTTCATGGTTAAGGATGGCTACAACTTTGCCGCAGGTCCACTTGTGTTTGGACTGCTGGCGGTTGGATTTCATTGGTATTGGCTCGGCGGTGTCCTGCTACTGCTGGGCGCGTTCGTTCTGTACTTTTTTCGCGATCCGGAGAGGACGATTCCCTCCGATCCCGATCTTCTCGTCTCTCCCGCCGATGGCCGCGTGATGGAAGTCGTCGAAGAGCCCTTCGGTGGAACTTCCGGACGCAGAATCAGCATCTTCCTTTCCGTCTTTAACGTGCATGTGAATCGGTCGCCGGTCGCCGGGCGCGTATCGGCCATGGAATATCGCAAAGGTCAATTCTACGCAGCCATGCGCGGACGCGCGTCGGAGGAAAACGAGCAGAACGTCATCCACGTCACCACCGATCGGGGAGAAATCGTTTTCAAGCAGATAGCCGGCTGGGTGGCGCGGCGCATTTTGTGCTGGAAGGTAGTAGGCGATACCGTGACTCGCGGAGAACGCGTAGGTATGATACGGTTTGGTTCGCGCGTGGACATCTGGTTTCCTCTGAATGTCGAAATTCTCGTCCGTCCCGGTCAAAATGTGGCCGGCGGATCGAGTATCCTGGCCCGGTGGCGATGAGCAGCTTCGAACAGCACGAACTCGGTTTCCCCGGCTCCCGCCGCGCCAACGCGAAATTGCGCCGCGGCATATACCTACTCCCCAGCATGATGACCGTAGCCAACCTGGTCTGCGGTTTCTACGCCATCATGTCCGCCGTAAAAGGCGAGCTCGCCGATCTGGATTCCGCTGCAAAAGCCATCGGTTTCGCCATCGTCTTCGATTCCTTTGACGGCTTTGTGGCCAGAGCCACCGGCACCACCAGCGAATTCGGCAAACAGTTCGACTCACTCGCCGACATGGTCAGCTTCGGCATCGCTCCGGCGGTGCTGGCGTTTACCTGGGGCGTACGCAACATCCTGCAAAGTGAAACCATCGACATTCGCCGCATCCATCAGATCGGCTGGTGGGTCGGACTGGCCTTTGCCGTCTGCTGTGCATGGCGGCTGGCTCGGTTCAACATTCAGGGAATGGCGCCGGGAGGAGGCTCGAAGTACTTTATCGGATTGCCTTGTCCCGCTGCCGCCGGTCTTCTGGTTGCCACGGTTCACGCGATCAAGACCCCGATCGAGGATTGGCGTTGGTCAATCGTTTGGATGATTGTGATTACGATTGCGGCGGCGCTGATGGCCAGCACCGTCCGCTTTCGCAGCTTCAAGGATATTCCCATGGCGCGCAGGCAGCCCTCTGTACTGATTGTTCCCATGGCCGTACTTGTGTTCCTGGTCTTTTTCTATTCCGAAGTGGTGCTGATGGTGATCGCTTCCTGTTACGTAGCCATCGGCGTGATCCTGCACTTAGTGCGTATCCTGCGGCCGCATCCGCCTTCGCAGCCAGCCTGAGACATGACTCTCCCCCATGAAGCAGTCCGTGTAGCCATTGCAGGCGCAGCCTCGCTGCGCGGCAAGGAAATAAAACTGTGCCTCGAAGACGCGAATTTCCTCACCAGTGAAATCCGATTGCTCGATGAAGGAATCGCGGCCGGCACGCTGACCGAGGCCGGAGGCGAACCCGCAGTCATAGAAACCGTGGATGAAGATAGCTTCGAACGCGTGCGCTTCGCCTTTTTTACAGGCTCGAAGGAATTTTCCGCTCGTCACGTGGACGAAGCTCGCCGCGCCGGCGCAACCGTGATCGACTTGAGCAATCGCATAGACACAGCACCCGGCGCAAAACCTTGGATTCCGGCGCTGGATGCAATATTGGGCGCTCCAATGGCCTCTGCCGCCCCAGACGCACCCCAAAGCCTGTTTCTCGCTCCCTCCGCGCCTGCCGACGTTGCGATCTCGCTCTCCGCTGCGTTCGCCCCGTTGGGCTTGACCCGCCTCGTTCTCACCTTCTTTCAGCCGGTCTCGGAACGTGGCACCGAAGGCATCGAAGAACTGGAAAGCCAGGTCGTGAAGCTGCTTTCCTTCGAACCGATCCCTCAAGCCGTCTTCGATGCACAGGTCGGTTTCAACATGCTTACCGCATACGGCCCGGAGTGCACCCAAAAACTCGCAGATATTCGCGGCGGGATCGTCTCCGAAGTCATAAATTACGTCGCCGGACGAATCGTTATGCCGTCGATTGCATTAGTCCAGGCTCCGGTGTTCCATGCGTACGCCTTTACAGCGTATGCTGATTTCAAAAATAAAGTTGCAACAGACACTGTGGTCGATAGACTAACGAAATCCGGCCTGAAGGTGGCCGCTGCGGACGATCCGCCGCCTACGAACGTGAGTGTAGCCGGGGAAGCGCGCCCCGTCCTCGCCCGCCCGGAACCCGACCCCGAAATCGAAACAGGCTTCTGGCTCTGGGGCGCAGCAGACAATTTGAGAGTGCCAGCAGCGACAGCCATAGCAATAGCGGAGAAACTGCTTGCCTCATAATCCAAAAGGCGGAATCAGCCACAGAGGCACTGAGGCACAGAGAAAACATGTCACTGTTTTCAGCTCAGGATTTTCTCTCTCTTCTTTTTCCGCTCTGTGCCTCTGTGCCTCCGTGGCAATCTTTCTGTCTTCTTGCGGGTATCGCGTTGGCGGTGCCGCTTCCAATCTGCCGCCGGGGATTAAAGTAATCGCGGTCCCTGCGCTGGAAAATCAGACCAACCGCTATCGCATCGAGCAAATCATGACCCAGTCCGTGGTTCGCGAATTTCTTGCGCGGACAAAATATAGGATCGTCTCGACCGAAGACTCGGCGAACGCCGTCCTGCACGGCGAAATCACCAGCCTGGAATCCACTCCCGTCGTTTTCGATACCTCCGTGCAAAGCCCGACTGCGCCCACATCGACAGCGCGCGCGACCACGATGCTCGTTTCGGTTCACATGCGAGTTTGGCTCGAGGAAAAAGAGACAAAGAAGATTCTCTACCGCAACGACAACTTTCTTTTCCGCGAGCCCTACGAGATTTCCACTAATCCATCTACTTTTTTTGATGAACAAGGTCCCGCCCTGGATCGAATGGCCAAAGACTTCGCGTCGCGGCTGGTCGCTGACATAGTGGAGAATTTCTGATGCCCGGAATCTCTCACGACGAGCTTCTGGCACGAATGGCGAAGGGCCAGCCCATCCCCGGAATTCTTTTGTACGGCGATGAATCCTACCTGCGCGAAATGTGCCGCCGCAAAATCATCGACGCCTATGTGCCCGTGAACTTTCGCGATTGGGGCATCACCCGTTTTTCCGCCGAGGACGATTCGCTCTCCACGATCCTCGGTCAGGCACAAACCCCATCGATGCTAGCCCCGCAACAGGTAATTTTCGTCAGCGACGTCCAGGCGTGGGGGCGCCTCGGCGACGACTCCCGCGACGAACTGGTCGAAGCACTATCCGAATACCTGAAGAATCCCGCGCCATTTTCCGTACTGGTATTCGAGGCAAGCGAGCTGGATCAGCGCATGCGCCTGACGAAGGTCTTGGCAGAGAAGATGGTCGTTGTGCAAGTCGCGCTTTCAGACAAGCCCGAAGAGCGCGCCCAGCTCGCCGCGCCGATTGCCTTGGAAATGGCGCGCGAACAGGGAGTGGACCTGGACCGCGATGCCGCGCAGGAACTCGCCGAAATCCTGAACGGCGACCTGGCCGCCATCCACACAGAACTGGAAAAAATCACCGCGTACGTGGGTGAACGCAAACGCATCGCACTCGCCGATGTCGAGCTGATGGTAGTTTCGGCGCGAAAGTACTCCACCTGGGACCTGACCGACATGCTAGCCGCGCAGCAGACTTCGAAGGCGCTGGAATTTCTCAATAGCTTGCTGCGCGATGGCGAACAGCTGGTAGCCATGCTGGGCGCGCTGGCCTGGATGTACCGGAAACTCCTGGAAGCGCAGGAATTGCCAGCCAATACAAATGGATGGCAAGCCGCCAGCCGCCTGCATATGCAATCCAAAGCCGCCGAAAAAGCCGTAACCCAATCCCGAAAATTCCCCCGCGCCCAACTAACCCAAGGCCTGGCCGCCTTATACGAAGCCGATAGCCGCCTGAAATCCGGCGCAGCCGACAAAACCGCAGTAATGGAATTCCTGGTAGCGCAACTATCCGCATCAACCAAATCCTAAAAAGATTTTCTCTGCGCCTCAGCGTCTCTGCGCGAGAAACCGGTTTTGCTTCCTGTACAAAAAGAAAAACGCCCGGGAAAACTCCCGGGCGTCCCCAAAAATCGCCAGAATCCTAAATCAGGCCTTAGCCGCAGTAGCCTTCAACCCATTAATCGCAATAGACAACCGCGACTTATACCGGTTCCCGGTATTCTCCTCCAGCACGCCCTTGCTGATAGCGCGATCGATGGCGGAGAGCGTAGGCTTCAACAGACTACCAGCCGTCGCTTCATCTTTAGCCGCAATCGCCGTCTTCAGCCGCCGCATTATCGTTCGCACGCGGGTGCTGTTCGCACGGTTAACTTGCTGGCGCACAATCGACTGCTTCGCCCGCTTCAATACCGATTTCTTACGCTTCTTGACCTTCCGTGCTGCTCCTTGCGCCATTCAACTCTCCTGTGTTTGTTGTTTCGGATTAACTACACTAACGGACACATTTCCCTTTGTCAACGAAGAGGGAGCACATTAAAGACGCTCTGCCAGCCCCATTTGCGACTTTACGGATGCGGCTGCGTCGCGTCCTGTGTTCGCGCCTTTTTCACGGTGTCCCATATCGCTGGAGGTAGCGGCGTATTGGGCGAGCATGCCGTGCCGATCAAATACCATTGCCCACTGCGTTTCACAAACGTATCCAGGCAGCCGTAGTTGTAGATGCTGTCCAGCGAAGGGTTCTTCTGGCTGGTGTCGGTATTGGTCATCTTGTAGCTCACGAGCGCCGTATCTCCGTAAAGATTGACCGCAAGATCGGACACTTGCGTACTCTTCACGTGAGCGTCGGAAGGATCCTTGCTGTTGTAGAGCAGATCGTCCGGCGAGGGGAACACCCAGGGTCTGCCCAGCAGGTAATTTTCAAGAACTTTGGCCTTGGGATACGATGCGACCCGGCCGAAGCCGGTGAGGTGCGTCAGGGAACCATTGTATAGATACCGCTTCGCAACCGCAGCGGCTGGCTCACCTGAACTTGGGTTGTTGGCGAACTCTTTTTCGATTGCAATCAGCTTTTCCTTGTCCGCATCCTGCGCCACTGCAATCGTGGAAAGCAGGAGAATCCCTGCGACAAAAATTCCCAGAACGATTCGTGCCAGTCTCATAAAAGAAGTCCTTTCTTGCTTGTGAAATAAAGCCGCTGAACCATCTTGTCTATCCAGCCGACCGACAATCTACACTTGACGGCCGCAGTGTGCAATCTTCCAAGCGTGTTATTTATCACAGCCCCGGCAGCTCTTCTGAGTGGCGCAGTAAGTACCAAAGCACACGCACCTTGTTCTTGCACGCGTGCCTGTCCTATAGTCTGTAGATCAATACTTTGTGGGCGGGAGTTCATTCGCCCTGCAGCGGTTTCGGGGATAATCGATGCGAACTACGACCCTGTGCGTACAGTGCGATAAGCCGGAGAAACAGTGTACGTGCGACCGCTATTGCTGCTACTGTCAGGGAGTGGAGGGCGTACGCCTTTGTGCGGACGGCAAATACTATTGTCCGGATTGCCGGGAAGCATGCGAGGTTCACGTGGCGGAAACCCATGACAGATGAATCGACTCGCGTCGCGTTTCACCTGGACCGCGACCCTGTGTTACTCAGCGCGGTTCATTGCGCGGTGCAGTATCAGGCTTCGCGAGCGAATCTGGAAGAGAAGAGTTGCGCAGAGTTTGCCAAAGTGACCGAGGGTGTTTGCCGGGAAGCTCTCTCGCACCTTACCGATGCCGACGACGGCCTCGATGTTACGCTCGACACATTTCCAGACCGCATCGAGGTTTCCATCCGCCATCACGGCCAGTTAGTTCCTGCAGTCGGGCTAGAGACCTTCACGACTCCGAATACCCACGAAAGCGGTAATACCCGCCTAAGCGGCATTCAATTGCTTTCCTGTGTGGATCGGGTCAGTTTCAACGCCGAAGATGGTGTCGCCCACACCATGTTAGTGAAATTTCTCCGTCCCAAGAACTGACAGGAAGAGTTTCCAGCAGCCCCACTCTGCCGCTACATCGTCACAGCAAATGTATTTCGCCGAATCAGCGACTGCATCTGGTCGTTCGTCAACGAGAGCTTCAGGTCGAGCCGGTCGCCCGCAGGTGTAATCTGCGCGCTATCCAAAAGCTGCCCGAGGTCCGGATTCGAACTTCCCACCTGATATTTCTTGTACATCAATCCCGCCTGCAGCAATGCCGCAAAAGTGTTCGCGTCCTCAGTGGATCCGCAAACGGCCTCGAACTTGGCATCGACTCCGCTGCCGCCCTTAATGCCAATTGTCAGAGCCTTGAGCTTGGAGGTCAGTTGCGCGGCTGCTGGGAATTGCGCTGTCTCTGGCACGAGTTGCTGCATCGCCAAGCGTGCGTAAGCGGGGCTGAGCACGGCCCAGACGGTCCCGCTACCATTGGCTTGATCGACCAGCGCGGACATGGCGGTATTCGAATACAGACCCTGGGTCTCGCCGAATCGCACACTAATCAACTTTTCAAGCTGCTGCCTCTGGCCAAACGCCGCCGTATTCGAATCGATAAAAAAGAAAAACAGGTCATTGGGACCGCTGCCGCCTCCAAAAGCGAACAGCGAAAACGTTCGAATCTTCACGATGGGGAGTTTTTTCGACGTGAAGTAAGCCTCCGCCGAAGATGGATTGAACTGCCCAAGCGCGATCCCCACAATCTGTTCGGAGGACGGCACCGCGCCGCCTTTCGCGTCGGCATTCACCTTGTCCTGCACCAGCGCCCACACCAGTTCCGTCACCTGCGTATTGGGGTCGATCCCCGCCGAGGTGAGGAATTGTTCGAACTCGCGGAATTTCGGGGGAAGCATCTGCGCCTTGAGCTGCGCAAACCAGGGGAACTGCCGGACCTGTTTCAAATCGGCATAGGCCACTTCGCCGGATTCCTTGGGAAATAATGTGAGGATGTCCGAGCCCACGCTGCCGGCATACGACGGCTTGGGACACACACCTATCAGTGCGATAAGAATTGCAAGCGCTTGAAGCCTTCTAATGTTCACGAGGTTTCTCCTGTGTTGCCGGTTCTGGGCTTGGTGCCAGGCGCGCTTCGATGGTCGCAGCGCGGGATTTCATCTCCGAAACGTATTCGAAATCGCTAATCGTTATAAGATCGGCTGTGGCGCTATCGAGTCCGCCGCGGGCCGCCGCAGTTGCCATCAGGCGGGCCATCTGTATATCTGACAGTATAGAAGGCACCACCATCGCTTCGAGTTGCACCAACTGCTCAAATACTTCGGCGGCTGACTCGGCAATGTGCAGCGACACATCCACCCTGTGTCTGGTCTTGCTCTCCATCGACAGATGAAGTGCTGAACCAACAGTCTGTTCCGATTCGTCGCTGCGGTCAATCGCTGCTAGAAACTTGTGTGCCGCTACATGCATGAACTGTACTTTGGTACACAATTCAGCCGAAACCTGCCCCTGCGGCGCGTTGCTGCTGTAGACCCGCGCCGCCATTTCGCCGATGCTAGCGGCGAGCGCTCCCGCAAGTGCAGCCACCGAGCCAGTTCCCGGAGCATCCGTACTTGCTGCCACAGCATCGAGCAGCGGTTGCGCGAGATCCGCGATCGGCCGCTTAGCGATTTCTTGAACTGCAAGACTCTCGATCGCGGCAGCCAGCCGGTTTTCCAGCACAATCCCCGGAGAAAAATTCTCCAGTTTCATGTAAAACTCCGCGGTCAGTTCAATAGCCTTGCGGGGGATCAAGCCGATAATCTCGCTTCCAACAACTGAACACCCGTGGTGCTCCGCTTCGCTCTTCACCATTTCGAACACCCGATGCAGTGGAGTTTGCTCAAAATCGGTCAGGTTTATGGAAACCTGCGCGAGGTCCCGGGACTTGAGTTCCACCCCCATCGCTTTCACATAGCGGAGCCCGCCGCTGGAAAACCGGATTGCCTTTGCGATTTTTTTCGCGATGGAGACGTCAGCCGTATCCAGATGTATGTTGTATGCAATCAGGAACTTTCGCGCGCCAACCGCGACGGCTCCGGCAGTCGGGTGCAACCGCGGCTCGCCAATGTCCGGCGACCGGTCTGGATTTCGAAACGCCTCTTCGTGCAGCCCTTCGAACTGCCCCCTGCGCACATCTTCGAGGTTCACGCGCTCGGGCTTGGTTGCTGCCGCTTCGTAAAAATAGACCGGAATGCGATACCGATCCCATATCTCCCGCCCCACGCGATGCGCCAGCGCCACGCAGTCCTCGATCGTGCACCCCTCGACCGGAATGAACGGCAGCACGTCGGTCGCCCCAATTCGGGGATGCACGCCCGAGTGCTGCGTCAAGTCGATCAGTTCCGCCGCCTTGCCGGCGCCGCGAATGGCGGCTTCGGCCACAGCTTCAGGCTCTCCGGCAAGTGTGACCACCGACCGGTTGTGGTCCGCGTCGCTGCTGCGGTCCAGAATCAAAACGCCCGGCACGCTGCGCATCGCCGCGACGATCGCATCCACTTTGGACGCGTCGCGACCTTCCGAAAAATTCGGCACGCATTCGATCAGGCGTTTCATAAATATCCGGGAAAATGCTCCAAACGATTGACCCCGCCCAAGGGCACAACTTCTCCTCGCGCGATTGTCAGCACACAGTAGTTAACACCAAAATAGTACGATACGTTGCGGTGATCCTCCAGATCGAAGATGGCTAGGACCGCCTTTTTGCCAACGAGGTCTCTCTCAAATGCCAATCCATTTCGACGCTGCCGCCAGTCCCGGAGGGACGACATAACGTAGCCCACCACGGAAGTGGTGGGAATATCAGGCAGAGACTCGACTAACCCCGGCAGGGGTGACACAAAGTATTGTGTAGCGGGACCTTAACGTTAACCAAATCCGCGAAATCAATCGTTCCGGGAAAACCGCGGACCTATTGCGCAGGGACAGTTCCGGGAGCGTACGCGAGCATTCGCTCGATGGGCGAGGCCATCTCCGGCGTGCCATCGGCGACGATCGCCAGCCCGATCTGTCGCGGTTGACCGGCACCGGTTCCGCCATCGATGGAAACCCACGATGCGCCATCGGCGGCGCTGGGCATTGTTTCAAGCATTGGCCCATCGGGCATCGCGACCAGCCTCGAGTCGAGCTTTTCGATGGCAATCACAATCGGCGCTTTCTCCTCACCGCGACCAACGAGTCCATTGATTTCAATTCCGAATTTCGCGACGTCGCCATGACTCAGCCAGCAGACTCGCGCGGGCAGGCCCTGAAACCGCAAATGCTTTCGCGCCAACGGAATCCATCGCTCTAGCATTTCGTCTTCGGGAAACATTTCCATCAATAGCCGATCGATGCGGTAAATGTCCGAAGGTTCCCCGGAAAGCGCCACCCATGTCAATGGCGTCCGTTCCTGGCTAAGGGCACGGATGTTATTTTCATATTCGAACGTTACCGCGCCGAGTTTCTGGAATTCCAGCATGCCAGGTAGTTGCGCAGAAGTCTGATCGGCAAGCAAGTCGGGCACAATGCCACGTTCGGCAAGCGTGGGAATCAGCGCATTGCAATTTCCAACCAATCCCACTGAAGCAGGCTCGCGCTTCCGCACGGCATTTTTCAGAATTCGCAGCGATTCATCCAGGTCGTTGACCATCACATCGCAATACCCGGTCTTGACGCGCCGCTTAATGCGCTCTGGGTCGCCATCGATACCGAGAAATGCGCCGCCACTGAGCTTCGCAGCAAGGGGGATCGCACCATCGGCCCGGGCCAATCCGGCTGAAACCACAAGTCTTCCGGCAAGGGTGCCGCCGAAATTGTTCCGCGCCGCCGCCGCAAGCATTTCGAATGCGCCATGGATGAATCCCTGGGTGCCAATGCAGGTCCAGCTTGGTGGTGCGGTCTGGCCGGAGAGAGTTGAGTTGGCAATGACAACGCGCGGCGCACTTTCCTGCATGCGGGAGATTCCTGCGGGTTTGCCGTCGTGCACCAAAAGCGTCTCATTGTGTTCGACCTGACGCAGCGCTTCGATTATCGCCTCATACGATGCAAATTCGACAGCATGCTCCGCCACATCTGGATCGAGACTGTTCATAAGCAGCCGCAGTGCTGCTTCCTGCTGCCAACCCTTGCAGGAAAGTGTTGCGCCGCGTGGTGCGCGGACATTGATCGGGGATGTCTTGGCGATAAAGTCGGCCATCACCTTCATCTTATTACACGGTGTGTGCGTAGGACAGGCTCCCTTGCCAGCCCGTGGGAAAAGCGAACAGGCTGAAGGCCTGTTCTACTGGCTCGCGAAGTCCCATTGCACACTCTGAGATTCGTGCGGTACTGTTCTTGATTCAAACTATGGCCTACGCGACACTTACGGAAAAACTCCTCAGCGCAATCAGTCGCGTCCCCAGCGAACGCGCCTTGATGCTCCGAGTCAACGGGCGCTGGGAGCCGATTTCGTCCGGCGAGTTCCTGCGGCGGATTGCCGGGCTTTCGAACGCGCTCGACCAACTCGGCGTCAAGGCCGGAGACCGCGTCGGCCTATTCGCGCCGAACCGCCCGGAATGGCATGTCGCCGATTTTGCAATTCTGGGACTCGGCGCTGCCGATGTGCCCGTCTATTTCAATGAATCGCCCGACCGCATCGTTTACATCCTGAACCACTCCGGCGCAGAGATTGTGTTTGTTGCCGGAGAGATGCAGACGCGCCGCCTGCTCGAATGCCGCAGCCGCCTTACGTCCGTGAAGCACATCATCTGCGCCGCCGCGCCCCCGGATTTGGGTGACGATGTTCTCCGCTACGAAACCTTGATTTCGACGGCCGCCGACGAAGCTATTGCCGAATACCGCCTGCGGGCGGGGAGATTGACTTCCGACCAGGTTGCGACAATCATTTATACCTCCGGCACGACAGGCGAGCCCAAGGGCGTCGTGCTCACCCACAATAATATGAGTTCGAACGAAGAGGTTTCCGCCGAGTCCTTCGGCATGTCGCCCGCCGACACCGCCGTCAGCTTCCTTCCGCTATCGCACGTATACGAACGCGTTATCGGCTACGCCTATTTATTTCGCGGCGTGCAGATCGCCTATGTGGAGCGCATGGACGATCTCCCGCAAGCTCTAGTGGAAATTCACCCGACGCTTGCCGCCGCCGTTCCGCGCGTGTTCGAAAAGCTATTTGCCAACATCATGCAGAAAGGGCATGAAAACACCGGCATAAAGCGGAAACTGTTCGATTGGGCCATAAACGTCGCCCGTGCCGCCATTAAGTGGCGCGCTTACGGAGAGTCCGCGTCGCTTGGGCTGCGTTTGCGCTGGGACATCGCCGACCGCGTGGTGTATTCGAAGATTCGCGAAGGCGTCGGTGGCCGAATGCGCGCATTTATTTCCGGTGGCGGACCCCTCTCTCGCGAACTTGCCGAATTCTTCTGGTCGGTAGGCGTGCCGGTTTATCAGGGCTACGGCTTGACGGAGACTTCTCCGGTCGTCAGCGCGAATTGCCCGGGCGCGAATAAAGTGGGAAGCGTCGGCAAGCCTGTCCCCCACGTGGATGTTCGAATCGCAGATGACGGCGAAATTCTGGTGCACGGCCCGTGCGTGATGCAGGCCTATTACAAGAAACCGGAAGATACCCGCGCGGTTATTTCCAGCGACAGAGGGCTCGCCACCGGAGACATCGGAAACTTCGACACCGACGGTTATTTGTATGTGACCGACCGCAAGAAGGACTTATTCAAAACGGCGGCAGGAAAATTTATCGCGCCTCAGCCGATTGAAAATCAATTGAAGGCCAACCCGTTGATTCTCAACGCCGTGCTGGTCGGCGATAAACGCAAATTTATCTCGGCTCTGATCGTGCCGAACTTTGCAAATGTCGAGGCCGCCGCCCGCCAGCAGGGGCGCACATTCGCCTCACACGAACAGCTTGCCGCCGATCCCTGGGCTCACGAACTGATCGGCAAAGAGGTCGAACGGATCAATTCGACCCTGGCGCAATACGAAACCATCAAGCGATTCGCGCTGCTAGACCACGACTTCACCTTCGACGGCGGCCAGTTAACGTACACGCTGAAGCTGAAGAGGCGTGTGATTGACGAAAGATACGCATCGGTGATCGATAGCCTGTATGCGGGCAATTGATCGTATACACGAGGCTTCCATTCCTGCATCGCGTAAAGCTTGCCCATTTGTGTCGCACCTTCGGCGCTCGTCATTCGCTTCGATTCCGGCCCCAGCCCTAACGGGCTGGGCTGCGCTATGCCGCGCCTTCGGCGCTAAGGAATTGGGAAATTCGATTTGAATTGTCCGCTAATGGTTTGCAGTGACCGAATAGTTCTTGTTGAATTGCATGTAAAAGTCTTGCGGTCACCGAATCGTTCTTGGGGGTTGCGCCTTCAGATCTCTTATCGAGCGCCGGAGGCGCGGCATATGGTTTCTACCGCAACCTCAGGACAGCACGATCCATCATTTCATTCAGGAAATGTGCATGGAGCATTGATCTTGTTCGCAACGGCTATACAATGATTGCGGGGAGACAGGAAATGAGCGACCAATTGGTGATTGCCGGGCGCGGATTTAATTCGCGCCTGATCGTCGGTACCGGGAAATACCGCAGTTTTGAGGAAATGGCCCGCGCGCACGCCGCATCGGGCGCGGACATGGTAACCGTCGCCGTGCGCCGCGTGAATCTGGCCGACCGCACAAAGGAATCGCTGCTCGACTACATCGACCGCGAAAAAATCTTCATCCTGCCCAACACGGCGGGCTGCTATACGGCCGATGAGGCCGTTCGAACGGCGCGTCTCGGACGGGAAGTTGGTTTGTCGAATTGGGTCAAGCTCGAAGTGATCGGCGACCAGCAGACGTTGTTCCCTGATACCGAGGAACTGATCCGCGCCACGCAGGTTCTGGTGAAAGAAGGCTTCGTCGTTTTGCCCTACACGAATGACGACCTCGTCGTCGCGCGCAAGCTGATCGATGCAGGCGCCGCAGCCGTGATGCCCCTGGGTGCGCCCATCGGCTCGGGCATGGGCATTCAGAATCACGCAAACCTGCGCATCCTGCGCGAACGCATCACCGAAGTGCCGCTGATCGTTGACGCCGGTGTAGGGACGGCTTCCGATGCAGCCGTGGCGATGGAACTGGGCGCGGACGGCGTCTTGATGAACACAGCGATCGCCGAGGCGCAAGATGCCATCGTGATGGCGGAGGCGATGCGTGAAGCCGTTTCCGCCGGACGCAAGGCGTTCCTCGCTGGGCGAATGCCAAAGAAACTCTATGCCTCAGCGTCGAGTCCCCTAAGCGGAGTGGTACGCTAGTCAACACCGAATGGGCAACCGCATCATCCCGACCGACCCCAAACCAGAACGCAGCACCGCCAGCAGCCGCCGAATTTAACGATGGCCGAAAAAAAGACAACGCGGCTGGCCTACATCGACTGGGCGCGTGGCTTCGCCTGCGTCCTGATGTTCCAGACGCATTGCTACGACTCCTGGCTGGGAGGCTCGGCGCGCAAGGGGCGATTCCTGCAGTGGTCGGAGATCGGCGGCACTCTTCCCGCGCCGCTGTTTTTATTTCTCGCAGGACTTTCCTGCGCACTCGTCACCGACAGGTTGCGGCAGAAGGGAATCGCCGCGAACGAAATCGCGCTTACGACGATCAAGCGCGGCTCTGAAGTGTTTCTCCTAGGATTGCTCTTCCGCCTGCAGGAATTTTTGCTGGCTATCGGGTACTCCCCGTGGACCGATCTGCTCCGCGTGGACATTCTCAACACGATTGGCCTGTCGCTGGTGATGGCAGGATTGGCCTGTCGGCTCGCCGCTGCCTTCGGGCCCGATGACCTTCGGCGTCTGAGAGCGACAAGCGTCGGTGTAGCGATCTCCATCGCGACGTGTATCGCAGCCATTACCCCTCAGCTTTGGACAACCTGGCAGCCGCACTGGCGCGCGTGGTGGCTCGAGTCCTACATCAACGGCGTGCTCACGTTCGGCACGCCGCAGCCGTGGCTATTTCCGGTATTTCCCTGGGCCGCCTTCACGTTCGCCGGATTGGCCGTGGGTTTTCTTCTGCAATTTGAATGGGCCCACCGCCGGGCAACTTTGGCGATGCTCTTCATGGCTGCCGGTGGAGTCGCTCTGGCATTCCTCGGAGTTTGGCTCGACGCTCGCCCCGCGCAACTTTACGCTGCCTACGATTTCTGGCACACGAGTCCGAATTTCTTCCTGATCCGCGCGGGTGTGGTGATGTTCGTTCTATTTTTATCTTACGCGTGGTGCCGTTGGGGAGCAGGGCAGTGGGGTTTCAGTCCACTGATCGAGCTGGGTAAATCATCATTGCTCGTTTATTGGGTCCACATGCAATTCGTTTACGGCGGACTTTCGATGCTGCCGAAACGCATGGAGGGAATCCCCACAGCAACTTTCGGTCTGCTTACAATTTTCACCGCGATGACGCTGATCGCAGTTATCCGCAATCGATATAAAGGCAGTCCCGGCGAATTTCTTGCAATCTTCCGCCGCACGGCGCGTGTCTGAAAGTTGATTGTGCCGCTAAGAAATCCACAGCTCTTTAGGTTCGGGTTTTTCTTCAGAATCGAGGACTACTTCTGTGAGGCCGGGTGTTGCGCATTCCCCGCAGGTGCCGAATCCGGAAGTGTGTAGATAACCTCGCCGGGCCGCGCCAAACCCATCTCTTCCCGCGCGATTCGCTCAATCGCTTTGGGATCGGTCTTGAGGGAAGTTACCTGATCGGACAGCGATTTATTTTCTTCGTTGAGCTTTCCGATCTGATCGCGAACCTGCTCGATTTCCCTTTGCGTCCGACGCATGGCGATAAATCCGTGCGGGCCAAAAATGTCGTGGATCGCCAGCGAGAGCAGAGCCAGTCCAAGAATCTGCCGGGCATTACGCCGCGCATACGCGGCAGCTTCTGGCAATGTAATCGTGGGAATTCGCATTAAGCTTTGGCTCCGTCTGCTGTGTCCATAACCCACTGCTGGGTTTCATTTGCAAGCTGCTGAGCAGCCGCAAGAGTCGACGCTTCCGTATAAACGCGCATCAGAGGCTCGGTGCCGGAAAGCCGCAACAGTACCCAGGAACCGTCGCCGAACGTCATTTTCAAGCCATCGGTGCGATCTAGATTTATCACCGGACGGCCAAGAAAAGTTTTGAAATCGGTCTTGAGCCGGATTACGGTATTTTGTTTCACCTCGTCGGGCAAGTGAAGGTTCGTGCGCAACGGCCAGTACTCACAGCCAACCTTTTTGAACAGTGCGCGCAACTGCTCTGCAAGCAAAGCCCCGCGCACCGCGATCATCTCCGCGACGAGCAGGCATGCGAGAATGCCATCCTTCTCAGGAACATGGCCGCGAATCGTAAGCCCCGCGCTTTCCTCGCCGCCTATCGCGATTTTGTCCTGCTGGATCAGTTCGCCGATGTACTTGAATCCGACGGGAGTCTGATACACGGTCGTCCCGTAATGCGCGGCCACTGCATCCATCAGGTGCGAAGTGGCGACACTGCGCGCTGCAGGCATCTTCCATCCGCGCGTTTCTACAATGTAGTCGTATAGCAGTGCAAGAATGTGATTGGGCTGCATCCATGTGCCGTCCGAGTCCAGGATGCCGAACCTGTCGGCATCTCCATCGGTGGCTAGTCCCACGGCCGCTTTTTTCGCCAGCACAGCATCGCGCAGAGGTCGAAGATTTTCCTCCGACACGTCCGGGCCGGAGCCGTCGAACAAAACGTCGCGATCGGTCCGCAACGCCTGCACCGTAACGCCATGCGCGGAGAGCGCGCGGTCCAGATACCCCGCGCCGCACCCATGCAGCGCATCGGTAACCACCGTTAACCTGGCATCACGTATCGCTTTGAAATTGATCAGTTGGCCAAGGCGTTCCAGATAAGCGTCTCGCGGATCGATGCGTCCAAAAGTGTCTTCAGTATTTTTCGCAGGCGCCTGTTCGCCCAGCTTTGCTGCGCGAGCTTCGATGTCATGCGTCACTTCCGGCAGTGCCGGGCCGCCATCGGGCCCTGAGAATTTCAATCCTTGATATTCCGCCGGATTGTGGCTCGCGGTAAAGTTGATTGCGCCGTCGACTTTGCTTCGCAGGATTTCATAGGCGATCGTCGGCGTCGGCGTTGGATCTTTGCAGAGCAGCACGCGAATTCCGTGTTCGCGCAGGATTTGCGCGGCGGTCAGTGAAAAGTCCATGCCGAAAAAACGGGGGTCGCGCCCGACGATTACCGTGGGCTTTTCCTTTCGGCTACGCACGTGGTCCGCGACAGCAGCGACAACCAGGCGCACATTCGCGAACGTGAACTCATCGGCGATGATGGCGCGCCATCCCGAAGTTCCGAATTTTATGGCCGAAGTCATTTTCCCGGAACGCGTCCGCCTCCGGCGGAGTATTGTAGCGTGGCCCGCAAGATCGAGCCATAGATCAAACACGAGAAACGATAAAGAGTAACGGGTGGAGGAACTCTTGACCGATAAATTTGTGGTGCTGGTTACTTGCAAGACGGCTTCCGAAGCCCGGCGCATTGCCCATGCGGTGCTGGAGGCAAGGCTGGCCGCGTGCGTCAACATCATTCCCGGCGCCGTCGAATCTATTTATCGGTGGAAGGGAAAGGTGGAAACCGCGCGGGAGCGGTTACTGCTGATCAAGACTTCGCGCAAACGTCTGGGGAAACTGCAAGCGATGGTACAAGGCATCCATTCCTACGATGTCCCCGAGTTTGTAGCGATTCCAATCGAGGCGGGGGCTCCAGGTTATCTGGCGTGGCTTGATGAATGTCTCGAATAAACTCGGTAGGGGCACGGCAATGCCGTGCCCCTACGGGATCAAATCTTGCCCAACGCGTGATCTAGATCCGCAATCAAATCCTCTACATCCTCAATCCCCACGGAAATTCGAATCAGCCCATCGGTAATTCCCACGCGCTGGCGGACTTCCGGCGGGACGGAAGCATGCGTCATCGTTGCGGGATGCGAGATCAAAGTCTCGACTCCGCCAAGGCTTTCCGCTAGCGAACAAAGCTTTACGTGGTTCAGCACAGTCCTTGCATTTTCGAGCGTAACCACGTCGAACGAAATCATCGCGCCAAAACCCCGCTGCTGCCTCACCGCGATTTCATGTTGCGGATGCGATGGCAATCCCGGGTAAAGGACGCGCTGCACGCGGGGATGGTCTTCGAGAAAGCGCGCGACGGTTCTCCCGTTCGCGTCGTGCTGCTTCATTCGAACCGCCAGCGTCTTAATCCCTCTTGAGATCAGAAAGCAATCCATCGGCGCAAGTCCCGCTCCTGTCGAGCGTTGCAGGAAATAAATCTTCTCCGCATCCGATGAACGCGTAAGGATTACCGCACCGCCGACAGCGTCGCTGTGGCCGTTCAAATATTTCGTCATCGAGTGGACGACGATGTGTGCCCCAAGAGTGATGGGGGATTGCAGGTAAGGGCTGAGGAATGTGTTGTCTACAGCCATGGTCAGGCCGTGCGCGTTCGAAATCTTCGCAATCGCGGCGAGGTCGGCGACGCACATAGTCGGGTTGGTCGGCGTCTCGACGTAGATCATTTTGGTATTCGGCTTGATCGCGCGTTCCACGTGCTCGGGCGAAGAGGTATCCACAAAGCTGAACTCGAGTCCCCATTGCATCAGAAATTGCGTCGTCAGGCGAATCACGCCGCCATAGACCGCCTCGGAGATGATGGCGTGGTCGCCCGGACGCAGCAAGCGGAACACACAATCGATAGCCGCCATACCGGACGTAAACACATACGCCGCGCTTCCGCCCTCAAGCTTGGCCATGGTCCTTTCCAGCGCCCGCCTGTTTGGATGTGACGTCCGCGCATAGTCATAACCCTTGTTCTTGCCAAGCTCTTCCTGCACGTAGGTCGAAGTCTGATAGATTGGCGCGACGATTGCTCCGGTCGCTGGGTCGGGCTCTTGTCCTACGTGAATGGTGTCGGTTGCAAATCCCATGTGAAGCTCCTTGTCTTAGCTTATCGAACGTAGCTCAGGCACGTGCGTGAGTCAATCTAAGGTAGCATCCCAATTGAAAGTTGGTTTCGGCTGTCAGAGGCAAAACCCTGGGAACGCCAATCTCCCGATTGGCGAGTACTTGGAGGCGAAAAACGCCAATCGGGAGATTGGCGTTCCCCGCCGAAACCTTCCTTGCGAAAGGAGGCGAAAAGGAGAAGAATGGAATCGAACTCCATCCACAAAATTGATAGGGCGATTGCCGGAGAGCGGTGTCAGATGACCGACGCAACGAGTCGCATCAAAAAGCTTCTCATAGCCTTCATTTCGCTGACACTTATTTATCCGCTCGCGATAGGCGCTCAGGATAAAGCGCCCGATTCGAAAGGGAAATCCGAAGCCGCGGCCTCCGTTCACCTCACGATCATCGTAACTGCGGGGGAAGACAAGCAGCCCGTGGACAGCGCCAGCGTTTACGTCAGGTTTGTCGAAGCTAAGGTATTGACCAGGAATAAGAAGATTGAAATGAACTTGAAGACCAATTTGTCGGGCGTGTGCCACGTCCCGGAAATTCCCAGTGGAAAGATTCTAATCCAAGTGATCGCTCCGGGTTGGAAAACGTATGGCGAGTACTTTGAAGTGGATCAGGCCGAACAGACGATCAATATTTCTTTGGTGCGCCCTCCTAAGTGGTATTGATTTCTGGACGTAGCAGCGATTTCCCGCTGCAGTTTGTTTTTAAAACCGAACATAGAAAAATAAATTTATCCAGAAATAAAAAGTTTTTTCGGAAAATTGCTTCATCATTGTGCAAACAGTATAAAAGTCTTTGTTTGATTGGGTGTCCGGCCATTGAAGGTTTCTTTTCCACAAACTTTTGCACACAACTGTTGAAATCTTGTTTCTAAATTCATTGGGCTGTAACTTTGACCGCATCCTTGCGTGGTGTTAGATTAGCGGCGCTGATTTTTTCATAAAGAAATTATAAATGGACGAGAAACCATACAAAGGTTTTGTGGTCTGGCATCTTCTGTGGAGCAATCTGGGCATTCGCCCGCTGCGTTCCGCATTGAGTGTGGTTGCGCTTTCCTTGCAGGTGTTTCTGATTCTCTTGATTGTCGGTTTAACGACCGGGGCTTTGTCCGACTGGCGCACTCGCGCGGAGGGAGTCGGCGCGGACATCATCGTTCAGCCGCCCAACTCGTCTATTTTCTTCGCATTCTCCAGCGCGGTGATGCCGGAGTCGCTGGTGGGCCAAATTGAAAAGCTTCCAGGCGTCGATGAAGTCGCCCCAGTTCTAATCGTAGTGGACCAGCACAACCTCGGCGTCGTGTACGGGATTGATTATGGAAGATTTGCCGGGCTCAGCAATGGGTTTTCATTTCTTTCCGGCGGGCGGTTTCAGCAGCCGACCGAAGCGATGGCGGACGACCTTGCGGCGCACTCGAGAAAGCTCCGCGTTGGCACAACGACGACTTTGATCGGGCATGAGTTCTCGATTTCAGGCGTGGTCATGCATGGCAAGGGCGCTCGCTTTTATATCCCGTTGAAGACGGCACAGGACATCGCCGGCGCCGACAAGCGTGTCTCCATGTTTTTTGTCCGCAGCAAAGGCGACACCGACGCCGTCCGGGCAGAGTTGGTTAAGTTGCTTCCCACGTATAAGATTCGCTCGATGGCGGAGTTCAGTACGTTGATGACATCTTCGAACCTTCCCGAGTTGAAACCATTTATCCGTTCGTTTCTAATTCTCGGTGTAACCATTAGTTTCCTGGTAGTTCTGCTGACGATGCACACGATGGTGCTTGAGCGCACCCGGGATATCGGCATCCTGAAGGCGCTGGGGTCTTCCCGACTCGAAATTTGCGGCATGATTGTGGGTGAGACGCTGGTAATGGTCGCTCTCGGCATCACGCTTGGTCTGGTTTCCACATACAGCGTTGTCGAAATCCTGCGCCATACTGCTCCCACGCTCCAGATTGACATTGAGAGCGGCTGGATCGTTCGCGCCATCCTGCTGACGATAGGCGGGGCAATCGCCGGAGCCCTTTATCCCGCCCTGCGCGCCGCGCAGAGCGATCCGGTTGATGCTCTGGCATACGAGTGATTGCGATATACTTACGCATACGGTAGAAACATCTTGAGGGGAGATTCCAAATGAAAACGAAACGTGTATTAACCCTACTTGCAGTGCTGGCCATCGCTTTGCCGCTCAGCGCGCAGATGGGCATGGGGCCGCGAATGCCGGACATGAGTGGCATCTGGCATCCCGTCGTCGGAACAGGCGCAGCCTATGAAATGACGGGGCGCGACGGCACTAAATCGCAAATGGAAATTACCATCGTAGGGAAGGAGTCGGTCAACGGAAAAGACGGGTACTGGATGGAAATGGCGATGGCCAATCCTCGCTCGGGTGGCCAGATGTATGTCAAGAATCTGATCGCGCCTACCGACAATGGCATGACCTCGGTTCGAATGGTGATGCAGCAGCCCGGCCAGGATCCCATGGAAATGGATATGAGCATGATGAATATGGGCGGGCGGAAAATGCCGCAGTCGGCTCCCAGCGACATTCGGGATAAGGCCGAACACGTGGGCACGGAAACCATCACAGTGCCGGCCGGGACATTTTCCTGTGAACATTACCGGATGAAGGATGGATCCGGGGAAGCCTGGATTTCAGAGAAGGTCGCTCCCTGGGGCCTGGTGAAATCGCAGGGCAAGGATTCTTCGATGGTCCTGGCCAAAGCAATCACGGATGCAAAGGACCACATCACCGGGACGCCGAAGAAGTTCGATCCCATGCAGATGATGCGCGACCGCGCCGGCCAGCAGGGGCAATAATCTGGCTGGGCAGGCGATGCCGCATTCCACCGATAATTTCTATCGCGCCAGGATCTTAGAACGTCGAGAGATTTCAGATAACTTGTGGGTGATTCGTGCGGACCCCAGTGGCGATTTCAACTTTGTCGCCGGGCAATACGCCACGGTCGGCGTCCAGACGCCGGAAGGGCATTTCGAGAGGCCGTATTCCATCGTTTCCGCGCCGCACGAGCCATTGCTCGAATTCTTCTTCGAACTCGTTCCTCAGGGACACCTTACACCGCGCCTTTATGCTTTTCGACCGGGCGATGAATTCACGATTCGAAAGAAAGCTAAAGGCCGATTAACATTTGATTCCGACAGCGGGCACAAGAACCATCTATTGATTGCCACTGTCACCGGAGTCGCCCCGTACGTGAGTTACACGCGATCATTCTATAAGGATTGGAAAGACAAGAAGTTTGGCGGCGAGCATCGCCTGTTCCTACTGGATGGCGCCAGCCGCTCGCGGGAACTCGGCTATCGTGAAGAACTGGAACGAATTGCTGCTGAAGTCCCTTGGTTGACATACGTGCCCACAGTGAGCCGACCTTGGGAAGACTCGACATGGAAGGGCGAAACCGGCCGCGTGGACGATCTGATCCGCAAGTATGCAGATCAGTGGAACCTCACTCCTGAAAGCGCCACCGCCTATTTGTGCGGCAATCCCGGCATGATCGAGAATGTTACCGGGATTTTACAGCGGCGCGGATGGAACGAAAAAGCAATCAGGCGGGAAGCCTTTTTCAAGGACGCGCCGGGGCACCAGGCATAAACATCAGAGTGAAAAGCGTTTCGATGGGTTACTCGTGCTTGAAATAAACCGCGCCCAGCGGCGGCAGCCGCAAGTTCAGTGAATACTGATAGTTCCCCCAGGGAATGCTGTCGGCATGCAAGCCGCCCAGATTGCCCACATTGCCTCCGCCATACCGCTCGGAATCTGTGTTCAGCGCTTCACGGTAGTAGCCGGGATCAGGAACGCCTACGCGATAGTTTTCCCGCACAATTGGAGTGCCGTTGGTGACCACCACGACAAAGTTTTCCGGGTGCTTGCCGCGTCGCAGGAAGGCCAGGACGCTGGCATCCGCGTCGTTACATTCCAGCCATTCGAATCCGTGCCAGTCGAAGTCCACTTCGTGCAGCGCGCCCTCGCGGCGATATAGCCCATTCAAATCTTCAACTAAAGTCTGAATGCCGCGATGCGAGGCGTATTCGAGCAGGTGCCACTCAAGGCTGGTGTCATGATCCCATTCCGAGCGCTGGGCGATTTCGTCGCCCATGAACATAAGTTTCTTGCCTGGGTGGGCGAACATATATGCATAGAGCAGGCGAAGATTTGCGAATTGCTGCCACAGTTCGCCCGGCATCTTATTGATCATGGAGCCTTTGCCGTGGACCACTTCGTCATGGGAAAAAGGCAGCATGAAGTTTTCGGTGAACGCATACAGCATAGAGAACGTCATCCGGTTGTGGTTGTACTTCCTGTGAATCGGGTCCAGTTCGAAATAAGTCAGCGTGTCGTTCATCCAGCCCATGTTCCACTTCAGGCTGAATCCCAGCCCGCCAATGTAAGTGGGGCGGGAGACCATGGGCCACGAGGTTGATTCCTCCGCAATCGTTTGCACGCCCGGGTGACGGGCATAGACGGCTTCGTTCAGCCGCCTAAGGAATGCGATGGCTGCCAGATTTTCCCGGCCGCCATATTCGTTGGGTATCCATTCACCCTCGTGTCGAGAGTAATCCAGATAGAGCATGGAGGCGACGGCGTCCACGCGCAGTCCGTCGATGTGATACTTGTCGATCCAGAACAGCGCGTTCGAAATCAGGAAGTTCTGGACTTCATTGCGCCCGTAATTGAAGACCAGCGTGCCCCAGTCCGGATGCTGTCCCTGTTTGGGATCGGCATGTTCGTAAAGATGTGTGCCATCGAATAGCGCCAGGCCGTGCGCGTCGTTCGGGAAATGCGCGGGAGTCCAGTCCAGAAACACGCCAATGCCGGCCTGGTGAAACTTGTCCACCAGATACATGAAGTCCTGCGGCGTGCCGTAGCGGCTGGTGGCCGCAAAATAGCCCAGCGTCTGGTAGCCCCATGAGCCATCGAACGGATGCTCCATCACCGGCATCAGCTCCACGTGCGTGTAGCCCATCTGCTTCACGTAGGGGATTAGCCGGTCGGCAAGCTCGGAGTAGGTAAGCCAGCGCGCGCCGTCCTCCACCACGCGTCGCCAGGAGCCCAGATGGACTTCGAACACCGAAATCGGCGCGGACAGCCAGTCGCGGTTGGCGCGGCTGTTCATCCAGTCGGAATCTTCCCAGGTGTGATGGTCCAGGCGCGCGACGATGGAACCGGTCTTCGGCCTTTTTTCGGCATACACGCCGTAAGGATCGGCCTTCAGCATGGGCAGGTCGGAGGACATCGGGCGAATCTCGTACTTGTAGATCGCGCCTTCGGCCAGTCCCGGCACGAATAGTTCCCACACTCCCGATGGACCGCGGTTCCGCATCGCGTGCGTCCGGCCATCCCAGTGATTGAAGTCTCCAACCACGCTCACGCGCGCGGCGTTGGGAGCCCACACCGCGAATTGCACGCCCGCAACTCCCAGAACTGTAACGGGATGCGCGCCCATGATCTCGTATTTCAGGTAATGCGTGCCCTCGCCCATCAGATGCAAATCATAATCGGACAGCAGCGGCAGGAACGCGTAGGGATCGATGGACTCGCGGCAGGCGCCGCCCTCGTCGAACTCCCGCCAGCGATAGGCGGACGGCGCAATCGGCAGCGCGGCAGGGAGGGGAAGCACGGCTTCGAACACGCCTTCCGGCGAAATGCGCGAGGCGGTAATGGGGGTGCTTTGGCCTTCGACTACGACCGAGACTTCGCGGGCTTTGGGGAAGAATCCGCGGACGGTCAGGCGCTTTGCTTCGCCCTCGCCTGTGATGTGCGGCCCCAGGAAGCTGAAAGGGTCGCGATGCTCGGCGCGCGCCAGAAGTTCGATGTCGCTGGGCGGCTTCGGTGGCGCGACTGTTTCGCTCGACGATGGTGTGTTGGCCGTGGTCAACGGGGTCCTCGTGCAAGTTTCGAATGGAACACTCTGAATTCTAGCAGGAATGGTGGGGGGATAGCAGGAATTGATGGCGGTAGTCGGGGTTTAGGGGGCTGGGTGGATTGCCAGGTTCCGAGAACGCCCCGATTACGAGGCTGAATCCACGAAAGATGCTTGCTTTCGACTGAGGATTAAAGGATTATGTTTCGCAAAGTCATTACCCTCATGGAGTATTCGATGGCTACCATACCCAAGACTCCTGTCGCGGAACCACAACATGCTGGACCTTCACCCGACGCGCTATTACAGGTCCATTGCGCCGAGTACCAATCGTTAATGAATCGAGAAACCTACTGGATAACTCTTCAGTTCGCTATGTATTCAGTTGCTGTGCTTTTTGTCACATTAGTGCCGCAACTCAGAGATATTATGCGCAGAAACTCCGTGTGGTGGTTTACCGCCTTAGGTTTGCAGATCATTGCTGTAGTTTTGCAGCAGACAATCTGGGAACTGTTAAACACAATCAAGTACATCGAAACGAGATTGCGCCCCTTGGTGACTGCCATAGTCGGCGACCGGCCGTTCTGGGGATACGAACCATACGTCTTGTTCCAACGAAGTCGTGGTCCATTGAATTCTGACATGGTAATGCTCGGGGGCGCAAACTTGCTTATGTGGCTCGTTGGTCTTATAGCTGTTTTGGTGATAGCGCTTAAAACTGATCGTCCTTGGCTAGAAAGAGATTGGGCATGGCTCCTTGCCAACCTCATCGCCTCTTCAGCGTTGTTCTTTCAGATAGCCAGATTGCTCAAACTGACGCGTGAGTTGTTCCAGCTTGCATGATCGGTTGAATTGTCACAAAGAGTCACTGCTCCTCCGACCAAGTAGTGATGTGGGCCGAATGCGTTTGTTAGCCAGTGTTGTCGTGACTTGTCCGTGATCGCTTATCGGGAATTGACAGAGACCTCGGCTTTGGCCTAGTCGTCATTCACTGCAATTGCGGAACCCTCCCAGGAGTCGGAGTAAAGACCAAGGCTGTTTTCGTCGGGTATAACCTCAGTGAGGCGTAACAGTACGTCTTTTGTGGCAGTCAGTGAACGTTTCGCATTATCCAAACTTAGGTCTCGCTCTAAATCGGAAAGCGGGCATTCTGTGCGGCGGAGGTCAAATTCATCACGAGACCATACGTGTTTTTCTTCCACCAGCTGTGGCTTCGCGTGAGCAATTGTGTTTCGTAATCTTATGAGCCAGCGCACTGTTGACCAGGGTTCCTGGTTCTTGTCGTATTGAACGTTTAAATGTTCGCACAACAACCGTAACTTCGCAGTCTGGCTTGCCCTTTCAAAGTCCTTCCAGTCGGTAATTACGCGGTCGCCAACGGCGTTGCATATCGCTTCGATGGCGAGACCGCACAATGTGATGGCGGTAAGCTGACTATAAGACCAGCCGGGCCGTTTTGCCTCTGCGTCCTCGACCGCAGCCTGAGCTGCCCCAATAAGTATATGATGCGCGGAAAACCGCCGAGTTCGAACTACCCTGACCTTACCATTCATTGTGACGACCCTCGGCAGCCAATATATCACGCGGAAAAAAGTCGCTGCGAAAACAACCGCATGGATTCGGATTGGTCCCGAGAAGTCTTATCGGGATGTGGCCCTGAGGGAATGAGACCTCGTGTCGAGCGGTACGAGAAGGTATTTAAGGGAGAATTGGCATGGATGGGCGGGCCTAATAACTAACGGGGGGGCAGCTATCGCGCATTTTTGAGCCCAGCAAGGAATGTTTGTAATTCAAAGAGAGTGTGGCCTCTCCCGAGCCTTCCATTCCTATTGAGGAGTCTCCATGCCCCACTTGTTCTCAATTCAATTCCCAGTCCGCTGCTTTTTGAAAAACACCGCATTCCTTTATTTTTACGCCGACGAATGGGAGTATCCGTTTTAAATGAACCGTGCTTGAATTTTAAGGATTTGACGAGGCGGAAACCTAGAAGTGAAAGAGTAGCAGCTCGATTTTCCCCTCTTACCATTGACGTCATGCAGTCTCCAGCGGCGTGCAGCCCAGACTGTATTGTGCGGGACAAACGAGGTTGCGAATATACAGGCGTGAATATGTGTCCAGACGACTAACAGAACAAGAAGATCAGCAGATTCGGTGCGAGATGAAGAAATGACGGGTGGCGCACCCTTCCGAAGTCTGCTCTTGACGGACTCGGTCGGTTGGATAATATCACTGCTTCGCGTCCACACCGAGGGGCGTGTTTAGCTTTTCCGGGTGGCCGACCCTTCGTGATTTTCGAAGGGTCGGGGTTTTGACTTCTCCTACGCTCTGTGGCCCACAATCTCATCCGCCATTACGGACGCGGCCATCTGCATTTCATTACCATCACCTGCTATCGGCGGTTGCCCCCGCTGCGTTCGGTCCGGGCCAAAAACATTTTCGTCAAATTGTTGGGGGAAGTGCGCGACCGTTACAGTTTCGCGCTAGTTGGGATACGTCATCATGCCGGAGCACATCCATCTGCTCATCGGCGAATCGGCTACAGGAACACCCTCCACTGTAATGCAAGTCTTGAAGCAACGCGTCTCGCGCCAGTTGCGCCGCAAGAAACGGAAACGCGTAGGGCAATTGAGTCTGACCTTTGCAGAAGTCGACGAATCGCTGACGCGCTTTTGGCAGCGCCGATTTTATGATTTTAACGTCAGGAGTTTGAAAAAAAAGGTGGAAAAACTCCACTGCATGCACATGAACCCGTTGAAACGAAAACTGGTCGATCATGCCAAAGATTGGCCTTGGAGGAGCTTTGCGTTTTACTTCAACAAAAGGAATTCTTTAATCCGCATCGACCCTGTTAGCTGAATTGCCAGCTACGAGTAGGCAGAAATCGAAACCCGAAAACCCCGACCCTTCGAAAAATCGCGAAGGGTCGGCCACCCGGAAAATCAAAATCACCTCAAAGGATTGACCACCCGCCGAATTCGATTGAAAACTTCTGGTCGCTGCTAAAGCGTGGAGTAATGGGGAGATATCACAAGGTGTCGATAAAGCATCTAAATCGGTACTGCAATGAATTCTCGTATCGATTTAATCGCCGTGACGCGCAATCGAAGATGTTTGAGGAAACGATGCAAGGCTTCTTGAAAAGAAAGCTTCTCGGATGCAAGACTCTCACGTCTTCCGAAATATCGGAGTTTTAGCGCCATGCTTTCCAGTAGTCTTTATCGCCTTGCGTGCTATAGGCTTCGATTTAAGCAATGTCGCAAGTACCGCATCAAACTTGTCTTTTTCTACAACGATCTTTTTGTTTGAAGTTGTCATGTAAGGTTTAAGAATGCTTTAGCAAAAATATAGGTTGAACCTAAGATAGATAAGATTACATAATTTCCCCAGGTGAAGGGGGAGTGGCAAGCTCAGAGCCTTCACCTAGGTTGGTACTTATCCACTCGAACGACAGAGAAAAAATCTCTCTGCCGAACAAGTGGATTACAAATGTGAGCCTTTTTGGTTTCATAGGCTCACCTCCTTTAGCCCTTAGATTTCGGAGATAGTCATTGCGGGACTATCTCTTTCCGTTAGGGCGAGGGTCGGAAACTCTGATCGTGTCGGTGGACAATCGGTTTCCGTGCAATACCCGTACCCTAGTAGAAGTAGCGAATCGAAAATCTAGAGCCTAGGAACTGTTAAAATTCTACCATGCCGTCTCCGATGCGTGGGTGCGGGGATGGTGGGATTTGGACCCACGGACGGTGGTAAGACCGTCAAGCGATTATAAATCGCCCGCTTTAAGCCTCTCAGCCACATCCCCACAAACACCCGCATAAAATACGGGTGTATCTACAACACTTTTTCAATGTCTGGACCCGGTTTATAAATCACCACACGCGATCCGTTTTGCCTAGTCACCTCTTTTGTGTAAATCGTGTCTAGCTTAATATTGAATTTGGGGGCTAACTTACCGATTCCTCCCCCAGTTACCCCACCGATCTGATTGGTGCTCTTGAAGCCAAGTTTTTCTGCCAGCATATCCCCGGAAATTCCGTTCGTGCTTTGGTGAAGAATCTCGATAAATTTCTTCGTGTGCCCGGACAACGCCTGCTTGAACTTGGTGTATTGCGGTTTACGATCCACCGAAAACATGCCACCATCCGAGTGCTTTGGCGCTTTCGCTGGCGGCTTCGCATAACCATTTCCGTTCGGACGTACCAACTCTCTGACTTCATCGAAAGAAATTTCCGAAACCTCGAAAATGCGACCATCCCTCTCGGTAATCTTCACGTTTGCCATTATACCTTCCCTCGCACATTAGTATACATAAACAAGCCATTGCATCAAGGCATTTTAACGACAAAAAAACCGAATTAAAGGCGAAATAAGCTGTAAGATGCGATGCTTATGCTGTGGAAATCCGTGTGGTGCTGTGGAAAATTATTCGAGAAGCCTGCCTGTCGCGCGGTAGTATCGCCAATTAGCTTTACTTTGTCACATACATAATTGCCTTCATTTGGATCCCGTCTGCCAACTCCAGGATCGTCGGCTACGAAGTAAGCTATCCAGAAACGGGGTTGTGGGAAGTGGAAGTATTAGGTTTGAGAGCGTGGTCGCATTGTCGGACACTGGCCAGCTACTGGCAGCCGCCAAGGCTTGGAATAATTCCACCGATCGACACTGGAAATAAAAAACCGATACAGCTACAATCCGCCCCATCATGTCCAATCAACTTACAGCACGACGCGAATTTCTGAAGTTTTTGGCGACCAGTCCGTATGTGGCCTCTCTGGGCGGGGTTGCCGCTTATTTGCGCAAGGCCAGTTTCGCGGAGAACGCGCAGACCACGCAGGTGGGGTCTCCGCTAATGGCCAGTGCTGCTGAAGCGCTCAACGTGATGGAGTTTGAGGAAGTTGCGCGGCGCACCGTGCCGCAGGGGCACTGGGCGTTCATGGCCAGCGGGGTGGATGACGACCTGACGATTCGCGCCAATCGGGAAGGGTACCAGCATTTCGAAATTCGTCCGCACCGGTTGCGCGGCGTCGATAAAGTGGATATGCGCGTCGATCTGTTCGGCACGGCGTGCAACGCGCCGATTTTCACTTGCCCGACCGGGGGCGAGCGATCGTTTTATTCCGGCGGCGAAATCGCTGTCGCGAAGGCGGCCAAGGCGCGCGGCGCTGTGCAATTCCTTTCGACTGCGACGTCCAACAGCGTGGAGGATGTGAACGCGGCGCTGGGCCGGCCGGTTTGGTATCAGCTTTATGCCCCGCGCATTTGGGACCAGTGCGAAAAAATTCTGCGGCGGATCGAAGCGGCGGGATGCACGGTGGTCACGCTCACGGTTGACGTCGAGGGCGGGCGCAACAGCGAAACCTACCTGCGCAACCGTCCAAAGGATTTGAGCCAGTGCGCACAATGCCATACCGTGAAGGGCGACGAGATTATCGTCAGGGATCGCCCCATGCGCGAGGGCCTCGACGCAATCACGGGGCCGAAGATTCCACTGGACTGGGCTTACGTCGATCGCATGCGCAAATCGTGGAAAGGGAAGTTCATCATCAAGGGAATCGATACGCGGGAAGATGCGCGGCTGGCCGTCGATCATGGCGTGGACGCCATTCTGGTTTCGAATCACGGCGGGCGATCTTCGGAAACCCTGCGGGCCACCATCGAATCGCTTCCCGAGGTGGTCGCGGAAGTGAAGGGGCGCGTCCCGGTGTTTGTGGACGGTGGAATCCGCCGCGGCAGCGATGTTTTTAAGGCCCTGGCGCTGGGCGCCAAAGCTGTGGGAATCGGGCGTCCGATGCTGTGGGGATTGGGAGCCTTCGGACAGGCCGGCGTGGACCGCGTGCTGGAAATTCTGCAGGGCGAACTGAGACTCATGATGGGGAATGTTGGCACGAAGTCGCTGGCCGAGATCACGCCGGACTTCGTGACACCGCGTCCCTACAGAGGCTAAAGTCTTGACTATGGACCCATTCGAATCGTTCAAAGCGGCACAGAAGCAAGGTTGGGCGCATTTCGCACCGCTCGAAGCCTTCACCACACCTCCAGCGGCCGTGCTGGTGAAGCGCTCCGGCATTCGCGCTGGCCAACGAGTCCTCGATGTAGCCTGTGGGACCGGAGTTGTAGCTGTCACGGCCGCCAGGCGTGGGGCTCAGGTGACCGGGCTGGACCTCACGCCGGAACTGCTTGAACGCGCGCGCGAAAATTCGAAAATAGCCGGTGTCGAAATCGATTGGCACGAAGGCGATGTCGCGAAATTGCCGTTCGCCGATGCCGCGTTCGATACGGTGCTCAGCCAGTACGGCCACATGTTCGCTCCCCGGCCGGAAGTGGCGATTGCTGAAATGCTGCGTGTGCTGAAGCCGGGCGGAACGATTGCGTTTTCGACGTGGCCGCCGGATTTCTTTGTGGCTCGCATGTTCGCGCTGGTCGCGCGCTATGTGCCGCCTCCGCCAGGAGCTGCACCGCCTCCGGCCTGGGGCGACCCGAGTATTGTTCGGCAACGGCTGGGCGCGGCAGTCAAGGACCTTGTCTTCAGTGCAGGGACCATGCTGGTTCCCGCGTTGAGCGTCCAGCACCATAGGACCAATACGGAAAAAAGCGCAGGGCCAACCCGAAAATTGGTTGAGACTCTGGCGGCCACCGACCTATTGAAGCTCCAAACCTTCCGCGCAGAGTACGATGCCATCGCCGTCGAATATTTCGATGAAAACGTAGTTCGCCAGGACTATCTGATTACGCGCGCTACAAAGATATAAGACCTCAGGCCCAAGGGAGGGAAAATCCCTTCCAATCCTATGCAATAGTGGAACATATCGTTCACTTCGCGCTTATTGGATTTTAGGATTGGTGCGCTAAGTGCTTTAAATCGTGCACATTCAGACGTTCCATTCTGGCATTGCACTTGCTCATTCCAGCGTGGGGGTATACGGACCGCAAGCCGAGAGCCTCCGAAAGACGATCATGGGCCTCAATCTCAGGTTGCATCAGAGTCTTCCTGGAATACTCTTCGCTGGCATAGCAAGTCTGGTCTTCGCAGCAGTTCCCGCTCGGGCTGAAACCTATCTTTCAGGAACTTACAGGTGTGCAACGATGGAAGTTGCTGGAAAGACGGAGCCTTGCCATGCGCCGTCGCTGGAACTAAAAGCCGATGGCAGTTATAAGATGCTGAGCGAAACCGGCAGCTATGAAATCGTCGCGGGACACTGGCTGGTACTGTCAGCATCCAAGAACCATGGCAAAGCTCGTTTGGATAGCAGCAAGGAAATAGTTTTTGAGTTCGTCTCTGGCGGAAAGAAGCACAGAATCATCTACCGCCAAAAATATCAGCGCCCTTCCGGGTGGGTGGCCAGCTGATACCAATCGCGCGAAACACAATTGCTAAGATCCGCTTGGTCCTACGCTTTGGGTGACATATCCTTAAGAACTTCTGTTCGTAGGACTGCAATGGAGATGGCAGGCAAGCCCACCGTAGCTCGATTGATTTGGTGCACCGCGGTACAGTAAGCCCTCGTTTGTGCGTTCTTGAAACATGCCGCGCACAATGCAAGTCGACGGAATTCTATCCCCCCTTGGAAACTTCTTTCTTTGCAATATCTTACGCCTCGACCCGATTTCGATCATCGCCGAAGGGTGGCCCTCCCATTGCCCTTACATGGAGCGTGTGGCCAGGGAAATAGATCGCGGCCAATCTGGGGGGGAATATGGCAGAGACATCGGTTCATTACAATGAAGATCACGAGATCGCCGAGCAGAGGCTGTGGCGCGCGGTGATAGCAAGCACCGTTCAGGAGTGGGTGCGTGGTCCGCTCCGCCGTCAACGCGAAGCCGAACAGTTCTTGTTTCACAATGACAAGGATTACCGCACGGTGTGCTACTCGGCGGGCATCAATCCGGGAAACCTTCGAGACCGGTTGCACAAAATTCGCGCCCGGACGGTAGCAGAAGCGCGCGTGCTGGCATCAAAAAATTAGCCCTAGCATTAGCGATTTCGGGTCGAATCATTCGCGTAATTTCTTCGCATCGGGATCCAGTCCACTCACCGATTCTCGTCGGCAAGCTATCCACTGATCTTTCAGGCGACCACCCTTATCGCAGATTGGTTGTATCGGCGACACGAGTGGCGTACGATGCCCGGGTCCCAAAAACAAAAGGGAAACGCATCAATGAAAAAATCACTGAAATCGATTTGCGGCATGGTTGCGCTTATTTCTCTGTTCCAGGTGTCGCATGCCAACACCGTGCAAACATTTCGCGTAACAACACTATCGAGCCGGCCCGGGATGGTTAGCGGCGGAGACGCATTGGTGCGGATCGATGTGCCATCGACTGCTCCTTTGGGAAAAATCATAGTCAAACTGAATGGTCAGGACGTCAGCCACGCGCTTCATGCCGACCCGAAAGCTCACACGCTAACTGGTCTGATAGCGGGTTTGAAACTCGGGGAGAACGGGTTGGAAGTATTTAGCGGCCCGAAACGGATCGCGCAACTTACTCTCAAAAATTATCCGACCACGGGACCGATATTCTCCGGCCCTCAGGAACAGCCATTCTTTTGCCAGACACAGGATTTCAAGTTGCCGGATGGCACGCCGCTGGGACTGCCGCTCGATTCGAATTGTTCCGTGAAGACAGTTGTGACGTACATGTACAAATCGACGTCCGCGCCCGTCAGCACTCCCAAGGCAGCTGCCTCTGCCGAGCCTGTTCTAAAACCGCTGCCGAACCTCACGGCGCTGCCGTCGGATGTCGCGTGGACGACAATATCGACAGGAGAAAAAGTTCCCTACGTCGTTCGAATTGAGACTGGGACAGTCAACCGGTCCATTTATCAGATCGCGATGCTGTACGACCCGACGCAAGGACCTCAGCCTGACGCGTTTTCTCCGCCAAAAGGCTGGAACAGGCGCCTCCTTTACTCTTTCGGCGGCGGCTGCGCTGGCGGATCGCTCAAACAAGGGACGAGCATCGGTTACAACGGCGGGATTGTGAAAGAGGCCATCGTTGGCAAGGGGTACGCCGAGGCTTCCGCGACCCTGAACGTTTTTGGAAACAACTGTAACAGCGTGACCGCCGCGGAAACGATGATGATGGTGAAGGAACGTTTCATCAAGGTTTTCGGGCAGCCCGACTTTACGATGTCGTGGGGCGCATCCGGCGGAGCCGAACAACAACTGCCAATCGCGGAGAATTATCCGGGTCTTCTCGACGGCATTATTCCGGGCAGGACATTCCCGGATGTTCTGACAAACATTCAGTCATTGGCTGATTCGCAGATCCTCTACCATTACTTCGTCACCGCCGGACAGGCCCTGTTGGATGAACAAAAGTTGGCCATCGAGGGCTCGGGCCGCGTGAAAGATTTTTCCGACGAAGTCAAACGCTTTAAGCCGGAGGCTCTGTGTCCGCCGCAATTGCTGGCCGCACAACGGTACGATGCGGTGTCCAACCGCTCGGGAGTGCGCTGCGATGTATTCGAACACACTATCAATGTGCTCGGCCGTGATCCTGCGACGGGCTTTGCGCGCCGGCCGGTGGACAACACCGGAGTGCAATACGGGTTGGCCGCGCTCAACGCGCGCACGATCAACGCCGCGCAGTTTCTGGATTTGAACAAGAATGTCGGAGGCTATGACGAGGACGGTAATTTTGTGGCGGCTAGAAATTCGGCCGATCGTCTAACCCTGCGCAGAGCCTACCAGAAGGGCCAGATCACCACAGGCGGGCTCGGACTGGCGCAGTATCCTGTGCCGATTATCGACGTGCGGCCTTACCGCGACTTACTGCCGGATGGCGATATACACTTGAAATTCCATTCATTTTCTTTGCGCGCGCGGCTGCTGAAGGCCAATGGGACGTTTGCGAACGACGTGCTTTTGGTGGGACCGGTGAGCCGCAGTATCGCTATGGACGAATACGCGGTCTCGAAAATGGACGAATGGCTTACCGCGCTTGGAAAAGCCGGACCCGGCAAACGAACCATCGAAAAGATCGTTCGCGCAAAACCTGCGGATTTGGCGGATTCGTGCTACACGGAAGCGGGCGGGCGCATTGTCGAGCCGCAGACTGCTGCGGGAGGCGAATGTAATGAGTTCTATCCGATGTACCCGTCGCCGCGCATGGTAGCCGGTGAGCCTGCGTCCAATGACGTTCTGAAGTGTCAGTTAAAGCCGATCGACTTCAAGGACTATAAAGTCACATTCTCCGAGTCGGAGAAAAAACACCTCGCAGCAATCTTCCCCGACGGCGTCTGCGACTGGAGCAAACCCGGAGTCGAGCAACAAAGGCCAACCGGGACATGGCTTTTTTATTAAGCGTAAAAACTAAGTGTAAGCACGATGAGCGAATCGGAATCTGAAATCAACTCTGGAATGTACTAGAAGCTATTGCACAACCCTCCGCAAGACGATCATGAAGCAAGCGATATG
>CAZUNI010000001.1:0-224453 GCA_964622265.1 uncultured Acidobacteriaceae bacterium | reverse complement strand
TCGGAGATCGCCGCAAGGCCATGCTCGAAGACATCGCCACGCTGACCGGCGGCAAAGCCATCACCGAGGATCTCGGCATCAAGCTCGAGAACGTAAAGATGGAAGACCTCGGCAAAGCCAAGAAGGTCACAATCGACAAGGACAACGCGACGATAATCGAGGGTGCTGGTAAGTCCAGCGAAATCGAAGGACGCGTCCGGCAGATCCGAGCGCAGGTCGAGGAAACCACCTCGGACTACGACAAGGAAAAGCTGCAGGAACGCCTCGCCAAGCTGGTCGGCGGCGTAGCGGTCATCAAGGTGGGCGCGGCAACCGAAACCGAACTGAAGGAAAAGAAGGCTCGCGTCGAGGACGCCATGCACGCCACACGCGCGGCTGTCGAAGAGGGAATCGTTCCCGGCGGCGGCGTAGCGCTAATCCGCTGCATCGCAGTGCTCGACAAGCTGAAGCTCAATGAAGAAGAAGCCATTGGCGTAAACATCGTCAAGCGCGCGCTCGAGGAACCGTTGCGGCAGATCGCCCTGAACGCGGGCGAAGAAGGCGCCGTAATCGTGAATCGCGTCCGTGACAGCAAGGACGACAACTTCGGCTACAACGCAGACAACGGAGAGTTCGGCGACATGGTCAAGGCGGGCGTAATCGACCCGGCCAAGGTCACCCGCCTCGCCCTCCAGAACGCCGCGTCCATCGCCGGTCTCATGCTCACCACCGAAGCCTTGATTGCAGACATCAAGGAAGACAGCAAGGGAGCCGCAGCAGGCGCAGGCGGCGGCCCCGGTGGACCGGGCGGTATGGGCGGGATGTACTAAGGCTGGATCAGTAAGTTGCAGTTCAAGGGCGCCCCGATTTTGTCGGGGCGCCCTTTTTGTTTCTGTCTCGAGATATCCCAAGTTGAAATATTCCGACGATTCCGCGGAGGCAAAACTTACGGCAACCACCGTCATTCAATGAATAAATTTTGAGTGTATACTTTCATTGTTTGAAATACTCAAACGAAAAATTCGGAGGACAAGTAATGACCGCGCAGCCCCAAACTCCACCGGCCCATGCAGGAATGATGCAACTGTTAGGAGGCGTTTTCATCGCCGGCACCATCTCGTGCCTCGCGCAACTGGGGATTCCCGATCTTGTCGAGGCTGCTCCCAAATCGGCGGATGAACTGGCGAGCCAGATTGGCGCGGACGCTCAAGCGCTCTACCGACTGATGCGCGCCACGGCTTGCGTGGGAGTGCTGACGGAGGGCCCTGACGGAAAGTTTTCGCAAACGCCGCTGTCGGCGGTTCTGCGAAGCGATGTGACTCCCAGCCTGCGCTCTCTGGCGATCATGGGAGGCAGGGAATGGCAAGGTCGCGGCTGGTCGCGCCTCGAATATTGCGTGCGCACCGGCAAGCAGGCGCTCCCTGAAATTTATGGCGCGCCAACGTTCGAGTTTTTCAAGCAGCACCCGGAAGAAGCGCGGATATTCAATGACGCGATGACCAACTTCTCCGCCATCGATAGCCCCGCCGTGGCCGACGCGTACGACTTCAGCAAATTCAATTCCATTGTGGACGTGGCAGGCGGGCATGGACTGTTGCTGGCGACTATCCTGAAGAAGAATCCACATTTAAAGGGCACTCTACTCGAAGAACAGCACGTAATTTCAGGTGCGGCGGAAGGGCCGCTCAAGCCAGTCATGGACCGCGCAACGCTTGCGACCGGCGACATGTTTTCCTCGGTCCCCGCAGGGGCCGATGCCTACATCATGAAGCACATCATCCACGACTGGCCGGATGACTTGTGCGTCAAGATCCTCACAGCCTGCCGAAAGGGCGTGAACCCCGGCGGCAAGCTACTCGTGGTCGACAGCGTAATCCAGTCCGGCAACGACTTTTCCCCGGCCAAGTTCCTCGATCTGCAAATGCTGATCTTCCCCGGTGGACGCGAGCGCAGCGAAAAACAATTCCGCGAGCTGTTCGCAGCGTCCGGCTGGCATTTGAGCCGGATCGTCCCCACAGCGGTCATGGACTCAATCGTGGAAGGAGTTCCTGCGTAACGATTACCGCACGATTCAATCCTCTCGCGGGACCATCGATGGAACCGGTGGATTCGTGCTTGCCAAAAATGCCGCAAATCTGCCATTGTTAATCCGTCTGGAGGCAATCACATGGCCAAGAAAAATAATCTTAAAGATGCAGCGGTGAAGATCGGATCGGCAGTTGGCAAGGCTGATGGCACAGCCCACAAAGCGGTACGCATTGCGAAGCAGGAGCTTGCTGAGATGGAAAAGCAGGTGAATGCGCTCAAGAAGCAGTTGAAGAAAAGCAGCCTGGCTCTAAAGAAGGCGCTCAAGTAGGACAGATTTCAATCTGTCCGCTTTTGGTTTTAGCCGTGGCTGCCACTCATTCTTAACCCAACCCCAACTGCGGACAGACTGAAGTCTGTCCTACTTGTGCTATCCTTTCGGGCATTGAAGTTCGCTGAAATAATTTACACAGGAGGATCGTATGCCGCTCGCTCAAATGCTCTTGCCGGAGTTCGACAAGGAAATGGCCAGCACCCGCAAACTGCTGGAGTGTGTCCCCGACGGCAAGTTCGATTACAAGCCGCACGATAAATCGATGACCTTCGGCCGGCTCGCCGGACACGTCGCCGAAATCCCCAGCTATGGCACAGCGACGATCAAACTGGACAAACTGGAAATGAAGGGCGGCGAAAAGCCGTTTAATCCCACGACCAAAAAAGAGATTCTCGAAACCTTCGATAAGTATGTGGCCGAAGCACGCGCCGCGATTGCCGGCGCCAGCGACGAAGACCTCGCCAAAATCTGGAGCTTCAGCTACGCGGGCAAGGAAGTCTTCTCGATGCCGCGCATCGCAGTTCTACGCGGCATGATGATGAACCACCTGATCCACCATCGCGCTCAGCTGGGCGTCTATCTGCGCATGAACAACGTGGAATTCCCCGGCATGTACGGACCGTCGGCAGACGAAATGAAGTTCTGGCAAGCGCAGGGTGCGTAGGTTTTGGTAGCACAGACTTCAGTCTGTGCGCTTTTGGTTTTCGAATTGATTGAAGTCTAAACCAACCCCGCACAGGCTGAAGGCCTGTGCTACTTACAAGGACATAAGATGAGAATCCAACGAGCACTCATGATCGTGGCAACAGCAGCACTCCTCAGCATCGGCGCGCAAGCGCAGCAAGCGCCTCCCGCAGCGCCTCCCTCAACACCCGGCTTCACGCTTTCCACCACGGCATTCGAAGACGGCGGCGTCATTCCCAACAAATACACCCAAGCGGACCCCAAATACGTCTCGCCCGCCCTGCAATGGACCAACGTCCCGGCAAACACCGTCAGCTTTGTCGTGACAGTGCGTGACCCGGATGGAGCGCCCAACAAAAAGCTGGACGACGTCCTCCACTGGCTGATTTTCAATATTCCAGGGACCGCTCATGGACTCCCCGAGGCCGTGCCCCCAACGCCGCAGCTGCCGGACGGCTCGATCCAGATCAAGAACACTCGCGGAGATGTCGGCTTTCGCGGGCCGGGTGCCGGGGCCGCAGGTCCATACCACCATTACACCTTCGAAATCTACGCAATCGATATGAAGCTTTCCCTCGGTCCGGACGCCACTCGCGCCCAGGTTATGAGCGCCATTGACGGCCACATTTTGGGGAAGGGCGTATTGATGGGGCGCTTCCACCGATAGCTCTGTCGCCGTTCTAAAATATTAACTCCAACTGTCGATACCTGGCTGGGCAACACCCTGTCGAACACTTGATCTTCAACTGCACTTTTTGTACGATTCTCCGTCATGGGATTCGATCGTGTCCTTTTCGGGGTGATGTATCGCCTCGGCTTTACACCCTGGGAGGGTCATAAACTGCCCACCCGGTTGCTTGAGCTTGTAGAAGGCCCTGCGGCTCTGGCAAAAGGCAAAGCACTGGACCTCGGCTGCGGCACGGGTGACTCCTCCATTTATCTTGCACAACATGGCTGGGAAGTGACTGCAGTGGACTTTGTAAATCGCGCGCTGGACAGAGCTCGCGCAAAGACGAAAGCTGCCGGCGTGAGCGTGCGGTATATGCAAGGCGACGTGACGCGGCTTCGCTCCTACGGGATCGGCGAGGGTTTTCCGCTGATCTCTGACCTTGGCTGCCTGCACGGTCTCTCCGACGAAGGGCGCGAGGCTTACGTTCGCGAAGTGAGCGCCGTGGCGGCGCCGGGAGCAAGACTCATTCTGGCGGGGTTTGCCGAAGGCAAGCGGCGTGGCCCCCGGGGCTTTAATCGTCCAGAAGTTGAACGCCGCTTCGCGGACCAGTGGGACCTGCTTTCGAGCGGTATAGACGAGGGCGTATCGACCGAACCGGACAATCCAATTTACGTTTACGATCTCCGTCGCAAGTAGCGCAACGGAAGCTCTCCTTTAAAGTAAAGCTGGCAAATAGAACCACCGCACACAAACACACCGACTTGCTGGAAAATCACCGATTCTGTATAGTTAAAAAAGACTTTCATATCCACAATTTTTGCTGAGGAGTACGAGAAGCAACATGTCCGCTGACCCCATTCCGTTTGCAACCGTCGAGGAAGCCCTCGAAGAAATCCGCCAGGGCCGTCAAATCGTCCTTGTGGACGACGAAGATCGCGAGAATGAAGGCGACCTCACGATGGCGGCGGAGAAAATTACGCCCGAGGCAGTCAACTTCATGGCCAAGTACGGCAGGGGGCTGGTCTGCCTTGCGCTCACCGAGGAGCGTTGCGACGAACTCTCCCTGCCGCTGATGACTCCGGTCAACACCTCGAATTACGGCACGGCGTTTTGCGAATCGATCGACGCCCGGCGCGGCACCACGACGGGAATCAGCACGTCCGACCGCGCGACCACCATCCTCACCGCGATTGATGAAGGCACGCGCCCCGGCGATCTGGCGCGTCCTGGACACGTTTTCCCGTTGCGCGCGCGAAATGGCGGCGTGCTGGTGCGTGCGGGACAGACCGAAGCCTCCGTGGACCTGGCGCGCATGGCGGGTCTGACGCCCGCAGGTGTGATCTGCGAAATCATGAACGACGACGGCACTATGGCTCGCGTGCCGCAACTGATCGAGTTCTGCAGCGCGCACGGATTGAAACTACTGAGCGTCGCGGAAGTGATTCGCTACCGCATGCGCAACGAGCGGTACGTCCGCCGCGCAGCCGAAGCCATTTTGCCCACGCGCTACGGCGATTTTCGCATGATCGCCTACTCGTCCGATATCGATCGCGAGCAGCACATCGCCCTGGTTCGCGGAGACTTGAGCGGCGCGCCTCCGCTGGTGCGCGTGCACTCGCACTGTCTCACCGGAGACGTTTTTGCCTCCACCGATTGCGACTGCCACGATATCGTCGAGCGCTCACTCGAAGCGATTGTGAAGGAAGGCCGCGGCGTGTTCGTCTATCTGCACCATACGGGACGGGGCTTCGGGATCGATTCCGCCGTTCCTATTCCTGGCGCGTTGCCGCACATTCTCTATCACTCGCGCATGCAGCTCGAATTGGATGCTGCGCGCCAGCGGCAACTCCAGCACGAAAGCGGCATCGGCGCGCAAATTCTAATCGATCTTGGATTGAAAAACCTGCGAGTTCTTACCAATCATCCCCGGAAAGTCGTTGCGCTGGAAGGCTACGGACTGACCATTGCCGACCAAGTGCCGGTCCTGGCTGCATCGAAAAAGCACACTCATCAAACGATTTAAAGTGGCGGGTAGTCTTTATTGCGTTGGCGTCTTCTTAACTGGAGGCCCGGTCTTCTGTGGGACTGTTTGTGAAGGTGAGATAGTAACGTACGGCCGCAGGATTTCCAGCCGCTTCGTGCTGATTCCTCGAATGGCCAGCAGGTCCTCGATGCGGTGGAATTTGCCGCTCTTTTGTCGTGCGTCGATGATTCTCTGCGCGGTTACCGCGCCAACCCCCGGCAATTCTTCCAACTCTTTGATGTTGGCGACGTTCAGGTCGATTGGTTTTGAAGGGTGCTTCTTCTGGGCCGATAGTGGTGCGAATGCCAAAATAATTGCCACAGCTAGGGAGATAGCTTTGATGGCGGAATTTCCTGGCTGAAACATTACACTATCAAGAGAAAACAGGTTGAAACCTGTTTTACTAAATTCGCTGCCCTTGCGCGTCATATACTTCCAATTGTCCGAATGTGGCCGCCTGTGATTCTATCTTTGTGCGATCGCCTACGACAACGACCTGCGCGTTGGCGGAATCGAAATATTTTTGCGCCGCGTCGAGGACATCGGCGGAAGTGAGCTTCAGAATACGCTCGCGATAGGTTTCCAGATAATCTTCCGGCATACGCTCCAGTGTTGCGCTCGCGAGCTGTCCCGCCAGGCCGTCTTGCGTCGCGAGGCCAAGCGAAAACACTCCCGTCATGTAATTGCGCGCGTCGGCGAGTTCGTCTTCGCCTACTGGAGTGGAGCGCATGCGGTCCACTTCATAAAAAATTTCGGTGAGCGCGGCGGCAACCACGTCGTTGCGCACGGCCGCCGAGATGCTGAAATAGCCGTGCTGGCGCAGGGAATGCGCTCCGCTTCGCGGGCTGTAGGTGTAGCCTTTTTCCTCGCGAATATTCATCACCAGCCGCGAATTGAATGCGCCGCCGTAGATGGAGTTCGCCAGCGTCAGGCGCAGCCAATCCGTATGCTTTCGCGTGATGGCGCGATTGCCAACCAGCACCTGCGTCTGCACCGATCCCGGCAAATCCACAAGGTAAACATGCCGACCGTGCAATTCGGGCAGCGTAGGATTCGGCGCGTCATCGACAGCCCCCGCAGCCCACGAGCCGAAGATTTGTTCGACTTGTGCAAGCATGGCCGCGGGCGAAAAATCGCCCACCATCACCAGCAGCGCGTTTCCGGGACGATAGTACTTACGGTAGTATTCCGAAAGCTGTTCGAGTCGATAGCCTTCGACCTGCGTCTCAGTTGGCGAAATCGTCCCGTACGGATGCGCGCCAAACAGTACGCGACGAAACCGCTCGCTCCCCAGAAATCCGGGTGTGGTTCTTTCGATCTTCAGCCCCTCCACCAGTTGCCGCCGCTCGCGTTCGAATTCATCGGCAGGGAAGGCGGCATGCTGCGTCAGCTCCGCAACCAGGCGCAACAGATCGCCTGAAAAATCCACCAGACCCGCGAAGGAAACCACGCTATTGTCGGCGCCCGCCCCGGCGGAAAGGTCTGCGCCCACGCGGCGTAAATCCTCTTCAATTTGCCGGCTGCTGCGCGCGGTAGTGCCGGTGCGCATCACGGTTGCAGTCATGTCCGCCAGCCCGGGGGCCGTCGCAGCCACTATGGCGTTGCCGCTGCGGAAGAAAAGCTGTCCGTTGAATTTGGGTATCGTGTGCGATTCCACCAGCACGACTTCGAGGCCGTTCGAAAGCGTCGCGCGCACGCGCGGCGGCCAGACTACGGGCCTTTCAGGAGCCAGCGCCGGTAGAGTCGTTTGAATTTCAGAACCGGGAGCGGAAGACATCAGGCCGCCACTTTCTTCGCCTGCTGGCGAATCACGATAGAGCGGTTTTCCCTTAAGAGAAGTTTGTGCGCGGTGGACTGAACCGATTCTGGCGTAACTTCCATGAAGCCGCCAAGAATCGAGTTCACCAGATGCGGGTCGTTATCGAACAATGTGAAGCACGCCAGAAGGTGCATCAATCCGTAGCGGGGAATGGAACCGCCGCCCTCCAGCATTGAAAAATAATGCGACCGGAATTTCACCTTAATCGGTTCAAGTTCGTCCGATGCAATTCCAGTCTGTTTCATTTCGTCGAGAATCTCATCGTAAGCGGCAATCGTGCGATCTGCTGAGTACTCCGGCTTGTGCATGATGCGAGTCACCATCAGCGTCGGTCCGTTGTAGTCGAATAAATCGCCTACCGGATAGTGAATGCCACCGTCGGTGTCCACCGCAATCTGCTGTTCGAGCACCAGCTTGCGATAGACGCGTCCCGCGCGGCCGCCGTGCAGCGCCTCATCCAGCATGGCTGCGGCATACCACTCAGGAGTGAGCCGCCGCGGCGCCGGGTGTCCGATGGCGATAGTCGGCAACGTGCCGAATTTTTCTTCCACCTCGCCGCGGCGTTCGTCGATTTGCGGCGGCTCGTCGATATCCGCGGGCGCAGGCTGCGGCCCGGAAGGAATGCTCGCGAAATGCCGCTCCGCCAGTTTGAAACCCTCGTCGGTGTCCACATCGCCAAGGATCAGCAGGACAGCGTTTGAAGGCGCGTAGTATGTCTTAAAGAATTTCTGGACGTCATCGAGCGTCGCGGCGTCGAGGTCGTCGAAATCGCCGTAAAAATTGTGCGCGTTGGCCCAGTTGCGATATGCGACCGGGGGCAGATCGAGCCAAGGGAAACCGCCGTACGGCTGATTCAGCACGTTGACTCGCACCTCCTCCTTCACCACGTCGCGCTGGTTGCGCAGGTTCTCGTCGTCCACTTTGAGCGCGCGCATGCGGTCGGCCTCGAGCCACAGCACGCGGTCGAGCGCGTTCGACGGGACCGCCTCGTAATAGTTCGTGACGTCATAGTGCGTCGAACCGTTGAGCACGCCGCCGGAAGAATTGATCGCTTTGATGTGCGCCATCTTCCCGGCGTTGGCCGAGCCTTGAAACATCATGTGTTCGAACAGGTGTGCGAAACCGCTTTTGCCGCGCGGCTCGATACGGAATCCGATGTTGTAATAAACCCCCACCGTCGCCACCGGAGCCGTACGGTCCGGAGAAACCACAACCCGCAGGCCATTCGCCAGCGCCATGCTTTCGATTGGAATGTTCAATTGGGTCAAGAGTTTCCTCGCAAATGTAAATGGCAGCGCTCAAAAACTTAAACGGGTACAGATTTCCTTTTCGAGATTTTCACCGGCGACTCTTTTTTGCGCTGCTTAAAGATCTCATCCAGTTTCTGCAGCTTTAAACTCACATCGTCCGACAGAACCGATACCGTCAGCCGCGAAAGCGCCTCGTATGCATCCAGATATTCGGGCGGAAAATTCGAAAGCGCATCCACATGACGCCCGACCGTCGAAAAATCGTCCCGTGTCAAAGGGCCGGTCCATGATGCTCGTGGACCGATGCATTCCAGGTTATCCAGTGTCTGGCGCGTTAACGGCAACAGCGCGCGAGTCGCCTGGCGCCGCGTAAAACCCTGCGTCATCAGAATGCGCGTGCTAGTCTCGATGAGCGCCAGCACATACGCGCACGCAAACGAACCAGCTGCATGATACGCCGCCTTGTTCGTTCCCGACAAGCGAACTGCCACGCCGCCCATTTGCCGGATCATCTTGCGCGCAATTTTCAAAGCCCCGGAGCTGCCATCGATCCCGAACACAAGCCCTTTGAGGTCGGGAACGTTTTGTCCGCTGAAGGTCTGCATGGGATGGATGGATCCGGTTGCAGCGCCAGCTTCGGCGAGCGGCCGCAGCACGGAAACGTCCAGCGAACCGCTGGTGTGAAGTACGGTCTTGCCGCGCCATTCCTTGCCGCCCAGCGTGGCCAGCTCGGAGGCCACGGACTCAATGGCGCTGTCCGGCGTGGTAATCAGCACAACATCGGAGGCGAGCAGACGCCGCGTAAGCTTATCCTCGGGCTGCCCGGTGCCAATGGCGCGCACAGCTTCGCGCGCGGTGGGTACAGAACGCGTTGTGGCGACACCTAATCGCCATCCGAGCTCATGCAAACGCCGCCCCAGCGATCTGCCGATCCGGCCCGCCCCGACAATGGATAATGTGTCCGACATTTGCTGTGTTAGCATATCGTGTCAGGCCATTTTCACCTTACAGAAAATTAGGTCTCGCGGAATACCCTACTTTGCACATCTTCTGGACTACGGTTTTTGGTTCCATCGCAGCTCTCTGGATCATTCAGGGCATCCGGGGAGGGATAGGGATGGCCAAGCTCCCCTGGCTGTCCGATGCTTCTCCATTATCAGCCAAAGTGGCACCATTCGTGTCAGTAATCTTTGCCGCACGGGATGAAGCGGAGAAACTCCCCGCAGCCCTGGCCACCCTGCTTGCGCAGGATTACCCCAGTTTCGAAGTCGTAGCCGTCAACGACCGTTCGAAAGACGCCACGCCCGCAATCCTTTACGCCGTCGAAGAGCAAAACAAGCAACTTAAGGTGATCGACGTGGCGGACTTGCCGCCCGGCTGGCTCGGCAAGCCGCACGCGCTGGTCGCTGGATTCGAACAATCGCAGGGCGACTGGCTCGTTTTCACCGATGCGGACGTCCATTTCGCGCCCGACGTTCTGCGCCGCGCTCTCTCGCTTGCCACCGAACGTCAGTGGGACCACCTGACGCTGCTCGCATCGGTCGAAATGCGCGGCTTCTGGGAGATCACCGCGATTTCCTACTTCGGCCTCGGCTTCGTCTTCGGGAACGAGCCGTGGCAGACTTCGAATCCACGCTCTGGCCGCTATATGGGAGTGGGCGCATTCCAACTCGTGCGCCGCGACGCTTACGAAAAATGCGGCGGCCACCGCCGCCTGCGCATGGACGTCATAGAAGACATGAAGCTCGGCAAGCTGATCAAGGTCGCCGGATGCCGCTCTGGCGTAGCCGTCGCGCAAGACATGGTCCGCGTCCGCTGGCACAGCGGCGTGCGCAACGTGATTCGCGGCGTCACCAAAAACTTCTTCGCCGCGTGCCACTACAATCCGTTGTTTGCATTGTGCGCGATGGCGCTGCCGTTGATCATGAGCGTCCTGCCGTTTTTCGGCCTGGCGTTCGCCACAGGCTGGGCGCGCGTTTTCGCCGCAGTAGCAGTGGCAGCGGCAATTTTGATTCACACAGGGATGATCTGGTCCACGAGCGCTTCTCCGCTATATGGTCTAACGCACCCCTTAGGCGCGCTGCTGTTTTGCTGGATGCTGGCGCGCTCCGCAATCGCGACGCTTTGGCGTGGCGGCGTGATGTGGCGCGGGACGTTTTATCCGATCGAGGAGTTGCGGAAGGGGCAGGTATAGAATAGGTCTGGCAATGTACATCCGGTTCATCATCGGCGAAGTTCATCAAGTCTCAGCGCGAGAAACCGGAGTCTTCCAAGCAGCATATCGTCTGAAAGATGAAGGTCAGCTGCATGACTATGAGGAACCCAGGCTTCGCGAACTATTGGACTGGTTCAATATCAATCTCAGGAAGCCCAGCAAATTCACAAATTCGAAGCCGCCGTACTACCGGAAGCAAGAGAAGGCCATATCCTGGTTCAAAGACACGGCGACCGAACATATTGCAAAATTGCGCGAGATTTTAGTTGTCCTCGACAATCATCATGTTCATTTCGAGATGATCAAGACCGACAGGCCTGGCTACATCGTTTACGAGGATGAATATCAGATAGTAGCTGAGCCATTTTCTGATTCTGATTTTTGAATTTCTGTTAGCTTACTCCACCGGCGCAGGCTCAGCCGCAGCTGAAAAGAATCCAGATAGGTCGCGCTGCTTCAGCGTTCGAATCCGGTCACGCAACGCTGCAGCGCGTTCGAACTCGAATTTCTTGGCAGCATCGCGCATCTGCACATCGAGCTGTGCCAGAACTTCGCCCAGCTTCGCCTCGCTGGTGATGTCGGCATCGGCAAAGTCCTCGACGGGGACGGTTACATAGTCCGCCTCCACTATCGCGGCCAGCTTCATGTCCACGGACTTGATGATGGATTGCGGCGTGATGCCGTTCGCGGTGTTGTAAGCCACTTGTATCGCGCGGCGGCGACTGGTTTCCCCCATGGCCTGCGCCATGGACCCGGTGATGCGATCGGCGTAAAGAATCGCGCGGCCCTCGACGTGGCGCGCGCAGCGGCCAATGGTCTGGATGAGCGCAGTGGCGCTGCGCAGATAGCCTTCCTTGTCGGCATCGAGGATTGCGACCAGCGAGACTTCCGGCAGGTCCAAGCCCTCACGCAGCAGGTTGATGCCGATCAGGACGTCGAATTCTCCCTTGCGCAAACTGCGCAGGATTCGAACGCGTTCCAGCGTGTCGATCTCCGAGTGCATGTAGCGGCAGCGCACGCCCGTTTCGGTGAAATACTCCGCCAAATCCTCGGACATCCGCTTGGTCAACGTGGTGACCAGCACGCGTTCGTTTTTCTCGGCGCGGATTCGAATTTCCTCCAGCAGATCGTCCACCTGGCCCTTTACCGGGCGCACTTCGATTTCCGGGTCCACCAGCCCGGTGGGACGAATCACCTGTTCGACCACCACTCCCGCCGATTTTGTCAGCTCGTACGGCCCCGGCGTCGCGGAGACATACACGATTTGCCCGGTGCGATGTTCGAACTCCTCGAAATTCAGCGGGCGGTTATCCATCGCCGAGGGCATTCGAAACCCATAGTTCACTAGCGTTTGTTTACGCGAACGGTCGCCGTGATACATCGCGTGAAGTTGCGGGATGGTCTGGTGCGATTCATCGACAAAGATCAAATAGTCCTGCGGGAAATAATCCAGCAGCGTCGGCGGCGCTTCGCCGGGCAGGCGGCCGGACATGTGGCGCGAATAGTTCTCGACGCCGTGGCAATACCCGATCGTGCGCATCATCTCAATGTCGAACATCGTCCGCTGCCACACGCGCTGCGCCTCCGCGTATTTCCCTTGCTTTTCCAGTTCTGGTTTCCACCAGTCCAGTTCCTGCAGGATCGTGCGGATGGCGCGCTCTCGCTGCTCGGCGGGCATCACGTAGTGCGACTTCGGATAAATTGTTAGCCGCGTCAAGTCTGTCTGTCCCGAGCGCACCGCGCCGGTCAGCGGGTCCATCTGTCGAATCGCTTCGATTTGCGCGCCCCACAGTTCCACGGCGTAGGCGTTGTCCTCATACGGTGGATAAATCTCGATGCGATCCCCGCGCACGCGAAAAGTGCCGCGCCGCAAATCCTCGCTGCGCTCGTACTGGATGTCCACCAGCTTGCGCAGCAGCGCCTCGCGCGCGGTGCTCTGGCCCTTCTCGATCATCACCCTCATGCTGAAATAGGCTTCCGGCGAGCCGATGCCGTAAATGCAGGAGACGGAAGCGACAATGATGACGTCCCGGCGTTCGAACAGCGAGCGCGTTGCGCTCATGCGCAGCTTGTCCAGTTCGTCGTTAATCGTGGACTCTTTTTCGATGTAGGTGTCCGACGCGGGGATATACGCTTCCGGCTGGTAATAATCGTAGTAGCTGACAAAATATTCGACGGCGTTCTGCGGGAAAAAACTCTTAAATTCGCTATAGAGCTGCGCCGCAAGCGTCTTATTGTGCGCGAGTACCAGCGCCGGTCGGTTCGCCCGCTCGATCAGCTTGGCGGCAGTAAACGTCTTCCCGGAGCCGGTAACGCCGAGCAGTACCTGATGTTTTTCGCCCGCCTCGATGCCGCGCGAAAGCTGCGCGATAGCCTCCGGCTGGTCGCCGCGTGGTTCGTAATCGCTCATGAGTTTGAAGTTCATTGCTATAGGGCCGCACAGCGCGGCGGCCAGAACGCGCATAACCCCTTATTATAGCGCACCAGGCCAAGGATCGAGGGCAGCCTTGGTTTTGGGGCCTTCGTCATATTCCTAGACGTAATAGAACCTTAGTACCTCCCACAATGGTTCTGATCTCCCATTGAGATGAACAGTGTTAATTGCGATCATCCAATTTCAGGCAATGCAACAATAAACTAACTCAAATGGGAGGGGCAGCTAAGTCATGCAGAATGTAAAGGTTGAGGCGCGACCGGAGAACAAGTCGAAAGATGCACCCGTCCGAACATTGCTATCCAAGTCTCGCTTCGACGATGCCGAGTATAAGCGGTGGTCAGAGAAGCTGCTCAGAGGCTCTTCGAAAGGTAAGTGAGAAGAATCAAAATCTGCAAGAAGGAATACCCAGAAGACGAGGATCCGACCTCACGAGGTCTGGTCCGTTGAATTTTGGTCAGACTCAAGAAAAAACACATCCGTAACCGGCGAGATGCCCTCGCAAATAGTATCGTCTGACCGTAATTTGCCACAATTACGCGTGGCGTTCGCATCCTGTCTGACTCGTATTCAGATCTTCAGACTGTGATAAGGGTTCCGTCGAATTTTGTAAAGGTATAGCCACTAAACGGTTCGCTGAAAGGCTGCCGCACAACTCTGAGGATGCTGATGGTAGCGGTTTCGCCCAGTGCGTTGGACTCACTCGCGTCGCTACGCCAGTGCACACCCGCAATGTTTCGTCCTTGCGAAATGTGAGAGGCCACCTTATTTAGCTCGCCACTGACAGTAAGGGGCGGTTCACCCGACGGAGGGCTATAGGGAATCAAAGTTTGCCCCCTCTTCAGGGTTGGGCCCCATTGGGTTTCGAATTTCCACGGTTTCGTCAAAAATTGCCTTCAGCATTGTCACAACTGGGCCCGCAACAGTCGCATGACCTGAGCCGTAGGAGGGATGCATACGGTCTAGGATTGTTCGCAAGTTCACAGAAGGACAGGTCCAGCGGGGCCTCTGCTGCACATGCGCTACCTGCGACAAGAAGAAGCGCGATAAAGCCAAGAACAAGCGGGATCGCCCACTTCCATTTCACGCCGGAATTTTACCAAAGGAGTATGCGCCGGGTCATGGGATTGCGAGGGCTAAACTATCTCCTCCAATGACAATTCGCGGCCACCGAGTTATTCTCCCATGAAGATTTCCTGTTTCCGAAACACATCGAGAGCCTGAATTTTTGCACAGGGGAGGAACGATAGCGATGTTGACCATTCGAAAGACCTTGCTCGTCGCATTGGTAATCGCCGCAACGGCCGCAGGCTGGTTTGGTAAGACAGTGGCGCAGGACCCGGTCTCTTCGTACCCGTTCATCACCGTGTTCGATCACGAAAAGGTGGACGCCTCCTTTTCCAAAGCAATCCCCGCAGGAGGCAGCATGGTCCTATTCCGGCGCTCGACCCTGCAAGGTCCGTTTCGCGTAAACACGCAAAGCAGGGACTCGGTGAGGGCCGTGTGCCCGGAGCAGGGATGCAGCCACGCGGGGTTTACAGCGGTCGTGTATGTGGTGAGTGGCGCGGCGACTTTGGTCATCGGCGGCTCTTCAGCGGCAGCCAAACCCACGGCCCCGGACCAGTTTGGCGGCCAGCCAATCCAGCCGGGCGAATCGCATCGCATTGGCAAAGGGGATGTGATTGTCGTGCCGCCTAACTCGCCCCATTGGTATAAGGACGTGGAATCACCGTTTCGCTACCTGGAGGTGGGGACTCCGTAGTCCCAGAAATGAGTGGCTGATTACCTGACGTCGTTGTGACGATGCCCAAACCAATTCATGATCGGAATGGATTCGCTTAGTCAGCACCAACACGGACAGGCCGCGCGCTCCATTTGGCGAGCCCTGCCTTAACGAGGCTGAAAATCGTATGGCGATTTTCCGAAATCAATTTTAGCCATGCCACAAACCCCATTTGCGGGAAGTAGATTCCCCGGAAACACATTCGCGCAATGAAGATGTTGAACTGATATCCTAGCGGCTTATCTTTAAGCGAATCAACAGCGTGGGCCATTGCCTCTGGGCTATAGGCGCTTGCCCACGCGGCTTTCACTTCGGCATGGGCTTGCGCGATGGTCATCTTCAGTGGTGTGTGGGCCATTTCAAATGGGATGAACTCCTGCCAGTGCTTCGGCCTCGTCAATCGACCGGCTGTAGCCAGTCTTTCGTAAAGCGGCGTCGCAGGTAAGGGCGTGAGCAATCCGAAGATCGGCAGCCCGGGTGGCCAGGTGCGAATTTCATTTAAAGTTCTCTCGGCGACGCCAAGAGTGTCATTGTCCATCCCAAAAATGAAGGAAGTGATCGCATACACATTGCGCTGGGCGAGTCTTTCCAGCACGGCGGCATATTCTCCCGGCTTGTTGAATCCCTTGTTCACGCTGGCCAGGTTTTCAGTGTCGATGGACTCCATGCCGATGAAGACCCACTTGCCGCCCGAAGCCGCGATCAGGTCCACGAGTTCCTCATCGCGCAACAGGTTGGCGCTGATTTGAGCCACCCAGTGCACCTGGGCTCCGGCGGCGATGATGTCGCGCAGCAGCGATTTTGTGCGCTTCACGTTGATGGCGAAATTATCGTCGATGAAGAAGACGGCAATCTGGCCGCCTTCGCTTTTCGCGCGCGCTTTCAGTAGCAACAGTTCATTGACAACGCTTTCATTCGTGCGAAACCGGATCGAGTCGCCAAAGAAGCCCGTGACAGTGCAGAATTCGCACCCGTACGGGCAGCCCCGTCCAGACTCAATCGGAATAATGCGGAATGTCCCCCAGCCCCCCGGGACGCGCTGAAGCATCCGCGTTGCAATTTTCGGAACCAGATTAAATTGGCCGAGGTCAATTTTGTCCCACGGAATCACAGGATAGTCCTGAAGCGAGGGCTTGCTCTCCTGCCCAAACGCATCCACAGGCGCGTAAACATCCTTCAGCTTGCCGCGCGCTGCGTCCGCAACAATCTTCGGCCAGGTTTCATCGGCTTCTCCAAGCGCAACGGCGTCCGCATGGCGCGGCCCGCCATCGCGCCCTAGAGCCTCATCGGCCATTTCCGTAACGTGCGGCCCGCCCATCACGACCGGCACACCCACTGCGCGAATAGCGTCCGCCACGCGGTACGCCTTTGCGATCATACGCGTCATCGCCCCGATTCCGACCAGATCGATGCGGTGTTCGCGCACATATCGCGCGACGCCGGCCTCGTCCATGGGCTGCGCGTTTCCGTCTATCAATATGACCTCATGGCCCGCAGGGGTGAGCGCCTTCAGCAAGAACATCCAAAGGTGCGGCATGAAATTGCGGGTGACCCCGTTATCCGGGTTATACAGCAATATGCGCATAGAATCCTCTTCAGTCTTGGAGCCATTTCTTTGGAACTGGGCCTGGTAAGCATGAACACGTCAACCGCATGTTTGCGGCGGAGGGAGGAGTCGGGTCAAATTTCGTGCCAACGATAGCACGTTCTGTCCTGAAAGATACAATCAATTCCTGACCGGATTCCAGGCACTGTCCGCACATCCGAATCGACTATTTTTTGGGAGATTCGTCGGCAAGAAGTGAGACTTGGGAGCGTGAAAGAACTGTACCTGCATAATGCAGGGAGGTGTTGTGTGCTGTTCGGACAGTGACGTCCATGTCCTCGGTACCGGTTTGCGTGACGCTCACGGTCATTCCTGTGCGCAAAGAAACAAAGCTCAGGCTTTGCGCCGAACCTGTCCACGTCCCGGCGCTTTGCATTCCATTTTTGTGATAGTCGTCTGGTGTTGAATTGCGAGCGGACTTGAGCCGGACCAGAGTCAAATTGCTGAGGATTACGGCGCAGGTCTCAGACGCCATAGGATTCACTGCCGATTCAGCCGCAGTGGGAGCAGGCGCTCCATTGGGATTGGGCGGGTGACACTCTTCGTTTCGCAGGTACTCCGATTCAGTGCGCCAAACCATTCCTGCGATGGGCATGGAGGTTGCCGGTTGCTCGGAGGACCATTTTTGGCCGACGGCGACACCGCCAGGGGGCGCGCCCGAACTGGCATCGAGTTGGGTGATCCATTCGCGCGCCTGTCGCTCCGCCTGTTCACCGTTGACGATTTCCGAAAGCCCGGTGATTGAAATCACCTTGCGATTGGCGTCCAGTGTGAACTCAACGACCTTGCCCTCCAGTTTCTGATACTGCTCCAGCGTTGCAGATGCCGACGGGTCAAACGTGTCGCTGCTGCTCCGGGCTCCGGATTTTTCGTAGGTAGTGCGCAACCGGATGCTGCCGGGACCATTGGCCGCTGCAGGAAGAACTTCCAGCTGGATCGTGGCTTCCCAAGTAGTCTGTAGTTTAGACGGGCCTTGTGGGTCCGAGGCAATACCCGACCGCGAAGTCGCAGAAGTCGTTTCGAATTCCATTGCGTAGCGGAAGGTTTGCCCGGGGGAGAATCGCGGAGAGAGGGAAACTCTTGATTGAGTGGAGGTTATTGCTGAACGATTGGCCTTCTTCGTTTGCTTCGCCCGGACGGGAAATTCGTTCGCGCCTGTGGGCGCCGCCAGTAGAACGGACGCCGCCAGCGCAATCATGAACAGGCGCAACGATCTCACTTCAGATGATTTATCCGGCTCATGTCTGCGCACGCTTCGATAGTAAGCCGGCGGACATGCCCTTGCAACGCGATAAGGGCTGTCGTTAGCGGGCGCGCGTTGCGGCTCTTACAGGCGTTTGTGGCGGGAGACCTGGGGCCGAGACGATAGGTTCTTCAATGGTTCCGCGCAGGAGGAAACTTTGAGTTGGCGCACTGCCGGGTTTCGCGGCGGTGTGGGCAATCGACGGATGGATACGCATGTCCAGAGCGCGAGAAATATCGATGCGGCCTTCCGCCTGGAAGCGTCCTTGCGAGTTTTCCAGCAACAAGTCGCTGGTAGTGATCGCTCCGTTTGCGATGTGAAAAGTTCCCTGCGCGGAAGTGATTGGTCCCGGCGAAGCGTCTTGCGTGCTCCCGGAAATTACGCTGGCAAGATTTAGCCCGCGGAGTTCGGCCTTTCGCGCGTCCAGGTGGCCGTCGCCTTCAATCGAACGGACCAAATTTTCGCGTCCAACGCCATGGGAGGAGATGGTAAGTGTGGCCGAGGTTGTTCCTGAAATGCGGTTGTTCAGCGAAGCCGTCGCATGCCCCAGCCGTGCAAGGTCCACACGGTCAAAACGTCCTTGAAATTGGTAGGAAGGGTCGGCAGTCACCGTCGCATTTAACGTCCCTGCGACCTTGCCGCCAAAGAAATCCGCCTGCGCCTTGCGAATCGTCACAGTCCGCCCGGCGAGCTCGGCATCCCCGTCGAATTTCTCGAAACGTAACGGGGCCAGCGCCAGGCCTGCGATTCGGATGCGCCCGCGAGCCGAAATCCGGGAGATGAAGTCCTCGCGGTCGGGAGCTTCCGCCAGGGATTTTCCGAATCCTATAAATATCGTCAGCAGGCTGGGCCGTGCGCGAGGGCCGAGCCAACGGTCGAGTTCGGCAGTGTCCAATTGATCCGCAGAAACGTCGAAGGTCCACCGACTATCTGTTTTCTTGCGCGATACGACCCCTTGCCACACCGTGCCGAATGCCTGTGCGGAATTTATTGTTGCAGTTTTTTGCAATGGCTTGAATTCGACATGCGCCTTTGAGAGCAGCACAGGCTGGTTCAGGAAGACCGGATTCAGATGGAGATCGTGAAAATCCATCGTGCCGAGCCAAACCGTGGAGGAGGATTCCGCCATATGGGTGGCGCGCATTTTGACGGCGAGCCCGCCTGTTGCAGTCCATCCGTTGTTCATGGGCTGAGCCAGCGCCTGCGAAAGGTTCAGCCAGCTCTCGATGCGGGGAGTCGCGCCTTCAATCGAAAACCCCCAATTCGGAGGCTTGCGGAACACGCCGGACTCATCCGGAAAAATTGCGCCGCGCATCGTGAAGGAGTCCTGCAGCGACTTGTCTGATGAAGCCTTTGCCGCTGCATCGACGGGATTCGCCGCGGAAAAGGAAATTTCAGTGGGGGCAAAATCCAATCCTCCACGGGATGCGCTGGCGTTGATGGGGCCGATCAGCAAAGGTGAAAGGAGAGTCGGCAACGTAAGTTTTCCGCCAACGCCGGCGAGCGCGCCTTTTTCGATGCGCGGAGGCCATCCACTGAGGGTTACATCCACACCAAGCATTCCATCGAGATTCAGATTTTCGGGCACGTCGGGACGCAGCGCTCGATACCAGGCCAGAACATCGGAAAGGCCGATATTGGACGAATTGATATGCAGCTCAGGCCAAATGCCGCGCGCCCAATCCACTTCGCCATCGCCTTGCAGATGCGAACTCGGCATTTCCACCTGAATCCTGCGAACCTGCATGTGGGCTTCGCCCAAGCGCCAAGCGGCGTCAAAAGAAAGATTGGCGACAGGATCGGTTTCGCGTTCCGACAATCTCCATCCATGGAATCCACTGAGACGAGCCGCGCCCGAAATCGACCACTGAGCGCCAGCAGACCGCCCAGCTGCGCCATTCGATGAGGGATCGGGAGGAGCAACCTTTGCGGTGAGATCCAGTGCAACCTTTCCACGGACTCCAAAGTCTGATTCGCGCGCGAGCCGCAGGACATCGGCAAGGGAGACATCGCGCCAACTCAGGCTCAGATCAGCAGGCTGTAGCCGCGCCGACGTCCCCGCGATAGTTCCGCGAAGCCGCAACGTGCCGATTTGCTGCAACGCGACGCCAGCACGCATGGGCTGTCCTTCCAGGTCCAGTTGCCATCGCCCTGCGCTATCGTGGTCGACACGCCCTGAAACAGCGGTCACCGCTAGCGGGCTCTTGTCATCGCCCTGTTTGAAATTGATTCGGCCGCCGTCTACATCGATTCGATACAGCCGGGCCGTCGAAACATTTCGGGCGGCGGCGGGCGGTCCCACAAAACCGGGCCTGGAATTGTTGGATGGGGCGGGCGGCAGCCATTGCTCGACGTTCCAGTGTCCCTGCGCATCGCGCACCAGATTCAGACTGGGCCGCGAAAGGGAAAGACTGCCGAATTCGAAGCGTCCCGAAAGCAATGCGGACCACCGAAGTCCGGCTTTCAAAGCGTCCGCGCGAAGAAAATATTCGTACCCGAAGCGGGGATCTTCCGAAATGGTGATGGAGTATGCTTCAAGCCTCGCGCCGTCAAGCAGGCTAAAGTCGAACCGGCCAACCTCGACCGGACGGCCAAAGCTTGCTTCCAAATGCGCGATCAGGTACCGCCGTGCGGCGCTGGTGCCCAGCGCACGCGAGATAGCGAAGCTCAGGACAAGCAGCGCGACCGCGAGGAAAAGAAATAAGCGCAGCCATTTTCTTTTACTCATCATGAAGTCAGGTAAGGATTGTTACAGAAGGCGGAGTCGAAGAAAAGTGCTGCGTCAGTGAACCTGGTGAAACATGCGGGACCAGCGAGTGCGCGAGGGGAGATGAATGATCGTATCCAGCAAACTCACCACCCACCCATTCACGTTACGATCCGCTTCGTCATCGTGAGTTCCCTGCACCGACCAGTAAATCACCACCGGGCGTCCCATGATGGCGTCGCGGTCCACAAATCCCCAATAACGGCTATCCCAGCTGTGATCGCGATTATCGCCCATAGCAAAATATTTTCCAGGTGGAACTACAATCTCCCCGTCTTTTACGTTATCTAAAATTTGATCAGCCCACTCCGGCTGCATGTTGGCCTGCAGAAACTGGGCGGTGCGCGGAGGAAAGTTATCGCCGAAAGGATCGTAGGGCGCGGAAGGATCGCGCGCGACATAGGGCTCGTTCAGCCGAGTGCCGTTTCGATAGACCTGCTGGTCCACAATCTTGATGCGATCGCCCGGAATGCCGATCACGCGCTTCACATAATGGGGATGATCCTGGAATGGAAACTTGAAGACAATGATGTCGCCCCGGAGTATTTCGCGGTATGGCAGAACCTTGTCGTACCAGTGGCCGCTTTCGCCAAATATAAATTTGTTCACCAGCAGATGATCGCCAACCAGGAGTGTCGGCTCCATCGATTGCGACGGAATCTTGAAAGCCTGAACGACAAATGTTGTGCCGAAGAGCGCTAGGATCACCGTGACCAGCAGCGATTCGATATATTCCCGAAGTGTCGCGGGACGCACTTCCTCCTTATTTCCGGTTGCGCGCTGCGCCTCGACAACCTGGGCGGTCTCAGCCACGTTTTTGATCCTTTCCATCTTCTTCGATAGGCAATTGCTGGAGCGCGGCGACGGCAGCTGCCTGTTCCGCTTCTTTCTTAGTCTTACCGGTTCCGCTTGCGGTGATTTCACCGGCAATTCGAACTTCTACGCGGAACGTCTTCTCGTGGTCCGGCCCCAGCTCTTCTACGATGTGGTAGGTCCCGGGCGCCACGCCCCGCGACTGGAGCAATTCCTGGAGCGCGGATTTGTGGTCAGTCCGTCCCAGTGCTTCAGCTTCGGCACTGATCGCACCTTCCACAAGTGATCTGAGCACGAAACCGCGGGCGGCATCCAACCCGCCGTCAAGATAGATCGCTGCCACCACGGCTTCGTACGCGTCGGCCAACAACGCAGGCTTCATTCGCCCGCCCGTTTTTTCTTCACCCCGGCCGAGCCGCAAGTGATTCCCAAGGCCGAGCCGAATCGATGCAGCGGAAAGGGAGGTAGCGTTTACCAGACGCGCGCGACTCTTGGAGAGTTGACCTTCGCCCCAGTCCGGAAAAGTTCGCACCAATTCCTCGCTCACCAGCAGCTCGAGGACGGCGTCGCCCAGGAACTCCAGTTTTTCATTATCCCCCGGGGGATCGTCCGCCGTCCGCTCGGGAATGCGCGAACTGTGCGTCAGGGCCTGCAAAAGTCTTCGAGGATCGCGGAACGAATATCCGAGAACCGCTTCCAACTCTGTAAGCCCGTCCGCAGCCATCGGTAATAGACTACTACCGGCCCATCTTAGTTGTTGCATCTTTCTTGGCTGTTTCAGCGCGAGCCTTGCACTGCGCCATTAACGGGCCTGTGGCTGCGCACTTGTCGTACGCCGCCGCGGCATCGTTGTAATAGCTGGCTGCAGAATCCGCATTGCCAAGCAGAAAGTAGTCCACAGGATCGGGGCTTGAAGACAAGGCCACCGCCTGATTGAGTTCCGTGCGTGCGTCTTCGAACTTCGAATGATCGATGTCGATCAAGCCCAGTCCGCTGTGGGCCATCGCCAACTTCTCATTTTTCGCTTTTGTGAACGTGGCATCGTCGACCGCATCCGGCTTCGGCAGGTTCGGAATCAATTCGATGGCGTGGCGAGCATAGGCTTCCGCCTTCGTCAATTGCTGTGCGGCATCCGGCGTATTCGCTCTGACGCGGCGCGGCATGGCCATGGCCAGCAACGCAAGGACGTCGATATTATCCGGGTTCAGTTCAAGTGCTTTCCCGCCCGCTTCGAACATTTTGTCTTCGTTGCCAACCGCGAAATAGGCCTCAGTCAGCTGGGCATACACGGCGCCAAGATAGTTGCTTTGTGGATATTTCTTGAGGAAGTCCTCGCCGAGCGAAATTTGCGTCTCAGGAGTTCCCGAGCGCGCTGCGAACAATGCTTTATATGCTTCGTCTTCCGGCTTAACTACAGGCGCAGGAGCTCCCTTACCCTTCTGTTGCATGGAAGGCTGGCCGGAAGCCTTTGCAACCCCTGACCCGACGGAACCGGCCACGGCAAAAACAAACAACGCGGCCAGGAAAATGACATGCTTTGCCTTCATACTCGATCCTCCATAAAAAATTCTCGGAGATACTAAGGAGTGCTCCGAGTGGATTGCTTCCTGCCTACCTGACCACGTCCCACGCAATCCGTTTTGATGACTCGATCCGGAATCGCAGGGTAAAACTCAAGACTTGCCGTCGGGCTTTGCATCTCGCGAAGGCGTCTGATAACCGGTATCCACACCGCGCTGCGCGGCGGCACGCGCCGATTCCGGCACTCCTGCCACGCTTAAAGCCGCCCGATACTCGATCACCGCAAGATCGCGCTGGCCCTCCACATCGTACATTCTTCCCAGGTAAATATGCGACCAGGAAACGTTGGAAGGATCCGTCTGTGCACTGCCTTCTCCGGGCGTATTTTGCGAAGCCGCAATCACTTTGGCGAATAATTCGCGCGCGCGCTCCGGCTGACCTTGCAGAGCCGAAGCAACCGCCAGCCCGTACGTCGCTCGCATGTCATTGGGATGCTCGGCGAGAACGCGTTCGAACGCTGTAGCAGCGGCAGCGCCATTGCGCGCGGAAATTTGCCGCTGTCCCTCCGCCAGAAAGTCGTCCACCGGGTCCGCAGCAGCGGCGGGTTTCGCGGCGCCTGCGGCATTGTTTCCCGCAGCTTCGGATGCATCGTCCGCCGTTGCAGCCTCCGCAAATTTCACTCCGCGCAGCCGGCGGGCCTCGCCCGCTACGTCGATGCTCTTGATCAAATCAGGCAGATAGTAGCCCATCGCCGGTTCCGATTTCTCGAATCCGTTCAGCCCGGCATAAATGGGCCGAACCAGGACGAACCCGATGCTCTCGGCTTGGTCGATCGCCGCGGACAAATCCGCCGGGGAGAGTCTTTTCAGGCGCAACTCAACCGCCCGCACCAGGCATTCGTCAAAAAACGCGGAATAATCGTCGTGATATTCAACCGGAAGGCGGGGAGCGCGCGCCGCATACTCCAGCAGAGGCATGGCCCTTTCCGCCTGAATCCGATATTTGATCGCGATGGGGTCGAGCAGGAAGTGAAGCATGGCATGGCGAATATCGTCCACCGGCAGGTCGGCATTAGGACTGACGACCAGTTCGTAGTGGTCGCCATAATTGCGGAAATTGGTATTGCCGCCGGCAAGCAATTCCACATAAATGGAAAGCGTTCGAGGATTATTGGATTTCAGGATTTCGCGAAGGTAACTGGTCACCCGCAGCGTCATCTCCGAAACAGGAGCGCTATAGGCTTCCACGCCGTGATCGTATTCGGGCTGGTAATGTTTCCAGAGCAGGTCCAATTGCGCTTCGCGATAAAAATTGGCCAGAATTTCGTTAAACCCTTCGAGGGCCAGCGCGTCCGGCGGCAAATCTTCTCGCCGCAGCTCGAATTCGAATTTCGGAGGAGGCCCCGCCGCCAGGGCAAAAGAGACGAATCGCGAAAATGTCGCCCCGGAATCGGCCAGGGCATGTTCGCGATAATACTTCCGCAGCGCTTCCACCGCAGGGCCGCGGAGCGCAAGCATCTGCTGGCGCAGTTGCGCGCGCCCGGGCGTCTGCGTCGCTCCTCCAGAAGAATCGAATCCAGCCGCATCCAGCGCGCAAAGGGTGTCGAACAACTGCTCCCGCGTCTCGACGGCAATCGTGCGTCGGGCCTCGACCGTGCGTGGCCCGGAATCCTTCTTATTCTTGTCCTGAGTATGCTTCGTCTGCGCCGCCAGGGAGACGCTCAAAAGCAATCCCATCGCAATTGCGGACAATTGCCTGGTGGAAATCGTTAATGTGAATAGGCGCAAAGGTTGGTCCTAATTTAATCCGACCCAATCTTCAAAGTTAACAGGTGAATTCTACCTGAGTCAAGAATCTCCGGGCACAATAAAATGGCCGATTGCCACCGAATGTGGATTGGTATTTCTATTTATTTTGGATGGAGGAATAACCGGAACGGTTACTTCAGGTGAAATTGAATTTTGACCGTGACTTGCGTGGGAACCGGCTTGCCACCAATCGTTGCGGGCTGGTATTTCCAGCCGCGAACCGTATCCTCCGCGCCTACTCGTAGGAGTGCCGGCCCGCTGATGGCTTTTGCGCCAACCACTTTACCTGTTGCATCGACATTCGCGGTAACCAGGACATCGCCTTCGATCTTGGCCGATTTAGCTGCTGGAGGATACGTCAGCTGCGTTGTGGAGATTAGTTTCGGTTCTGTTACCGCGCGAGCTGGCGAGAAAGCTGACAATGATCCTGTGGGCGGCGCAGGCGGAACATCAGCTCGCGTAATAGTAGGCAGGGCAGCTCCCGAAGTCGATGCACTCAATGCGCTTGATCCGCTGACATCGCCGATATTGGGTACCGAGCCATCCACGAGCCTTCCCGCGTTGCGGCTCTCCGCTGTAGGCGCGCTCATTTTCAGGCCGAGTGCCGGTTGGCTCGGTGGCGCCAAGCGAACCATGGGTTGCTTTGCCTCCGCCTTGTTTGGCGCGACACGATTGTCTTTCACCACCGGAGCCGTAGCCACGGGCAGGCTTGCGGCAGTAAGTGGGGGAGCGACCGGGGGAGGCGTTGCCGAAATTGCGTTGTCCGCAACCACGGCTGGCGCGTTCGAACTTGGTTGAGCGGCATTGGATTCCGCCACATGTGCTGAAGCAGTGGGCTGGCTGGAAACAACTGCCACAGGAGCGGACGGAGAAGCATCGCTTCCGTGATGCAGGAAGAACCATCCGGTTCCCAAGCCGATCAGGAACACAGCCGCTCCTCCCAGAATCAGCGGCATTTTTGTCTGAGATCGGCCGTTTGCCGCAGCCGAATCCAGTGTGGAGGCGGTGAAGATTCCATTACCCAGGACATCAACGTTTGATGGCGCCCTTTGCGACGAAACCGGCGCATTCTCCCATAGCCCGGAAATCTGACTCTGTTCCTCAACCGGCTGAATCGTCTTTGCCACCGGAATCGACTGAGGCATCTTCGCCACCGGCACGGTTTTCGCTGCCTCGACTGGAATACGGACAGGTTCTTTCGCAATACTGGGAATGGATGTACTGCCAGCCGGTTCCGGTATCTTGACTGAGGCAATGGGCGCAGGGGACATCCGCACCAATCCGGCAATATCTTCAAACGACGGGGCGTTTCCTGTTGAGACATTCGATTCCGGCGGGGTAATCGCTGTGCTCTTGGGAGCAAGTGGCTCTGGTGTCTTGGTTTCAACGACTTTCTCGGGCGGCGCCACGGGAGCGGGAATAGCTGCAACCGGGGGCTGTATGGCTGTCTGGTGGATGCCCCAGAAATCGCTGATGGGTTCGGCGAATTCAACCTCGATGTAACCCTTAATGTTTGGCAGGCCTCGCGGGTTGACCACCCGGCATACGACATCGCGTCCCTGAGGATTCGAAACGATGACGGCCTGACCCGGAGGAAGGCTGGCAGAAAGCCGGAGAACCGCTCCTCCGTCGAACACGATGACAGTCCTGGCTTCTTCACGGACGGGTCGCGTGGAAGCGGAGTCCGCTTTCTCACCCGGCAAGCTTCTGATCGTTACGGTGATTTCCAGGCAAACAGGGTTCGAGCGCGAGTTCTGATCGGTCTTAACTTCAGGGCTGATCGAATCGGGTTTGGTAAATGTTTCCAATGGAGAGGGTTCTTCGACAGTCAGCGTCATGGCGTCCCGATCATAGACAGGCCTAGCGCCGGTTGTGGAACGATGGCCGTCGTGATGGTTCATTTTCTTCTTTGCGGGGGAAGCAAGGCTATAGTACGTGCGTACTACGTTGGAAACACGGAAGCTGGATTTGAGGAAAAAGCTTCGAAATAAGGTAAGAGCGGCTAAGCGTTGCCAGTGATGTTACAACTTAACCTTTGACGGAGATATCGCTAAAACTCAGAACCACGCGCCCGCCGGAGGTAAAACGCCCGAAGCTCATTTGCGGGCGGAAACGCGAGAACAATAGGACCATATCGAGTTGCCGGCGAATGGACGGGGTGTCCGGTCCTGAAAGAATTTCATAATCCACCGCTTCGCCTTCGGCGTTCACAATGGCTGCAACCAATAGTCCGTGCGGCCCTGAATTGCCGGACTCCTCCATGCCCGTAACCGGGAATGGAGCAAGCGCTTCCAGCCGCGCAGGCTGCAGCAGGTTCGTAGGGGAATCGTTTGAGACGGCATGAAGCGGCGCGCCCAGCCCCAGCAATTGGCAGACGAGCACAAAAACAATCAGGGCAACCGTAAAGCCGCCAGTAGCGGGCACGGCCAATGGACGAAGAATATTCTCCAGGATCAACCCCCCGCGCGTATGAGCCCGCCGCCCATAATGAAGCCAGGGGTTCGCGGAGAGCCGTTGCGCAGCCGCAACGCGAATCCGCAGGGCCAAATCCGCTGGCGGTGCGGGACGATCCACGCGAGACATCAGCGAAGACAAATCGACGTAGCTTTGCAAATCCCGGCGGCATTCCCCGCACAGTTCCAGATGCTTGCCGATCGTCAAATGCGTTTCCGCACTCGCGCCGAGCGGCAAGGCTCCATCCAGGTATCCAGGCAAAAGCTCTCGGACCTTATTGCATTCCATCAGATTCCCCCAGCGCCAACCGGCTTGCCGGAAGCCGCCCAGCCGGAGGATTCCGTCCGGCCAGAGTCTGTGTGACGTGTCGAGTGGCGCGCTGTTTGCGAATTTCCAAGCATGGGTGCGAGAATGTCCCGTAAGAGGCGTCGCCCTCTAAGAATGCGCGATTTCACTGTTCCCACCGAAACTTCCAGCACTTCCGCCGCCTCTTCGTAAGACATTCCTTCCAAATCTCTTAAGATAACGGCGCTACGGAAAATTTCCGGCACGCCGCGCAGAGCCTGCTGCACCGCCTGTTGCACTTCGTGCGAAGCGGCTTCCTCATAGGGCGTCCTGCTCTCGTCCTCGATCTCCGCAAATGTGTGTCCGTCGGCCGGTTCCGCGTCGATCGAATCCTGCTGCCGGTGGTGCCGCCACAACCAGCGCCTGTGATTCAAAGCTTCACGGACAGCGATGCGGTAAAGCCAGGTCTTCAGCGAACTGCCGCGGCGGAATCCGCGAATCCCGCGAAACGCTTTCAAAAACACGTCCTGCGTAATGTCAGCAGCATCGCAGGATTCCGATACCATTCCGGCAACCAGGCTATAAACGGAGCCCGAGTAATGTGTCACCAGCCAGTCAAAGGCCGCGCCGGAGCCGCCTTGCAACTCCGTCACGAGCTCGGCTTCGTCCCGGGACCAGGGGAGGACGCGCGCCAAGTCAGACACGTTTACCGCCTCTCTCGCCAACCCGCGCCGAACGCCCTCGCGATGCAATCGCGAAAGACGCCTCGTGCCATGCGCGGCAGGCTCGGAAGCCCCTCACTAGCCATGCCGATCGACAAACCGAATCGACGGCAGGGAACCGGCCAGTAAGCGCCTCACTTTGATTAGACACCAATAGAAGGGAATAGTTCCCCCTACCAGCCTTTATCTTCCTCCCAAAGTGCCAGCATTGCAATGGTGCAATAGTGCTAGAACCCGATTGGAGGCAAAGGAGTTAGGGGACGTTTCGATCCGGCTAGAAACATCAGGGACATGGGCGTAGGGGTCTGAGCTTCGTGCTGGACATACCAGCAGGGACTATACCCGAAGTGTGGAAACAGGGAATGCACGCACGACTGCGATTCCATCGGCGATTGCGCGTCCAGCGCAAACTCGATCCGATCGCCCTTTTGCGGGATCGCAAGCACATGCGGATACTCAATCGTGTCGAAGGGATCTCCTTGCTTCTGGGCGCTCATTCGGTGGCGGACGGAGAGATAGTCGTACAAATAGACGGCAGCCAGCAGCAGGGCCGCGACGATTAGGGATGATTGCAGGATTCTAAGCATTGAATTGGCTTGCTTGCTCGACGAAAGCTTTCGGCGCTTCATCCATTAACGAACGTTCATGCATGCACCATCTGATGGATGCGTCGCACGCGGATTTGGTTCTCTCGCTTGCGGGTTCGTGCAATGTCGTAGGAGGACTGCATTCGCATCAGTGTGTCCATCTGCACCCCAAAGGCTTTCTCAATACGAAGCGCCATGTCCCCAGAAAGAGCGGCCTTGCCGTTCAGCAGGCTGGAAAGAGCGGGGCGGGAAACCCTGAGCGCGCTGGCCGCTGCGGTCACTGACAATCCAGCAGGCTCGATAATCTCTGTCCGAATAAAACTTCCTGGGTGAGGTGGGTTCTTCATAGGCATGGCGGCCATCCCTTCTGTTCTAATGGTAGTCTTCTAAAATCACAAGGTCTACGACGCCAGCTAAGTTGATTATCGTGAGTCGTGGAACAACAGGGCAGCGGCGAACCTTAGGGCTTTGTACTTCCCGCGCGAGCGGTTTTGAGCAGTTTCTGAGCTTCATACCCTTTGGCGGCCAGTCGCCCAAGGATGCCCTGATAAACAGACTCCTGCATTTCCGGCGTCCTGCTCAGTATCCACAAATACTCGCGCGACGGCTCTCCCACAACCGCATATTCATAGTTCTCACCCAGATCGATAATCCAATACTTCCCGTAAAACGGCCAAAAGAACGAGACCTTCAATTTTGCGTGAGTCGAGGAATCCACAACCTTGGCGGTCCCAACCGATTGCGTGCTCTTGCCAGCCTGGGTGATGCATGTATTCACAACGCGAATATCGCCGTCCGCCTTCACCGAATATTCGGCAGTTACATCGTGATCGCATTTGCGTTCGAAGCGGTTCGGATACCGCGCGATTTCATACCACAGTCCCACATAGCGCGCCAAATTTACGTTGCGTACGGTTTCAAGCGGCGACTCAGAACCTGCAATAAGCAATCCGGCCCCCACCCCAATCAAAACGCACAGTACGACTGCATTCATTCGTTTCATATCGTCATTATGTCACGTTCAACGCAGCGAGCCACTGCGGTGTTCATGGTAGGAGGGGGGAGAAGAATTCTGCATTCCTGTGCGGCTCTCAAAGGTGTTCGGCGGCAGCACTGAAAACTGGCTCACGCAGCAATGGCATTACGATATTGCGCAAGTCCGCGCGGTATTTTCATCTAAAGTACGCGAAGGAACGATAGAGTAGTGCTCGTAGAATGAACTATAAGCACAAAGACATCTTTTATTGGATGGAATGGCCCAGAGAAATACGAAAGCTTGCGAAACGAGAACAGACATGAAAATAAAACGGTCGCATCCCTACAAGATTACTGAAGCCGAAGCGAGAGAGGCATGGAGCATTCTGAACGGCTCCGGTCCGATGATAAATAGGCTAAAAAGCTTGCTAGAGATTAAGACTGGGAAACGTCCTCACTCAATTGGTCAAGGATTTCGCAACGACATCGATAGGATAATTAAAGTGGCTGAGGAAGAGAGCTAAATCCCACCTGAAGGAAATGCCTAAGAACTAAGATTTTGGTGGACGTGACAGGGGTCGAACCTGCGACCTCATCCATGCCATGGATGCGCTCTCCCAACTGAGCTACACGCCCATTGATTTAATTCTACCACTTCAAGTCAAAAATGCGAATGGGATGGTCGTAGGATTCTGGGTTTCTAATTTGAGATTTTGTAGCACAGGCACTCTTGCCTGTGCGCCTTTTGCGAACTCTAGCCCAGCTACCAAAAACCGCACAGGCAAGAGTGCCTGTGCTACATATGCTCCGGGCCTGCTTGCCTCCAATCATCTGTCCCTCTAGAATGTCACCCCTATGCCCAAACTAACATTTCTCGGCGCAGCAGGCACCGTCACAGGATCGAAATATCTGGTCGAAGCCGAAGGCAAGCGCCTGCTGGTGGATTGCGGCCTGTTCCAAGGCCTAAAAGCGCTTCGCCTGCGCAATTGGGATCCGCTCCCGGAGAAACCTGCGTCGTTCGACTGGTGCCTGCTCACCCACGCGCACCTGGATCACACAGGCTACTTGCCGCGCCTGGTTCGCGACGGTTTTCGCGGCCCCATTTTCGCGGATGCCGCGACCATCGAGCTGTGCAACATCCTGCTGCCCGATTCCGCGCACCTGCAGGAAGAGGATGCCGACCGCGCCGGGCGATATGGATACAGCAAGCACGCGCAGCCGCTGCCGCTCTATACGCAGGAAGATGTCGAGCCCGTGCTGAAAGCGCTGAAAGAAATTCCGTGCGCCGCGCCGTTCACGATCTCTCCACAATTTACGGTGCGTCCGCAGAATGCAGGGCACATCCTCGGCGCGTCCAGCCTGGAGCTGACCATCACCGAGAATGGAAAAAAGACCGTCGTCCTGTTTTCCGGCGATGTAGGCCGCTACGACCAGCCGATCTTGAAAGATCCGGAAGCGCCGCCGCGCTGTGACGTGCTGCTCTGCGAATCGACCTACGGAGACCGCGAGCATCCGTCCGATTCGCCGGAGGACGCGCTGGCCGAAGTCGTCAATCGCGTCGTCAAACGCGGCGGCCAGATCGTGATACCGGCATTCGCCGTGGACCGAACGCAGACGATCATGTACATCATCCGCAAGCTGGAAGTTGCCAACCGCATCCCGCGCCTTCCCGTGTACGTGGATAGCCCGATGGCCATCAGCGTCACCGGCCTGTATTTGCGCCACCACGAAGATCACGACCTGGAGTTCACCGCGGATGAAAAAAAAGGCAATCCCCTGGATGCGCTGAACGTGCGCTACATGCGCACCGTCGATGACTCGAGGAAAATCAACGACGTGAAAACTCCAGCGATCATTATCTCCGCCAGCGGCATGGCCACCGGCGGACGCGTGTTGCATCACATCGCCAGACTGGCGCCCGATCCGCGAAACGCGATTTTGCTGGCCGGATTCCAGGCGGAGGGCACGCGCGGCCGCGCGCTCGAAGAGGGCGCCAAGACATTGCGGATTCACGGCGAAGATGTCCCAGTCGGAGCGGAAGTGATCAATCTGCGGCAATTTTCGGCGCATGCGGGGAAGAGCGAATTGCTCCGCTGGCTATCGGGACTTCCCGCTCCCCCGCGACAAACTTATATGGTACACGGTGAACCGGCGCCCTCTGCCGCGCTGAAGCTGGCCATTGAAGAGAAGTTCAAATGGCGCGTGTCGCTGCCGGCGTATCTGCAAACTGTCGATTTGGGCGTCTAGCCTGGGAACGCCAATCTCCCGATTGGCGTCTTGCGCATCCCCACCGTCGCCAATCGGGAGATTGGCGTTCCCAGATTTCAACCCCAACAGATGCAATCATCTTGAAATTGGGACTTTACCAGATTGAGGCGTCTTTTAATCTTGAGACCCAAACCATGCTAGAATCATGCCTCCTGCCCCCGCGGAGGTATGATGTTTGTTCGCCGCGCAACTGGTCTTCTCCTGATACTAGCTGCCACGGTCCTGCCCGCGCGCTCGCAAAGCCGAAATTCCAACCGAGCCGTATATATGATTTCCGGCAATGTCCGCGACGATGAGAACCACCAGACCATGGAAAACGTGGAAGTGGACCTGAGAGTTGCGGGCGGCATGACTCTCAACACCGCGTACACGCGCAGTAACGGAGAATTCGAATTCGGGTCGCTTTCCAATGGAGACTACTATATCGACGTGAATCTAAAGGGCTATGAGCCCTACCGCGAGGCAGTCACCATTAACAACTCATCGCGCATGGGTATGGCTGTTTTCCTGCGCAGGCCGTTCGGGCTGTCGAATACAGACAGTGCAAACACCAAGTCCAGCGGAGCTGTTTCGGTCCACGAGCTTGGTGTTCCGCAAAAAGCGCACGAGGAGTATGAAAAAGGGCTCAATCTCCTCTACGACAAATCCGATTATCGAGGCGCGGTCGCCCAGTTTCAGCGCGCCATCAAGGATTACCCTGATTTTTATGAAGCCTACGCTCAGGAAGGCGGAGCATATATGAGCCTGGGAGAGCTGGCTTCCGCCGAAGCGGCGTTCATGAAATCCATCGAGCTTAGTTCCAGCCAGTATCCCGATGCGCTGCTCATGCTTTCCGGAATGCTCAACAACGCGAAGCGGTTTGCCGAGGCTGAGACTATGGCCCGCAAAGGCGTAACTCTCGATCCGACATCCTGGCACGGGCACCTGGAACGGGCACGGGCTCATCTGGGCCTCAAACAGTTGGAAGATGCCGAAAAAGACGCCACGGAAGCGCGGGATTTGAAGCCTAACGAGCCTTCCGTCTATTTGACCCTTGCCAACATCCACATCCAGAGAAACGACCGGCCTGCGCTCCTGAAAGATCTGGATAGCTATCTGAAGCTTGTGCCCACCGGCCCCCAGGCCGAGCAGGCTCGCAAGTCTCGCAATGAATTGCAAGCTGCCCTGAGTGAGGCTACCGCTCAGCCACCGATCCCAGCGAAGAGTTCATCGGGGACCGACACAAAGAGCCGAGCCCAGCCCGGTGCGGGCGATCCAACTGAAGCCAGCGCGAAAGGCCAACCGCCGCCGGCAGAATCCGACAAGACGAAATCGGATGACGACGACCCGTTTTTTCCGCCGCTTCCTCCTCCACAGCCGTAGGATTCCCCATGACCCGTCCCCTCAATCTGAGGGCAGGCCCTACCCGGAATTTTATTTAAAAGTGGAAACCTGCGAAGGGACCCTTGCGTCTAGATGGATAACAACACCCGGGGGGTAGGAACCCCTATATGGCAACCGACACGTAGTATCCTACCCCTCTTTTTTACCGAGTGCTGGCCTGGACGATTTCAGGCCAAACCCTATCCTGCCGCGCTGACCTGGACCTGAGGAACACGCGCGGGCATGGCCGGAATTTCCGACAAATGCAAACCCATCACAAACATCGGCGTTGGCGCAACGCGTCCCCAGCGGACCAAATCCCATGCCCCGCGAATAAAATTAACTTCCGGGACCAGCGTTAAATCCAGGACGGCCCGTGTCTCGCCTCGGTAGAATTGTTGCGGTAATTTCAATACCGGATGCGTGCCCCAATTTTCACCGTCAGCGGAACCCCAGATGGAAATGTCTAACGATTCCTGCTCGATCTGATCGGTAATATTCATCTCGCAGAAAAACGTGCGCGTCTGGCTCCCCCGAATATCGATGGCGGCGCCGGACCCGTTTTCCTTCACAAGGGTGCCCTGCGCGATCAAATCGATTTGCATGGACATGCAGCTTCTCCTGTCTTTGCCGCAGATTTTAACACAGGACCCGCAGTGTGGTCACGCAAGCTGCGCTAGCGACAGTTACTTGCGAACAAGCTTCGATAATTTTTCCGCCGCCGCAGCCAGAGTCGATTCCTTCTTGCAAAACGTGAATCGGATTTGTTGCGCGCCCTGCCGAGGATCGTCGTAGAAGCTGGACCCAGGAACCACGGCGACGCCGATATCCTCGACCATATGACGCGAAAAGGAGATATCGTCAGCGAAACCGAAGTTGGAAATATCCGTCATGATGTAATACGCGCCGGAAGGCTTATAGCATCGGAAGCCGGCTTCGGTCAGAATTCCCAGTACACGGTCGCGTTTTGCAAGATAACTTTCCGCCATTTTCTGGTAAAAGCTGTCCGGCAGTCCGAGCGCGAAAGCTCCAGCCTGTTGCAGCGGCGCAGCGGCCCCGACAGTCAGAAAATCGTGCACCTTGCGTATGGGAACGGAAGCGTCGGGCGGAGCGATTACCCATCCGACGCGCCAACCAGTCACGCTATACGTTTTCGAAAGGCCGTTGATCGTGATGGTGCGGTCGCGCATCCCGTCGATGGAGGCCATCGAGATATGCTTCGCGCCATCGTACAGAATGTGTTCGTAAATTTCGTCGGTGATAGCGAACGCATTCCAGCGAATGCAAAGGTCCCGGATAAATTCGAGCTCCGCGCGAGAGTAAACTTTTCCCGTGGGGTTGTTCGGCGTGTTGATGATGATCGCTTTAGTGTTGGGGCCGAATGCGCGGGTCAACTCGTCGCGATCGAAGCTCCAGTCCGGCGGAGTCAGTTGAACAAAGCGCGGTGTTGCGCCGGAAAGAATCGCGTCCGGGCCATAATTTTCATAGTGCGGCTCGAAAATGACGACTTCATCGCCGGGATTGATGATGCCCATCATCGTGGACATCATGGCTTCGGTCGAGCCGCAACACACAGTAATCTCGCGCTCGGGATCGACGCTGACTCCCTGCGTACGCTCGAATTTCGCCGCGATGGCGTTGCGGAAATCTTTCGCGCCCCACGTGATGGCGTACTGATTGACGTCGTCGGCGATGGCCTGTCGCGCGGCTTCCTTCACTTTAGCAGATGCCGGGAAATCGGGAAAGCCCTGGGACAAATTGACAGCGTTGTGCTTCATCGCCAGCCGCGTCATTTCGCGAATCACCGATTCGGTGAATCGCTCGGCTTTGGCGGAAAGCATTTGCCGTGCTGCGGAGGTAACTTTGCCGGCTCCAGCACTGGACATTTCGGCGGCGCTCATCGGAGGGCTTGCGCACCGGCCGGGCGACTTTCCTCCACCTTCAAGGCGCGATCGGTTTCGATATTGGCCGCGCGATTCACTTCGTCACGCTTTGGGCCGTACACCTGGCGATAAACGTCTGCGTTGCGCATCACGATTTGCACGTACTCCCTTGTCTCGGTGAACGGAATCGACTCCACAAATTCCGCCGGCTCGAGGTAATTCTGGCCCGCTGTCCATTGCGCCACGCGTTCCTCGCCTGCGTTGTATGCGGCCAAGGCCGCTTCCGGAGTACCGTAGGCCTGGATCAATCCGGCTAGATAGCGCGAACCAAGCTGCAAATTGTAACCCGGATCGGTCAGCCGTCCGCGCACATATTTTACTTTCAGTTGGCGCGCCAGTTTGGACGCCGTCTTCGGCATCACCTGCATCAAGCCCACCGCGCCCACGCGCGATGTCGCGTTGGATTCAAACGCCGATTCCTGGCGAATCAATCCCGCCACCAGCATCGGGTCCAGCTGATTGCGCGCCGCTTCGCCGCGCACGCTCGATTCGTAGGGCAGCGGAAACGCCGCGCGCCACGCCTCGACCGGAATTTCCGGGACGCGCCGCGCTTCCAGTTGCGGGAATGCTTGGCGAATCGCAACCATGCCCGCCGCGTAATGTCCTGCGGCAATAGCTGCTCCGGCTGCATCGATCAGAAATTTCGGCGAACGCGTGGCCGAATACGCCGCGTGAAATTCGAGTTCGGCGGAGGCATCGAAGGCGATGTCGCCGAGGACGCGCCCGCGCGCTTCGTGCTCTTCCGCTTTTGCCGATAGCGGCTGATCCATGGGTGGCAGGGAAGGAGCGGGCGGAATTAACGAAACGAATTCCGCCGGATTCGCGGGCGAAGATCCGATTCCCTCGGGCGCAGGACGCAGCCGGTCGGCGGACTTGGCTCCAAAATAAGTAAGCGGAAATCGCGACGCGTCCGCGAGATAGAAACTTCGCGCGTGCCCCGGATTTCCCGCGCGTTCATATGAGCGCCCAAGCCAGTACAGGGCATCCTGCACATAGCTGGAGGTGGGGAATGCACGAACGTACGCTTCCAGCAAATCAGCCGCTTCGGACTTGCGGTCCAGATATGCAGTCCAGGCGACACGCCATGCCGCAGCTTGTGCATATTTTCCGTTCGGGAATGCGTCGAGTGCGCGGCGATACAGGTCCGTCGCGCGGAGACGATCCAGATTTACCCAGTAGAAATTTCCCGCGGCAAAAAGTCCATCTTCGACCCAGCTGCTTTTCGGAAAACGCTGGGTCAACTCTTCGACGTCATGAATCATTTGCGATTCGAGTTTCTGTGATCGATGCACCTGCGAAATCGCGTAAAGCCGCTCGGCGTCAAGTTCGGGGTCAGTCAGCGAAACCGCGTTCAGCAGTTCGATCCTGCCGCCCGATTCCACGTTGCACTGCGCGATTCGCAATTGGGCGCGTTCGCGGTAGACACCGGACAGCTTTGGCGACAAGCCAGTGTATTCCGAGCGCGCGTCGCTCCAGCGCTTAGCCAGAAAGAATGTCTCCGCGCGCACAATCTGCGCCTGCACCGGCGTTCCCGGATAGGATTCGCCCAGCGCGAATTGCATCGCGGGAAGCCTCTGCCCGGCCGCTTTGGCCTCCGCGCTTAACGGGAAACGGTAGTATAGATCGAGATAATCCGCGGCAGCCGCAGCCGGTTTTTCGCCTTTCGCCGCCGAGACTTTTTCCTCCGCCTCGGCGCGCAACAGAAGCAGGGCTGGCTTTAAAGTGACGATTGGATTTCCATTTAGCGCGGCCAAAGCTTCTTCGCCCTTGCCCGTCGCCAGCGCCGTCTGCGCGTATGTGGTCAAGCCCGGTTCGGTCATCACGCTGTCGGGATAATCCCGAAGAAAACTCTTCAATTGCTCCAGGCCTTCAGGCTTTTGCCCCAGCGCCAGCGAGTCCTGCGCCTGCCAATACTGCACATACTCGCGCAGCACCTTATCGCCGACCGCTTTGCGCAGCCAGCCAAGCGCCAAATCCGGTTTCTCGATCGAGAGATCGTAATAGCCCAGCGCCAGCGCTGCATGAGCCCCAAGTTCATTCTTCGCATTTCGGTTGGCAAAAGCGGCCAGCGCGCCGTAGGTAGTGGCGTTTCCGCTGTCGCGCAAAGCGCGCGAAAGTTGTGCCAGTTCCTTTTCGCCGGGGTCTGCCGGCAATGGGGCCAGCGAGCCGGCGGATTTTCTCAGCACCGCGGCTGGAGTTTTCGGGACAGATTTTTTCGAGTGGGGCTTGGGCGTTTGCGCAAATGCCGCAGAAGTTGCTGCGATCAGCATAAATGTTGAGATAGCGGAACGAGTAAACGATTGGGAGTGATCCGGCTTGGGTGTGGCAGCTTCCAACCTACCGGTGCTGGACTGGCGACGCGTACGGGTATTCGCCAAGCGCCTGAGGATTTCCGCCGGCAAGAATTTCCACCATCCAGTCATAGAAATAATCCACTGGATGGGATTGTATGGCCTGGAACCGGCGATCGTATTCCTTATGAGCTTTCTCAATGTCATCACGCAGTCTTAAACAGAGATCGTTATTTTCGCGCCCCACCCGGACATCTTCCGGGCGCAACAACTTAATATCCTGCATCGAAACTTTGGCGACGCGATAGGCGCGCCGGTGCAATTCTTGCTCAAATACGGGCAACGAAGCGAGACTAAAAACCGGCTCTGATTCCGAAACTGCGACTTCCACCGGCGGTTCCATTACCGGTTCGATTGCGGGTTCTATCGACGGCGGCGCAGCCGCAACGGGTGCGTTAATCTCCTGCAGCGGCTCAAGCGCAAATTGTGAGATATCCAGAGCCGGGGAATCCCACGCCTCCTGCAGCGCAGTCTTCGGCTCTTCTAGAATAGGATGCGAAAGCGCAGGAGCGGGTGGCTCTAAGGAAGCAGTAGGAGCTGATGCCGGGGTCAAAGAAGCTTCCCGAGGAAGTGCCGCGCTAACAGCCGGTTCCGGAGCAAGCGCAGAGACAAAAGAGAATTCAGAAGCGGCAGGAGGTGTGAGCCCCAACTGTTCCAAATCGACCCTGGGTTGCAGGGAAGGTTGAACGGGGGGCTGCAGAGCCGCGGTCACGAATCGGGAGAGAACTTCAAGCGCGGCGGCAATCGCCGCGGCAGACGCCTGCGCGCGCACCATGGGCGGCAGAGCGTTGGTCGCACGGCTGCTCGCGCATGCCGATACCAGGTCATTGATGGCCTGGTTCAGCTCTTCCGACGTGCGCTGAATTCTTCCCAGGTTGTCACGCAGCGTTCGCGAAACCGCCTGCTCAACTGCGTTTGGATCGGTTGCCATACCCGGCGCCTCCAGCGCGTGCGGGCTGTGCTCACATAGGGAAGCGTGTAACCCGCCAGAACTTGAGCTGACCCTATAACTAATTATCGGAACCTGCGGGAAGCCTTGTCAACAGCGCATCGGAAAGGCGTTTCGGCCCGCGCACGGGGAGTACAGTTGATAGTTGAGAGTTAGAAGTTGAAAGTTAAGAGCCCTTCAAGGGTAAGGTGCGCTCGAAGGTCGATGCGCAGCCGGTCCGTAACTTTCAACTTTACAACTATCAACTTTCGACTGTTCGACTCTCCACCCACGTAGTGTTAAACTACCAAACAGGGGGCGACACGGTTTCGACGGAAGCTGTCGCGACTCGAAGGCATGCAGGGCCCCACCTTCCCTTAAACGGGTGGAAAACTAGAACTGCCAATCAACAATTGGCATTGGCTGCCTAGCTTAAACTAGGCCAGCTACGTTTCCCCGGGTTTCGCCTACGGGCCCGGTAAGAAACGTCACACAGTGGGCTGGTCGTCAAGTTTCGGTCCGGAACAAGACGGCGAGAACCAATCGGACTAGCCGGTCCCGTTTCTTGCTCATTCTGAGCGGGGCTGGCGAAACAAACGGAATAGAGCTAAGCATGTAGGCTTCGAGCCGTAGCGCTTTTCGGACGGGGGTTCGACTCCCCCCGCCTCCACCATCTGTAAGCATCTGATAAAGCGACTTTTATCAGCGCAGAAATGCGCCCGTGTACACGACTACGTACACAGACCCGCCCAATTTCTGCGTTTTTACAGGTGGCGGGGGAAAATCCCCTCTCTCCACAAGATATGCACACGTTGGCTGGACAAACCACAAGGGCATGGTTTGATTAATCCATACGAATCTCATGGGTGAGCTCACATACATCGAGAAAGTGAAAGGCTGGATTTCATCCGCAGGATGGGCGGTGTTTCTCTGGGGTCTCGAAAAGACCGATCAGCAGTATTGGGACGACATCTACTGGCAGGAGAAATTCTATCGAGAAAGCAACAATCTGCCCCTCTGAGACAATCAATTCGAACGATTTTGAAGCTCCAGGTACGTCCCGCCGCAACTGCCTCCCCCTGCCTCCCTCCTCTTAAGTAGAAGCGAGTCTCGTGTCGCAGTATCGCTCAGCCGAATTAGTATGTCTGAGGGATCGTAGTCGCGGTCCCTGGAAACAGTGCCACCGTCAATGTGAAGTACGTAAATTCCCTTAGGCGCTGAATCAAACGCGAAATCGCCATTGTCGTCTGAAACAGAATTGTAAACATTGCCAGTCAGCGGGTCTTGTAACTTCATCCGTGCGCCGTTGATTGGAACATCAATTCGGTGAATTAGGTTCATGATCGGGCTCTCATCATGTCCGGGTTGGGAATCCACAAGTTTTCCTGCAATTTGACGTGTTGCAGGAGCCAAGTCGCCCCACTCGTAACTGATCTTACTTTTAGATCTCCAGGACGAACGATTGCTCACGTGAAAACATTGGCTCCCGGCGGTGATTCCCAGAAGTTCTGCATTTAGCCAATAAGTGCCGGGCCGCAGTCCTGTAATCCGCGCCGTTCCGTCTTTGCCAGTTATCGAAGAGAATGATTGGGTTGCTTGCTGATCGCCAAATGCAGTGACTTGGACTGCGACGCCTGCAAGCGGCTTATCGGCATGAATGACGCGAACCGTAAAATTAGCTCGCGTCTCAACACCGTTGCCAGCACAGCCCGCTAATGAACATGCGGCAGCACGGACGGGGTACGTCAAAATCGCGCAGAGAAAAAGGCCGATCGATGCCGTTTTCAATTGAAGACCTCTTGCTTTGCACTTAATAATATCATGTGATTCTCAGTCCAGCCGTTGCCCAATGTCCACGTACACGCCACGTACACACATTCGCCCATTTTTGACGATTTCTGCGGTTTGAGCGTTTCTTATTTTTCAATAACTTCCATGTTTTCAGTAAGCCGTGATATTCCAACTCCCCCCGCCTCCATTCAGTGGATTCATGCAGTGTCGGTTTTAAGGGGAAAACGACCACGGCACCCGGAAAATGTCATAGCGCACTAGTGTGGTATGATGTCTTGGAACATGGAGTCGGCGGAGGTGCGCCCATGGCTTCACCTTGCGAGCCCAAACGTTCAACGAAGTTCACCCGCCAAACGCAAACAGATTCGATATCCCGGAGAACGCGGAATTCCGCGCATCCAAGAACGTCCGCGAGTTCGACGTCAGTGCGTTCCTCGCCACTATCGGCGAGGGCAGGAGAGCTATTCTCTTTGCGAAGAAGCAAACCATCTTTGCGCAGGGGGATCCCGGAGACGCGGTTTTTTATCTGCAGACGGGCAGGGTGAGACTCCATGTTGTCTCCAAGACTGGCAAGGAAGCAACTATCGGTATATTGAGCGATGAGAGTTTCTTCGGCGAAGGCTCGCTTGCAGGCCAACCTCTGCGAATGAGCACGGCAACCGCAATGACCGCTTGCGCTGTCCTGAGAATTGAGAAAAGGGCCATGATGGATACGCTTCACCGGGAACATGCCCTTTCTGATCTGTTCGTCGCATATTTATTGGTGCGGAACATCCGAAACGAAGAGGACTTGGTTGACCAACTTTTTAATTCCAGCGAGAAGAGGTTGGCGCGCGCGCTTCTGATGCTCGCTCAATTTGGCAAGGAAGGGATTCCTGAATCCGTAATTCCGAAAATCAGTCAAGAGACGCTGGCAGAGATGGTGGGCACCACCCGGTCGCGGGTGAACTTTTTCATGAACCGGTTCAGGAAGTTGGGACTGATAGACTACGCCGGGGGTGCTGAAGGCGGGTTACAGGTTCACAGTTCCCTTCTCAACGTCGTTCTCCACGACTAGCGGGCCATGTGCGCCCGATTGGGGCCATGCGCCGCGCCAATTGAATTCGATGAATGAGGCACGCGCCCTCTCCGAGGCAGCCCCTCATTGTGCAACATTAAAAGTTAAACGGGCCATTTCCAAGTGTCACGCGCATTTTGCCCGGCAATGGAAAGGAAATCATGCTTCCCTCACAGACACGGGATTTGGCCCAGCGCCTTATTTCTTACCAAAGCGCTGCGGATAAAACCTCGGAGCCGACGAAATTATCGGCCCTTCGCGTCTGCGAGACTCTGCGCCAACCTCTATGTTCACTTGCTGGAGTTGCCGGTTTTCGCTCGCTCCTTTCTCGCGCGCTGACGCTGGCCAGGGCGGAAGCTCCCAGTCTTAGCGCCGTACAGGTTGCGGCGGATGGGTCCTTAGAGGGTCTGGACGATCTGGAGCCGCAAATTGACAAGGACCAGGCCAGGGAGGCAGGAGTAATTCTGGTAGCCCACTTAATAGGGCTGCTTCTCTTCTTCATGGGCGAAGGTCTAACGTTGCGCCTGGTGATATCTGAGGTTCTGCCCCACCTGAGCTTTCTGCCGACGAGCGGGATACCCGTAGGTTTTGAAGCGATCCTGAACGAAGTTGACCAACTGCAAGGCGTTAGTGTGCGTCTCGATGAACTCGCGGAGGAGAATCCTCCGGTCACAGAGGCGCTGATGACTATTGCGGACAGCGTTCGCAACGCAGCCGCCGTATTGGCAGTGGTGGCGGCAGTTAAAAGCCCCAAGCCGAACTGAGCACCGTGATCGCTTTGCGTGGAGAAGGAAAGAGTGAGTCTTCCAGAGTCGCGATATTTGGCCCAGAGCCTTCTTAATTGCGAAGCCTCTGCGCGCAAGACCTCCGAGACTACGGAGTCCGCGGCTTCACGCGTCTGTGCGAAGTTGCGCGACCCCTTAATTACGCTCGCTGGAGTTGCCGGTTTTCGCTCGCTCCTTTCTCGTGCGCTGACGCTGGCCAGGGCGGAAGCTCCCAGTCTTAGCGCGGTACAGGTTGCGGCGGATGGGTCCTTAGAGGGTCTGGACGATCTGGAGCCTCAGATTGGCACGGACCGGGCTGGGAACGCAGGAGCCATTCTGATCGCCCAGTTAATAGCGCTGCTTCTAACTTTCATTGGTGAAGGTCTGACGTTGCACATGGTTCTGAATGTGTGGCCGGAGGCTGCCTTCGATGGCCGCGATTCCGAGAGGGAGAAGAAAGCTTGAGCACAACAGAGAAGGTGCGAATCAATAAACTGCCGACCGGTGTCCCGGGCCTCGATGAAATCCTTGGCGGCGGTCTCCCGGAATTTTCTTTTAATATCATCGCGGGCGCCCCGGGAAGTGGCAAGACCACGCTGGCGCACCAAATCGTGTTCACCAATGCGATGCCAGAGCGCCCCGCGTTGTACTTCACGATCCTCGGCGAACCCGCCATCAAAATGCTGCGATACCAGCAACAGTACACGTTCTTCGACCAGACCAAGTTAAACAACGCTGTCCGCTTTATCAACTTGAGCCAGGTCGTGCTGGAGAAGGACCTGGACGCCGTCTTACAGGAGATTACGAAAGAGGTTGAGAAGGCAAGCCCCGGCGTCGTGGTAGTCGACTCGTTTCGAACCGTGGTGCGGAAGGCGCTCGGCGGCACAACCGAAGTGGAGCTGCAATCTTTCATTCAGCGGTTAGCCCTGCTTCTGACGAGTTGGCAAGCCACGACTTTCCTGGTCGGGGAATATGTCGAGGGTGAAATCCGGGACAATCCCGTCTTCACGGTCTCCGATGGCCTGTTGTGGCTTTACCAGGCTGCGGAGCGAAATTCCATTGTGCGGAAACTACAGATCGTGAAACTGCGCGGGCAGGCGTCCGTGCCCGGGCTGCACACTTTCCGCATTACCCCTTCCGGGCTACAGGCCTTCTCGCGCACCCTTGGGCTGGCCGGAGAAGCAAGGAAGATGCCCAGCAAACGGCGCCTTTCCATCGGCATTCCGGAATTGGACAAGATGCTCGGCGGAGGCATTCCCGAAGGGGATAGTGTCCTGGTGGCAGGTGCTTCGGGGACGGGAAAATCGGTCCTGGCAACGCAATTTATTGCCGAGGGCATACGCCAGGGTGATCCGGGAATTGTGGTGGTTTTTGAAGAACGACCGCAAGAGTATGCGGAGCGGGCCGCCAGTTTTGGTCTGGATTTGAAAACGCCGCGACATGAGGGGAAACTCGAAATTCTCTACCTCCGTCCCCTGGACCTCTCGGTGGATGAAACCATGCACGAGATTCTCGACGCGGTTCAGAAGATTGGCGCCAAGCGCCTGGTGATCGATTCGCTGGCGGGCTTTGAGATGGCGCTGGCACCCGGCTTCCGCGCGGACTTTCGCGAATCGCTCTACCGGATGATAACCGCCTTGACCGGAATCGGAGTGACGATTCTAAGCACGGTTGAAGTGAACGAGTCTTTCACAGAATTCCCGTTCAGCACCTACTCGATTTCCTTCCTCACCGATGACATTATCCGGCTGCGGTACGTGTCCATCGACGGCCAGCTTCGCAAGATCATGATCGTCATCAAGATGCGCGGCGGCAACCATAGCAAGGATATCCGCGAATATGAAATTACCTCTGAAGGTGTGGTCATCATCGGCGATCGCCTCACGGATTATGAAGGCCTGATCACTGGGGTTCCTAAGCGTTTGGATCGATCCGGCAATAATGAAGAGCGCTCTCATGAGCCGAAAACCAAGAGCTAGAAGTATTCCGGTATAAACCTATTTGACATGAGCCATGCGCCCGATTCTGCCGAGCTTTGGCGGCTCCGCAAAAATGGGCCACCCCGAAGTTCAAAACAGTCCAAAGCCTGGCACGCACCCGCCGTAATGGGATCTGGATTTTGATGTTCCTTCTCCCTCCCACGGCACACTCGTTCACCATTACGGACAAAGTCGTTTAAATTTCATGCCACGCTTTCGACTTCGCGCTATCAAAAGCAGAGCGAATGGGCACACGGATATTAGGAATGCCCATTCGCTTCCTTGGACTACTAGTCCGCTATCAGGCTTCCGACCGGCATTGCAAACATTTGCCCGAGGAAATGTACTCCGTGAGCAGTGTTTGCGCTGCATTCGGTAGCGACCGAGTTGTAACCGCTATTCGTAAGCGTCACAACTCCCATCATATTCATCGTTCCGAAACTGGAATCGACAGCGCCATCGTAAAACGCATCGCCGCCAAAGGGAACCTGGAAGGTACCGCCAGCGTTGGGTCCGCCATTGATCCACCAAAGGCATCCCGCACCGAGCCCCGGATCGGTATCGCCGGTGACTTCCGCGTGCGACCAGATCAAGTAGCTTCCAGCCGGGAGGTAGTACAGGCCATCGACTTCAGCCTCGCCGCCGGGGTTGTTCCCAATGGAGTTGACTTGATTAGAATAAATCTGACCGCTGCCGGCAGGTCCCTGTGGCCCCGTTATTCCCTGTGGTCCCTGCGGCCCTGTCGATCCCTGAAGCCCCATCGGTCCCAGTGGACCAATCGGCCCCTGCGGACCTACGGGCCCTTGCAACCCCTGAGGACCAATCGGCCCTTGCGGCCCTTGGCTCTGCAGCACAAGGTCCAACATGGGCGAATAGCCGAAGCTGCCCGTAATTGTATCGAATTGGACATTGACCCCGGCCGATGCCGCGCCCAGTATGAACCCGAAGTTGCTGCCGCCGTTATACCAACTCTGCACGATGGACGTGACATCCACTGGAATGAAGCTGCCTGATGCGAGTTGTGCTGACGTCACCGTGATGTTTGTGGTAGTGCCCGCCACGCAGGCTGGCACGTGATTTCCCGTTATCGTCGTGGATGACCAGGTCGTCGCCGCTTGACAGAGGGAGACCGTTCCGGGACTGCCTCCATTCATGACATAAAGAACAAGTGTGGCCTTCTGAATCTGTGCAACCGTCAGCGTAGGAAAAACACCCATGTTGAATTGAAGATATCCATCCCAGCTATGGTTCACCGATCCGAAGAAATTATACTGAACTTGAATGTTGAGGCCGCCACGAGTACCGGCATTACTGCCTAACTGTACGTTGCCAATCTGTGATGGCACCGCCTGTCCCCAGGCCGATAGCCCCACGCCCAAAATCAAAAGCGCAAGTCTGCACAAATGTTTCATATCGTTTCCTCTCCTAAGCAAGGATTTAAAAGTGATCGAGATTGGGTCAAAGGAGCCAGAAGCTCATTTGCCGGAACCATCCGCGGGGACGCGAGGATGTGCGGTGGGACTATATAGATGAAGGTGACCGGTGGCAAGGTGTTTAACTGGTTTTGAATTTCGGATGCCGGGCGCGCCAGGACGGGTGGCCTGGCCTTCGATCTGGAATTTGTGGGTGCCCTTCGGTTTTGGAAGGGCGGGTCTTTCGCCTCTGTGAACCTGACCGCGACGTTAAAGACGCAGAACCCCGCCTTTGAAAACCGTCAAGGACACCCAAACTTCAAAACCATAGAGCCCGGGCCACCCGACGCGGATATTACGCTTGCCAATCGTATTTAATTAGCGGAATGGCGACTGGAATTCCGCTCGTTTGAGTGAGCAATCGATCATACTTATGCCAGTGACCGCAACCTCATCAATAATCGCGAAGCGCTGGACCACCGCCATCCTGTTAGCCGGTATAGTCTTCCTGAGCGGGTGCACGCGCATGGTTCGCCTGTATCAAAGCTGGAATGTGAGCCGCTACGACGACGAAATCCGCCGCGCCGGGCAAGCGATCGCAGCCTCCGGGAGCGATGCACAACGCTCCGCAGCGTACGCCGACCGGGCTGACGCCTATGCCGAAAAGGCTCGGTACTCGCGAGTCATGAAGCTCATTGCGAGCGAGGAATTCAGCAAACTCTTCGATTTGGCCCTTCAGGATTACGACCAGGCGATCGCGCTGGACCCGGACAACGCGGAGATCTATTACCGCCGGGGCAATTCTTACTATTCTCGTGCCGGGCTGGACATGATTTACGCGCCCTACACGTCTGCTTTTCTCGAGCCGGCCAAAGCTGATTTTTCCCGCGTAGTGGAAAAGAATCCCAAAAATGCCCAGGCCCTGGACATGCTCGGCTTGACCGATGGTTCGATGGGAGATTGGACCCAGGCCATTGCCGATTTCGAACAGGAAGCCGCGCTGAATCCGAAGATGAGTTTCCGTGTTTCCGACGCCTACTGCAATCGCGGCTCCCATTCCCCCAAAGGGAAGTACGATCAGGCCATTTCGGATTTGAACCGGACGATCCAAATGCGCGACGCGTCCGATCCTTGCGAGTGCGAACCGTACAATCCGTTGCTGGCGATCTATCTCAATCAAACCCGGGAATACGACAAGGCGCGAGACGTGGTCGCGTTAGCGCAGCGTTCGAAAAAGTGGATCGCCCCCGAATATCTCGAACAACTAAAAGCTTTGAACGCCGGCCGATGACCCTTGATGTCCGTCTCTGAACGTTTCTTCCGGTTCCAACATCCGCAATTCCCGAATCCTGTACGTTTTGAGCGTATGGAAAAATCAGCAACGTAACGGCGGGCGTTTGCGAAGAGACGCTTATTCATGCAAAACGAACGGGCATCCTGAAGCTACTTTCGAGATTCACGTCCAGCAAAAAAAAACAGGGCCGGGGAACGCCCCGGCCCTGTTTCGAACAATTGAGATTTACTAAATCGCTCTAGAAAACGTACTTCAGAGCAAACTGAATCAACCGCGGGTTGACCGAGGTGCTGGTGATCTGTCCGAAGTTGTTCTTGGAAGCGTCTAGACCAGCCGGATTGCTGAACTGTGCATGGTTGAATGTATTGAAGAACTCTGAGCGGAACACCAGAGTTGCCCCTTCGTTGATGCCGCCCACCTTGGTCGTCTTCTGGATGGTTGTGTCGAAATTAAATTGACCGGGACCGAAAACAATGCCGTATCCGGTGTTCCCCCAACCGGTACCGCCAGTGCCTCCGTCGTTCGTTGCGATAACCGGGAGTGCGGCGCTGGTGGCGAGGTTGTTTAGAACCGCGGACCTGTTGAAATATCCCTGTGCCGTGCCGCCTGCGTTACCGAGCCGCTGTCTTACGTTTCCGCTGGATAGAACGTTCGCGGCGGACATTCCCGCGGCAAACGTAGCGGTCGAGGTTACGGAACCGGTACCGAATCCGTAAACGGATCCGCCTCGGGTGTCCGTGAGGGTGAGCGCCGTACCTGCTTGAGCGACGGTTACACCGGACAAGGTCCATCCGGAGGCAAGCTTCCCGACCAGGCCTTCGTGCTTGCCGAAAGGCAAGTCGTAGCTGTAATTGATGCTAAACCGGTGCGGGTGAATGAATGGCGTGAATCCGTACTGCACGGGCAGGCTGGGATCGTTGAAATTGATGTAGCTTGCCGTTGTGACTCCTCGGCTATACGAATAGGCCGCCTGCAATGTGAGCCCGTAAGAGAACTGCTTCCGGACCGTTGTCTGCAAGCTATTGTAATGGCTATCCGAAATGGCCTGATCGGCACCCACACCAGCCGGCGCAAAACCCAGGTACGGCACACGCAGCGAGGCATTACCCGTCGAATTATTGATTTGTCCGTTGACGGGATTAGCCGAAGAAGCCAATAGTGGCTCGTTGAGCTGGTGTTCAAGCACTTGATTGACCGTATTGTCCGGGGCCTGATGAATACCGCGCGTGCCCACATATCCGATCTCAAGCACCCATCGACTCAGGAATTCATACTGAATGTTCGCATTCCATTCATACGTCAACGGAGTTGGGTAATTGGGATCGGTCAGAACGATGTTCAGATTGGACGTCTGCGAGGTTGCTGGGCTAAACCATCGAGGTGTCCATCCCAGAACCCCAGGGGCGTAAGGGGTTTGAAACGTTGAGAACCAGTTTGCGGCGTTAGCCTGTTGATAAGGTACCGCATATGGAATAGCCGTTTGGGTACTCTTATTATAGGTGGTCACGCCAACGCGGTCGTAGAAGTATCCGCCTCCCGCCCGAACCACAAAGCGGTCACTGGACAAAGGTTTCCAGGCAAGGCCAATGCGTGGCGCGAAATTTGAAAGAGCCGGTTTGTTCTGCGTGGCGATGTTCTGATTGTTTTGGTAGAGCCCCCCCACCGGAGGCATGGGGAACGATGCAAAGTTAAAGTTTGCCGGCACCACGTAGCCCGCCAGAGTTCCGAGGACGCATGGGGTTCCTACTGGGAGACTGATGTTGGGGCAAGAGGCCGAATTTCCCAACGATCCTCCCAAGGACACTGGCGTATTATTGGTTTTAATCAGGCTGGGCCAGACGTTTGTGAGCAAGCCGCCATTGTCGGTGACCAGGCCGTCAAATTCCCATCGCACACCCAGGTTGAGTGTCAAATTACTGCGGACCGAGAAGTCGTCCTGCACAAACGCGTTGGAAGCTGTGATCCGGTAGCTGTGAGCGACGCCACCGGGGGGGGTTGCCGATACGATCGATCCGGAATTGACGATGCTGCTGTTGAAGGTACCATTTGTGGCCCCGGCTACTCCGCTGGCTGTACAGGTTGCAGGAGCAGTGCCGGGTGCGCAGCCGGGCAGGCCCATCAGGAAGTCATTAAAGCTGTTAAACGTCAATGCTCCGATGGCCACGCCACTGTAGAGCCAGTTCTGGCGATCACGTTCGATTTCAAAGCCGGCGCGTACCGTGTGCTTCCCATGGGACCATGAAATCTGATCCGCAGCTTCCCAGGACGTTGGCTTTACCAGGGTACCCAGGTTACCGCGTCCGCCGAATGCGAATGCACCGGTGATGGTGATCGTGTCCAGCACGTTGATCGACGGAACCAGAGGCGTGATTCCTACTCCGGTCGGCCCGTTATCGGTGATGGACACCAGGTTTTGCGGAGCTATGACGTTACGTTGCAGGGAAACTCGCGCTTCGTTTACAAAGGTTGGGGAAATACTCGAAGTGAGCTTCAAAACAGCATACTGGGACACAAACCAAACCTGCGCCGGATTTTCGGGCAGGCAACTGCTGACGGTCGTTCCTGTTGCCGCACAATCCATTGGCGCGTTGGTGCGATCACCGCTGTAGGACCATCGTCCCGACAATGTGTTCTTGGGGCTGAGCACGTAGTCAAAGTTGCCGATGGCCTGGTGCTCGGCGTAGGTTGCGGGATTGCTGATGGCGAAGCTCTGAAGAACACTCGTGGGAGCCGCCGCGCTGTAACCGGGGATGTAGTAGGTGCCATCACGATTGGTCTTCTGGAGCAGTGTGATAGCAACTAGGTTAATATTCGTGCCATTCAAGAGAACTTTGCCGAGGTTGGTCGTGTTTCCACCCGAAAATGCGGCGCCCAGCCATGATTCCAGCGACGCAGTCGAGCGGTTGGCTGGCAGTGCGACTTCATTGGGTGTGGAATATCCCGCCGGGGAAATGCCGTTCTTCTGCTGCGTCTCCTGATACGAAACAAAGAAGAACAGCTTGTCTTTCTTCACCGGGCCGCCGAGCGCTCCGCCAAATTGGTTCTGGTTCAAGACTGGACGGCTGTTGGGTTGGGGCGCGGCATTCTCCGACCGGAAGAAATCATTGGCGTTGAGAATCGTGTTGCGGAAAAACTCGAATGCGGAGCCGTGAAATCCGTTGGTACCGGACTTGGTGACCACGTTGACGTTGGCGCCGGGCTTGCGTCCGTAGGAAGCGTCGAACATGGAAGTCTGAATCTTGAATTCCTGAATGGCGTCGGGATTTACAATGCCGATTCCGGGGTTGGACCCTCCGTCGGCGGTGTTTCCGTTGGTGGTGAAGTTCACGATCGATGCGCCGTCCATGGAGTAGTTATTCTGGGCAATGGTGCCGCCGTTTACGGCGATGTCCTGCGAACCCCGTCCCATGTTGGCCGCGTTGAATACGTTGGCCTGCGATCCAGCGGCGAGTCCGAGCAAGTTCGTGTAGTTACGGGAGCTCAGCGGGACAGACGTCATGGTATCGGAATTTACGACGTTGCCCACAGTGGAACTGGTCGTTTCCACAACCTCGGCGTTCGCCTGAACCTCGACCTGCTGAGTTTGCGAGCCCACTTGTAAAGTTTGATCGAGCACGGCGGTCTCCGTCACAACGACGGTGACGGACGGAACATTCACGGTGCTGAATCCGGCGGCTTCAATCTTCAGGCTATAGTCACCCGGAGGAAGCAATCCAATTTTATAAGTCCCATCCGCGCTTGTAGTCGCGCTATGTCCCTGCGCTGTGCCCACACTGGTAGCGGTCACCGTTGCATTGGGAACCACTCCGCCGGATGAGTCGCGTATGGTGCCCGACAACGCGCCGCTCGCAGCCGTTTGGCTGAACAGCGACGGCGCCGAAACGACGAGACAAAAAACCAGAGCAATGCTACACACGATGAAACTATGACGCTTCGAAATCTCTTGCGACATGCAAATCCCCCAATATATATGCGATTTTTATCGAAATTCAGGGTCTGCTTGCTTTCCGTTGGGACAATTTGCCGGAGGTCTCTTCGAAAAGCTTCTAGATACACACCCTATGAAATCTATTATTAGTCCAAACTGCGCGAACAATCAATCAATTTTGTCTGTTTACAGCGATTGAGACACCATATTAGCAGCGCATAAAGGCCATTCTTTCTTGCGGTTGGAATCAGGATACTGGACGATTTAAACTGGGGAGGTCATGATCGGCAGTTGCGCGGATTCCCATCCGGCGATGCCACCGGCAATTTCGCTGACGTTTCGAAATCCGCGGTTTTGCAGCAGGCTTGCGGCAATGGAGGATCGATAGCCTCCCGCGCAGTAGACCAGCAGAGCCCGGTCGTGAGGGAGCTTGTCCAGATTTTCCGCCAGGTGATTGAGCGGAAGGCCAAAACTTCCGGCGATATATTTTTGATCGCGCTCGCGAGGCGTTCGAACATCGATGGCCAGCGGTGGCTGGGGCGATGACAAAAGTTCAGCGGCAAACGGCGCGCTGAGGCGTTCGGTGGTGATGGTTAAGTCCGGACGCGACCGCAGGCTGTGCAATCCATCCTGCAAATATCCAACGATGTGATCGAACCCGATGCGCCCGAGCCGTGTTGCCGATTCGTTTTCCCGGCCAGGGTCCGCGATGATTACGATGGGATGGTCTCGATCGAGGATTGTTCCAGCCCATGTGGCGTACTGACCGCCGAGGCCGATGTTGATGCTGCCGTCCAGGTGTGCCGCTGCAAATTCGGAGGAATCGCGAGTATCGAGGATTTGAGCGCCAACCTCTTGCAATGCAAGGACATCGTCGAGTGACATCGCGCTCACATGTGCTAGCGTTTGATCCAGCGTCGGGCGCTCTTCGCTATTCAGCACGGCGTCGTAGGTGAAGTAGGCGGGAACATCCGGTTGATCGGCAGTCACCACTTGGATGAACGCTTCCTTGCTCATGGGTTGCAGCGCGTAGTTCACCCGGCGCTGCTCTCCCATCGTTGAAACCGTTTCCTTGCTGAGCGATTTTCCGCAGAGAGAACCTGCGCCGTGGGCTGGATAGACCAGGCTCTGATCCGGCAGACCGAGCAGTTTCGTGTGCAGGGAATCGAAGAGCATTCCGCCAAGATCAATCGCTGACCAGCCCAATGCCGCGCGCAGGTCGGGACGCCCGACGTCGCCAATGAACAGAGTGTCTCCAGTAAGCACGGCATAGGGCTCGGTATCGCTGGCGTTCAGATCGAAAACGAGGATGGAGATTGACTCGGGAGTGTGGCCGGGCGTTTCCAGAATTTTCAGACGCACGCTTCCCAGTTCGAGGACATTGCCGTCGCGAACCGGAGTGAAGGCGTATCCCGCCTTAGCAGCGCCGCCGAGATAAATCGTTGCACCGACGCGATCACGCAATTCCAGGTGGCCGGCGACAAAGTCGGCGTGGAGGTGGGTCAAGAATACGTGCTTGATCTTGAGTGAATGCTCGGAGGCAAACGCGACGTATTGGTCTATGTCGCGTTGCGGGTCAACGACAACTGCCGTGGCTGACTTTTCGTCTCCTATCAAGTAGGAGGCGTGGGCCAGACACGGCAAATAAAACTGCTTGAAGATCACTGGAGGGCCACTCCTGATCGAGTTCGGTTACTTAGGCTGCGGAACGATTCGCAGGTAGGGCTTGGGAGCCTTCCAACCGCCCGGATATTTCGCCTTGGCTTCGTCGTCGGAGACCGAAGGCAGAATGATCACGTCTTCGCCCTGCTTCCAGTTCACGGGAGTCGCCACTTTGTGATTAGCCGTCAGTTGAATCGAATCGAGCACGCGGAGAACTTCGTTGAAATTGCGACCGGTGCTCATGGGGTAGCTGAGCATCAGCTTGATCTTTTTGTCGGGGCCGATCACGAAGACGGTACGCACGGTGGCGTTGGTGGCGGCGGTGCGGCCTTCGGAGGTGGAGCCGGCGTCTGCAGGCAGCATGTCATACAGCTTGGCTACCTTGAGTTCCGGGTCGCCGATCATCGGGTAATGCACTTTGTGGCCTTGCGTCTCCTCGATGTCCGCGGCCCATTTGCTGTGGCTGGTTACCGGGTCCACGCTCAGGCCGATGATCTTGGTGTTGCGTTTGGTGAATTCCGGTTCGAGTCCGGCCATATAGCCAAGCTCTGTGGTGCAAACGGGAGTGAAGTCTTTGGGATGCGAGAACAATACGGCCCAGCCGTTGCCGATCCATTCATGGAAATTGATTGTGCCCTGTGAAGTCTCGGCGGTGAAATTGGGAGCTTCGTCGTTTATGCGCAACATGGTTTTCTCCTGAAATTATTTTCTAAACCTTTACGTTTCGAACGCTACCCATGTGGATTCGCGCTTTGAATCGTCAGATCGCAAATGGTACGAGTCTGCTGGCTTTCAGTCAACTTTTTTGGGCTCGACGCCATTGAGGATACTTCTGCGATCGAGCCGCCGCTTATTTCGCGTGCGATTTTACAGCGTGTTCGATGCCGGGACCGGCGGCAGCGAGATCGTGCGCATTCATGGCCGGACGGACCGTGACGTTCGCGTTGAAGGCGAGAAACCAAGGTTCTGCAATTGCGGGTAGTTGCGAAGAATCCTTCATGTCGAAAAATATATAAGCAGTGCGTTCGCCATTATCTTCGGCGAAATATGCCGCTTCTGGTTTCAGATCGTCGAGGATTTTCTTAATTGTGGTTCCGAGGGTGCCGTTCTTGATCGCGGCATTGCCGGTTTCGACCGGCATTGAGGCCTTGAGCAGCATGCGCATGCGGGTTTGCCCTCCTGAGGCGCGGGTATTATACACAGTTCCCCTGCTCAGTACTCGTGGCAAGATTCAGGGATTGGGGCGTGAGGCCCAAAAGCTGAGCCTGTTCAATCTTATGGGTGGACGGTCCAGAATAGAATCAGGATAACCAAGATAGCCACGCTTACCCCACCGATAGGATAAAAGCCCCAATTTTTGCTATGTGGCCAAATCGGGAGACTGCCCACGAGCGCGATCAGGACAAAGATCGAGAGAATCGCCATTAAAGTCATATTTCCTTCTTTCCTTGACGGGCCCGTCCCAATCTAAATCGAATTCGTTTCGCGCGTTGCCTTCTGACAAGACCGGACTAGGCTGTCTGTCCGGAGCGGCTGTAAAAGTGGGCTGGCGCAACCGGAAGCAACTCGACGAGAGTATAAATCCCCAGAGTGGTGCCCAGTGGAATGCTGGAGATCGAAAAGACCGCCGCGATCAGGGCGAGTTTACGACCTGACTGATGCCCTCCAAGCAGGGCCAGTCCCGCCACAACCCCTAACAGGCCGCAGATAACCGATAAAGCGATCGTCAGGACGTACAGGAAATGAAAAACATCCATCAGGGCAAATGGGTCTGGTACGCGGCTGAGCAGAGCGCCAAACATTAAGGTCACAGTTCTGCCATAGATCAGCAGGCAAAGCACCATGATCAGGCGAAGGACTCCGTAAATGGTCCAAAAACTTCCCAGGACATGGTGCCGAGCGATTGGGCGCTGGACGATGAGATCATCTGAACTCATGACTGCCTCCTGTAAGCGGGGTTCTTTATATCCCGGAACAGCAAGACAGTCTGTTCAGATGTGAACAGGCTGGGCGATGCCCAAGTTATTGAGAGTTCCGACAGACCTAGTCGAGGCTTACGCTATCTGCTTTCTGAGTCGCTGTTCAAATACCAAGCGGTTAATGGCACCAATTCCAAATTTTCGGTGTCTAATCCAACTGAGGTCTTGCCATCAGTTGAGAGCACATATCGCATTATTATTGTTGTCGCTGCCGATTCAAGTTGCATCCCCAGCTGCGCCGCAGAATGCCCCTGGAAACGCCGAGCCAAAGCCACTTGAGGTCACCGCATGCGAGATTCTGAAGAATCCAGCAGCTTTTAACAACAAACTCGTCAAAGTCCGTGGCTATGTCTTCATCAATTTTGAATACTCATTGCTGGAAGACAAGGGTTGTTCAGGCGCGATTTGGTTCGCCCTTGCCGATGACACCGGCGCTCCTGGATTGCAAGCAACCGTGACTGGTACAGGGAAGACTGGTGCGAAGAACTCAAGGGGAAAGCGAATTCCACCTATCACCGTTAAATTGCTTCGTGATTCAAATTTCGAAAAACTTGAGCACTACCTGAAAGTAAAGGCAGAGGTGAGGACGCCGTGCTTCGATGATCCAGAAAGACCGATCTCTCCGGACTGCGATGTTTCTCGTGTAACTGCGACGTTTACAGGGCGAATCGACAGTGGTTACAAAGCAGTACATGAGGGTCATCTAAGAAAATCTCCGGACGAAAAGCCCAATTTTAAAGGATTTGGTCAGATGGGCTTATTTGACGCCCAACTGGTTGTCGGATTGGTCGAGGATGTACGGGCAGTAGATTCACTTGGACAGGTTAAGCCATGAACGCGACGCTGCGAGATTCAATTCAGAGCTAGAATCCTTCTTCAACAAGGCGAGCAACACTCAAACGAGAGACTTGAGCTTCCTGCCGCGCTTCCATTAGGCGTTCGACGTACTTCGCGAGCACGTCGCATTCGACGTTCACGGCGTCGCCGACTTTGAGCGAGGAAAGATTCGTGTGTTCGTAGGTGAAGGGAATGATTGCGGTTTCGACTATGCCGTTGTGCCAGCCTGCGACAGTAAGGCTGATGCCGTCGAGGGCGATCGAGCCTTTCATCGCTACGTAACGCGCGAGTTCATCGGGCAAGCGGACGTCGAACCACCAGTTTGCGCCTTCGGAATCCATGCGCGCGACGCGGCCTACTCCGTCCACGTGGCCTTGCATGAAATGGCCGCCGAGTTCCTTTATGGCTGTCAATGGACGTTCGAGATTCACGCGAACGCCGGGTTTTAATTCGCCCAGGCTGGTGCGGCGCAGCGTTTCGCCGGAGAGATCTGCGGCGAATGTTTCGCCGGAGATGTCCACGGCGGTGAGGCAGCAGCCGTTCACCGCAATGCTGCCCGATTTCTCGAGCCCTGCCGTAAGCGACCCGGCGTTTACACGAATACGCGCGCTTGAATTCTTATGTTCAAGCGATTCGATCGTGCCGACGTGCTCAACGAGTCCGGTAAACATCGCGCAGATATCCTTCGATTGAGAAGTCGGGGCCAAACTGCGTCATCGTGACGTCACGAAGCTGTTGCGCAGCTTGAAATCCGTTCGACGTGTTCTTCGTGCCCGTAGATCCGGCGATCTTCGGTGCGATGAACACACGCATCTTATCCACAATTCCTGCTGCGAGCGCGGCGGAATTTAGAGTCGCACCCGCTTCCAGCAATACGCTCAGGATTTCGCGGCGGCCTAGCTCTTCGATGATGGCGTTCAAATCGGGCTTGGCGCTGCGACCGCGCAAACGCACGATTTCGATTCCTGCGCGCAGCAGCGCCCGCGCTTTCGGAGAATTTTCTTTCGCACGCGTGAAGATCAGTACATCGTTGTCTACCGAGCGCACCAGCTTTGATCGCAATGGAATTCTTAAGCGCGAATCCGCCACCACGCGCAGCAGCTTGCGCCGCCTCGGAAGGCCGGAGCGATCGGTGAGCAGCGGATCGTCGGCGAGGACTGTGCCAATGCCGGTCAGCAGTGCGTCTGAGGCGTGGCGCATTCGCTGGACTTCGGCGCGGGATTCGGGTGAAGTGATCCAGCGTTCAGCGCGTGGCACGCGACCTTTGGAGCGGGGAAGCACGAGCTGGCCGTCGAGAGTGAGGGCGGATTTCAGGGTCACCAGCGGTTTCTTCGAGACGATCCAGCGCACAAAGGCTTCGTTCAGGCGGCGCGATTGGTCTTCGCGCAGTCCAACGGAGACTTCAATGCCTGCTACGCGAAGTTGCGTAAATCCACGCCCGGCTACGTCGGGATTGGGATCGGCCATCGCTGCTACTACTCGTTTGACGCCCGCTGCGATCAACGAATTCGTGCATGGTCCTGTGCGTCCCGTGGTGCAGCATGGCTCGAAATTGATGTATAGCGTGGCGCCTCGCCCCGCTTCTCCGGCATTTTCCAGCGCTACGATTTCCGCGTGTCGCTTACCCTCGTAAGTGTGGAATCCTTCTGCGATTATTTTGCCTTCGCGGACCAGTACGGCGCCGACCAATGGGTTGGGGCTGGTGAGCGCCAGGCCGCGTGCCGCAAGTTCCAGGGCGCGGTCCATGAAGATGGCGTCGGCGGCATCGGGTGTTGAAGGCTTATTCATATTTCAGTGGGCGGTCAGTAGGACAGACTTAAGTCTGTCCGCTTTTATGCCCGTGTCAGTACCAAGGCAAAGACAAAATCCAAACCAAAACCGCACAGACTGAAGTCTGTGCTACCTCAGTCGAACAGGGATTCTACGAATGTTTCGGCGTCGAAGGGCACCAGGTCTTCCATGGACTCGCCTGTGCCAACGTACTGCACTGGCAGGCCCAGTTCGCGCGTGATTGCCACTACGATTCCGCCCTTGGCTGTGCCGTCTAACTTTGTTAGAACGATTCCGGTGACTCCGGCGGTCGCGGTGAATTCGCGTGCCTGCGCGAGTCCATTCTGGCCCGTTGTCGCGTCCATCACCAGAAGGACTTCATGAGGCGCGCCGGGGATGACTTTTGTCGCTGTCCGCTTCATCTTGTCGAGCTCGGACATCAGGTTCGATTTGTTGTGAAGACGTCCCGCGGTGTCCACGATGACAACATCGGCATTCTTCCCGCGGGCGGAGGATAGCGCGTCGTAAACCACTGCCGCGGGGTCGCCGCCGGATTTCGTCTTGACGATTTCGGCTCCGGTTCGAGAGGCCCAAATGCCGAGTTGCTCGATTGCCGCCGCGCGAAAAGTGTCACCGGCGGCCAAAACGACGCTGCGGCCGTCCTGCCGCAGGCGATGCGCGAGCTTGCCGATCGTGGTGGTCTTTCCGGTGCCGTTCACGCCGACGACAAAAATTACGTGCGGGCGGGTTTCCTGCGCGGCGGAGCCGTTCGCTGGCAACTTACGCAAAACATGGAGCAGTTGATTTCGCAATTCCCCTTTCAAATCCGCGCTGCTATTGAGGGCGTGCCGGTCGAGTTTCTGCCGCACCGCTTCCAAAATTTGATGGGTCGTCCGGGGGCCGATGTCGGCGGCCAGCAAAGCATTTTCAAGCTTTGTCAGCAGCTCGGGGTCGATTTTTTTCTCGCCCGAGATTAGATCTTCGACTTTGGCAGCGATTTGCGTCCGTGTTTTCGAAACGGACTGCTTCAAGCGATCGAGCAGCGAGCCGGCCTGCTTTGGTTCGTCCTCTTTTTTCTTGCTGAAGATGGAGAACATTGGTGGATCGCGCCCTCGCGCGGCGAATCACACATTCTAGCAGAAGAAAACGAGGTAATACGTGGCGGTAATTAAGGTTCAACAGGGGAAAGAACTAAACTTCGACCAGAGCGGCAAGCAAGTGAATTTTTCCGGCGCGTACCGCCGCGTCGAGCGCGTTCACAACTGCCGGATCGAATTTCGTCCCAGCAAACGAATAGATTCGATTCATTGCGAATTCCAGGTCCATTGCCGATTGGTATGGGCGGTTCGTCGTCATGGCGTCAAGAGTATCCACCACGGCGATAATGCGAGCCATCATGGGGATCTCGTCCCCGCGCTTGCCGTGGGGATAACCGCCGCCGTCGATATGCTCGTGATGCCACTCGATTCCCGGCAGCATGTCCTTCAACTGCGCAACCGGACGCATGATGTTCGCGCCCTTTGAGGGATGCTGCTTCATCACTTCAAATTCTTCCGGAGTGAGTTTTCCCGGCTTTTTCAAAACCTGATCGTCCACGCCGATCTTGCCGACATCATGGAGCAACGCGGAGATGCGTAGTTTGTCCAGATCCTCCGCCGAAAGCCCGAGCTGCTGGCCTACGATCACGGAATACTTCGCGACTCGTCCGGAGTGACCTCGGGTGTAGGGGTCCTTTTCGTCGATGGCTGCCGCGAGCATGCGGATGGAGCCGAGGAACAGGTCGTGGTTCTGCGCGGCGGCCTGTTTCAGTTGCTCAACGAATTCTTCGATGTCGCCGGCCATGCTGTTGAATGTTTCGGCCAATTCGCTGATTTCCGCCGCGCCTTGTACCGGAGTGCGCTGGTGGAATTCTCCGCGGCTGATGGCGCGCGTGGAGGCCGCCAGAGCGCGGATCGGCGTACTAATCCCCACGGCGAACAGGTACCCGAGGATCAACGCGGCGAACGTGACCACGAGCACGAATTTGAGCGCTTGGGCATTCAACTCCGTAACACCCGCGTCTTCGCGAGCCTTATCCAAACCGCGCTGGGCGACCACGGCCCAGTTGAGGTCCGGAATCGTGCTGTAGGTGCCGACCATTTCGGACTTTTGCCCATCCTCCTGCAAGGTAAACCTGCGCAGCGTTTGCGTCGTGCGCAGGCCCTTCGGCAGTCCAGCGACTTGAGCGACCAGCGCCGAGCTACGCGCATCCGCGCCAGGTACGAATTGCCTCATGTTTGGATGAGCTACGATGTGCCCGTTGTGATCGACGACGAAGACCACGCGACCGCGCACGCTGGTTTCCTGAAGACGCCGCAGAATTCCATCCAGTGACACCACCGCCGCCAACATTCCTGAGAATTGATCGTTTACTTCCAGAGGGACAGCCATAACGAACGCAGGCCTGTTTTCGGGGCCAATTGCCAGCGGATCGCTGCGGAATACGAGAGACTGAGCGCACGTCGTGAACGCGCGCTGCAGTGCTTTGCTTACGAATGGGTCCTGATTTGCCTGGAAATTTCCTGCCCCCGTCCCCGTCGCATTCTTGCCCACTGCGGTCAGGTACAGAATGTTTGGATTGCTGGCGACAAAATTTTCAAGCACTCGCGTCAATTGCGGAGCGCGCTGGGCATCGTCCACCCTGTCAATCAAATCCGTTAAGGCCAGAATCTGCCGCTCGCTGATCAGTTGTTGATAGAGATTGGTGTCGAACAGCTGAATTTCTTCACCTACCGAGCGGGTCACTTCGGTTTGTTGGACGCTTTCGGTGTCTGTCAATTTCGCTTGGCTGAGCTGCAACACCTGCCGATGGTAGAGGGCCAAAGGAAGCACGCTGACAAGTAGCATTGCGCCCAGCACGATCCAAAGGATGCGCGGGCGATGGAATAAGGCCGACTTGAGGCGTTCTTGGCTCACTGTTGGGCGATTCCTAATATCTGATTTTACGGCTGGAATTGAGTGGATTGAAGGTCGGACTATAGGACTTGCTACCGATCAGCTACGGGGTAATATATCGCTGCGCCTCCTAAAGCTTGGAAAATAGGATGCCTAGCAGCTACTCCTGCCTTAATCGCCGGTCCATTAATTCACGTATGGCGTCCTGCGTTGCCCGCTCTGCCGTCAGTACCGCGAGGACCTGCCCGGTAATCGGCATTTCGACACCGGCGCGCCGGGCAAGCTCAAGAGTCGCCGCCGCGCTGCCAACACCTTCCGCTACCATTCGAGTTTTTCCGAGGATTTCTCCTAACTCACGGCCTTTGCCAAGCTCGATACCGACAGCACGGTTGCGGCTGAGCGCCCCGGTGGAAGTCAGGATCAGGTCTCCCACTCCGGCCAGGCCTGCTAGGGTGTCCCGTTTGCCACCAAGCGCCACTGCCAGCCTGGTCATTTCCGCGAGGCCGCGTGTTACCAGGGCGGCCACTGTATTGGTGCCGAGGCCTAAGCCTGTGCACACGCCTGCCGCGATGGCGATTACGTTCTTTACCGCTCCGGCGATCTCCGTGCCGATCACGTCGTCGTTGGTGTACAGCCTGAATGTTGGGCCGGAGAAATCTTCCTGGATTTCCGAAGCTAGCTGTGCGTCAGACGATGCGAGAACGACTGCCGTCGGATCGCCACGGGCGACTTCGAGGGCGAAGCTGGGGCCGGAAAGCACGGCGATGCGGGGCGGCGGATTCGTCGCAATTTCATCCGCGATGATTTCACTGATGCGGGCGTGGGTTGCGGGTTCGAAGCCTTTTGTTGCGCTGACAAATACTGTGCGGGGATCGAGATGCGGCACCATCGCGCGATACAATTCGCGCGCGTGGGCTGAGGGCATTACGCCCAGCACAATCTCTGCGCCGGCGAGCGCTTCAGAAAGCGAACCGGTTACTTCGATTTCCGCTGGCAATTTGAAGCCGGGCAAATACACTTCGTTGACGCGCTTTGTCCGCAAGACTTCCACGACGTCCGGACTGTGCGCCCACAAAGCGAGCTGGTGAGGCCGCGAAGATCGCGTCAGGGCAATGGCCAGCGCGGTGCCAAAACTGCCGCCGCCGATGATGGCAATTTTCTTCATGAATCTTTGCGACCCATTTCAAAGTGCGGCTCGGTGCCGTCCATAAGCCGCTCGATATTTTCGCGATGCTTCACGATCACTATAACGGCGGCGAGCAGCGTACACACCGATACGGCTACCGGCGGAGCATGGCCTGGCGCGTAGAGCACATACAGCAGCAGCGGAAGAGCCGCCGCAGCGGAAATCGATGCGAGCGAAACATATCGCCAGAAAAGAATAACCAGCGCGAAGACCGCGACCGCCCCGGCGACGGCCGTCCAGCAAATTGCTAGAAATACTCCGAGCGCTGTGGCCACGCCCTTGCCGCCGGAAAAATTCAGCCAGATTGGAAATACGTGGCCCAGAATCGCGGCTAGTCCCGCATAGACCATGATTCGAATATTGCCGCCGGAGAAATGTCCGGCGATCAGGACGGCGAAGAAGCCTTTTGCAGCGTCGAGCAGCAGGGTGGCAACGCCGACGGCCCAGCCATTGGTGCGCGCTACGTTGGTGGCTCCGATGTTGCCGCTGCCTATGCCGCGGATGTCTCGCCCGCTCTTCCCCCGCACCAGCAAATAGCCGAACGGAATCGAGCCGAGCAAATATCCCAGCAGGACCAATAGAAATAGAACCAAATCGCTTGCCGGCATCGCCTCGTTCACCGCGGATCTCCTGTGGCACAGCCGAATGTCGCCAGCCGAGTATATTCTGCTCCGCCCGGTTTCAGAACGCTTTGATAGAGGTGAAATTCTTTTGCAATGGCGCTGCCGAATTCAAAAGGCGTGGCGGCAGCGATTGCATTTAGCAACGTGTCCAATTTCGGTGTCCCGCGCATGGGTTTAAAACGTGCGAGCGTCAGGTGTGGGGCGAATGTTTTTTGCTCGCGCGCTATGCCGAGCGGTTCAAGCGATGCATCCACGGCTTCGGCGAGTGCAGCCAGTTCCGGGCAGGCTTCGATCCCTGCCCAAAACACGATGGGGCGTTTTTTATTTGGAAAAAATCCCACGTTTCGGAAATTGATTTCGATTGGATTGTGAAAGGGAATTTGCGCGAACGATGCCGTGATCGTTGCGATTTTTTCCGGGGGAACTTCGCCGATGAATTTCAAGGTTACGTGCAAGCCTTCCAGTCGCGCCCAGCGCGCGGTATCGGTGGAACGGCGCAATTTCGCGACAAATCCGGCGATGGCCGTCTGCACGGATTCGGGCACAGTAAGGGCCACGAATACTCGCACTCGGTTAGCCTACATTTCTCAAGAATTTTTCCCAGATCGAACGCATGATCGATTAAAGCCGATGGATCTTCGCGTTGCTGTAGGGGCACGGCAATGCCGTGCCTCTACGGGGCGACCCTGATTAACCCTTCGCGCCAGGCTTCGGCTGCGGCGCATATAGAAAATACCGGCGCACCAGATCGAGCGCGGTTTGCGAGGCCTGCCAGCGGATGCGGTCGCGTTCGCCGGGATAGCTCGTGCCGCGTTCCTTGCTGCCGTCGGCGTCTGCGATGGCAACATGGACCGTGCCCACGGGCTTTTCGGGAGTGCCGCCATTCGGTCCGGCGATTCCCGTGATTCCTACGCCTAGCGTGGCGCCGGTGCGGCGGCGAATTCCGTCGGCGAGCGCGATTGCAACTTCCGAACTAACTGCGCCTTTCGATTCGATAATCTCTGCCGGGACATCCACCCAGGCGGACTTTAGCGCATTGCTGTAAGAAACTACGCCGCCTAGAAAATACGCGGAGCTGCCGGAAATCCGCGTGAGCCGCTCGGCGAGAAGTCCGCCCGTGCAGCTTTCCGCTGTGGCAATCGTCGCATGATGCATCGTCAGTTCACGGGCCACGACCTCTTCCATGGATTCTCCCGCAGTCGTGAAGACCGCTTCGCCCAGCGCGAGGACGATGCTTTCCTGAATCTGCTGGAGAAGCTTCTCAGCTGCCGGAGAGTCGGTAGTCCAGGTTCGCAGGTGAATCTGAATTTCACCTGGTGCGGCTAGGATCGTCGTCTGCACATCGCTGTGTCGCGTATAAATCGGCGCAATGCGCTGGTCGACGCCGGACTCTCCCATTCCCGCCACGCGCAGTTCGCGCGCAATCAGGCGCACGCCTGTCGAGAGACGGGCCAGTCGCGATTCCACCTGATCGCTGAACATGCCTTTCAGTTCATGCGGAGGACCGGGGAGCAGAACTACGATCCGCCCGCGCGCTTCCAGCCAAAGTCCCGGCGCGGTGCCGCGCGCGTTTGCAAGAACTGTCGCGCCCTCCGGCACCATTGCCTGCCGGGCATTTTTTTCAGACATCGCCCGGCCAATTTTGCGGAAGCGCGCTTCGATCATGCTCATCACGACAGGGTCATGTGAAAGCTTGCGACCCAGTAGGTCGGCCACAGCCTCTCGCGTGCGATCGTCCTCGGTCGGACCCAGGCCGCCGCTGGCGACGATCAGTTCGACGCGATCCATCGCGCCTGCGAACGCGTCGCGCAGCGAGGAAAATTCATCGCTGGCTATCGTCTTGCGCGTGACTTCGATTCCAAGGCGATTGAGTCGCGCGGTGAGGAACAGGGAATTGGTGTCCACCCTGTCCGGCGTGAGCAGTTCCGATCCGACTGCGATGATTTCAGCTTTCAAAATCTGCCATCCTTGAAAATCCTGATCGATGCTCGTTCTGATCGGCGATTTTCGCATATTGAGCAAATTCGTCGCCGGGACCTGACAGAAAATCAGAGCAAAAGGTATTAAGATCGAATGCTAAATCGCGAAAGGCTTCCAGTGGATCGTCGGAGAAGCCGGGATACTTGTTTCCACCGCGTGCCCCTAGAATTGAATGCATATACGCTTCATGGCTAATAGATAGGGCACCCATATGGTAAGTCACGAGTCCCAGGGAAAAACGAAAATGGATTTCCACATGTCGGCCCGTTTTTCCGTACATGCCACTTGAATAGGGTCCGCCACTGCTATGCCCACCTTTCAATTCCTTGAACGCAAAACCGTGGGGCAATAAGACTGGGTCCAGAATCTTTCGGCCACTTTCCAGAATCTCGTGAGGTGTCATGGGTAGATTAGCGCGGCAGCGGCAGTCCTTCGACATCCCAATCGAGGCTGAACAGAGCACCGTTGGTGGCGAGGATTGCGCGATTTCCCGGCAACAGCGCCAGTCCTACCAGGCCGCTGCCGCCGAGAACCAATTCCGCTGCGCCATCCTGAGATATCCGCACGATGCCGCGGCGTCCTGCATACGATGCAGTGACGTACAGATTTCCCCGGCGATCGAATGCCAGCCCCTGCGGCCTGCCGAGTCCGCGAAAGAAAGTGCTGGCCTCGCCTTTCTGGTTGATGCGAAAGACGCGGTCGAAACTCGAAGTGGTCGGCCCGGTGACGAATAATTCGCCGGTGGGGCTGAACGCCAGGTGATAGGCCGAAACGGAAGGTTCGAGCGTCGCGAACACGAAAATTTCGCGCGCAGGGTTGATCTTGAAAATCGTGCCGCTGCGGTCGCCGACGAATAGGTTTCCGATTGTATCGAATGCGATTCCGGTCGCGGTGCCCATGCCTTCGATCCACTGCTGCGAGCGGCCGTCGGGAGAAACGCGATGGATAGTGCCGTCGTTGCGGCAGGAAACGTACAGGTATCCTTCGCGATCCAGCGCAAGGCCTGTGGGATTCATCAACTCGGTGACGAAAGGCTTCACCGTGTAGTTGGGCGTGATTTTATACAGAGAGACCGGGACCTGCTGTCCGCGCTGTCCGCTGTAGGTGACGTAAATGTTGCCTTCGATGTCCACCGCGGGATTGGCGACGGGGTGAAGATTGTCGGCGATCTGCACGCCCAGATGAAACGCGAACGGCAGGCTCTGCGCTCGCGAAGTTTCCACGCTGACGATGCTGCCCACGGCGCTTTCCGGCACTCGCGCAATCAGATGATTTTGCGACGAGATGAGCAGGCTTCCCTCAGTGTCGCCAAAGCGCACGACCGGGCGCGTGTTAGGGCGCGGGACGAAGCCGCTTCCGTAAATGGTTACGTCGCCGCCCGGGATGGCTGCGGGCGGCTGGATGCGATCGATGCGTGGTATGCCGTTGGTTTCCAAATTCGCTTCTCAAATTATTTAAAGGCCGGCAGCGCGGGCGATCCACAATCCCAACGCTGCGAAAATTCCCGCGATCCAATCGTCGGCCATGATTCCCCAGCCGCCGGGGAGGGATTCGGCTTGCCTTGCGGGGAATGGCTTCCAAATATCGAATACACGAAAAAGTATAAAGCCCAGCAATAAATATTTCCAGTTGAGCGGGCTGAGTGAAAATAAATAGGTCAGGTGCTGGCCTGAGACTTCGTCGATCACGACGAACTGCGGGTCTTCTTTTTGGGCATATTCCGCTGCGCGGGATGCGGCCCACACACCTACGAGCGCAATCGCGATGGTGATTGGAAGGCCTGTCCTGGCGGCCCACATTATTTGGTCGCGCAGTGGAACGGCACCGCCTGTCATCGGATTCAGCGGGAAAAAGAACTTGGTTAGCGCGTAAACCAAGATTCCGGCTAGCGAACCCCAGGTGCCCGGCGCTTTCGGCAAATAGCCTAGGCCGAACGCTGTTGCGATGGCTAGCGAGATGCGCGGCTTGTTCGCGGGGCTACTCGTTGTCTTCGTCTCGCTGGGGGTGGGTTGGCTCATTGCCTTCGATCTCTTCCAATTCCGATTCGTCCATCATGGGGGCGGCTACTTTGTATTTTTCCATGGCCCAGTTGCCGAGGTCGTGTTCGCGGCAGCGTGTGCTGCAGAAGGGGAACTCTGTGTCTGTTTCGGAGTCGGTGGGGGTTTTGCAGATGGGGCATTTTAATTTCATGCGTTTGAGTAGAACAGGCTTTTTACCCTGAACGAAAGTGAAGGGCGGCCTGTTTTCTTTTGTCTTGTGAATTAGATAAAGTCAAAATCAAGATCAAAATCAAACCAAAACCGAACAGACTGCCCTTCACTTCGTTCAGGGTGAAAAGTCTGTTCTACTAAGACAGTATCCTTAACGCTGCGCCTGTGGAGACTCGGTGCATTGGTCCGGTTTCTACGGTGCGCGCGCTTTTTGCACTTGGGGCGTCCAGAATTTCTACTACTCGGCCTATTACGTCGTATTCGTGCGTTTCGGTGATTTCTACGGTCACTACGTCGCTGGACTGTGCGCTTAGGTCTGTTCCTGGGACTTGGAGATCGTTCAGGTATAGCCTGCCGTCGATCTCGGGGGCCATGCCTTCCAGGCGCGCTTCCCAGACTAGTGGCGTGTCCTTGGAGGGGCCTTCGACTAGTGCCGTCGCGCGAGTGCCGCGCAAACTACGCAGCTTGCGCGCTGATATTTTCTGCTGAATTTCCATCAGGCGATTTTGCCGGTGTTTGATTGTGTCTTCGTCCACTTTTTCGTCGAGCGCGAAGCTTGATGCGTTATCGACGTCCGAGTAGGGGAATACGCCCATCCAGTCAAACTCCGCGGCTTTTACGAAGTCGCACAATTTATTGAAATCCGATTCGGTTTCGCCGGGGAATCCGACGATGAAAGAGGTTCGCAGGGCTACGCCGGGTATCGTTGCGCGGATACGGCCGAGCAGTTGCAGGAAAGCGTCGCCGTTCGAGCCGCGCTTCATACGCGCCAGGACGTTGCGGCTTGCATGTTGCAGGGGCATGTCCATGTACTTCGCGAGGCGCGGGTGCGCGGCGATGGTGTCTAGGAGGCGCTGCGTGACGCGGTTCGGATAGCAGTAGAGGAACCGCACCCATTGTAGGCCATCGACTCCTGCAAGGCGTTCCATCAGCACGGCTAGGCCGTCGCGCAACCCCAGGTCTTCGCCGTAGGATGTGGTGTCCTGCCCGATTAATGTCACTTCGCGGACTCCTGCCGAAGCCAGGCTTTCCGCTTCGCGTACTACGGATTCAAATCTGCGGCTGCGGAATTTTCCGCGCAACTGCGGGATGATGCAGAACGTGCAGGGATGATCGCAGCCCTCGGCGATTTTGATATACGCGGCGTGCTTCGGCGTTGAAAGAATCCGGGGCGTCAGATCGTGATACAGGTACGAGGGCAGGACTGCTGCGGCGGCTGCGTCCGATGACAACTGGCCTTCGACGGCCGCTAGAATATTTTCGATTTCGCCGGTGCCGACGACCGCGTCCACTTCGGGAATTTGTTCGAGGATTTGTTGCCGGTAGCGCTCCACCAGGCATCCGGCTACGATTAATTTTTTAGCCGCGCCGAATTTTTTGTATTCGGCCATTTCCAGAATCGTATCGATCGATTCCTTTTGCGCGGGCGCGATGAAGCTGCATGTGTTGACGACGAGGACGTCGGCTTCTTCGGCGCGCGGGGTGAATTCATAGCCGTTGTGCGCCAAAACGCCCATCATCACCTCGCTGTCGACAAGGTTCTTCGGGCATCCCAGGCTGATGAATCCTGCTTTTGGCATAGTGGTCGGCCCCACGGTTGGAAAGGGGCAAATCATTCTAGCATGGCGTGGGGTTGGGTGTTCGAACCCTCGATTAGCCGTAGTGGCCTAGTCTAAAGAAATGCGTTCGATGAGAAGTGCTGCTGCGACTTCGGAGTCTAACCTGGGAACGCCAATCTCCCGATTGGCGACGGTAGCGAAACACAAAACGCCAATCGGGAGATTGGCGCTCCCAGGTTACACCTTCCGTGAACCGGAGTCGAAATTGAATTGGGACACTACCCGTTCAGTGGCTGCGGAGGAAGGCCTGAACGCGTGTTTGAATCAGGGTGAGAAGCGAAGAGGCCTGGCGAGGGTCCGTCGTCTGGCCGCCGAACCGTGCTGCCTGGTACATGGTCGTAAGTTCGAGCACGGGTTCGGCGAGATTTCCGTCCGGCATCGATGTTGCGAATTCCAGGGGCGTTTGTCCGGGGGCCTTGCGGATTCCATTGCGGGCGAGCGCGCGCAGCATTTCGTTGTACTGGATCGTTGCGCGGTGCGGCGTCATTGCGGCGGTCGAAGATATGCGCAGATGCCACAGAACCGATAGTCGCTCTCTGACGCTTGGCTGAAGGACTACGATTAAGATCAGAAGTGCAGCCGTGATTGTAAACGCGACTGGAAAAAACGCCGCTGTCTGCATGGCGCGGGCCTGCAGGAGCTCCAGACGGTTGGTGGCCGAGCGCCGCCATTCCGCGAATGTCTTGCGGGACCATTCGGTCCAGTCCTGGGACACGTGGCGCAGGTTTTGCGCCAGCGTCATCTGGTGGACGAAGTCGTAGTTGATGATCCATTCGCTCCACTGGAGCTGGAACCAGTCCCAATAACGCGCGATTTGCGCGAACATTCCCGGCGGCGCATCGCTTCCCGGCGGCGTTGGATCGAACGTCATCCACCCATTGCCCGGAAAGAACACTTCAACCCAGCTGTGGGCGTCGCTGGCGCGAATGATGAAATCGCCGCCAACGTCGTTGTACTCGCCGGTAAGAAATCCATTGACCAGGCGAGCGGGGATGCCGATCGACCTGAGCATGACCGTCAAGGCCGAAGCGAAATATTCGCAGTGCCCTGCGCGCTTCTCGAACAGAAAGTAGGCCAGAGGGTCGGCAGGGGGAGAGCCACTCAGATCGAGTGTGTAGCCGTAGTGCGAACGCAAATAGCTCTCGATAGCGCGCGCCTTGTCATACGGTGTTTCGGAGTGCTCCGTGATCTGCTTTGCCAGCGCGGGAATGCGCGGGTCCAGCTTAGGCAATTGCAAATACGTTTCGCGCATGGATGCCGGATAATCCTCGCCGGCCTGGCGCAGGGCAGTCGCAGGCGGGGTCGGCAAAATCGATCGCGCCTCATAGCGCATCCGTGAAAAATTGTGGTACGGATTAAAAACAGAGCCCGAGGCGTCCTCCAAAAGGTAGGACCGCCGGAGGTTCATTGCACCGGTGGTGTTATCGTTGCTGAACTGTCCGCGCACGGTATCCGCTTGATTCACAAAAAACAGAGCGGTACTCGCGATCGGTTCCAGCAGCACGGTGTATTGGATCGGACGGCCCACCATTCGATGGCCGGCTTCGCCGGCGTCCAGACGAAACCAGCCTTCCGAGCCCGGAGTAAGCGTACTCGGCTCGCGCGGATCGTTGTACCAGCGCCTGCCATCGAACGAAGTCAGAGCGATGCCGCGCCAGTGCACGCCGCTGGCTGCTTCGGGGCCGCCATCGACGTTGATGCGCATGACGACTACGCTGCTCTTCTTGATTTCGCCGATTTGGCCAAGCTCTACATCGTCGCTGAAGCCGGAAATCAGGGTGGGCTGTAAATTGAGCCCGGACATATACCCACCGGTGAATCGCGGAAGGAGCATAAAAATCACTGCGCCGACGGCGATCGATCCGAAGGCGATGCCTGCGGATGTAATTCCCAGCGCATTGTGCAGGCGGTGGGCGGCGCGCGTGCCGTTCTGGATCGGCTGGACGACTGCGCCCTGAGCGCTGCGCCACATTTCCAGTCCTACGAAGGTAGACACGGCCAGTCCCAGGAACACAAAGAAGAAGACGATGAAGCCGGTGTCCACCGTCAGGATCGCCGAGGCCAGCATCGTGGCAAACGCCATTAACGTGAGAAACAGATAGTCGCGAGTGGTCGAAGCGCTGTAGAGGCGCACCAGGATTGCGAATAGCATCAGGTGAACGGTCGCCAGCAGCGCGGCGTAAAGCCCGGGATTTTGGGCGTCGGCGGAAAAGGCGCGCGAGACGATCCACAGGTCGAACGGAAAATAGATGAAATAGGCGACTGTGATCCAGCTTCCCACGCGGTTGGAAATCTCCGGACCCTTCCCGCGCCACCAGCGATAGCCCTTGAACAGCACCGCGGCGGGGGGCAACAGGACTGAAACCATGTCCAGTTTTCCGGTCGAACTGAGCGTGAGCACGCCGGTCAGCAACAGGAAATAAAGGGAGATCTCGAAATGACGCCGGAGCGCGGAGATGTCTCCGGAGAGATTCGACTGGGGAATGGGGGGCGCGGTAGCCATGATGCGAACTTTAAGTTTAACATCCGGTCTGCGGCCCTGCCGACCGTGGGACCTATCAGGTAATGCGTTACAGGCCGCGAGAGCGCGGGATCTCCTTGATCTGGAGAAGTGCATGCTCGTGGGGTGGTGGGGTCCCAATTTAAGCTTCGGTTTGGCTGTAAGGGGGTGAACCCTGGGAACGCCAATCTCCCGATTGGCGTCTGAAACCACACATTAAACGCCAATCGGGAGATTGGCGTTCCCAGGTAAGACCCCGAAGTTGCACGTTGTTTCCGAGGCGCGAGAGGCGTACGATGCGCGAGGCAAATCCCATGACGGAGGATCACGATGATCGAGAAGATGATCGAGAATAAGTTTGGACGGCGCACATTTCTTCAAGGGGCCACGCTCGCAGTATTGGGCGCGTCGGGCATAATTTCCGCTGAGGCCGCTCAAATGGCCGGAGCGGTGCCGAATTCCGCAGGGACCGAGGCGCCAAAGCTCAAAGCTCCCGATGGCGCTTGCGACTGCCACCAGCATATTTACGATGCCGAATTGTTTCCGCCCAAGGGAAAGGGAATGGTGGCCAACGCGCGCGTGGATGAATACCGCCTGTTGCAGAAGCGGCTGGGCATAACGCGAAACATTGTTTGCACGCCCGGCCCCTACGGCACCGACAACAGCATCAGCCTGGATGCCATTGCCAAATTCGGCAAAAACGCCCGGGGCGTCGCCGTTGTCGATACCAGCGTCACCGACGAAGAGCTCCGCAAGTTGGATCGCGGCGGCATTCGCGGCATCCGGTTCACCAACCCCGGGCCGAAGGCGGTCACGACGGTTGAAATGATCGAGCCGCTGTCCAAGCGCATCCATGAATTCGGGTGGCATGTCGACGTCAGCATGAGTGCCGAGGATATCGCGGCAAACGAGGATTTGTGGAAGCGCCTGCCCACGCCCGTCAACTTCGATCACTTCGCGCATGTCCCGCAGCCGGCCGGCCCAAACGATCCGTCCTTTAAGGTGCTGCGCAGAATGCTCGATGGGGGCAAGACTTGGATCAAGCTCTCGGTTACGTCCGATACGTCTGGCAAAGATGCCATCAAGTCATACGACGTACTGACCCCGCTCGCGCAGGCTTATTTAAAAGCTGCGCCGGAACGAATGGTGTGGGGCACCAACTGGCCGCACCCGGGCGTTACCGAGAAACCGGATGACGCGGTGATCTTTGATTTGCTTAGCCAATGGGCGCCGAATGCTGCCACGCGACATCGGTTGCTTGTCGATAACGCGGCAATTCTGTATGGATTTTCGAAATCTGCATAGATGGGCTACAAGCCATCTCATAAATGCTTGGCGACGTGAAAACAAAAATCAAGATCAACTTCTTGAGGCGCTGAAAGCGCCGCCGGAAACCAGCCCAGGGCAACGCCCTGGGTGTCAGAATGAATCGATTGGGGTGCGCCCTGAAAGGGCGCAAGGAGTCCTTCCGCCCTTTCAGGGCGGCCGATTAAATCGGGGGACTAAACCCGGGGCGTTGCCCCGGGCTGATATCCTCCGCGCCGTTGGCGCGACACAGTGGCTCAGTTTCTTGCTGGGGAAAAAACTACAAAGTGGTTTACGAGATAGCTTGTAGTAGAGCTTCAACGCTTCTGATACGGGTGGAAGATGTAGTCCTTCGCCTTCACGGCCACATGGCACATGTGTCCGCAGTCTGAGAGGCTGGTGGGATCGGCCGTGAACTTGTCCGATGCGGCTTCGTAATTGAATACCGCGTATCCCCATCCCCCGGTTTTCGGAAATCTCTTGCTATCCTTTTCGATGACAAATGCCTGGGTAAATACGTCTGGCACATCGACGACGAAGGGGGCCTCTGTGCTCTTCTTTGGCTTCCACTGGAGTTTCACTATCTTGGAGCCCTCTGGGAAAGGCTGACCGTTGCCCGGCACACCCGCCTTGTACGCCGCGATCATGACCGGATTGGCGACGATCACCTTAAGTACTTCGTCGGTCCGGGCGGAAGAGACCACCGACCAGTCCTCATGTCCCTTGAAGTCGGAGAACGCGATTCCGCTCGGTGATTTCAGCGAGTACTTCTCCTGCGCGTAAACGGCTGTGACGCCGAGGACGAAGAGTACTGACGTCGCTATCGCAATTGTGAGTTTGCTTTTTCGGTTCATGGCAGCGCATTTTTTATGCAGGATTTCCATTTTGCCTCCTGGATTCGGCAGCATATCACAGCCCTAATTCCGGATTGCACTTGATAAGTCGGCCCCTCGTCATGTGGGAACCAGTCGCGGAGAAGACCGCAGAACCTGTACCGTGGTATACAGGCATGGCGCGGAGACAAGAAATACGAGCTGCCCCTTAGATGAGATACGCCAATACTAAAGCAAGAAAATGCCCCAATTGCGGAGTAGCCTTGACCGCCAGGGATATTCAAGCGGCAGGACCATTCCCATGCCCATCGTGTAAGCTATTGCTTACAACTTCCGAATACTACCCACTCATTACCTTACTGGCGACCCTTTCGTTCGCTGCACTCGTGTTCATTGGGTTAGGCTTTCGCGGCGTTAGCCTCGTCCATGCTTTGATCCTCGCTTTTGTTCCTGTTCTGTTTCTCTCGGCGAATTTTGTTAAGTTCTTAATTCTGCCCAAGATTGAGCCTTATAGCACAATGCTGAATTTGCGCGACTGATGGCGGCTAGGCAAGTCCCATGAAGTCGTGCCGGTTCAACCTGTCGTTGCAACACCTTTTAACCGGTTGCTCTGACAATACTTACTGTCGAGCATCGATCTATACGGCAGGCCTCAATCAGAAACTAAACAGAGCTTTGTTTTGTTTGAATTTACGTCTGTAAATCAAATCAGCCCGGTAGACTCCTAAAGGAAGACTTTGAGCAAGTGTTGCGTCGACCCATTGAGACCACCCGGCTTCTCGGAAATTGGCCCACTGCCAATCTGCCAGAGGTCGCCAGTTTTTGGCAATCTCTTTCGAAGCGGCCGAGCAAATGGGATTTGTGGGTCGCGGCTTCAGCCGCGACATACAGGCGCGAGTAGAACGGGGCTCTAGCCCCTGCCCCCAATGTCACTCTAAGACGCGCACGTGTGCGATGGCTACCCTTGCGATTTTTCGTGTGGCGTTTGAAATCGCCAGACGCCCGAAATTCAGCAGTGCGGGCGTTTGCGCCCCGTCAATCGTGGGTAGACGCTCGACGCGAATCAGAAAGGGCAGCAGGCGGATATCGCGGAATGTTACTGCATGGCGCGCGGACTTGAGTGGCGTCATTTGTCCGGGCTTGATTTTAACTCCCAATTTGTCTTGCAGATGTTTCGCCAGAAGCGACTGTTTCTCATCCGTCGATTCGACGGCAGGGAACTGCCACATGTGCGAGAAAAGCGCTCCCTCGTTGTCACGATGCCTTACCAGCAACGTCCGCCCTTTTGGGTCGATCAACACTGCTGCGGCGATTGTGACTTGCACCGTCGCGCGCTTCTTCCTTGCCTCAGGCAGTTGCTCGGCAATTCCCAGTTTCCGTGCGCGGCACCATGGTGCTACGGGACACTCTCCGCACTTTGGCGATTTTGGTGTGCAGACTGTCGCGCCCAGCTCCATCATGGCCTGATTCCAATCGCCGGGGGATTTTTGCGCGAGCAAATCCTGTGCGGTGGTTTCCAGATTTTGCCACGTCGAGGGTGCGCGGAGATCGCCGCGCAAAGCGCCCAGTCGCGCAAGCACGCGCGCCACGTTTCCGTCGAGGACTGCCAGCGGCTTGTCGTAGGCGATGCTTAAGACGGCGGCTGCCGTATAGCGTCCGATGCCGGGTAATGCCAGCGCGGCTTCATGCTCATTCGGGAAATTCCCGCCGTGTCCGGCGACAATTTCGTTTGCTGCGCGATGCAGATTTCTTGCCCGGCTGTAGTAGCCGAGGCCTGCCCAATGGCTGAGCACGGCTTCGGCTCGTGAGCGGGCCAGGGATTGTATATCCGGGAATCGTGCCAAGAAATTTTCGTAGTAGGGGATTACTGCTGCTACGCGTGTTTGCTGGAGCATGATTTCTGAGAGCCAGATGCGGTAGGGGTCCTTCGTTTTTCGCCATGGAAGATCGCGTTTGTGCTCGACGAACCATGTGAGCAGGCTGCACCTGAACTTCTTAAGGCTGGGACCGGTCAGTGCGGGGATGGTCACTGCTTACTATTGTCGCATAGTGGTGTGGGGGGGTAGTGGCGTACGCTTTAGCGTGCATGGTTTTGGTTTTGATTTGGGTTGTGGCTGGCGCCTAACCAAAAGCACACACACTGAAGTGTGTGCTACAGAGCTGGCAAAAACAGGATGAACGAGGAATTCCAGAGTTGCGTGGGGATCGATCCGCGCGGCTGGCTGGTTAGGACGATCTTGAAAATGTCGGGGGCGTCGGACAGGGAATCGATAAAGCTGCGGCCCGGTTTCGGATTGAGCGGCTCGACGCGCGCAAGGCTTCGCAGCACTTCGTAGATGACTTCGCCGGCGGCCGCTCGCGGCGTTTCGTAATCGGCGCAGCGAAACTCGAGAACGGAATTCATTTCGTAAAAATGCCACGCCAGCCCCGCGCAAATTTTTACGGCGCGCTCGAATCGTTCGTTCGACGCGGGCGTGTTTTCCTCGCCGGCGGCTATGTAGGGATCGAATGCCAGCATCACGCGGCGTTCGTCCTCTCGCGCATACTCGCGCACCTGCAACAGTCCAGTTCTCGCCGAGGCCTTCCAGTCCACGTGGCGCGCGCTGTCGTTGAATTGATAGTCGCGAATCGAGTAGAGGTCGTTGCCGCGCCCGCGCTGGTAGCTTTCCAGTTCTCCGGTTACGAGCGGCAAAATTTCAAAAAATTCCCCGGTTGGCTCGACCGTGGGATAGACCAAAGCTTCGATTCCCGAATTAATGCGGCGCGTCTTCTGAAGAAATCCGAACGGGAATTTTGTGCGCAGACCCAGCACATCCTGGCGGTAGACTCCGCGAGCAGGAAATGTCAGCTCAACGCTCTGGCGGGCGGTCTGCTGATGCGGTATGTGCGGGAAATATACGGGACGCGTAAGAATGTTGGGAATTGTGACTGCAACGGCCTGCTTTTTCGGCCTCGGCCTTTCTTCACTGACCAGCAAGACCGAAAAGGACGGCATCGTCTGCTTTGTATTTTGCAATTCGGCGATGGCCATGATGGGCCGGCCGGCGAAGATGTGTTCGGGTAATTCGAGCCGGACGTCAACGCCGCTCAGTGCCAGTCGTGAGAGCAGTCCTGAAATCAGAATGCCTGCGAGCAGGCATCCTAATACCATAAAGAGCAGGTTATTTCCGGTATTCAGCGCAGCCAACGCTACGATCAAGACGCCGCCGATGTACACCATCCCCTCGCGCGTCAGTTTGTAGTCGATCTGGTAGGCCAGCCAGCGCAAAGGCGTGCGCCGCGCAAGGACCGGCACAATCGTTAGCGCCACCCAACCGGCCAGGCCCAGCGCCGTCATCGCCGAGACGGCTGCTACGACGAGGTGTCCGCCATTGGCCGCCGCGCCGGAATACAACGCCAGAAGCAGAGCGGCTGCCAGTGCGACCATGGCCACGAAAAAACTGCGCCAACTGGGCCGATCGAGGCCGTGCCAGCGGCTATTTTGGGACTTTTCACGCCGAGCGAATGCCCGTCGTTCCTGGGCTTCGGAGTTCATCAGAGGGGAACGCGCGTGGTTTCGACGATTTCCTGCAGAATCGATTCCACCTGCGCCGCCTTTTTCTGCGTGGTGGCGTAGCGCGTGTTGACCACAACCCGGTGCGCGAAGACCGGCACGATGAGCTTCTTGAAATCGTCCGGCGTGCAGTAATCGCGGCCTTCGAGGAATGCGCGCGCCTGCGCCGCTCTTTGGAGCATCAGCAGTCCACGCGGGCTAACGCCGAGTGTAAGCTGCTCGGTCTGCCGCGTGCGCTCGACGATATCGATGGCGTATTCGCGCAAGCTATCGTCCACGCGGACCATCTCCACCGCCCGCTGCATCATTTCCACGTCGGCGGCTTCCATGACGGCGGTGATTTCCGCTGCCGCGTCGCGCCCGCCGGTGTGCTGCTGCATGATTTCGCGCTCGCTTTCGCGCGAAGGGTAGCCCATGCCGGTGCGCAGAAGGAACCGGTCAAGCTGCGATTCCGGAAGCGGGTATGTGCCGTGGTGCTCGATGGGGTTCTGTGTAGCGAGCACCATGAACGGCCTCGGCAGCTTGTGCGTGAAGTTGTCCACGGTAACTTGCGCTTCGTTCATTGCCTCCAGAAGTGCCGATTGCGTCTTTGGCGTCGTGCGGTTGATTTCGTCCGCGAGCACAACATTGGCGAAGATCGGGCCCGCCTTGAATTCAAAGCGCTGCTCGATCTGGTTGAAGATGCTGGTGCCCACCACGTCCGAAGGCAGCATGTCCGAGGTGAACTGGATGCGTTGGAACGAGCAATGGAACGAGTTCGCCAAAGCCTGCGCGAGGGTCGTCTTGCCCACGCCGGGCACGTCTTCGATCAGCAGGTGGCCTCGGGCAAGCAAGGCGATAATGGCGAGACGGATCACCTCGTCTTTTCCGCGAATTACACGCGAAATCGAGCTTTGCAATTGAGCGATCTGAAGGGCGGTGGCTGTGGTCATCGGTTGAAAATCCCTATGGCTTCTGTTACAAACTACGGGTGCGGGCTCCACTTGGAGCCTGCCTTTATGAAATGCGGTGTCCGCTTGGAGCCTGCTATTATAAAGAGCGGGTTAACCAAGCCTGCTGGAATCAAAAGAACAAAGCCAGTTCATGGGCGATTAGCTCAGTGGTTAGAGCGCTCGCCTCACACGCGAGAGGTCCAAGGTTCAAGTCCTTGATCGCCCACCATGAACCGATTCTCCCACCTTTCCTCAGGCATTGGAAAACATTGCCTTCGCGACTGTGCTCAAAAAGTGGTCACTACGGTGTTTTCTGTGACAAAATAAAGGCGTTACCCCAAGCCCGAAAGACATAATTCCCGCATCGAAGTTAAAGGAGGCTCTACATGCGAACACTACTTCGTAATCTCAGTTATGGTTTGCTCGTTCTGGCTGTGGCTTCACCATTAATTCTAACAAGCTGCGCGGCGCGCGTTGAGACCGGTTACCGCGTTCACGACGCCTACTACAACGATGACCACGTATGGGACAACAACGAGGTGGTCTTCTATTCGCGGTGGGAAGGTGAAACGCACCGCGATCATAAGGATTTTCGGAAACGCTCTGCCGACGAGCAGAAGGAATATTACACCTGGCGCCACGACAAGCATTAGTTGGTGCGTAGATCGGGTCTGCGGAGCCGAGGCCACCGGATTCCAGAGATAAATTCCATTGCCGCTGTGGTAGTCTTGCGTTTTGCCAAAGGAACCCCCGGTGGCCACGACTCTCCGATTTCTCCAATTCTTCTCACTAGGCGCATGGGTAGGCAGCATCCTGTTTTTTATCGTCTTCACGCAGGGAATATTTCCAGTCATCAATAACAACGACTTGACCGGAGCGCTGGTAGGCTATGCGCTCGGCAGGTTGCACGTCTTTGGAATCGTGATGGGCGTCGTGTATTTGCTGTCCACCGCAGCTGCGGAAAAATCGGCGGGAGCCCTCGTGCATCCCGCGCCGCTGCTAGTCTTTTTCATGATTGTCTGCACCATGCTCTCGCAATACGGGGTGATCACGAAAATGGACCTTTTGAAAGTCCAGATGGGTTCGGTAAGCGCAACCCCTGCCGACAATCCGCTGCGGGTAGCGTTCGATCGCCTGCACCAGTATTCCGTGCGACTGGAAAGCGCTGTCCTACTCTCCGGCCTGGTCGCCCTATTTCTGACTGCAAGGCGGAAATAGGGCGATTTTAAGTAGCACAGAATTCATTCGGTGCGGTTATGGTTTTCGTCGGGTCAAAAAAATCGCGCAGCCCGACAGTAAGCAAATTTATTGTACCTACGGGCATCGGAGAGATAGAATATCGCCCCAGGCCAGAGTTTCGAATCGAGCATTGTAGATTTGCAAATATAGGCGTAGCGTTCCGATGAAACGCTACCGGTGAACAATCGCCAGTGTCCAAGCCAATATTCGAGTCACTCTCGCCGAAAAATATTGCGTTATTTTCCTTTCTAACGATCTGTTTTTGCGCCTGTACAAGGCTGGGTTTGCGGGTGCGATTTGATCAACTGCATCCAACGCCTGTTTGGCTTCCCGCAGGCTGCTCTATTGCAGCGTTTATTCTTTTCGGGTATCGCGTGTGGCCTGCCGTATTGGTCGGGTCTTTTCTCGGGCACGTGACCGCGTTAGGGGTAGTAAGAGCGTCCTTCCTGGCCCCGATCGGCATTTCACTGGAAGGACTCATGGGAGTTTACCTTTTCTATAGATTCGCTCATGGTGTCAAGGCATTTGATACGGCGAAAGGCGTCCTTCGGTTTGTGGTATTCACCTGTATTTGCCCTCCTTCCATCGATGCTGCCTTCACATTTAACTTAAACTATTTCATTAGGCACATTCATCTAATGGATTCTTCGCGCACTGTGTTCGAGTGGTGGCTGGCGGAAAGTACCGGTATTTTAGTGGTCGCGCCCTTCTTGATCTTATTGTTTCGCGCTCCGCACCACCCGTTGAACATGCCGGAGGTTATAGAGCTAACGATCTTGCTTCTTGGATTGGCCACTATTTGTTTGCTTGTATTCGGTCCGCTTTCTGCATCTCTGAATAAGTACGCGGTTATACGTTCTTATATGTGTATCCCCTTTCTAATTTGGGCTGCCTTCCGGTTTTGTCCACAGGAGGCTGCCGGAGCCACGTTTATCCTGTTCGGAAGCGCGATATGGGGCACAATGCATGGATATGGCCAGTTCGTATCGGAGAACTCTCTGATTTCCTTGGTTCTTATGGATTTCTTCGTTGGCATTAACGGCACGATGACCCTGCTCATTGCCGCTACGGTTGTGCAACGAAGACGAATCGAATTAGAATTACTCGCGGTCCAGAGTCTGTTGCAAGCGGCGATGGAAACAAAGAATCGAGAGCTTGAAGTGACTGTTCACGCGCTCGAATTGGAAGTTGCCGGTCACACGCATACCAGAAGGACTCTGCGAGACAATCAGGAGCGGTTGCGGCTGCTCGCAGAGAACGAGGGAAAGGTGCGAGAGATTCAAATACGGAGGGAGAGAGTAGAATGATTATTGGAGACCGGCTACGGCAAATCAGGGATCAGAAAAACATTTCTCAAGGCGACATCGAGCGCAAAACAGGCTTGCTGCGGTCTTACATTTCTCGCGTGGAAAATGGACACACCGTGCCGTCCATTGAGACGCTGGAGAAGTTCGCCCGCGCCCTCGAAGTCCCGATGTACCAGCTGTTTTACGACGGCGAGGAGCCTCCCAAAATTCCGGACCTTCCAAAAAGCGAATTATCGCGCGAAGGTAAGGGGCGGAGATCGAGTCAAGAAGAACGCATATTTGCCAAGCTCAGCCGATTATTCGGTAGTTTGAAAGAAGATGACCGGGGGTTGGTGTTTTTCATGATGCAGAAGATGGCGAAGCGGAAAGCCCAGTGAACTGACAAGGGTTGGAGTTGCTGGCTCGGACAAATGGCGCAGGGACAGCGTCCATTTCAGGGTGGCTGCTTGTAATTCGCCGATCGATTTTTTTTCTCCCAATAGGAATCCGGCCGGTGACGTGAGGCGCGGTGTGCACGGGTATGCTACGATTTCCCCCCTATGCAAACTGGAATTATTGGACTTCCACAAGTCGGCAAGACTACGCTGTTTAAAATTCTGACGCGGGCGAAATTGGACGAAAAATCCGCGCGCGCGGCTACGCACGTCGGCGTGGCGCGGGTTCCGGAGCCGCGCCTCGAGCAGTTGGCCAAGCTCTACAACCCCAAAAAGATCACTTACGCGACGGTCGAATACGTGGACCTTGGCGGCATGATCAAGGACCGCGCGAAGGATTCCACGGTTCTGGCGCCTCTCCGCGAGGTCGACGCGCTCGCCCACGTTCTTCGCGTGTTCGACGATCCGGCAGTGCCTCACTCGGCCGGTTCGATCGATCCGCTGCGCGATGCCGAGGTGCTCGATCTGGAATTGATGCTCTCCGACCTCGACCAGATCACGCGCCGCATCGAGCGCGTCGAGAAGGATTTGAAGAAAAAGAAGGAGCCGATTCTGGAGCAGGAGCTGGTCCTGCTGAATCGCTGCAAGACGGCCATCGAATCGGAAAAACCCCTGCGTGAGATGGAGTTCAATCCTGACGAACGGAAGATGATCTTCGGCTACAAATTCCTCTCGCAGCGGCCGATGCTGTATGTTCTGAACCTGGGAGACAGCGAAGTTGCCGAACTCGAAACTGCCGTCGAGCGCCACAATCTTACAAAACTTGTGGGGCGTCCCAATACGGCCGTGGTTTCCATCTGCGGGCGCATTGAAGCCGAACTTGCCGAACTGGAACCCGCTGAAGGCGCGGAAATGCTCGCGGCGTATGGACTCAAGTCCTCCGGACTCGACCGCTTGATTCAGGCGACGTACAGCCTTATGGGCCTAACGTCATTCTTCACCGCGGGCGAACCAGAAGTGCGCGCCTGGACGATCAAGCGCGGAATGAACGCGCAGAAAGCCGCCGGCGCAATTCACTCGGACATCGAACGCGGATTCATTCGCGCGGAAGTGGTGCGCTGCGGAGACCTGCTCGCAGCTGGCAGCCTGGGCGCGGCGCGAGAGAAAGCGCAAGTTCGCCTGGAAGGCAAGGAGTACATCGTGCAGGAAGGCGACGTGATTCTGTTCCGCCACAGCGGTTAAATCGTGGACTCAATTTTTCGAGGCAAGGGTGCGGCACCCTCAAACTTTGTTTCAGCGATTTAGTCAGTGACGATGCAGAGTTGGCGATTCCAATGCCACAATCCATCCCCACTTCCCATATGTTGCTGGCGCTGATTCTTGGCCTCACCGCGGCGGCGGCCAACATTCTCGGCGGATTATTCATCCTTCATCGCGAATGGTCGCGGCAGTACCTGAAATATTTCCTCGCTCTGGGCGCTGGATTCATGCTGGCCGCGTCCATTCTCGAAGTCCTTCCTGAGTCCGTGGTTTTGGCCGGCAATCGCGCCTATTTTCTGGCGCTGGTCGGATACTTCATCGTTCATTTTTTCGAGCACACCCTCGCGCCACACTTCCATTTCGGGGAAGAAACTCACACCGAGCATTTCGTGCCGGACCACGCAGGCATTTCCGCGTTGCTGGGCCTCTCGATCCACACATTTTTCGACGGCGTGGCGATCGCTTCCGGATTCCTGGTGTCCGGCTGGCTGGGCGGAGTGATCTTCCTCGCGATTGCGCTGCACAAAATCCCGGAGGGATTTACCATTGCCTCGCTCATGCTCGCCAGCGGGCAGAGCCGCAAGACGGCGTTGCTGGCGGCTATCTGGCTGGGGATTGCCACCGTTGCGGGAGTCCTTCTCATGGGCCTGTTGCACTCTCAAGTCGCCTACGCTTTGCCGATCTCGGCAGGGGTCACGCTATACGTGGCGGCAACGGACCTGGTCCCCGAGGTCAACCGCGAGCCGGACACCCGCATGGCCTTACTCGTGTTCCTCGGCGTAGCGATCATGTTGCTACTGGGCAAGCTGTTTCACTCGTGAAATAGATGCCACCGCACCTGTATGTCCTTTCTTTTGAGGTGCACAGAAGGCAATACCGACAACCTAAGAACTATCCGTTTTCATCCGGAATAATGTAGGATGGGCCGGACTCCGGGCTGGCTTGTTTGCATCGGTTTTCCCTGCAACTTTTTGATATGACTTGGGTTCAATAAAGTGTGGAGGCCATGGCAAGAACCGACGTCCAACTGATGCTGGACGTGAAAGCTGGGGACGAACAGTCCTTTGAGCTTTTGCTCCGGAAGTATAGGACTCCTCTTGTCAATTTCCTTTACCGCATGGTTCGTGATACGGCCGTTGCGGAAGACCTGGCCCAGGAAGTGTTTCTCCGCGTTTACCGCGCGCGCCAGGACTACGCTCCCAGCGCGAAGTTCACCACCTGGATGTTCCGCATCGCCACCAATCTGGCGCTGAACTCTGTCCGCGACAATCGCCATCGCCAGATGGAAATCTCGATGGACCAGACGGTGGACGCGGGCGACGATGAGCAGCGGGCCATGGAAGTCCCCGATCGCGCGCCGACTGTTGAACAGGATTTGGTCGCGCGAAGCCGCTCAGAAATGATATTGCGTGCTGTTCATGCGCTGCCAGAAAAACAGCGGGCGGCGGTGCTGCTGCACAAATATCAGGAGCTGGATTACGATGAAATCGCGCGAATTCTCGAGTGCTCGGAAAGCGCGCTGAAATCTTTGTTGTTCCGCGCGTACGAAACGCTGCGCGTCGAGCTGGCACCGCTGGTGAACTCGACAGGAGTATCGAGCAATGCGCGCTAATGGAAGTGAGGGCCATATGAAACGCTGTATAGAGATGGAAAGCAAATTAGTCGAATACCTGGACGGCCGCGCCCGGCCCGCCGAGCGGCGTGCCGTCGAGCAGCATCTTGCCGGATGTCCCGCATGCACCGCCCGGGCTGAGGATTTCCGCTCGCTGTGGGGCGCGCTGGACGATCTCCCGGCAATTTCGCCTTCTCCTTCTTTTGACGCTTCGCTGCGCGCGCGCATCGCCGCCGAGCCCGCGCCGCGCAGCTTCTGGTCGTGGCTACCCGCGCCCAGGCTTGCGTTTGCCACCGCCGCGCTGGTTGCCATGTCCGTGTGGATGGCCTCCATGCCGCGCACGGTGAACAATGAGACTGCGATGAGCCGCTTGCCCGCGGAAGCGGATTTCAGCATGATCCGGGATTTGCCGGTGCTGGAAAACTACGATGTGGTTTCCAAGTTTGACGCGCTTTCTGAATTGCCGGATATGCCCAACGCTGCGACAGGAGAAGTGAAGACAGAGACCAGGTAATGAAGCTGCGCTTCCAATTCGCGACCGTTCGGGCTGCCTTTCTGGCGGTTGGCCCCGTTCTCTGCTTGACGCTCGTCTTGATGTTTGCGTCGATAGTGCCGTCCGCCTTCGCGCAGCAATTCCGCAGGATTGCCCAATCCGAAGCGCCCAATCGCCGTCCGGCACCGCCGCCGGTGAAAGCTCCCAATGCGATGCGCCCCGGCATGAACGGCAGCACAGCGGTCAACAACGGCCGGAACCAGAATAATCTGCCGCCCAAGGCGATCGACCGCCTCCAGGATATGACTCCCGAGCGGCAGGAAAAATTCTTCCAGAATAACGAGCGTTTCAAGAGTCTGCCGCCCGGCCAGCAGGCGCAGATTCGCCAGCGCCTCCAGGCCTGGAATAAACTGACTCCCGCGCAGCAGCAGGAATACCGGGACCGTCAGCAAGTTTGGGAGCAGATGACTCCCGATCAGAAGCGCGAAGTTCAGCAGACGCTGCTTCCTCGCTGGCAGCAAATGCCGCCGCAGCGCCGCCAGGCGATCATGCAGCGACTGCACCAGCTCCGCGACATGAATGAACCTGAACGCCAGGCAAAGTTGAATGACCCAAGTTTCGTCTCCGGTATGAGCCCAGAGGACCGCGAGACTCTCGGGCAACTCGCCCATCTGCATGTCGGCATGGCTCCTGATTAGATTAAGTAGTCCAAAGGAATCGAAAGTTCCCGCCTCATGGCCGGATTCAAGCCTCGATCTGCGGCCAATTGGTTGATTTCTACTTGCTTTCTCCGCGTCTAAAATGGACCCATTACTGTTACGCAACAATTCTGAAACTCTTTTCCGGGAAAGAGTCTATCTAATCGTAGTTGCAATTTCCACCGCACACACTACCTGTAGTGGTTTTCTCCGCGTGCTCCACAATTCACGCTAATTTCCACATGTCGGGGCAATAATTTTTTCTAACAATGGACATTTCCCCTTGACAACTTTCTGAACCTGTCTAGAATCGTGGCACAAAGTGGTAGAAAGTGGTTATAAGTGAAGTTCAGTGGTGCAGTCGATGGGTTCGGTGGGGAAGTCCAGAGTTAAGGGGCACGCATTTTTCATGCTCTTTGAGCAGACGACACGATGCTACGCGGAAACACACCGGCAACAGTCGACGAGAAGGGCCGTCTTAAGATCCCGGCGACCTTTTTGCAGGAGCTTAAAGAGCAGGGGAACCGTTTTTACGTCACCAGCGAGGACGGAGTTCGCGCCAGGATCTACCCGATGAAGGCCTGGGGAGAGATCGAGGAAAAGCTGGCGAAGATCCCTTCCTATAGCGAGGCGAAGGAAAAGTTTTTGACCCGGACGAACTATTACGGGCAGGTGGTCGAGCTGGACGGGCAAGGCAGGCTGCTTATTCCCACAGTGCTTCGGGAAGCGGCGCAGATTAAAGGCGAAGTGGATGTGCTGGGTCAGCGGACGTACCTGGAAGTCTGGAATCATGACCGGTTCATGGACAACCTGAACAAGAACCAGATGACGGCTGAGGACAAGAAGGCTTTGGCTGACGCGGGAATTTAGTTTGGACGCGAAGCATACGCCGGTACTCGTCGAAGAGACGATCGACTGGCTGGCAATAAAGCCCGGCGGACTGTATGTGGATGCGACCGTGGGGCTTGGGGGTCACGCAATCGAAATTGTAAAGCGACTCGGGGCCGAGGGGCAGTTGATAGGCCTGGATCGCGACGCGACGGCACTGGAAATCGCGCGCGGCAGGCTTGAGGAATTTAAGGACAAGGTGACTTTGGTGCACGCGAGCTTCTCACGGATCGGCGAGGTTCTCTCGGAGCGAGGGCTCCGGACCGCCGACGGCGTGCTGGCGGATCTGGGCGTATCGAGCATGCAACTGGATTTCGCTGACCGCGGATTTTCATTTCGCGAGGCCGGTCCACTGGACATGCGCATGGACCACGACATGGAAGAGACGGCTTCAGACATTGTGAACACGGCGGGGGAAAAAGAACTCGCCGACCTGCTCTATCAGCTGGCCGAAGAGCGGGATTCACGCAGAATCGCCAGGACGATCGTTCGAGCGCGTCCCATACGGGACACCGAACACCTGGCAACGGTTGTGGCAGGGGCTCGAAAAGTAAGGGGAAGGCAGAAGCTGCATCCCGCGACAAAAACGTTTCTGGCGCTGCGGATTGCGGTGAATCGAGAGATGGAGGAACTCGGGCAGTTTCTTTCTAGAGTTCCTGCCACACTATCTCCAGGAGGGCGGTGGTTGATCCAAAGTTATCACTCGTTGGAAGACCGCCCCGTAAAGCAATGTTTTCAGCGACTTGCCCAGGAAGGCGTGCTGAAAATCCTGACCAAGAAAGTGATTCAGGCTTCCGACGCGGAAATTGCGGCCAATCCGCGCTCGCGCAGCGCGAAAATGCGCGTTGCGGAAAAGACCCTCCCCGACCAGCACGGGGCGCCGTATGTGAAAGAGTGGCAGCAATGACCGAGTTTTTTACCGTCAAGCACATTGATAATTCACGGCTTGCGCGACCGATGGCGCCGAACCGCATGCGCGAATGCGCGCGGCTGGTTCTGCTGGGCGGAGCGCTGGCCTTGTGCGCGTTCCTGTACGCCTGGCAACATTTCGAAACCATTCAGTTGCGATACCAGCTCGAGTCGCTGCGCGGCGAGCGTTCCCAGGCCGCGGAAATGAATCAGGATTTGAAGCTGGAAGTGGCCGGTCTGCGCGCCCCGGAACGAATTGACCTGATTGCGCGTCGCCAGCTTGGCTTGACTGCGCCTGTGCCCGGCCAGGTCGCGCCGATGGACACGCCTCCTGGAGCGGTTCTGGCGGAGGCACGCCCTGCGGATGCGACCGCACAGAGATAACGTTTCGAATTGAGGATTAGCCCGAGCCGGTGTCATGTGCCGCATCCCGGTGCCTTGGGTGCAGGCACCAAGCCTTCTAATACCTGGAGTTCCCGGCGAGAATATGGACCTGCGCAGTCCTCGGACCCGATTAGTGATCGTGGCATGCCTTACGGCCCTCTGGACCGTGGCGGCCCTGGGTCGGCTGGCCTACCTGCAACTTTTCCGCTATAGCGAATACTACTCCCGTGCGCAGCATCAGCAGCGTGTGATTGTGGAAGTGGGCACGCGGCGCGCAGAGATTTTCGATCGCAACCTGAACCCGCTGGCGATGAGCGTGCCTGTGGATTCGGCCTTCGCCGTTCCCTCGGAAATTTCCGATCCCGATATGGTCGCGCGTTTAATCGGCAAAGTCCTGGAAGTTTCTCCTGACGAAATTGCCACGCGCCTGGCTGCTTCGCATTCCTTCGCATGGATCGCCCGCAAGCTTCCGCCAGACAAAGCGGAAAGAATTGCGGCCATGAATCTTCGCGGCATCTATTTTCAGCGCGAAGGTGGGCGGTTCTATCCCAAGCGCGAACTTGCCGCGCACGTCCTGGGATATGTGGATATCGACCAAAAGGGACTCGGGGGGATCGAATACTCGCTCGATGACAGCATCCGCAGCAAGCCCGGCAAGATGCTGATCCTCGCCGACGCCCACCGCCGGTGGTACGACTCCACCGACAAGGCGCCGGACACGGGAACCAGCGTCATTCTCACGCTCGACGAAAAAATTCAATACATCGCGGAGAAGGAGCTCGCGCAGGCGATTTCGGAGACTCATGCGAAGTCGGGAACTGTCATCGTCGAAAACCCGACGACTGGTGAATTGCTGGCAGTAGCCAACTCGCCCACTTTTAATCCGAATGCGGCCAAGGACAGCAGCGCCGATTCACGAATGGATCGCGCGGCGAGCGCGTTGTATGAGCCGGGATCGGTCTTCAAGATTGTGACGCTATCCGCAGCCATCGATCAGGGCATCACCAATCCAAATGAGATGATCGATTGTCAGAATGGCGCGATTTATATCGCGGGCCATCGCATTCGCGATCATAAACCCTACGGAATGCTGAGCGTCGCGCAGGTGCTGGCGAATTCCAGCGATGTAGGCGCAATCAAACTGGGGCTGCGGCTGGGCGCTCCGAAATTTTATGAATACATCCGCGCGTTCGGATTCGGCCAGCCGACCGGTGTGGACCTGCCGGGCGAGAGCCGCGGAATGCTTCGCAGGCTGGAAAATTGGACGCCGGTTTCGGTCGGATCGATCTCGATGGGGCAGGAAGTTGGCGTAACGCCGATGCAGCTGATCACCGCGATGTCAGTGATGGCCAACGGTGGGCTGGTGGTTCGCCCGCATGTGGTGCGCGCACAGCGCCGCGGCGCCGTGCTGAGCGAATCGCAGCAACCGCCGCCGCGCCGCGTGATCCGCGAAACCACTGCCGCAACCATGCGCCAAATGCTCGAGGGCGTGGTGCTGAACGGCACTGGGAAGAACGCGCGCCTCGATGGGTACACTTCGGCAGGAAAGACTGGCACTGCACAGAAGTTCGATATCGCCACCGGACACTATTCGCCGCACCAGTTGATCGCCTCGTTCGTCGGTTTTGCGCCCATCAATACTCCGGCAGTCACGATACTTGTGGAACTCGATTCCGCGGAAGGCGCGCATGAAGGCGGCCAGATTGCTGCGCCGGTCTTTAAGCGAGTGGCCCAACAAGTGCTCGCATACTTGAACGTGCCTCACGATATTCCTATCGCAGCCGATACCCTGCACGCGAGCCGCCAGAAAGCAAACGATCAGAATTTGGCAGACGTATCAGACTTCGATCCCGTACAGGCCGACGCGAGCATTGCTCTTGAAGACTCGCTTCTTCCGTCAAATTCGCAGGACAATGGATCGGCCGCCCCTACTGTGGAACTTGCCGAAGGGGAAGGAATCCCGGTCCCGAATTTGCAGGGACGGACGGTGCGTGAAGTTATCGAGGAGTGCATGAAATTCGGTTTCACACCCATCCTTGCCGGCACTGGAATTGCCATTGAACAGTCCCCGGAACCCGGAACCATGATTCGCCGCGGCAGTCATATTCGCCTGCGCTTTGCCCGCGACGCCTCGCTGGTTTCCGCGTCGGCCCGGAGGACTATCAGGTGACGGTAAAGGCAGGGGTTGTGGCGGAACGCAGCGACAGCGCGGCGCAAAAAAAAATGACCAGCACAGGCCGTGATCCTGTTCGGCTCGCAAAACTGCTTCGCGGAATCGAGACGGATGTAGCTGCGCCTCATGGCGATCTGGAAATCATGGAGATCGCTTATGACAGCCGCAAAATAAAGCCCGACACTCTGTTTGTCGCCATTCGTGGAGAGAAAACCGACGGAAATAAGTTTGCCGCGGACGCAATTGCGCAAGGTGCGGTTGCGGTCGTCAGCGACCAGTCCCGGCCAGACGGTTTTCCCGCGTCAGCACCGTGGTTTAAAGTTCCCAATGCCCGCCGCGCACTGGCCTCCATTGCCGTCAACTACTTTGGGCATCCCGCGGAAGTGCTGAAGCTTGTGGGGATTACCGGCACCAACGGGAAAACGACCACGTCCTATCTGGTGGATTCGATTTTGCGCGCAGCGGGTTGCGAGGTCGGTTTATTCGGAACGATTGGCTATCGCCTGGTGCGCGAGAACCGGCCTGCCCGGCACACCACCCCTGAATCATTGGACTTGCAAAGTTTTCTGGCCGATGTTGTTCGTGCCGGAGGCACCCACGCGGTGCTGGAAGCCAGTTCCCATGCGCTCGCATTGGACCGTTTGTGGGGCTGCCCATTCGCGGTGGCGATATTCACCAACCTCACGAGAGATCATCTCGACTACCACAGGACGTTCGAAGAATATTTTGCCGCGAAGCGTCGGCTGTTCGAAGGCACCGGAGCGGGCGCGCCCGGGGCGAGCGTCATCAATCGGGACGATGAATACGGCAAGCAGTTGGCGGCCGTCGCGCCGCGCGTGCTGACCTATGGCCTGGAGTCTGGAGCCGATATCACGACTCGCAAGCCATCACTTTCCATTTCAGGCCTTGAATTTACAGCCGATACGCCAATAGGAAAGATCGAAGTTCATTCACCACTGGTGGGTCGAATCAATATTTACAATATTCTAGCGGCGATTGGCGCCGGAGTGGCCCTCGGCCTTACGCGGGAAGTCATTGCCGCCGGAATAGCTCAGCTTTCCTCGGTGCCGGGCCGTTTCGAACGCATCGATCTTGGCCAGCCGTACCTGGTGGTCGTCGATTACGCGCACACCGATGACGCGTTGCGCAACCTTCTCTCCACTGCGAACGAACTCAAATCCAGCGGGCGTATCATCACCCTATTCGGTTGCGGCGGCGATCGGGACCGTGCCAAGCGTCCCTTGATGGGCGAAGCGGCTGGGCGCGGAAGCGATATCGTTGTTCTGACGTCAGACAACCCACGCAGTGAAGACCCGTTGCTTATCATTAACGATGCGATAGTAGGAGTGCAGCGCGCCGATGCGAAATTTCTGGTCGAACCTGACCGGGAACGCGCCATCGAACTTGCCCTCGATCAGGCTCGACCCGGTGACGTCGTATTGCTGGCGGGTAAGGGCCATGAGACGACCCAGGTGTTGCGCGACCGCACAATCGATTTTGACGACCGCGAAGTGGTGCGCAGTATCCTTCGCCAGCGGGGCTATGGGGAATAGTAGCGGTCGGCAACGAAGTTGCATGAGTTTAGTTCGTAAGGGACGCTGATCCGAGGGTGGCAACAGACCAGTGAGACCCAGCCCCTTGAGGACGCTATGCGGTGGACGGTTGAACAAGTGGGTGAGGCTTTGGGTGTTAGGGCGCCCGAAGGACTTGTCCCCCTGGCCCGGATGGCCGGTGTCTCGATTGATTCTCGGACCGTGGCTCGCGGCGAGCTGTACATCGCCATACACGGACCGCGTCAAGACGGACACAATTTTGTCGCCGCAGCTCTGGACGCCGGGGCCCTGGCGGCGGTCGTGGCGCAGGATCGTGTGGCGGGATTTGCGGAGCCGGCTCGCGCCAGACTCTTTGCCGTTGCGGACACGCTCGCCGCGCTCCAGGGACTCGCACAAGCCGTTCGAAAGCAATGGGGGCGGCGCCTCGCTGCGGTTACTGGCTCGGCCGGGAAGACCACAACGAAAGAAATTCTGGCGGCGCTGCTGGCCGCGCGGTTCCGCGTTCTGAAATCCGCAGGCAATCTGAATAATGAGTATGGTTTACCGCTGCAACTGCTGCGTCTGGAAGACTCGGATGAGGCGGCGGTGGTCGAGCTTGGGATGTCCCATGCCGGGGAATTGCGGCGGCTGGCGGAGATTGCGCGTCCCGATGTAGGCGTCGTTACGTGTGTCGCGCCGGTGCATCTGGAATTTTTTGCGTCCGTCAATGAAATTGCGTTGGCGAAGCGCGAATTGATTGAAGGGCTTTCCGGGGCTGAGAGCGTTTCTGTTTTGAATGCGGACGATCCGCGCGTGGCGCGCTTTGCGGAAGTTGCGCCGGGCCGCGTTCTGACGTTCGGATCGGCGGAGACTGCGGATTTTCGCGCGGAAAATATTACCGATCGCGGCGCTGACGGGACGGAATTCGATTTTGTGGGTCCGCAGGGAAAAACGCGGCTGCGCCTGGCGCTCGCTGGACGCCATAACATTTCGAACGCACTGGCTGCTTTAGCCGCTGCGAGCGTTTGGGGTGTGGGCGCTGAAGAAGCGGCACAGGTGTTCCCGCATTTGCAGCCTGCGGGCATGCGCGGCCTGGTTATCCGGTACGAAGAGGATTTTGTGGTGATCAACGATTGCTATAACTCGAATCCTGTGGCGCTCGCGGCCATGATCGAATTGTTGGTTCGAACGCCCGCACCTGTGCGCCACATTCTTGCCGTCGGGGAAATGCTTGAGCTTGGGCCTGCTTCGGCGCAACTGCATCGGGAAGCCGGACGAGCTGCGGCCGCTTCCGGCGAGATTACCTGGATGATTGGCGTGCAGGGTAACGCGGAAAGTTTTATTCAGGGGGCAATCGAAGGCGGGCATCCGGAAGAGGGGACGAGATTTTTTGCGTCGTCATCGGAGGCCGGCGAATTTATCGCCGAACTGGTGAACCCCGGAGATGTGCTGCTGGTGAAAGGCTCGCGGGGCGTGAAGATGGAGCGAATCATCGAAGCGCTGGATGCGCGTTACACGCGGTCCGATTCCGCAGCGCAGGCGGTCGGCAAGAGCGAAGGGCACAACTGACATGCTTCTGTACCTTTTCTATCACGTGCTCCAACGCCATTTTCACGCGCTCAATGTGTTTCGGTACATCACCGTGCGCACAGCGCTGGCCAGTATTACGGCGCTTTTGCTCACGCTGGTGCTGGGGCCGTGGGTGATCCGGCGTCTGCGGGAATTGCAGATCGGACAGTTCATCCGCGAGGAAGGGCCGAAAAGCCATCAGGCGAAGGCGGGCACTCCTACAATGGGCGGGGTGCTGATTGTGTGCTCCACCGTGATTCCCACTTTACTGTGGGGTGATCTTGAAAATGTGTATGTGTGGCTCGCGGTTTTTACGATGCTCATGTTCGGAACCATCGGATTTATCGACGACTACAGTAAAGTGGTGAAGCGGCGAAATCTGGGTCTTACGGGCGCGCGTAAATTCCTTCTCCAGACTCTGGCAAGCATCGCGGTGGCCGTCACGCTGCTTACGCTCACGACGGCGGGGACGTATTCCACGCAGCTCAGCGTGCCGTTCTTTAAGAATTTTCACCCGGACCTGGTGGTCCATACGTTGCTGAAGGTTCCTTATGTTTGGTGGATTGCGTATTTGCCATTCCTGATTTTTGTTTCCTCGGTCGTAGTTGGATCTTCGAACGCGGTGAATCTTACCGACGGTCTGGACGGTCTGGCCATCGGGTGCGTGGTTGTCGCTGCGGGCGCGCTGACCGTGCTCACATATGTGACCAGCCATGCGGGGTTTTCTGCCTATCTGGATTTGCAGCATCTTCCCCATGTGGGTGAGCTGACGATCTTTTGCGGCGCGCTGATGGGATCGTCGCTGGGATTTCTCTGGTACAACACGCATCCGGCTGAAGTCTTCATGGGCGACGTGGGATCGCTGGCGCTGGGCGGGTCGATCGCCATGATTGCAGTTGCGATCAAGCAGGAAATTCTGCTGTTCTTTGTCGGCGGCGTGTTTGTGCTCGAAGCGCTTTCCGTGATTCTGCAAGTCGCATCGTTTCAGCTGACCGGGAAGCGAATCTTTCGAATGTCGCCGCTGCATCATCATTTCGAATTGTCCGGTTGGAGCGAATCGAAAATTATTGTGCGGTTCTGGATTGCGGCGTTGGTGTTCGCGCTGTTTTCGCTGACGACACTGAAATTGAGGTAATGAATTGAAGCCGGGAATCGATCTCGCGGGAAAACAGGTGCTGGTGGTGGGGCTGGCGCGCACGGGTATCGCCACGGCGCTGTTTTGCGCCGCACGTGGGGCACGTGTGACCGTCACCGAAGAGCGCCCGGAATCGCAGGTCGCCGAGGCTGCGGCAAAGTTGCGCGCCGCCGGCGTGGCACTCGAACTGGGCGGCCACTTGGCGCATACATTTCTGGATCAGGATTTGATCGTGCCGAGCCCCGGCGTGCCGATGACTATGCCGGCGCTTGCTGTCGCGCACGCCACTGGCGTACCCGTGTGGAGCGAACTTGAATTGGCGTGGCGCTTTCTGCGCGGACGCCTGATCTGCATCACCGGTTCGAACGGCAAGACCACCACGACTTCGCTGATCGGCCACATTCTGGAAACTGCCGGGCTGCCGGTGCAGGTGGCGGGGAACATCGGCACGCCGCTGATTTCTCGCGTGGATGTTTCGAACGATAAAGGCTTCACCGTGGTGGAGGCGAGCAGTTTTCAATTGGAATCGATCGTGGCTTTCCGCCCGGACATTGCCGTGCTGCTCAACGTTACGCCGGACCATTTGGATCGCCACGGCTCGTTCGAATCGTATGCTCGCGCCAAGGCGCGCATGTTCGAAAATCAGGCGGAAAAGGATTTTTCCGTCGTGAACGCGGACGACGCAGTAGTGGCTCAATACGCCCCATCAAGGCCGCACATATTTTGGTTCAGCCGCCAGAAGAGGGTTGAAACGGGATGCTTTCTTCGCGGCGATGAAATTGTTTTTCGGAATGACGGAACCGAAACAGTATTGCTCCGCCGTAGGGACATCGGACTTCGCGGGGATCACAATGTGGAGAATGCACTGGCAGCGGCGGCGGCCGCGAAACTGGCGGGAGTTGACCGCGATCTGATTGCGGAGGGCGTGCGCAGCTTCGCGGGTGTGGAGCATCGGATCGAATATGTGGCCACGATTTCCGGAGTTGAGTATTTCAATGATTCGAAGGCTACCAACGTGGACGCCACGCTGAAGGCGCTCGACGCTTTTCCGGGAAATCTGCTGGTGATTCTGGGCGGCAAGGACAAGGGTTGCGATTACGCCATTCTTCGAAAATCGTTGCGGCAACATGCGCGCATGGTTCTGCTGATCGGAGATGCCACCGATAAGATTGAATCGCAGTTGAGTGGTGTTGTCCCGATCGAGCGGATGGGCACCCTGCCGCGCGCGGTGGAACGTGCATCGGAAGTCGCTCGTCCGGGAGACACCGTGTTGCTTGCGCCCGCTTGCGCGAGCTTCGATCAATTTGAGAATTACGAACAGCGCGGGCGCATTTTTAAACAATTGGTGCGCAACCTCGCCGAAAAAAATGCCACTGGCGAACCCGCCAGGAAGGACTGACTTTGCCCAGGCCTCTACAAACCGATCGATGGATGTTCGGATCGACCGTGGCGCTGTGCCTGGTGGGCGCCGTCATGGTCTTCAGCGCCTCCGCGGTGACCGCGCGTGACCAGTTTGGCAGCGGATATCATTTTCTGCTGCACCAGCTTCTGTGGCTAGTGCTCGGCATCGGCGGAATGATGCTGGTGATGAATCTGGATTATCGTAAGCTCCGCCGTCCGCGCTTTGTCTATGCCGGAATGATCACGGTGCTCGTCATGCTGGTGGGAGCTTTTTTTCTCGACAAGTCGCACGCTACGCACCGGTGGATTCGCCTGGGACCGGCAAGCGTGCAGCCCTCTGAACTGGCCAAGCTGGCAGTAATTTTTTATCTGGCGTGGTTTCTGGAGATGCGCCGCCGTCCGGACAGCTATGGTATTAACGACTGGAAGCACACCATTCTCCCTGCGCTGGGTCCGGTCCTCGCGCTTGTGGGGTTGATCGTCATTGAGCCGGACCTTGGCACGGCTGTGGAAATTTTCATCATCGCGGTGGCCATGCTGTACGTTGCGGGACTGCATGGGAAGTACATCATCGGCGCGGGCCTCGCTGCTCTCCCCGTAATTTATCTGCTGATCGTGCATGTTTCCTACCGCTATGAGCGCGTGATGGCTTTCCTGAATCCGACCCTGGACCCGCAAGGCCGCGGCTTTCAATTGTTGCAATCGCTTATTGCCGTAGGGTCGGGTGGCTTTACCGGCGTAGGACTGATGGAGAGCAAGCAAAAACTTTTCTATTTGCCCGAAGCGCATACCGATTTCATTTACGCCGTTTTGTGCGAAGAGATGGGCTTCATCGGAGGAGCGTTGGTGCTCGGACTGTTTGCTGTTTACGGATGGCGCGGCATGCGCTCGGCGTTCAAAGCGACCGATGAATTCGGCCGCTTCGCGGCGCTGGGTATTACCGTCATGGTTTTGAGTCAGGCGCTGATCAATCTGGGTGTTGTGCTGGGCATGATGCCTACAAAAGGGATTCCGCTGCCATTCATCAGCTACGGTGGTTCCAGTTTGCTGGTGATGCTGGTTGCGACCGGCGTGCTGTTGAACATTAGTCAGCATGCGGAATGATTCTTGTCGCGCACGCGGCATGAGTTTTTGTCGCACCGGCACCATGGAATCGACGGGGCGCCTTTGAATGTGGCAGGAGAAAAAGTTTGAAGTTACTGATCGCGGGTGGCGGGACAGGCGGGCACGTATTTCCCGCGCTTGCTATTGCCCGCGAATGGATGTCGCGGGGAACGGAAAGGCAAGTCGTGTTTGTCGGAACGCAACTCGGACTTGAAGCGCGTCTGGTGCCGGAGGCCGGATTTCCCCTGGAGACGATTCGGTCCGCCGGGCTCAAGGGAATGGGTGCTGTTGGTTTCGCGCGAAATGTCGCAAAGATCGCGCCGGCCATGTGGGATTCGTTCTCAATTCTGGGCCGCCACGAGTTTGTCGCCGCGCTGGGAGTGGGGGGATACGCAGCGGGACCGGCGATGCTTGCCGCCGTTTTGCACGGTTTGCCGACAATGATTTTCGAGCCGAACGCCGAACCGGGGTTCACCAATCGCGTCCTGGCGCGGATGGTGACACGCATCGCTACAGCGTATGAAACGCCAACGAAACTCTGGGGCAGCAAGGCGACGCTTACCGGAATTCCCGTGCGCGCGGAATTTTTTGCGCTGCCGCTGCGCGCGCCTGCGGAACCGTTTCATATTCTGATTACCGGAGGAAGTCAGGGAGCGCGGGCTATCAATCGCGCGGTGGTGGACGCGATGGATCTGCTGGCTGTGCAAAAAGATCGAATTTCGATCGTTCACCAGACCGGCGAAGGCGACTATAATGCTGTGCGTGAGGCGTATGCGCGCCACGAAATTAATGCGGAGGTTTTACCTTTTATCGGGAATATTGCGGAGCGATTCGCGCAGGCGGATTTGATTGTATGCCGCTCAGGCGCCATCACCGCGGCTGAAGTGGCCGCAGCCGGACGACCCTCCATCTCTATACCGTTCCGCGCCTCCACCGACGATCACCAATTGCGCAACGCCCAGGAAATGGAGCGCGCAGGCGCGGCGCGCATGATCACCGAGCCCCAGCTCACCGCGGAAAGTCTGACGCGGGAAATCTTTTCGTTGCTCGACCAGCCCGAAGAATTGCAAGAATTGGCCGCGAATGCACGCCGGTTGTCAAAACCGCGCGCTGCGCAGGACATCGTGGACATGGTGGAAGGGATCGCGCTTGGGGAATCTTTGCTCCAAGCCGGGAACAATTAATTATGGTGACGTTTCACAATTTTAGGCGCATTCACCTGGTCGGCATCGGCGGGATCGGAATGAGCGGCATCGCCGAAGTGCTGCTGACGCTCGGCTATTCGGTCACGGGCTCCGACGTAAAATCGACGGCCATCACCGATCGCCTGCGGAATCTGGGCGCGCAAATTTTCGAAGGCCACCAGACTGAGAACGTTCACGGCGCGCATGTCGTGGTCGTCTCGTCGGCGGTGCGCCAGGAAAATCCAGAAGTGGCGGAGGCGCTGCTTCGCAAGATTCCCGTGATTCCGCGTGCGGAAATGCTCGCGGAGTTGATGCGCCTGAAATACGGCATTGCGATTGCCGGAGCGCACGGTAAGACCACTACGACTTCAATGGCTGCCTCGGTGCTGGCAGCGGCGGGGCTCGATCCCACATTTGTTGTGGGCGGGCGGGTGAACCATATCGGCGCAACCGCGCGGCTGGGTCGCGGAGAGTACATGGTCGTCGAAGCCGATGAGAGCGACCGCACATTTTTGCTGCTTGCGCCGGTGGTTGCAGTGGTCACCACAATCGACCGAGAGCATCTGGATACTTACAAGTCGCTGGCGGAAATTCAGGAAATCTTTACGCAGTTTGTGAATCGCGTGCCGTTTTACGGGGCTGCCGTGTTGTGCCTGGATGAGCCCAACGTGCAGGCGATTATCCCGAACGTGCGGCGTCCGGTGATTACTTACGGCACTTCGAGCCAAGCCGACCTCGTCATTAGTGAAATTGAGCTTCAGGGGATAGAGAGCACGTTTCGCCTGATGTATCGCGGCGATGACCTCGGCAAGTTTCACCTGAACGGGCCTCCGGGAATGCACAATGTGCGGAATGCCGCTGCTGCTGCGGCTGTCGCGCTATATCTGAATGTTCCTTCGGAATTGATTCGAGTTGGTCTCGAAGAGTTCGCGGGCGTTGGCCGCCGCTTCGATGTGAAAGGCGTGATTAATAACATTACGCTGATCGACGATTACGGCCACCACCCAGCCGAGATTCGCGCGACGCTCGAAGCCGCGCGTGGGTGCAATTTCAATCGAATTCTGGTGCTGTTCCAGCCACACCGCTACTCGCGCACGCAGCATTTGTGGGACGATTTTTGCCGCGCCTTCAACCATGCCGATATGGTTGTGCTGATGGATATTTATGCGGCAGGCGAGCAGCCGATCCCCGGCATTACCGGGCAGGCGCTGGCGGATGCGATTCGCGCTGCTGGACATATGAACGTCGTGTTTCACAGCTCGATGCAGGAGGGAATTGAGGAGTTGCTGCGGGCTTCGCGCCCCGGCGACGCCATTCTCACGATTGGCGCTGGAAACGTGAGCCGCGCGGCAGGCGAATTGTCGGCGCTGCTGGGAGCAAGGGTTTCATTGCATCATGCGGATTAGCGATCCAATTCTGATCGGAGCACTCGCCGCGCTTGGCGTCGAGCACGAGCCAGGAGTTTCGCTTGCCGATAAAACATCACTGGGAATCGGCGGCACGTCCGACATGCTCTTGATTTTGCGCCACGAATCCCTGCCTGAACTTATCCGAATCCTGAAGCAGTACGGCGTGCCCTACCGGTTTCTCGGCGGCGGCAGCAATGTGCTTCTGCCCGATGGCGAACTGCCTTGGGTGATTCTCCAGCTCGAACGGCAGAATCCTGAAGTCCGCATCGATGGGACATCCGTACTCGTGGATTGCGCCGCCGACCTTGGCCGCACGGTGACTACTTGTGCCAAGGCGAACCTGGGCGGCATGGAAGGCCTGATCGGAGTGCCGGGTACGATCGGAGGAGCGCTGCGGATGAACGCGGGCGCTTATGGGACGCAGATCGGTACATACGTCCGCGAAGTTCAGGTCTATCGGGCAGCCACCGGGCAAATTGAAACGCTTCGCGGGTCTGAAATAAATTTCGAATACCGCCACACTTCTTTTGCGCCCGATGATATTATGCTCACGGTGCGACTGGAACTTCCCTCCAAACCGTACAGCGAAATTCTGCAAGGAATCCGCATCTGCAATGAGAAGCGGCGAGCCAGCCAGCCGCTCAATCAAAAAAGCGCGGGATGTATTTTCAAGAATCCGCCGGGCGGGTCCGCCGGACGCATGATCGATGAGCTTGGCCTGAAGGGGCATTCGGTCGGCGACGCGCGCGTCAGCGACCGCCACGCCAATTTTTTTGTGAATGCGGGGCATGCCACCGCTGCCGATATGCTCGCGCTGATTGCCGATGTGCGCGAGCGCGTTCGCCAGCGGTACGGCGTGGAACTGGAAGAAGAAGTGATCGTCTGGAAGGAATCATGAGCGCTGAACCGGATTATCTCCCCGCGGATGCTCTAGCTGAAGACGAGCCGAAGTATCTCCGCAGGCAAAAGCCAGTGGAGATTCGGAAGCGCAAGTTCAGCCGAAAGACCTGGCCGCTGTATCGCCGGGTCGTGGTTAGCGTTTTTGTCACGATTGCTCTAGGACTCGTCGTGTATGAGGCCGGCCATTATTTCCTGTTTTCTCCGAGCGTCATGCTGGAACGCCCGGAGCAGATTGAAATCAAGGGCGGGCGGTTCGTTACTTCCGATGCGATTGTCGAGAAATTTTCGGCTGACATGGGCCGCAGCGTAGTTCGCGTGCCGCTCGGGGATCGCCGACGTGCGCTGGAGTCGCTGGCCTGGGTGGAGCATGCCGATGTGCAACGGGTGATGCCCAACCGCATTCGCGTGGAAATCACCGAGCGTACGCCGGTGGCTTATTTGCGCGCGGGGGACGAACTCTCTCTGGTGGATGCGTATGGAATCATTCTGGAACGTCCCGTCGAGGGAGCCTTTCGCTTCCCGGTGGTGAGCGGGCTTGCCGAATCCATGCCGCGGGAAGTTCGCGAGCAGCGCATGCAGTTGTTCGTGAAGTTTATGAAGGATATCGAACTCGCCCGGCCCGCTTCCGACGATCGCGTCAGCGAAGTCGATCTTTCAGGCGCAGCGGACATTCGCGCAACGCTCACAGGATTGGGCGCGGCGCCGGGCAATAGTTCGCCGATTCTTGTACACTTTGGCGACTCCGATTTTGGCAATCGTTATACCTTGCTCGCTGAGAACGTGGACCAGTGGCGTGCGAACACTGGTCGCGTAGACTCGGTGGATTTGCGGTTCGCGCGGCAGGTGGTGGTAAATCCGGAGACCACTACAATGGCGGTCAATAATACAGCTAGCACATCTGTGAGCGCTCCACCCCGTCGAGCGCAAGCCGCGAAAAAGCGGCGGTAAAAAGTTTCAGGCTTGCTCCGAATCGAGCAAGTCGGTTTTGAGTCCTCCGATTCGGGCGCGTCCCCGCCTGGGCCGGTGAAGAACTCGAAGGAGCGGCGGTTTGAACAAAAAAGATAAATATTTAGTGGCGCTGGACGTGGGGAGCACGAAGACGTCCGCCATCATCAGCGAAGTGGACGATTCCGGAAAAGCGAAATTCATTTCCATGGGTGCGGCGGAGTCCAAAGGCCTGCGCAAGGGATTGATTGCAAATCTTGGAGCGACGGCAACCTCCATTCGCCGCGCGATCGAAGAAGCCGAAGGAATTGCGCATGTGCCGGTGGAGCGCGTGATTGTCGGCGTCGCCGGGGGCCATATTCGCGGAGTCAACAGCCGTGGCGGAATCACGCTGGGGACTCGCGCACGGGACATTGACCGCGACGATATTCGCCGCGCCGTGGATGCCGCGCGCAACATCACGCTTCCCGAAGACCGCGTCGTTCTGCACGTGCTTCCTCAGGAGTTTCTAATCGATGCGCAGGACAACATTCGCGATCCCATGGGCATGGTCGGCCAACGTCTTGAAGTGAACGTCCATTTGGTCACGTCCTCCGCATCGGCGATGCAGAATCTGGTCACCGCCGTTAATCAGGCGGGCATCGAAGTCGCGGACACCGTGCTGGAGCCGCTGGCTTCGGCGGAAGCGTGCCTCACGCAGGACGAGCGCGAACTGGGCTGCTGCCTGCTGGACATCGGCGGCGGAACAACAGAACTGGTTGTCTTTGGCAACGGAATGTTGCGCCACGCCGCGGCGATTCCCGTGGGCGGCGACCATTTCACGAACGACCTTGCCGTCGGCCTGCGCACGCCGATTCCAGAGGCGGAAAAGATCAAGCGCGAGCACGGTTGCGTATTTAAGGATCTGATCGTGGAAGATCAGCCGATTGAAATTGCCAGCGTCGGCGACCGTCCGCCGCGAACGATATTCACAAGGATGCTGAATGAAATTGTCGAGCCGAGGGCCCATGAGTTACTCTCCTTGGTTCGCGATGAGTTGCAGCGCGGTGGTTTTGGCAAACTGATTCCCGCCGGTCTGGTGCTGTCCGGCGGCGGAGCACACCTGAAGGGCCTGACCGAATTGGCCGAGCGCATATTCAATTTGCCCGTGCGCCTGGCGGCTCCGCGGGGCCTCGAAGGAATGCCCGAAGAGCTTTCCCAGCCCGAGTACGCAACGGTTGTCGGCCTGCTGCTGTACGGCGCGCGCGCCCGGCGCCAGGCGCCCCAGCGGTCCGGCAATTTTGTAGCAAAGATAAAGAGCATGTTCGCGGGTGCGTAGCAGGCGAAACACCAGCGAGGCAGGATCATTTTTCCGGGGGAGGACGATTATGGCGAAAGACGCGGGAATTCGAATTTCATTCAGTGAGGAAAGTCAGCATCAGGGCGCGAAGATCAAGGTGATCGGGGTGGGCGGCGGCGGATGCAACGCCGTCAATCGCATGATTCGCGCGAAGGTCGAAGGTGTCGAGTTTATCGCGGCGAATACGGATTTGCAGGCGCTCAAGCTGTCGCAGGCGCCCGTCAAATTGCAACTCGGCGGGAAACTGACCAAGGGGCTGGGCGCAGGCGCGAATCCCGAGGTGGGCCGCAAAGCCGCGCTCGAGGATACCGACAAGATTATCGAGGCTCTCGAAGGCTCAGACATGATTTTCCTCACCACCGGCCTCGGCGGCGGCACCGGAAGCGGAGCCGCTCCAGTCGTTGCCTCATTGGCCAGCGAACTCGGCGCGCTCACTGTCGCTGTCGTAACGAAGCCATTCGCGTTCGAAGGCAAGCGCCGCCAGCAGCAAGCCGAGCAGGCTCTCTCCGAACTGGTCGGCTGCGTGGACACGGTCATCGTCATCCCCAACGAGCGGCTGATGGAAACAGTGGAAGCCGGCACCAGCTTCTTCGAAGCCTTCCGCATCGCCGACGATATCCTTCGCCAGGCGGTGCAGGGCATCAGCGACATCATCACAATTCCCGGAATTATCAATCGTGACTTCGCTGACGTGAAGACCATCATGCAAGGTCAAGGGTACGCCGTCATGGGCACGGCCGTCGCCTCCGGGTCCAATCGTGCCGTCGATGCCGCCAATCGCGCCATCAACAGCCCGTTGCTCGAAGACAATTCCATTCAGGGCGCGCAGGGGATCCTCATCAACATCTGCGGCTCATCCAGCCTTTCGCTCCACGAAGTGCATGAGGCTTCCTCCGTCATCCAGGCGGCCGCGCATGAAAATGCGAACATCATCTTTGGCGCAGTGATGGATGAGGCCATGAAGGAGCAGGTAAAAATCACCGTCATCGCCGCAGGATTCCGCGAGGCGGCCCGCAGGCAGCAGCACGAGAAGCCGGCCTATCTGCCGAAGACGTGGAAAGCCGGGCGCGAGGAACAGCACGCAGTCGAGCCGCAGGACGTTGTCGTGCAGGAGACTCCGCGTCCTGTCGTCAACGAAGTGATCCATCAGGAAAATACGGCCGCGGCGGACGATCTGGATGTGCCGACGTTCCTGCGGCGCGCGGCGCAGAAAGCCTAACGATTTGTTTTGAGTTTCGGCCGGGGCGCCATACAGGTGCCCCGGATTTTTTGTGAGATCTTCAAGGCAATGAGTAACTCGCGTCGATCAATTTTCTTGTGTCATTGTCTCTTCGCATTCCAATTTCAAATCCTTTCACTCAGCGCACAGACAAACACACGTGCACAGAAGGCAGAATTGGCAGGGAGCAACCCCGTGCAAGCGCCGATTAAAATCGATCGGCGCTACGCTGTCTTTAGAGGTAATTGGTCCGCGGCAACCACATCACTTTTCAATACATGGTCGGCACCCGATGACAATCCCGGGCGGCACATGTTTTTGTATTCTCCAGATCGTAAGAAAATAACTGAAGTTGCCGGAGAAGATGCTGTTCTCGACATGGACGGAAAGACATTCCAAACAGACATGAATTACGAAACCAAACACGACGCAGAACTAGGCTGGTCGCCGGATTCTTCGAAGTATTTTGTGACTTGGACGAAGACTGGCGAACTGGGGCCTTGGCATATGCAGGTATATGCGGTCGACGAGTCGGGCAGTCGAGAGTTTCCAAAAGTCGAACAGCCGGCCCGAAGTGATTTTGAACGTCGAGTTCGTCGGTTCCCGATCGATGAGGAACTCGATTCTCCGGAATACAACGCTCTATGGGAATCGGATGAATATTGTGAACCCTACCACGTTATCGGAGGACGCTGGCTGAATGGATCGAAAGAGATATTGCTCTCCGTTCTCAACCGAAATACCTCGGATTGCAGATACATGAGCGAATTCAACGTCTATCGTGTGAAGGCTACTACCGGGGAAATCCTGGAGCGCTTCACGGCACGGCAGGCGCACAAGCACTTCGGCGGTAAGTATCTGCCGCTAATAGTGCGCTAGAAGGCAATTTGATATCAGCTAAGGATCATTTGCGGGCCACAACATTGCTATCGAGCCCTCTCCTCAAACTAAGAGCACACGAAAGACCCCACCCCCAGGGGTATTTTGACCCGAAGTAAAGCTTTTCCCCTGTCCTGCCGATATTACAAATATATGCAATTGGGTTGTCGAACTGGGTGGACTCAGACCAAATCGGGCAGTCTATTGTCTCGAATCAAACATGCCGCAGGTCTGGCAGTAGTTTGGACCGTCGTGTGTATTGCGGGTGCAGGTCCGGTAGACTCGCAGGGGCAGGTTCATGACCCAATCCGCTCCCATGCCGGGGCGGTCAATCTTGTTGCCGTAATGCCGAGCAGCGCGCAAGTTTCCTTGCGAGTCTTTCCGTCACACGGATCCAGCCTTGAAAACGGATTGAACGACGATCTATTGGTGATAGCGCGACAATGGCTGTTTGCTCCCGGTACATCGCTCGATACCTACTGTACGGTCAAACCTCCTGTCGATCAGGTAGCAGAACTGGTATCCTTGAATCCCTCACTAGGTACTGCGTTCATCCAGAGATCCCCTTTGGAAACGATTTTTCTGCCCACAGTGCTCAGTTCTGGAGGAGGCCCGCAGATTGACCTTCAGTCGGTGGGAGTTATTCACGGGAGTTCCCGAGCTAATCCTACTGTTGTTCGCATTGTCGTCGTCGCAATCTAGGGATATACCGGAATTAGGATTAGGCGCCGGCAGACTTCGTGGGAGATAGTTGCCTTGTCCAACTTCGTTTACCGAGCAAATTCTGCCGCCTACAGATTGTAGGGAATAGGAATTTCCTGCCGGGTGGAAATCATCAGTTTGAGGTGCCTCAATCTAGATTAATTGTAAGCCTCATGTAATCGTGCACTTACGGAACATTCATCAAAGCGATGATTTGGCTATGTGCTTGCTAAAGAGATGTTGGCGCAAATTGAGGCATGGGCGACCCTGGCTCGCAGTTGCAGAAAGATCGGAGCTCCGGCCAAGACGAACTGAAGGTTTTCAGGCCATGGCCGATACATTCATTGGATGAACTTTACCAGCGGAGTTTGCCCGAGGTTGATTGCAATTTTCTGAATGAGGTAAACCATGTCAGTCACCGGTATTGCAAGCAGTATTCTTTCCACGCTGAGCGGGTTGCAGAATCAGCAATCTCCCTTTCAGCAGATCAAGAGTGAATTTCAGCAACTCGGACAGGACCTGCAATCGGGCAATCTGAATCAGGCACAGTCTGATTTTACGACGCTGTCGCAAAATCTATCGACCGTGTTCCAAGGCGAGACAAACGCCTCCACGACTGCCGCCACGACCGCCGCAAATACGATCGCTGCAACCAGCAACCCGATCTTGCAGGCGTTCAATCAACTCGGGCAGGATCTCCAATCGGGGAATCTGCAAGCGGCACAGCAGGACTTCACCAACATTCAGCAGGATGCGCAGCAGGCCGCGCCACAAGTCGGCGGACATCATCACCATCACCACGCGGAAAGCTCGCAGGATTCATCCTCCTCGCAGCAAAGCAATCCGATCGTTCAGGCATTCAGCCAACTGACGCAAACTTTGCAGTCGGGAAATCTGCAGGGCGCCCAGCAGGCCTATTCCGCTCTCCAGTCGGATTTGCAGCAAATCGGAGGTTTCACTTCTTCAGGAGCGAGTACGCCCAGCAGCACGGCGGCAAGCAGCGGCGGGCTTAACATCTCTGTTTAACCGGCCGTTCCTTTTGCCGGGTATTGCGAAATTGCGTTTTGTAGAGATTCAGTTCAGGTAAACTGGCGCGCATGGCTGGAGAAATCCACGTGCGCGCTGGAATCCTGGAAGAGATGCTGCGGCATGCGCGGGCTGAGCCTCGCCTGGAATGTTGCGGTCTGCTAGCCGGCATCGGCGGAGTCATCTCACAGATTTTCCCCACGAAGAACGCCCTCGCCAGTCCAACCGCATACGAAATCGCACCACAGGAATTATTTCAGCTACTTCGCAGCATCCGCAGCGAAGGCCTCGAGCATCTGGGAATCTATCATTCGCATCCGGCCGGAGAGAACTTTCCGTCGCGGAGCGACATCGAGCAGTCTTACTATCCGCAACAAGCCTACTTCATTCTAGCGCCTCAGTCCGAAGCGCCTCGTCCGATTCGCGCATTCCAGATTCTCGATGGGCGTGTGCAAGAATTGGAAATTGCGGCGGTGAAGGCGTAGGGGCACGCCATGGCGTGCCCCTACTTCGAATTCCCGCTGACGATCGAACTATAAACTTCGCGGACCTGATCCGCCGAACGCTCCCACGAATATTTTTGTACCAATTCGTGGCCGCGGCGGATCAGGGCTTCGCGCGTCACGTCCTCGGTCAGGATCTGGCGAATTCCGCGCGCAATTTCGAAAACATTTTCCGGATTCACCAGCAGTGCTGCGTCCGCGAACACTTCCGGCAGCGAGGAAACGCTTGACGTAAGGACCGGCGTGCCATGCGCCATCGCTTCCAGCGGAGGGAGCCCGAATCCTTCATAGAGCGAGGGGAATAGAAACGCCTTCGCGCGGGAATAGAACACCCGCAACACGGGATGTGGCACGAACCCCAAGAAGCGCACTTCGCCTTGCAACCGCGAACGAAGAACGGCGCGTCGCAAATCCGAATGCTCCTCGGCGGAATCGCCGATCAGGAGCAATTTTAATCCAGCAAATTCCGGGTGGTCGCGCAGGTCCGCCTTGGCCACGGCAAAAGCTTCGATCAGGCGCGGCAGATTTTTCTGGGACTTGATATTTCCGGCGTACAACACGAACGGGCCGGTGACGGCGTGGCGTTCCAGGACTCGGTCGGCGTCGGTGGGCATCGGTTCGCGCACGAATCGTTCATCGAGCGCGTTATAGACGACCTCGATTTTTGCTTCGGGAACGCCGAACACGCGGGAGAGTTCGCGCTTAGAGGAATGGGAAACGGCCATGATGCGATCAGCGCGGCTAAGCGCGCGTCGCGCAAAGAATAATCGTCCCGCCTGCACCAGTGGAGTCGCTCCCACAGGAGGAGCCAGCACGTCCGTCAAATCGTGTACCGTCAGCACGAGGCGTGTCGGCACAACTGCGGGCGCGTAGAACCACGGCATGTGCAGAATATCGACGCGATGTTTGCGCAATAGAAACGGCAAGTGCATGTGCGTCTGGAGCGAGCCGGGATCGTGCTTGTAGTCGAGCAGAACAAAATTGCCGGGGAGGGCGTCGAACTGTTGCAGGTGCCGATGTTCGCCGATCAGCAGGTACTCGGTTTTATTGTTGGTTCGCGCAAACTGGTTGATGATATTGCGGATGTATGTGCCGATTCCGAAATCGCCGGCGCGCCGGATATCGATCGCGACCCGCATCGGCTTCAGCGCTTACCGAATTGCGCCGTGGCTCCCGGCGAACGAAGGTGCGATATCCCATCGGCGCGTGTAAAGAGGGAATTGCGTGGCGAATTCCGCGACTTCATTACGGATGCGGCGCTCGCGGTCACCGTCGCCCAGATGCAATAGCACTTCGGCAATCCACGCGGCGATGCGCTCCATTTCCGGCTCGCGCATTCCGCGCGTGGTGATCGCGGGAGTGCCCATGCGGATTCCGCCCGCCGTCATCGGCGGCGTGGGATCGAAGGGAATCGAGTTCTTGTTGGCGGTGATGCCGGCGCGGTCCAGCGCCGGTTGCGCGTCCTTGCCGGTGATTCCGCGCGAATAGAGATCGATCAGGAACAGGTGATTGTCGGTGCCGCCGGAAACGATGCGGAATCCGGCCTTGGAAATTTCCGCGGCCAGTTTGCGCGCGTTGGCGACGATTTGTTTGGCGTATTCGCGGAAGCCCGGATCGGCGGCTTCCTTCAGGCACACGGCTTTGGCGGCGATGATGTGCATCAGCGGCCCGCCCTGCGTGCCGGGGAATGTGATGCGGTCGAGTTCTTTGGCGTATTGCGCCTTGCACAGCACCAGGCCGCCGCGCGGCCCGCGCAAAGTCTTGTGCGTGGTGGTCGAGACGAAATCTGCGTGCGGTACCGGGCTGGGGTGCATGCCTCCGGCCACCAGTCCCGCGATGTGCGCCATATCTACGAAGAACAGCGCGCCCACCGCTTTCGCGGTTTCGGCGATGCGCGGGAAATCGATGATGCGTGAATAGGCGCTGGCGCCTGCGACGATCATTTTCGGCTTGTGCTCGCGCGCCAGGCGGTCGAGTTCTTCGTAATCGATCGTTTCGGTTTCCTTGCTTACGCCATAGGGAATGAATTTGTACATTTTGCCGGAAAAATTCAGGGGATGGCCGTGCGTCAGGTGCCCGCCGTGCGCCAGATTCATGCCCAGCACGGTGTCGCCCGGCTGCAAGGACGCCATGTAAACGGAAACGTTGGCCTGCGTGCCGGAATGTGATTGCACGTTGGCGTGCTCTGCGCCGAAGAGAGCTTTTGCGCGGTCGATTGCCAGCTGCTCGACGACGTCCGCGAACTCGCACCCGCCGTAGTAGCGCTTGCCGGGATAGCCCTCCGCGTATTTATTGGTGAGCACCGAGCCCGCCGCTTCCAGCACTGCTTCGGAAACGAAATTTTCCGAGGGGATCAGTTCGATGCCGGTACCCTGGCGGCGTCCTTCGTCGCGAATCGCGTCCGCGATTTCGGGATCGACTTCCTGCAAACTCCGATTCATTTTGAGTGAAACTGTCGTGTCAGTCATAATTTGTGTTCTCGCTCCCGATCCATTTCACTGATCTTGTCGATGCGGCGCTGATGCCTGCCGCCGGCGAATGTCGCGTTCAAAAATTCCTGGACGATCTCAATGGCCTCATCGTCGCCCACCACTTTGCCGCCCAGGGCGATGACGTTGGCGTTGTTGTGCTCGCGCGCCCGGCGCGCCGTCAGCGAATCGTGCGCCAGCGCGGCGCGAATGCCCTCGACCTTGTTGGCGGCGATCGAAACGCCGATTCCCGTGCCGCACACCAGAACGCCCAGAGGATTTTTCCCCGAGGCGACGCGTTCACCCACCGCGCGCGCGAAATCGGGATAATCCACCGATTCCTCCGACCACGTTCCCACGTCATCGACCGCGTAGCCCGCGCCTTCCAGGTACTTCTTGATCGTTTCCTTGGCGCGAAAACCGGCGTGGTCGGCGCCGAGGGCGATTCGCGGTTTGGAGGAGGAATCCGGCACTTGGGTGCTCTTTTCGATTCTAGCGGAAGATTGGGGGAAATCCAATTTCGGGGGACGAGGGGTGTTCTAACTTTGCACTCTGGTCTGCAATCGGGCGATCCGGTAATCAATCAGTTTCCGCGGAGATCGTTTATCGGGGGGCGGGGACCTAATTCTTCTCTCTCAAGTTGGGGAACGGCTCCTTACAATGCGGACACCACTCGGGCGCATCCGCTCGGCTGCGCTTTATAATCTCGCATTCATTAGCTGCCCACAGCATTGTTCGATCTTCTAGAAAAACGAATGCAAATGCTTGATTGTGATTTCTAGGCTTCAATCTGACGGCAGGCACAGGCGGTTTGCCGTCACAGGAAGTGTAATCATCCTCAAACATGACAACGCCCTTGTAGTCCGCGAACCGACACCTATCAGCGTTCCGTTGCGCGTCAAACCAGCAACCTAACCAAGCTCCTCTCTGTGCCAAGAAGAGAGGGGCAGGCGGGCCCTTAATCCATACCGAATTTGTCGGTAAATTTTTAGGAAGCGCGGGTGGGTGCGATACCCACCAACTGCGGAAGACAATTGGCCCACCGATGATTAGCAGCAGTCCTACGACGATACCAATAAGTTTAAAAATGCGCATTATCTTGGCCGCACAGTAGTAGGCGTATGATACCACTCAACTAAGTCGTCAGGCTACGAACTCCAGCTTGCAAAAATCGCATCGATACTTTCCAAACTTCTTTAATCGAGCCTGATATAGTTAAATTGCAAATTCCGTATCACGTCCTCATATCTTAGGAGCGCGCGAAAATTTCATCGTCATGATTCAACTCTCCTCGGCAGGTAAACATTTCGGCTCGAAAACACTCTTCGAAGGGCTCAACTGGGTCGTCAACAATGGCGAGCGCGTCGGCTTGGTGGGCGCGAACGGGACGGGCAAATCGACGCTGCTGAAGGTGCTGGCGGGGATCGAGACGCTGGACGAGGGCACCTACTTCGCTTCCAAGGGCTCCACGACCGGATATCTGCCGCAGGACGGCATGGCGCTTTCGGGGCGTACGGTGATGGAGGAATGCCTCTCGGTCTTCGGCCACTTGCTGGAAATTGAAAAGGAAATGGAAACGCTGACGCACCGGATGGCGGAGATCGATCCGAAGAGCGACGAATACCAGAAGGTGATGGATCGCTATCACCGGATTCAGACCGAGTTTCAGAATCACGATGGCTATGCGCTGGAAGCGCAGGCGGGCGAGGTGCTCGGCGGACTGGGTTTTGGACGCGACGATTTGAATCGTCCTGCGGAGGAGTTTTCCGGCGGCTGGCAGATGCGCCTGGGCCTGGCGAAACTTCTGCTGACCAAGCCGCACCTGCTGCTGCTCGATGAGCCGACCAACCATTTGGACCTGGAGGCGCGCAACTGGCTGGAAGACTATCTGACGGAGTATCCCTACGCCTTTGTGGTGGTCTCGCACGACCGCTATTTTCTGGACGTTGCCGTGAATCGCATTCTGGAAATCTGGAACAAGCGCACGTTTTTCTACACCGGGAATTACGATCACTACATCACGCAGAAGACCGAGCGGCGGACGCAACTGGAAGCGGCGTATAAAAATCAGAAGGACCGGATCGATCACCTCGAAGCGTTCATCAACCGATTCCGCTATCAGGCCACCAAGGCCAAGCAGGTGCAAAGCCGCATCAAGGAGCTCGACAAGATTGAGCGCATCGAATTGCCGGACGACGAGAAGACCATTCATTTTTCGTTTCCGCAGCCGCCGTCGAGCGGGCGTATGGTGACGGAGTTCCGCAACGTGGCCAAGAGCTATGGCGAGAAGCACGTCTTCAGCGGCGTGAATTTCACGATCAATCGCGGCGACCGCATCGCCCTGGTGGGCGTAAACGGCGCTGGAAAATCCACTCTGATCAAGCTGTTGGCCGGTGCGGAAACCGTGACGCACGGCGAATTCCGCCTGGGTCACAACGTGGAAGTCGACTACTTTGCGCAGGACCAATACAAGGCGCTCGATCCCAACGCGCGCCTGATCGACGATCTGGCCAGCATCGCGCCCACGGCCGTCAGCGATCAGACGCGCCTGCGCACGCTGCTCGGCTGCTTCCTGTTTTCCGACGACGACGTGTTCAAGCGCATCGGCGTGCTCTCCGGCGGCGAACGCAACCGCTACGCGCTGGCCCGCATGTTGTTGCAGCCGCCGAATTTTCTGCTGCTCGACGAGCCGACGAACCACCTTGACCTGCAGGCAAAGGATGTGCTGCTCGAAGCGCTGCAAAAATTTACCGGCACGGTGGTGTTCGTTTCGCACGACCGGTATTTCATCGACAAGCTGGCGACGCGCATTTTCCAGATCGAAGGCGGCGGTCTATTCGACTATCCCGGCAATTACGAGGATTATTTGTGGCAGAAGGAGCGCCGTGAGTCGGGCGAGCTGCCGTCGTTCGGGAATTTGCGGCACACACCGGAATTGCCTGCCGCGCCGAAGCGCGAGGAGCCTCCGGCCAAGAAGGTGAATCCGCTGGTCCTCCGCAAGATGCAAAAACGCCGTGAGGAGTTGGAGGAAGATATCTCCCGCTGCGAAGCGGAAATTGCGTCCTACGAATTGGAGTTGGCGAATTTTAAGAGTGCGCAGGAGTCGATCCGCGTGGCGGCATTGATCGACGAGCGCCGTTCGAAACTGAAAGAGATGATGCGCGAGTGGGAGGAAATTGAAACTACGCTGGAAGAGCCTGAGCAGGCGCTGGAATCTGAAACTTCCTCTGACTGAAATTCGCTTTCCCCCCGGGCATCTTCATCCAATGCCAGGGACTTATCCTGGATCCCGAAGATATCTATATCACTAAGCCAATCCTCCGCGCGTCGTCCGTAGGGGCACGGCAACGCCGTGCCCCTACCACTGCGAGCACGCTGCAACTTTTAGATTCCCCTGGAATTTTACGTTCCTCATCGACGCGCCGCAAAAAACGATTGCAGCAACTCCACGGACTCCTCGGCAAGGACGCCGGACGTAACCGCGACGCGATGATTCAGCGCGCCCACGTCGAGCACCTGCATGCAGGTGCGCACCGCCCCGCCCTTCGGATCGTCCGCGCCGTAAATCAGACGCGCGATGCGAGCCTGCACCAGCGCACCCGCGCACATCGCGCAAGGCTCCAGCGTCACGTAGAGCGCAGCGCCATTCAGCCGATAATTGCCCACCGTAACCGCCGCCGCGCGCAATGCCACGATCTCCGCATGCGCCGTGGGATCGCAATCCCCAATGGTGCGATTGCCCGCGGCAGCAACGATGCGATCTTCGAGCACAATAATCGCGCCAATGGGAACTTCACCGCGAACTGCCGCCGCGCGCGCCTGCGCGATTGCCAGATGCATGCATTCGTTGTCGGTCACGGGAGCGGCACAGCCAGGAAGGGAATCACGTACTCGAACGCCATCACGTCATGAAGCCTATCGTTCAGCCGTGTGGGATGCGCTTCGTACTCGGGAGGAATCTCAAACCACGGTCGCTGAATTGCGGTATTCATCAAGCGCGATTCTACCATTCAAGTGAGTGGGTCGTAAGGCGGATCGGCAATGCAATCCACGCGACGGCCTTCGAATATCCTGCCGACCGGAGTTCAAGTGATCGTAGATTCTCGGAGCCCACCCCTGCCCCTTCAACCCACACTCCGCTTGACAATCGCGCCCTTCATCGACAGACTAGCGCCATGAATTCATTCTTTAGCCGGCTGTTTCTCGCTGATTTCTGGAAGGGAATGATCCTTACCTTCCGCACGCAGAATCCGAAGAATATCTATACCGAGCAATATCCGCAGGAGCGGCCGATGGTGGCCGAGCGGTACCGAGGCGCGCCGCGCTTGAACATGAATCCGGAGACGGGCGAGACGCTGTGTATCTCGTGCAACCTGTGCGCGCTGGCCTGCCCGGAAAATCTGATCGTGGTGGGATGGCATCGTGACGACGCCACGCGGCGCAAGGTGCTTACAACATTTACCTACGATACTTCGCGCTGCATGTTCTGCGGGTTGTGCGAAGACGCCTGCCCCACCGATTGTCTCGAGCTGACCCAGGACTTCGAAATGGCTTCCTACTCGCGCGAGGGCGCGATCTGGGACCGGCACAGACTCGAGGAAGGGCCCACGCCGGCGCGGTACACTCGCTGAGATTCAGATAACACATTGGGCGCGGTGGCAACCCAGGTCCCCCTACGTCCCCGCAACATGACGCTGTAATTTGAGTGAATTTCTCCGATGGAACTAAATTTATTTCATTGGTCTTGCGCGCAAAACAATCATGGAACTACGTAAAGATCCCATCACACGCAGTTGGGTTGTCGTAGGCCACCGCGAAGGGTCCACGGAATGTAGCGTCGGGTGCCCCTATTGCGCACCGAAGGTTGATTCCCAACCCACGTTGTTGCGGCTCCCGGCGCAGGGCCCCTGGCAGGTGATCGCGCAGCCGCATCCGGACCCGTTGTACCGTGTCGAAGGCGATCCGGGCCGCCGCGCCGACGGGATTTACGACACGATGCACGCCGTAGGCGCTGATGAGATCATCGTCGAAACGCCCGAGCACAACCGCAGGCTGGAGGATTTGAGCGAAGATCAGATATTGCTGGTGATGGAAGCGTGGAAACAGCGAATCCTGGATCTGAAGCGAGATACACGGTTTAAGTATGTATCCGTCTTCAAGAATTATGGAGCTCTGGCGGCACAGGAAGGATCGCATTCGCATTCGCAGGTGACCGCGACTACTTTTGTGCCGCGAAGACTTCTTTACGAGTTGCGCGCCTCGCGCGAATGGTTCGAAGAAAAGGAGCGCTGCGTATTTTGCGACATCGTCAAACAGGAAGAGCGCCAGGGCAAACGCATTGTGGATACCCAAGGAGGATACGTCGCCCTGTGCCCTTATGCTTCAAGAGTGCCGTATGAAGTCTGGTTGCTCAATCGTAAGCACAATTACTTGTTCGAACAGCCGCATTCCGGGCCGGGGTCGAACCGGCGCCACCTTGCGGGCCTGCTGAAACGTGTCTTGCTTCGTTTGAGGCAAGTCGCCCCGGCGTATCACCTCGTCGTGCATACCGCGCCGAACACAATTCATCCCAAGGGCGAAGTATCCAAATACTGGAAAACAATTGCCGACGATTATCATTGGCACATCGAAATCATGCCAATTGTCGAGACCCGCAGCAAGTCCTACAGTATCAAGGAAGTCTATTTCAACGGCTTGCTGCCGGAAGAGGCCGCCGAGCGGCTGCGCTCGCTGGAATTGAAGCCTTGAGGCGGAGGGAACACGGCGGCATCTTCTTCCGTCTCCTCTTCCTGCTGGTTTTTCTGGGATTTCTGGCATTCCTCTATGTGATTCGCCACCCGATCATGCGGATGTCCGGCCAACTCTGGATCGTCGATGAACCCGCCGAACATGCCGACGCCATAATCGTTCTGAGCGATGACAATTTCGCAGGAGACCGCGCATTTCATGCCGCGGATCTGTACCGAATGCGGGTAGCTCCACTCGTTGTCGCCAGCGGACGCATGCTGAGGCCCTATGCAGGAATGGCGGAGATCATCGAGCGCGATCTGGAAACTCACGGCGTGCCAATGGAATCCATCGTAAAGTTCCCCCAGAGGGCTGCCAACACGCGCGAGGAAGCGGAATCGCTGAAAGGTCTTGTCGCCAACCGAGGGTGGCACCGGCTTCTGATCGTGACGTCCAACTATCATACGCGGCGCACACGTTTTATATTTGGCCGCGTTTTTCCTTCGAACGTAACGGTTCGAGTGAGTGCAGCGCACGATTCCGAATTCGATCCCTCGCGCTGGTGGGAGACGCGTTTGGGGGTGAAGCTTTTTTCTAGCGAATTAGTCGGGTATTTTATGGCATGGTGGGAATTGCGTGGCAAGCCTTCCCCCGATTCCAGTGCAATTGTCGTGGTTCCCATTTTGCTCCGCCCGCATTTGTGACCCTTATTACCCTTGAACCGCCGCAAACCCGGTTGCCCGTATCTGATTGGAAACATCCCGTAATTATAGGCATGCGCGAGGTTTACAGCCGTATAACCCTATTTTATAGTCTGCTTTCTACCGTCCCTCCGGGCTGCCCCTGTGTCCGCCCCGGCCCTCTGGCTACGGAGTTTCGGTTGGGGAGGAATTCATGTGGCGTAAACCAGAAGAATCCAAACCTTCAGCACCTGTTGCCGAAGTTCCACCGACTCCGAAACCTGAACCGGCGCGAAGTGTTGCCGGACTAACGGCGGAAGTAGTCCAGCCATCGGGCGGCGTTGTGACGTCCACTCTTATAATCAAGGGTGAAATTCGAGGCCGGGAAGATCTGTATATCGATGGGGAAGTACAGGGCACAATCCATCTCACCGACGGCCGCGTCACCGTCGGACCGCACGGCAAGATTTCAGCCGATGTGGATGCACGCGAGATTGTGGTCCGAGGAAAAGTGAAAGGTTCGATCCGCGGCCGCGAACGGGTGGAAGTGGGCAAGACTGGTGAAATCTACGGAAACATCGCGACGCTCCGCATTGCCATCGAAGAAGGAGCGCAGATACACAGCAAGGTGGAGATCACCCAGGGCGAAGTGCAGCGCAGCAATCGGGCCCCAGAAAAATCAACACCAGCCGCTTCGAATCAATCCATGGCCATGAAGGCCGGCGCGGATTTAAGTAACTGAGGACCTGAGCGATCCTATGAGTCTGTTCACCAAGCTGCGAAATGGCAATGCCCAAACCATTTCCCCCCAAGTAAAGGCACATCCTCGAGGGCATGCAGCCACGGCTACTGCCTCTTCGCCATCGAAGGTTGCGCCAACCGGGCCTGCAACTGTCTCCCGTGTTTCACGAGTTTCCAATGGGCTTAAGGAATTTTTGCATCAGCTAGACGGAATAGGCCGAGGTCACCTACTGGATATGGGGCCCGCACGGCAGACCACCCTCAACTTCTTCATAGAGCGTGGGTTTAAGGTTTACACGGAGGACCTACTGGAGGGGTGGAAGCTCTTCCTGGATTCGGATGACCGACAATCGCAGGAGTCCCGGAATAGCGAGTCCCCGTTGGACATGACGCCTTCGGCGCGTGCGGAACGTTTTCTGGCGACCACTCTTCAATTTCCCAAGGACACTTTCGATGCGGTGTTGATGTGGGACATTCTCGATTATCTCGATAGCGACCTGGTATCGAGGCTGATGGTTCGAATCACCTCGCTTGTCCGCGACGGTGGAGTCGCCATGGCGATTTTTCACACCCGCAAGCCCGAATCGTTCCAACGCTACCGCGTTGTGGATGCGCAAACATTGGAGTTGATACCGGCTCCCTGCGCATTTTCTCCGCAGCGAGTCTATCAGAACCGTGAAATTGCGGACCTTTTCCGGAGGTTTCGTTCCTCGAGGACATTTGTGGGACGCGAGCAGTTTCGCGAAAGCCTATTCGTAAAGTAGATCCGATAGCTCCATATTCAAAAAGGTTTGGAGCGAAAGGTTCCTTTGGAACGCCGATAAGACAGCGAATTCCAGTACTAGAAGTTCTTGAACTAGTCGATAACATTCAGGATAGACTCGTTCCAATCGGCGGGGCCGGCGCTATTTCCCGATTCCTTATTCGCGGACTCAATTAGTTCGGAGTGGTCCAGATTCCTTTCCCTGCCCAGTAGCACTTTCTGATCTACTCCACGAAGCCAGGGTAGGTCTTCTCCGGCAGGGGCAACCCCAACAGAGCGTAGTTTAATCCGGGTTGCGTCGCGGAATAGCTTAGTCAGGGTTCGAACGGCTCGCGCGCCGTCGCAGCCGGAGGAAAAGTGCCAGAAGGTCTTGCCCGGGCGGGCATCGAAGCCGCGTTCCTTTGCCGCTGCAACAAAACGCGCGATCGCCGGTTCGTCCGCGGAGGTGAAATAGAACGGCTCATCGAACTCCCGGCTGCGGGCAAGCTCGGCATCGCGAGGCTTCAGGCCCGTGTTTCCCGCTATCTCCTTCGAACTCATGTGGTGGAATCCGGCGACGCCCACGCCACACTCCTCGGCGATGTCATCCAGCGCTTCACAGACTTCCTTATACGGGCGGCCGAGGGCAACACTGAGGTAACGGGCAGTTCGCCTGGAATCCGGAATTTTCAAGCTGAAATAACCGTCCGGAAAATAAATTCCGCCGCCGCTCTCCGTAATGAAGGGATGGGAGTGTTCCATTTTGCGGCGCAGCGGCTCGATTTCCTCGCGTGTCTGCGGGGTCACCAGCACGAGAGGAATGTGGCGTCGTTCGAGTTCTGACAGGGCTTCCTCCGCTCCGGCAAAAGAGCCGGTGCGAGGATCCAGCAGGGCGCCTTCCAGCGCGGAAAATATTAAATGGCGAGGGGCAAGCAAGGCAGGAAACAGTTTAACTCGCGCGAACGATGTGCGATAGGGACGTTTTAGATGCGCCAACGGCGGAAGGGACGCCCCCGCGTCCCTTCCGCCGTGTTTGTTTCATCTCTGCTTGTAACTTCGTTAATCGCTCGATGCTGTCTGAGCGCCGACGGACTTTGGCAAACTGATATAGCCGGTGATCTTGTCCTTGGTCACGGAGTTGACGACGAATTCCAATGGGCGGCGGTCGCCTCCCTGATGGAAGAAGATCGGCTCATCCTCGGGCAAGTTCTTCTTTTCGATGCGGACGTCGTTGACAATCAAAGCGACGTTGTAGCGCTTCTTGTTGAGGTTCGTGCCGCGAAGTTCAACCATCACATTGCCGACCTTCTGCGGTTTGTTCTTGGTGTCGATGGTGAATTCGACGTAGTCGCGCTCGCCCAGGCGGCGGAGCTGTTCGACGTCTTCATGGTTGCGTGCGATCAGCGTTCCCAGTTCGCTGCGGGCCATCTTCAGGTCGTTTTGTGTGGTGTCAAGATCGGTGCGGACGCCGGCAACTTTGCCATCGACGGTTTTCACATCGTCCGTGGTTGCTTTTGTGGCCAGCTCGGTTTTCACCGCGCCGTCCATTTCGGCGATCTTCTGCTCGCTTTCGGTCTTGATGGCGACCGCTTCTTCACGAGCCTTCTTCAGGTCGCTTTGTGTGAGCCGGAGCTTCTTGGTGACCACACTCAGGTCACTTTGCAGCCCGGAATTAGTTGTATCGCTTTGTGCCACATGCGCCTGGACCTGCGCAATCTGGTTGCCGAATTCCTGCTGTACGGCTTTCACCTTGTTTTCCATGGACTGCTGAATTTCCTGGCTTTGCGTCGAGGCATTGTGTGCGAGCACGAGTCCCACCAGAGCCACTACTCCAAGTACAGCCACAGCTGCAAAGATCCATCCAGGAGTGCCTCGTTGCCCTTCGTTACGATTGAATTCTTCAGTCATGTTTGTTCCCCCAGTCAAAATGAAAATCCCTATTGCAAACCCCGACTAGGTTTAAGCACGCTGGCCGCCATGCCATTACGCAACTTTGCATTGTGGATGTCACTGAAAATGAAGCTGATACGGCTTTGCTATTTTCCCTGCATAGGCGACTATGCGTGCAAACTTTACTTGAACAGTGAGTTTTCTGGAGGTCCTCAAATATTTCTGCGGCAATCGTTGTCAACATTTCTCGTTTACTTTGCCGAAAGTTTTGACACAATTGGGTCCCGTGTTGAGAGTGTAGGTCCCGACGAAAATTAGAGTTATACTCTTAGTCGGAACCTGCCGATCGCATTCAGGATAGGCTCGGATACTTCAGATATTTTTAAGTTGCTGGAAGCGTAGGAATTCATGCTACGTCTGCCAATCCACCGGAGCACGTCCCGGCGGGAGTCGCGTCATACTTGGTATGTGCGCTTTTTAGTGTGTTGTTCAGCCAGGAGGATCAATATGTTCGGTGCGTGTAAACCAAAAATTCTCTCATCCTTTCTGTTGTTCTCTTTTGGACTCTTCAGCCGCCCCGCATTCGCCCAGCTCGACCTTGCCGGACAGTGGGGCCAGAGGCAGCATGAAGACGCGCCCGAGCGCATCGGTGGACCTGAGATCGGCGATTTCACCGCGATGCCCATCAATGACGCAGCGCGCATGCGCGCCGATGCCTGGGACGCGACCAAGTGGGAGATGCTCGAACACGAGTGCGAGCCGCATCCCTCCGATTACGGACCACGCGGCCCCGGTGACCTGAGAATGTGGTCGGACCTGGATTCACTCACCGAGGGAGTCCGGGCGTGGCATTCGGTCTTGCGGTGGATGCTGCCGGTTCGAACGATTTACATGGACGGCAGGCCGCATCCTTCCGAGTATGCGCCGCACACGTGGCAGGGTTTCTCCACGGGCGAATGGGAAGGCGACATGTTGAAGGTAACCACGACGCACATGAAGGAAGGGTGGGTTCGCCGCAACGGCATTCCGCGCAGCGATAAATCCACAATGATCGAGTATTTCATCCGCCACGGGGATTACTTCACGCTGGTGACCGATGTGGAAGACCCGGTTTACATGACGGAGCCGTTTATTCGAACGTCGAACTGGATTCTGGATCTTGGGTATCGCCTGGGACCGAATACGTGCCTTCCCAGCGCCGAGGTGAATCATCCGAAAGGCTGGGTCTCGCATCACTTGCCGGGAAAGAATCCGTGGCTGAACGAATACGCGTCGCGGTGGGGAATACCGGAAGAAGCTGTTCGCGGCGGCGGATATACGACGTATCCGGAATACCAGGAACGGCTGGCGAAATTGCCCGCTCCTCCCAAACTCCAGCCCACTGAGCAGAAACAATGAATCGAATCTCGCTGAAATTTCCCGTAACCATGAGGGCGATGCTCGCCTTGGTCCTGTTTGTTTTTGCCGGGGCTGCAGCCCGCGCCCAAGCCCCGCAAACCGTCGGGCAGAACGTGGATATCGGGAAGAGCTCTCTCCAGATGCTGCGCGTGCAAGGGAATGTGTACATGATTGCCGGCGCGGGCGCGAACGTCACGGTGCAAGTGGGCGAGAAAGTCGTGATCGTGGTGGATGCCGGCACCGCCGATAAGAGCGCCGAAATCGTCGCGGCGATCAAGGCGGTGACTGACAAGCACATCATGTTCGTCATCGACACCAGCGCTGACGAAGACCATACGGCCGGCAATGGAAACTTATCCAAGGCAGGTTGGGTTCTGCCCAATGCCGCGCTGGGGCCAATGCAGACGGCTGGCGACATCGGGCTGACTTTGCCTCCCGGCGCGTCGATCGTTGCGCACGTCAATGTGCTTGGCAGGATGAGCGATTCAGTGAAGACAGCCAAACCAGTTCCTTCAAGCGACTGGCCGACCGATCCCTACGACACCGACGAGTGGAAACTGTATAACGGCGAAGGCATCGTGATGTACCACCCGGCCAGCGCGCACACTGACGGCGACAGCATCGTCTATTTCCGCAAATCAGACGTCATCAGCGCGGGCGACATCGTGAGTTTCAATAGTTATCCGGTCATCGACCTGGCCCGCGGCGGGTCGATCAACGGCGAGATCGATTCGCTGAACATGCTCATCGACTTGCTGATCCCGGTTGAAAATGAAGAGGGCGGCACGTACGTGATTCCCGGTCACGGGCGCATCTGCGACCGCAATGACGTTGTGGGCTACCGCGACATGGTGACCATCGTGCGCGACCGCGTGCAGGCCGGCATCGACGAGGGAAAAACGCTGGAGCAAATCGAGTCGGCCAAACCCACGCTGGATTACGACGGGCTGTACGGCTCTACGACCGGTCCCTGGACGACGAATATGTTCCTCGAAGCAGTCTATAAGGACCTGAGCAAAGTGAAGAAGCAGGCAGGCTCGAAAATGGGCGGTGGCAAATGACCGGCGGTCGAAACAGATTTTTTAATTTGCGGATTGCTGCTGCAATGCTTGCCGCAATCGCTGCGTTTGGACATAGCGCGGCGGCGCAAACTCCGGCTCCTGCCGCCAAACCGGCGACTCTTTCCCCGAAGGACTCGGCGTTGATTGACATTTCCGGCTACTGGGTTGCGATCGTCAACGAGGACTGGCGCTGGCGCATGATGACGCCGAATAAGGGCGATTACGCGAGCGTCCCGCTGAACGCCGAAGGCAAACGCGTCGCTGGCCTGTGGGACCCCGTGAAAGACGAGCACGACGGCAACAACTGCAAGGCCTACGGCGCGGGCAATATCATGCGCATCCCGGCCAGGTTTCACATTACCTGGGCCGACGACAACACGATGAAGATGGAAGTCGATGCAGGAATGCAGACGCGGCTGTTCCACTTTGACGGCGCGAAATCGCCGGTCGGCGCTCCCCAATTGCAGGGTTATTCGGTCGCCAAATGGGAAAAGCAGGTTCAGCGCACCGGCGCCGCGTCCTTGGGCTTCAATGGGCCCACTCCGGGCAAAGGCGGGACGCTGCACGTGGAGACAACCCATTTGCGTGCCGGTTATCTGCGCAAGAACGGCGTGCCCTACAGCGAAAACGCCACGCTCACCGAGTACTACGACAAGTTCGAGCGCAAAGGCGAAACGTACCTGATCGTCACCTCCGTGGTGATCGATCCGCAGTACCTCAGCGACAAGTTCATTATCAGCAGCCAGTACCGGCTGGAGAAGGATGGCTCGAAGTGGAATCCGACGCCGTGCCGGCCGCTGTGGCCGAGAATGACGGAATCGCCGAAGGGCGGGTACTGAGTCTAGTCCGCAAAAAACTGAGTGATCGGGTGCCCCACCCAGCTTATGGGCCATGGAGCGCACCAGAAGTCAAAACCTGCTTCACTCTGAAGGGCCTTGAGTGTATAAGGGTGGCCATGCGGGAGATCAAAACGGAAATTCTAGTTAGGATGAAAATTGCAATCGCTTCGGGCGTATTTGCCCTAATTCTCGTCAGCGGCGGTTTGTTAGCTGCACAGACTAAAGCAAAACCGGCTACAACTCCGCAGCCAGGCACATCAAAACAGGAAGTTCTCAAGGTCAGTGGGAGAGTCTTTGCGATTACACAATTAGGGGACCTTAAGCCAGGGCGGTTGGCAAAGGTGTACCTCCTGTGGGGCAACGTAGGTCTAAACAGCAAAGGTGAAGTGGATACCGTCACCGGTCGCGGCATAACCGCAGAGCAGAACCCCGAAGTCGTCTACCTTTCGAATATATTGGAACAACAGCAGACCGCAACCAAAGACACCGAAAGCGACCTCAACTCTGTTTCGCCCGACAACGTTGAACGTTTTGCGTGTAAGCGTCAGTTGAGTGGTATTGACGCCGCTCTTCTCGCGACCCTCGATTCGATGATTAAACACAGGCAGAACAGGCTAGTGTATTCGACTGATGCGGATGAGGAAGGCAACTTTCAGTTTAAAAGCGTCGCTGCCGGTGACTACCTTCTTATCGCCCGGGGGCAGGCGAGTGCCAATGATGTTTATTGGGAGGAGGATCTGTGCGTGCGTTGTTTTGCAAATAAAGTGCTGGGCACGGACCTGTCCCGTGTGAAGCTTTCGTCAGTTAAGAAATCTTGTACAAATTTCAATTAACGCCGGCGTTCGCGTGTAACTCTGCCGCGCGGAGCAACACCCCTTGTCGCGCGGATTCCCGCAAGGGACGCGGCGGGTGGCAGGCCCTATGACGTGTAATTGTGAACTTCCGGGTGACTCATCTGTCGCGCCGCGTGACAGATGGGGGTGTTGGCATTCCTTCACTATCCCCACAGTCCCAGCCGCGAGAATTCAGCCAACAATTCCTGCGGCGAAGTGAAGTGGAAACCAGTCATGCCCAACTGGAGAGCCGTATCGACATTTTCGCGCAGATCGTCGATGTATAGCGTTTCTTCGGGCAGGGCGGCTAGTTCGCGCAGGGCGTGGTGATAGATCATCGGCTTGGGCTTGCTCGTTCCGACTCGGCAGGAATAGACGCGCACTGGAAAATGGCGGACGAAGGCGAATGTGGCTTCGAAATGGGCTACGTGAAGAGGGTCGGTGTTCGAAAGCAGGGCCAGGCGGCAGGTTTTGGAAAGGCGTTCGAAGAGGGCTTCCGGGAGCAGCGTTTCCGGGTCGAGGACGCGATTCCAACTGGCGACGAATTCCTCGAACGTCAGGGACAATCCGAATTTTTTGCAGATATGCTGGTGGAAGTCGCGGGGCAACATGCGGCCTTCCTGCCAGTCGTCCCAGCGCTGGTCGGCCTGGAGGACTTGCCACACGTTTTCAGCGGATAGATGATCGCGCTGGCCGTAGGTTTCGAACGAGAGAGCTATATTGACGTTGATGATGACGCGGCCAACATCGAAGATGATGGCTTGGGGTGGCTCAAGGATTGGACCGCCGATGACTGGCATCGCTACTCCCGGTTGGCCGGAGCTCCGGCAACAGTGGCGGAGGATTTCGCGCTCCCGGCAAATTTGCCGCGCAGTATGCTGATCGCCGGAGGCAGCAACGAGAGGAAAATCACGGCGGCGATTACGTAGTGGAGGTGCTCACCGATATTCTTGTCCTGCCGGCCAAGAAAATAGCCGCCCAGAATCATGCTTCCGACCCACAGGAACCCGCCGGCAATATCGAAGCCCAGATAACGCCGGTAGGACATATTCGCCGCGCCAGCCACCGGAGGACAAAACGTGCGAACGATGGGCATGAAGCGCGCCAGGATCACCGTCTTGCCGCCGTATTTTTCGTAGAACTGATGAGCGCGCTCCAGATGGTGCTTGCGGAAGAAGAAAGAGTCCTCGCGGCGATACAGCGCCTGCCCCGCTTTGCGGCCAATCCAGTAGCCGACCTGGTCCCCGACGATGGCGCACAGAGGAACCAGCAGGAGTAATTTCGTCAGATTCAGATTTCCCGCGCCTGCAAGAACGCCCGCGATCACCAGCAGGGAATCGCCGGGCAGGAAAAATCCCACGAAGAATCCGGTCTCGATGAAAACGATAGCGCAGACCAGCAGGGTGCCGCCCCACTCGATCAGGCCCTGAACATTGAAAAGAAAATTGAGAAAATGATGAAGAGTTCCAATCATGGATTGCTGTCAACCGTTTGCGGCGCATCTCCTGATGGGGATGATGAAACCCTGCACCATATACGGTAGCAGAAAATGACCGGGTCTTCGCTGCAGAGTTCCCATTCGAGCGTCAACATGACAACCATGAGCCGCATTTGGCGGACCAGCATCAGGATACCAACCGGTTTTCGGAGTAACCGAGCGTCGCGCCTGCTGAATTTCTGTCGGATCGGCGTGCCAGCAGCTCGCGCAGGCAGGGGAGCGCGCGGCGCATCGCCTCTGCGCCTGCGGCGTGGGCTTCGTCTACGCGGGTGAAGTCGTTCCAGTCGATCTGCTGAACTTCCGGCTCCAGCATGATGTCGGCGTTTCGGGTCCAGGAGGAGGAGAACTCCTTTCCGCGCGAAGTTTCAAAAATTCGTTTCGATTCGCGGGCGATATTCCCGGCAAACGCGGCTGAACCGACGCCAGAATTCACGGCCACGCCCAGGACGCATCCTGCATTCATTCGCGCTGCCGTCACCGTTGGCACAGGGGCGACGATGCAGCCGTCGGCCAGCGTCCGGCCTTCGTATTGCACCGGTTCGAACAAGCCGGGGAACGCGCAACTTGCGCGGATAGCTACATCAAGCGGGCCGCTGGTGAATACATATGGGCCACAGGTGTCAACGTCGGTGGTAACGATCGCCATCGGAATGGCAAGCTCCTCTACCCGGCGCGAGCGGAAAGACTCGCGCACGAACTGGCCGATCCGGTCGTTTGAATGAACTTCTGCCGAATGAGCTTCCGGTTGCGACCTGCGGAAACGAATGAAATCGCGAATGCGAACGCGGCGTCCGAGGTCGCAAAGTTCCTGTAGTGGAATCCCGTCAGCGAAGGCGGCACCGAGCAAACTTCCGATGCTGGTGCCGACAATTCCGGCGATCGGAATACGTTCCTGGACGAGAACTTCCAGAACTCCGAGGTGCGCGAATCCCCGGGAAAAGCCTCCGCCGAGCGCGAGCACGACGCCAGCCGCATTCGCAGAGGCGAATTGTGTGCTCTCGATAGCAGTCTCGTTTGACCGAGTTGCGAAGCCGGAGCCGGAATCGCGAATAGTCGTCATGCAGGCAGTGTGCTTCGGCGGAGCGGTACCGACAATGAATCGCAGGGACTATTGGGGCGGTACGCACGTACCCGTACCGTAGTGGAAGTCCTTGTGCCGCAATGGCTAACAGTACTTTTCTCCTATGATTTTGAGGCGTCGGTACCATTGTGAAACACCGGTTCAAAATGAAAAATGACAACTGTAGCGAGCAAGTCCCAACGACTTAACGATCTGAGGGGGTCGTCAACATGGCGAGCGCATACGCATCGTGGATCGGACAAGCGGTGGTCCTGCAGGTAGCGGCTGGGGATTTGCGCGTGCCGCTGCGCGGCGTCATTGTCGGCGAATCGGACGGCGCGGTTCGGTTTCGAATCGGCGAAGGTTGGGACATCGATATTTACAAACCCATGATACTGGCCGTGGAGCAGGACAATTGGGCCAGCATCATCATGAATTAGAAATTTTAAAACGAGTTTACTCCGGCCCAGCCTCTGTTTTATCCCCCCGGCCCCGGGTTTGCATCCCCCTGACGAACCCGGGGCTTTCCCCCCTGCTGGTGACTAGTGACTGGTGATTGGTGACTGGTGGGGCGTAAATTGTGATTTGTGAATCGCTTGCCCTGAGCTACTGCGAAGGGTGATTCGTGTAAACCCCTACGTTGGCCAATTCTGCGGGACATCTATATACGAGCTGTTTAGGTCTGAGATTTTCGGGCAGCCCAAAAGCTTCATTGTGCGGATCAGGTCTGCGCGGAGGATTGCGATTGCTCGCGACGCGCCGGGTTCGCCTGCGGCGCTCATGCCGTAGGCATAAGCGCGGCCTACGAGGACGGCGCGAGCTCCCAGGCAAATGGCCTTGGCGATATCGCTGCCGCGGCGAACGCCACCGTCCATCAGGACTTCGATTTGACCGTTCACTGCCTTCACGATTTCCGGGAGGGCTCTCAGGCTGGCCGACACACTGTCCAGCTGGCGGCCGCCGTGATTGGAGACGATTACGCCTGCTGCGCCTGCGTCGATGGAGCGGCGCGCATCATCGCCGGTGAGAACGCCTTTGACGACGATTGGGCCTGGCCAGACTTTGCGGAGCCAGTGAAAATCGTCCCACGTCACTACGGAACTTGCTAACGCAGCGCCCACATCGATCAGCGGCATTGGACCGCTGCCTGGAATAACGACGTTTGGAAGCCGGTGGATTCCGCCATCGAGCAGAAAAGACGCGAGCCATCCCGGTCTGGAAAGAATTTGCGGCAGGAATGGGAGCATCTTGAAAATATTGCCACTCATCAGCTCTGCCGTGCCGTTTCGAATGTCGCGCTCGCGCATTCCTGCCGTTCCGGTGTCAATCGTGACTGCCAGTACGGAAAATCCTGCGGCTTTTGCGCGTTCGAGGGCGGCTTCTGCTGCCGGACGCCCCCCAACCAAATATAATTGATACCAGACCGGGCCAGTCGTGGAAGCCTTTACATCCTCCAATTTATGTCCAGAGATCGTCGAGAGAATATATGCCGTACCTGCAAGCCCGGCGGCTTTGGCGGCAGCGCGTTCGCCGTCGGGATGCATGAGACGGCTGTAACCCACCGGTGCCAGCAGCGCGGGAAATGAAAGATCGGTCCCAAGGACCGTGATGCGCAGATCGCAATTTGGCACCGCGATCGCATTGCGCGGACGGAATGTCACGGCGTCGAACACGCGGCAATTGTCCTTCAGCGTGACTTCGTCTTCGGCGCCTCCGTCGAGGTAGTCGAAGACCGCGGCGGGGAGGCGCCGCCGCGCGAGCCGGCGTAAGTCTGCAATATTGACGACGTGAGGGGCGGAAATGCGGCGTGGCGTTGCGCTCACTGCATCACCTGCGCGGTAGTTGATTGGTCGTAATGAATTGGCATTGTGCCGTTTATTGTAAACTACGGCATCGTTGAGAGACGAGGCGCAAATCGATTTATCATCTGCTTTTCGTTTGACACCCAATCCACCAATAACCATACTTAGCGCCGATTTTTCAGACCGCATCCTCAGAGATTAGGACTCGATGACCCTCACGTTTCTCGACTGGGCCGTAATCGTTGGTTACCTCCTGCTGATGCTTTTGCTCGGGCTTTATTTCCGGAGGCGCTCCAGCGGGAGCACCGAGGAATATTTCGTATCGGGGCGGCAGGTGAGCTGGTGGCTGGCGGGAACGTCGATGGTTGCCACTACCTTCGCAGCCGATACTCCGCTGGTTGTGACCGGGCTGGTGTACACACAGGGCATCGCGGGAAACTGGCTTTGGTGGAGTTTTCTGCCGTCGGGGATGATGACCGTCTTCCTGTTCGCACGGCTGTGGAGGCGCTCGGGCCTGCTGACCGATGTGCAGTTTGCGGAAATGCGCTACGCGGGGAAGCCTGCAGCATTTCTGCGCGGATTCCGCGCGATTTATCTGGGCCTGCTGATGAACTGCCTGATCTTGGGCTGGGTGACCAAGGCGATGACCAGCATTGTCGGCTCGGCGCTGGGCACGAGTGAAAAGACCAGCCTCGCTATCTGCATTTTTTTCCTGATTCCGTTTACCGGATTTTATGTTTCGCTGGGCGGGCTGTGGGGCGTGTTGTGGACCGACCTGTTTCAATTCGTGCTGAAAATGTCGATTGTGATTGCCGTGGCCTACTATGGCGTTCGCGCTGCGGGGGGAATGTCCGCGATGCTCGCGAAGCTGGGAGCGATGCGGCTAGCCGCGGGACCGGGAGCTTCTGACATCATTGCGATATTTCCGGACTTTTCGCGCGGGCTGACTGCCGAGGCGCTCTGGACGCTGCCTGTGCTCACCTTCGCCGTGCATTTGGGAATCCAGTGGTGGGCTTTCTGGTACCCGGGAGCGGAGCCGGGAGGCGGCGGATACATTGCGCAGCGAATTTTCAGCGCGCGTGACGAACAGCAAGGTCTGTTGTCAGTGCTGTGGTTCAACATCGCGCATTATGCCTTGCGCCCGTGGCCGTGGATTCTTACCGCTCTTGCGGCTGCGGCGTTGTTTCCGGGGCTGGAGCATCCGGAGTCGGGTTACATGCTGGTCGCCACCACGTATATGCCGCACGCGCTGCGTGGAATTTTAATTGCCGGATTCATGGCGGCGTTCATGTCCACGATCGCCACGCAGCTGAACTGGGGGAGTTCCTATCTGGTGGAGGATTTTTACCGTCGATTCATCCGCCGTGACGCGACGGAAAAACATTACGTGAACATCTCGCGCGTCGCGACGCTGCTGCTGGTCGCAGCGTCGGCATTCGTGTCATGGCAATTGGCCTCGATTAGCCAGGGCTGGCAGGTTGTGCTGGAAGTGGGCGCGGGCACTGGCGGCGTTTACCTGCTGCGCTGGTACTGGTGGCGCATCAATGCGTGGAGCGAAATCTCCGCGATGGCGACGGCTTTGGCGATGACATTAATTCTGCACGAGTGGGCACTTTTTGGAGGGAGCGCTCCCGTCGTCTTTGCAAAGACGACGTTAGCAACGACAGGCGTAACGACGGTCGTATGGGTCCTGGTGACGCTGCTGACTTCGGCTGAGCCGGACGACGTTCTGTTGCGTTTCTACAGTAAAGTGCGTCCCCACGTGACCGGATGGCAACGCATCGCTGCGCTCGCGCCGGAGTTGCCGGAAACTCGCGACCTGGGGCAGAACTTGCGCGCGTGGGTGCTGGGATGCGCCATGGTGTATTCAGCTTTGTTCGGCATTGGCAAGCTCTGTTTCGGTCAGGTTGACTCTGGAACTGCACTGTTAGGATTGGCCGGAATCTGCGCAGCCCTGCTATATCGGAATATTTCGCGGCGCGTCAACACCGCCTCTACGATTCCCTAAAAACCCCTCGACGATGGGACAGTTTACCAGAAGTGGTTTGTCGGCAGTTGACCAGGCAACGATAAGCCCGATTCTAAGGTCTTGGCTAGTCGGCTCATCGAGAGTACCTTTCGCGGCATCTATTTTTTCAAACCAATAGCCCAAGTGCTGTCTTGTTCGGAAAATAGAAGGCGGAGACAGAGTTGTCCTTTCGCCTATCAATTGGACTCTGCGTATTGCTGGGACTGCTTCTCTTCGGTTGGCTCCGGTGGCGGGACGCATCATCGAGCGAACGGCTCGTGGAAGCTTCTGTGCCAACCATCGAAAAGGAGGCGGTCATTTTCACGAACCGCACATTTGATCCGGCCAGCCCCCCGTCGGATATGCCGCTGCTGACCGCAGGAGAAAACGCTGCGTGCGATTCCGATTTCCAGTCCACCGCCAGTGTCGGTGGGAGGACTCAGCAGACCGATCCGACGCATGCAACCGTCACCATCATGCAAATCAAATTGAAGTTACTGCTTAAAATAGCCATCTGGGTGCCAACCGATGTTACTCAGCACGTCGTCGAACATGAGCAAGGCCATCGTCAGATCTCGGAATATTACTACCAAACCGCCGACAAGCTTGCCATGCGAATCGCCGCGTCCTACATGGGCAAACAATTCGACATTACTGGTACGAATCTGGATGCCGAATCCAGCAAGTGGCTGCAACAAATGGCCACGGAAATCACTGATGAATACAACAAGGAATTGAACCCTGAACCGACGCAACTTCTCTACGACACCATTACCGACCATAGTCGCAACGAGGTTATCGCCAAAGATGCCGTCAACCATGCTCTCAAGAATGTCACGGTTGAGTCAGGTCAGCAGTCGAGTTTGGAAAATGCAGATTACGGGAATGTGGTTCTCAATTTTCGATAAGGCCTGCAGAGACCAAACACTTATCGGATAGAAAGGAGCTTGGGTATCACTAAGCCCTATAATTATCCGTGAATGGTAGACTTGTGAGAACTTCCTACTCACGGCAACGCATTGAGTGCATTATCGAGCCATTACTCATACCAAGAAGAAAAGGTCGCCAGCGACTTGTCCTTTAGAGTCAATGGAGAAAGCCCCGCGTAATCCGCCCTTCCGTCACGCCAAAGATGTCCGGCTTCGTCACCCGAAACTACGAGCCAAATGCGAATACCACATCCTATGTGGCAAATCGGGAACGCCCCATTAATCCTCACCGTATTCCAGTAAATTTCCTCAAATGCGGCAAACTGTCGGTCGTATTCGTCAGGGTCTGTATCAATCAGTTGGTCCGATGGTTTTCCAGACAAATTGTTCCAAGAAACAATGAGAGGAAAGGGATCTGACAATACACCCAAGAAGCCATCCCTTTCGAACCAATATTTAAGGTTATAGTTTTCGTCCATCTGACCTAGGGGAAAAATTCCATAGGAAGGCCCTGCTCCGCCATTGCCAATATGAGTGATGAAGTGACGGTAGTCGGCGGGCAAGGAGATGCGATGAATTTGTTCGAATGCGACCACCTCAACATCGGGAAGGGGTGGGTTGATTGCGAAATGATGCTGGTCGGCGCCAAAGAAAACGATTTGGGAACCTGATAATCGCTTCATGCTGGTTCTGACTTGATTGGGATTGAGTTTGGCCACGATCTCGCTGCTATCCTTAGCGAAGAGAACTGAAAAACAATGTCTCGAATAATATATCAATATGCTTATCCAGCCACGTAACTTCACCTTTTCTGCCTTGTGAGTCGGCTTAGCCCATCTCGAATTTTCAGGCAATCGTGACATTCGGCCATGCCAAGTCCCAATAAGCCTTCTACTGAAAACCATTCCTCTGAAGTATTCGCCATTCTCTTGACAGTTTGTTTTGGTGCACCCTATCCTTGCGCCCATGAAGATTGCTATCGGCTCCGACCACGCCGGGTTTGAGTACAAGGAAAAGATCAAGATTCTTCTGGCAGGGCTCGGTCATGAGGTGTTGGATTTTGGAACTTCCAGCGCGGAGCCAGTCGATTATCCTTTATATATAAGGCCCGCGGCTGAGGCTGTTGCCACCGGCGTTTGTGAGCGCGGCATCGTTCTGGGCGGCTCGGGCAATGGTGAAGCCATCGTAGCGAACAAGGTTCGCGGCATTCGCTGCGCGTTGTGCTGGAACGTGGAAACCGCCCGGCTGGCTCGCGAGCACAATGACAGCAATGTGCTATCGCTGGGGCAGCGCATGATTCCGGAGGAATTGGCCCTGGAAATTGTGAAAGTGTGGCTGGTGACTGCGTTCGCGGGCGGACGGCATGCGCGACGCATCGCAATGATCGAATAAAGACCTCGAATTTCAAAATCTGAAGCACCGGAGGTTATAACGAGATGCGTTTCTTGAAAGTTTCTCTGGTGGTTGTGTTGTGTCTTGCAACTTTGCTCGCCGTGGGAATTACGATGACGATCGGATGGCGTCCCTTCCTCGGTCCGCGCGTCCGTCCACTTACCGGACGAGTGTTCGAACGAACGCCGCAACGCTGGGCGCGCGGAAAGTATCTGGCAGAGAATGTGACGGGTTGCATGGACTGCCATTCGCCGCATGACTGGACACAGCACGATGCGCCGATTCCCGCCGGCATGGAGGGAGCCGGAGCGGACATGTCCTTGATGAAGGGCCTGCCCGGCCGTGTTGTTGCGCCCAATTTGACGCCGGATCCGGAAACCGGTTCCGGCGGTTGGAGCGACGATGCTTTCGCGCGGGCGGTTCGCGAAGGAATCGGTCATGATGGGCGCACGCTGTTTCCGATGATGCCGTACACGGATTTTAAGCAGATGCCGGATGAAGACCTTGCTTCCATCGTCGTTTTCTTGCGATCTTTGCCCCCGGTTCGACATCCCCTTCCAACAACGGAAATTATTTTTCCGGTGAAGTACCTCATTCGGGCCGTTCCGGAGCCGATTACGACACCGGTTGCTACGCCCGATATTTCGACGCCCGAAAAGCGGGGCGCATATCTGGTGGGAATTGCCGCATGCACGGAATGCCATACGCCGATGGATAAGGGACAGCCGCTTCCAGGAATGAATTTCGGCGGTGGCCACGTATTTGAGGGTCCATGGGGAAGCGCTACCAGCGCAAATCTGACGCCCGATCCATCAGGGATTCCGTATTATGACGAGGCGCTATTTGTGCAGACGATTCGAACCGGAATGGTTAAGGCCAGAACGTTAAATCAGATTATGCCTTGGCATGCCTACCGGAATATGACGGACGAAGACCTAAAGGCAATCTTCGCGCACCTGAAAACGCTCAAACCGGTGAAGCACGTTGTCGATAATACGGAGCCACCCACGCTGTGCAAAGTGGACAAGGTAATGCATGGCGGCGGGGACAAGAACTAGGGAAATACTTTAATCGACGGCAGGCAGCCTGGAGACGTCCCATCCGCCGCCCAGGGCTTTTACCAGAAGGACAGTGGAAGTCATGCGGCGCGTCAGCAGGCTGACCGCCGTTCGTTCGTTTGCCAATGCCGCGCTCTGTGCCGTAATTACCGTCAGATAGGTGTCGAGGCCGCCCTTGTACCGGTTGGTGGCCTGCTCGAGCGCGCGGTTCGCGGCCGCGACAGCGTCATCCTGCGTTTTGGCCTCGTCCTCGAGAACGTGCAGGTCTGACAACGAATCTTCCACTTGTTGAAACGAAGTCAGGACCGTCTGTCGATAGTCCGCCACCATTTCATCGTAGGTGGCCTTCGCCTGATCGGAAACTGTCCTGCGCCGTCCGGCATCGAAAACCGTTTGCAGCGCAGATCCGCTAACCGCCCAAAGCGCGCTTGGCCCTGCCAGCCAGGACGTGAATGCGCCGCTTTCGAAGCCGCCCTCCAGGCCCAGCGTGATTAACGGAAAGTAGGCTGCTCTGGCCACACCGATCTGGGCGTTGGCGGATGCGACCTCTCTTTCGGCTTCGGCAATATCGGGACGTCTTTCGAGCAACTGCGACGGCAGACCGGGAGGAGGAACCGGCGGGACAGCAGGCATCGGGGACGATGACAAACTAAAGGATGAAGCAGGCTGGCCGGTCAGGACGGCGATGGCGTGTTCGTACTGATCGCGCGCGGAGGTAATGTCGATGTCCTGAGCACGCGTCTGTTCGAGTTGCGTTTTGGCCAGCTCGACGTCCTCCACCGATGCGACACCGCCCTGAAAGCGGCTCTGCGTCAGGTCCAGAGCCTTTTGAAATGCCTCCACGTTCGAATCGAACAATTGTTTCTGTGCATCCAGGCCGCGGAGCATGAAGTAATCGAGGGCCAGCTCGGAGTGTAGGCTCAGGCGAACCGATTCCAGGTCTGCCGCGCTGGCCTGAGCTTGCGCGCGGCTCGATTCGATGACGTGGCGGACTCTTCCCCAGACGTCGACTTCATAGGAAGCATCGCCGCCGGTGACCAGAAAGTCGGAATAGTTGGCGATGGAAGACGACGTTGCGAGTGCGCGATTCAGAGACTGGCGCTCCCGCGTGATCGTGGGACCCACAGAGACTGTTGGGTACCGGTAAGAACGCGAAATTCGCAATGCGGCGCGCGCTTCGAGGAACCGATCCTGCGCGGCGCGCAGGGATTGGTTGGAGACGGTTAATTTTTCTTCCAGGGCGTTCAGTTGCGGGTCATGGAAGATTTCCCACCAGTTGCCTTTACGCGCTTCGTCGCTGGGTTCGGCTACCTTCCAATTGCCTGCGCCTTTATAGGCGGGCGGAATCTCCGCCACGGGCTTGGTGTACTTCGGGCCCACCGAACAGCCTTGCGCGAAACCAGATGCAATGCACAAGATGGCGAATCCGCGCCAGGAAAAAGTTTTTTGGCGGGAATGATTCCGATTCAAGGCACGAAGGGCAGCCATTAGGAATTCCCCTTCGCGGAAGACTGGGTCTGGAACAGCCTGATGGACTCGCCGTTGGTGAGCGATTCCGGCGGATTTATAACGACAGATTCGTCGCCTTTCAGTCCGCCGATGACTTCGATTTCATTGCCGAAGTCGCGCCCCGGCGTAATGGAAATCAATCCGATAGTCTTGCCGTCCTTCACGATGGCGACTTGCAATCCGGCGGCCTTGAAGATTAAGGCGTTGACTGGCAGCGTGAACGTGGTGACCGCAGACGGCAGCTTGAGATGGACCTCCATGTAGGAGCCGGGTTTGAGTTCGCCGGTGGGATTGTTCACGTCAATTTCCGTAAGCAGAGTGCGCGTATTGTTGTCGATCGATCCGGAATTTCGCACCACTGCTCCATGGAACCGGCGTCCTGGATATTCAGACAACGTGAGGTCGGCGTTCAAGCCGGACTGGATCGTCGGCGCATAGACCTCCGGCACATTGACGTAAACGCGCAAGCGGCTGACGGCGGCGATGTGGAACAATTCGCGAGTAGTGCCACCGCTGCTGCCGGAGTCGATCAGCGCTCCGATGTCCGTGTTGCGCGCGGTGATGACGCCATCGAACGGGGCGAAGATTTTTTCGAACGATTGCAGGTCCTGCAAGCGCTTTACGTTGGATTTGGCCGATTCCACAGCCGTTTTTCGAGCTTCGTAGTTTCCATTCGCGTTGTCGACGTCCTGTTGCGCAACGGAATCGGTCTTCATTAAATCTTTGTAGCGGGTGGCGGTGATTTGAGCGAGGCTGAAATTGGCCTCGGACGTCGCGAGATCGGCGCGCGCTTGCGACAGTTGCTGATCGATTTCCGGAGCATCGATTTCGGCGAGCAATTGTCCGGCCTTGACGTGCGCGCCGATGTCCACACTCCAATTTTTCAGGTAGCCGTTGGTCCGTGCATAGATCGGAGCATCGATGTAAGGCTGCATGTCGCCGGGAAGAATAATCTCCTGTTGCGGGGCGCCGCGCTTAGGATGAACTACTTGCACGGTGGGAATCGCGAGCTCGGCGGTTTCCTGAGTCAATTGGGCACTGGCATTGCGCCGGCTGGAAATTCCCCAAATCACCACGAGGGCGATGGCAAGCACCGTAAAAACGAGCAGGATGGCCCGCGTGCCCGCTCCGCCGCGTGATGCGGAGCGAACGCGTAACTTTTGCCTCCTGACGGAAGGAACCGACTGCACCTTCCGATTTGAAAAACCCGGCATTTCTTCCTCCCAAAAATGTGCGACAAACTATTCGCCTGGAAGCTCCAGGATCACGGAACCGCCTGGATTCTTCCGGGAACCGTGAATCAGGCTGTACACCGCCGGAACGAAGAAAAGCGTTGCCACAGTCGCAAAGGCTAAGCCGCCGATAACCGCGCGCCCCAGCGGCGCATTCTGCTCGCCGCCTTCTCCCAGGCCTATGGCCATCGGCACCATGCCGATGATCATGGCCAGCGCCGTCATAATGACGGGCCTAAAGCGTGTAAATCCGGCTTCCTCTGCCGCCTGCAACGGATCGAGTCCTTCCTTGAGCCGTTCTTTCGAAAAGCTGACAACCAGAATGCTATTGGCTGTCGCCACGCCCATGCACATGATCGAGCCGGTCAAAGCCGGCACGCTAATCGTAGTATGGGTGATGAAAAGCATCCAGACGATTCCGGCCAGCGCTGCCGGCAACGCCGAAATAATAATGAACGGATCGAGCCACGATTGGAAGTTCACGACAATAAGCAGGTAAACGAGAAAGATGGCAAACGCGAGACCGGCCAGCAGGCCTAGAAAAGAGGACTGCATGGTGGTGATTTGGCCTCGCGAAATGATTTCAGAGCCTTGCGGAAGTTGCTTTCGATTGTGGTCCACGATGGTCTGGACATCCCGGGCGATGCCGCCCAGATCGCGGCCTTCGTTGGACCCATAGATATCGATTACGGTTTGCGCGTCGTAGTGGGAGACTGTGGCCATACCCGTGCCACGCTTGATCGTCCCCAGGTTGGCCAACATCTGCCAGGGCGCGCGGCCGGTCCCGCCGCTCACGGGAATGTTTTCGATGTCCTGCGGCGATCCAATTTTGTATTGCGGCGATTGCGTCACCACGTTGTAGGTTACGCCCGATTTCGGGTCCAGCCAGAAGGAGGGCGCAGTCTGGAAGCTCCCGCTCAGGGAGACGAGGAGATTTCCGGCCACGTCCCGCTGGGTGAAGCCCGCCTGCATGGTCTTGGTGCGATCCACATCGATGAAAAGCTTGGGTTGATTGAACGGCTGCTGAATGCGCAAATCGGCGATTCCGGTGACCATGCTTAGCTGCTTCATTAGATTTTCCGCAAAGGCATGGTTTCCTTCCACATCGCGACCCATGATCTGGATATCGAGAGGTGCCGGAAGCCCGAAATTCAGGATCTGGCTGACGATGTCCGCCGGCGGGAAATAGAACATGATCCCGGGATACTCTTTCGCCAGCTTCAACCGCAAATCATGAATGTAGGCCGCAGTCAGGTGATGCTTTGGCGTGAGGGAGACGAGAATATCCGCGTCCTCGGGTCCGATGGTCGCTGAAATATTGTAGGCCTGATTGGTCTGGCTGGTTGGCAGGCCTTCGTTATCGAGAATGGTAGCGATTTCGTCCGCGGGAATTTGCCGCCGGATGAAGGCTTCAATGTCATCGCACAGCGCGGCGGTCTCCTCGATGCGAGTCGCGGTGGGCGCGCGCAGGTGCAACTTGATTTGTCCGGAGTCCGCTGCCGGGAAAAAGTCTTCGCCGAGCCAGGGGAAAAGGGCGAATGACCCGATACAAACGGCCAGGAATCCCAACGGAAATATCACGCGGTGCGCCAGGCATAGTTTCAGGACTTCTCGATACGATTCCCGCAATTTCTCGAACCACAGTTCGAAGTGCCCTTGCAACCGCACCAGCGGGTTGCGGCTCGCCAATGATTTTTGCGCCGACTCTTCATGGTGCGCATTCAGCAGGAAGCGCGCCATCGTGGGCACGAGCGTACGCGAGAGCAAGTACGACGCCATCATCGCGAAGACCACCGCTTCCGCCAGCGGCACAAACAGGAACTTGGCCACGCCAGTGAGGAAAAACATCGGCACGAACACGATGCAAATCGAAAGCGTGGACACAAACGCAGGGATGGCGATTTGCTGCGCGCCGTCCAGAATCGCCTGGATGATTTCCTTCCCCTGCGCTAGATTTCGATTGATGTTTTCGATTTCCACTGTCGCGTCGTCCACCAGAATCCCGACGGCGAGCGCGAGGCCGCCCAGAGTCATAATATTAATCGTTTGCCCGATCGCACTCAGGACGATGATTGAGGTCAAGATCGAAAGGGGAATCGAAACCGCGATGATCATCGTGCTGCGCCAGCTTCCAAGGAAAAGTAAAATCATCAGGCCGGTGAGGCATGCGGCAATGACGGCCTCGCGGACGACGCCATCGATCGCGGCGCGTACAAAGATGGATTGGTCCGCTACCGGGCGCACATGAAATTCCGCAGGCATGGAGGCCAGGATTCGGGGCATCACTTCCTTGATTTTTGCAATGACGTCGAGGGTGGAAGCGGTACCCGTCTTCAGAACGGTGATCAGCGAAGCCCGTTGCCCATCGACGTGCACTATATTCACTTGCGGCGGAAAACCGTCGCGGACGTGGGCGACATCGCGGACGTAAATCGTATTGGTGCCCACGGTCTTGATCGGCAAATCGTTTAATTCCTCGACAGTCTTGGGGCTGCCGTTGATTTCGATATCGTCCTCAAAGGAGCCTATTTTTGCGGTTCCGGCGGGGAGAATAATGTTTTGAGCGCCAATCGCAGTAACGACGTCTGTGGCCGAGAGCCCTTTGGCCTGCAGGGCCGCGATATTCAGGTCCACTTGAACCTGGCGCTGCTTGCCGCCGAACGGATTCGGCATGTATGCGCCCTCCACCGTTGCTAGTCGCACACGGAGAAAGTTGGACGCGAGATCATTCACCTGCTGCTCGGAAAGGCCTTTTCCCGAGGCCGCCAGTTGCAGAATCGGCACCGAGGACGCGTTGTAGATCAACAGCAAGGGCGGAAACGTTCCCGGAGGATCCGTACGCACGGCGAATTGCGATATGGCGGTGACCTGCGCCATGGCAATTTCGATGTTCGCACGGGGATGAAAAAATATCTTCACCACGCCGACGCCGTTCAGGGTTTGCGATTCAATATGTTCGATATCGCTCACGGTGGTCGTCACAGCGCGCTCGTAGCCGATTGTGATTCGCTCGGACATCTCTTCGGCGGAAAGCCCGTTGTAGCTCCAGATTGCCACGATGACGGGAATGTCGATGGTGGGAAAGATGTCAGTGGGAGTGCTATAAATCGCCAGCGGCCCCAGAATCAGTATGAGCAGGGCCATCACCACGAAGGTATAGGGCCTGCGCAGAGCTAGGCGAACGATCCACATAAACTGTTTCTGGCGCCTCCAGGCGCCGGGCGTTTCGAAAGGAGGGATTCAACTCAAGATCGTCGAAATTGCAGGTTGAATGAGTCCGGAGAAGCTACCGACGCCGCGATTCCCGATCGAACCAGGATATTTACAGATCCCTGAACCAACGCAATTTTAGACGCGAAATCTGAGGGCCACGTTACACGCCTTCCGTGCCGTTTCCAGAGCCGCCGCGGAAAATGGAATCGAAAAACAGGCCCAGCACATGACGCACGTGACCTTCCGAAAGCGCTTTCGGATCGACTAGGTGTTCGAGGAGCAATCCGTTGGATAGCGCGCCCAGGCAGGCGGATGCGGCGGGGTTCGATACCGGCAATTCCCAGCCCAGCGCCTGCAGCAACTCGGAGATCAATTCGCCCCAAGTTGCGCGGATACGGCGGTGGCAGTTGCGCAGACGGGCGTGAGCTTCGGGATGGCGCAGGGCAAACAGCTTGAATTCCAGGGAGATCAAAACGAGGTGGCGGTCCTTGGCGAGTTCGGCGTAATGCTCGCGCAGGGCCGCCAGTTTCCCAGCCGGTTTCTTGTGTTTGCGAAGAACCGCGGTGACCGAATCGATTCGTTTGTGAACCCACTCTTCCAGCAGGGCGAAGAATATGTCTTCCTTGCTTTCGAAATTCGCGTAGAAAGCGCCGCGCGTGTAGCCCGCGCCGGCCGCGATGTCTTCGAGGCGTGCGGCCTCGAATCCGTCGCGCGCAAAGATGGTTTCGGCGGCGGTCAATAACTTACGCCGGGTCGCCTCGGTGCGCTCGGCCTGGCGCGAGGGAATCCGGAGTTGCGGCCGAAGGCGGATGCGGCTCTTGAGTTGTTGTTTGGTGGGCAAGTGCTACCCTCGCATCTAACCGGGATGCATGTCTTGACATCATACATGCGTGTATGTATCTTACTGAAGTGCGCTCGAATGTGCAAGCTCTAATGCGCCGTTCGGTATCTTGCTTTGATTTTCGCGAGTCCTGAAGAGAGTTGGTCCTCATGAGAAACCGATACCGCCGCTTCTCACTCCTGATTCCAGTTATGGCGGCCCTTGCCGTTTCCGCATTTGCACAGAGCTCGTTTCAGGGGAGTGTCCCTTCCGCGGATGTCTCCAGCCAGCCAATACAGCTATCTCTGGACGAAGCGCTGAAACGCGGGTTGCGCTACAACCTGGGAGTGATCGATGCGCAGCAAACGCTTCGCGTGGCGCAAGGAGAGAGCATTGGCGCGCGCAGCGTGCTGCTGCCCAATCTGAGCGGCTATTTCAATGAGACCGCCGAGCAACTGGACCTGGCCGCGCTCGGCTTCAATTTCACTTTGCCGCCCAGCGCCGGGTTCAACTTTCCCAAAATCGTAGGGCCATTTAACTATTTTGATTTGCGCGGCACGCTGACGCAAAAGCTGGCCGATATTCAGTCCCTTCGCATGTACCAGTCTTCGCGCGAAGCCCAGCGGGCCGCCGATCTTTCGATGCAGGATGCGCGAGAGATTGTGGTTTATGTGGTGACCTCCGGCTATTTGCAGGTGCTCGCCGAAGCGGCGCGCGTCGATTCTGCCAAAGTGGATGTGGACAGCGCGAAAGCTATTTTTCAGCAGGCGCAGGACCGACTGACCGCGGGCCTGAGCGCAAAAATCGACATGACGCGCAGCCAGATCGAGTTCCAGACACAGCAGCAACGCCTGACCGCGGAACAAGCAATTTACGCGAAGAATAAAATCGCGCTGGCACGCCTGACCGGATTGCCCTCGGGCCAGGAAATTATCCTGACCGACGCGCTGCCCTACGCGCCGCTGGAAAACCTCACGCTCGATCAGGCCATCGATCTGGCCGCGAAGAACAGGTCCGATCTGAAAGCAGCGGAAGCGCAAATGCACGCTGCCGAGCTGGCTCGTAAGGCGGCCGTGGCTGAACGCTATCCGACAGTCGATTTCACCGGAACATTCGGCGCGATAGGCCAAAACCCAGCCAATTCGCACGAAACATTTTCCGCCGCCGGGAACGTGCGATTTCCAATCTGGGCCGGAGGACATATTCATGGAGATATCGAAGAGGCCGACGCGCGGCTCGTGCAACGCCGCTCCGAATATAACAACTTGCGCGCCCGCGTCGAAGCCGACGTGCGCAACGCGTTCCTCGATCTGACCGCCGCCGCCGAGCAAGTGCGCGTGGCACAAAGCCGCCGTGCGCTGGCGCAGGACGAATTGACTCAGGCGCGTGATCGCTTCGCCTCCGGCGTGGCCGACACCATCGAAGTCGTCCAGGCGCAGGAAACGGTTTCCAGCGCCGAGCAGGGGTACATCGCGGATTTGAACGCGCACAATCTGGCGAAGGCTTCCGTGGCGCGCGCCGTAGGACAGGCCGAAAAAATTATGCGTGGCCTTTTGAGGAGTCAATAATCATGGCTGTAGATCAGATCGAAGAACCCATGGCTTCGCGGCAAACTGACGTTCAAGATGTGAAAAAGAATGGCGCGGGCGACGACAACACCCAGGGACGCAACAAGAGCCTTCTGTTCGCGGCAATTCTCGGCGCTGTCATCCTGATTGGCGTCGTCGCGTTCTGGCTCTACGCCAGGACTTACGAATCGACTGACGATGCTCAGGTAGATGGACACCTGAACGGAGTTACGTCGCGTGTCGATGGCGTGATCAAGGCTGTTTACGTCGAGGAAAACCAAACCGTCCAGGCGGGACAGCTGATCGCGGAGATGGATCCTCGAGACTATCAAGTCGCGCTGGAGCAGGCGCAGGCGCAACTGCTGAAAGCACAGGCGGACCTGCGCGCGGAAAATCCGAATATTCCAATTATGCAAAGTTCTTCGCGTACGAATGTCTCAACGAGCCAGTCGGAAGTCGCCAATGCTGAGGCAGGCCTCGCAGGAGCAGAGCGCGATCAGGCGGCGGCGCTCTCTCGTTTGCAGGAAGCCGAAGCGAATAACGGCAAAGCGCAGAGTGACGTTGCGAGATACAAAGCGCTGGTGGACAAGGAAGAGGTTTCGCGTTCGGATTACGATCAGGTGATCGCCACGGCGAAGGCGCAAGCTGCCTCGGTGGATTCGGCGCGATCATCGGCCGAATCTGCGCAGAAAGTGGTCGAGCAGCGGCGCGCGCAACTCGACATGTCGCGCACCCGGCTGGCGCAGGCGAATGTGGATGCGCCCAATCAGGTAGCCATTTCTAGGGCCAACCTGCAATCGCGCCAGGCCGATGTGCAGGCGATGCAGGCCATGGTGGACCGTGCGCAACTCGACCTGAATTATTGCAAGATTATTTCTCCCGTCGCGGGAGTGATCAGCAAGCGCACCGTGGATGTTGGCGAGCAGGTGAGCAAAGGGCAAAGGCTTGTCACGCTGGCCGACCTCAGTGATTTGTGGGTCACGGCGAATTTTAAGGAAAGCCAGTTGCGGCAGATGCACCCCGGGCAATCGGTAACGATTTCAGTGGACGCCTTTGACCAGAAATTCGATGGATACGTGGATGCGATGCCGGGAGCCACCGGCTCGATCACCAGTTTACTTCCGCCGGAAAACGCAACAGGGAATTACGTGAAGGTGGTTCAACGGCTGCCGGTGCGAATCCGTTTTAAGCCGGGCCAGCATGGTCTGGAGAGCCTTCGGCCGGGCATGTCCGTCGATCCCAAAGTGTGGCTGAAGTAGAGGAACCGCCGTGACGGACGCTCTGGAAGCTCCCTGGAAGCCGAAATTCAATCCGTGGCTCATCGCGCTGACGGTGACGCTGGCGACGTTCATGGAAGTGTTGGACACTTCCATCGCCAACGTTTCCTTGCCGCACATTGCCGGAAGCCTTTCCGCCAGCCATGAAGAGTCCACATGGGTTCTGACCAGCTACCTGGTTTCGAACGCAATCATTCTTCCGATCAGCGCGTGGCTTTCCTCGATCATTGGGCGAAAGCGCTTTTATATGATGTGCGTGCTTTTGTTTACGTGTAGCAGTTTTCTGTGCGGCCTCGCGCCCAGCCTGGGGATGCTGATTTTCTTTCGCATTCTGCAAGGCGTGGGCGGCGGCGGACTGCAACCCAGCGAGCAGGCTATTCTTGCCGATACATTTCCGGCGTCGCAGCGCGGAATGGCGTTCGCGGTGTATGGCATGGCCGTCGTGTTGGCCCCAGCCATCGGTCCCACGCTTGGCGGTTGGATTACGGACAACTACAACTGGCGGTGGATTTTCTACATCAATGTGCCCATCGGCCTGCTTTCGTTGTTCCTGACCAACCGGCTGGTCGAGGACCCGCCATTCTTGAAACGCGAGCAACAGAGACGAAGGAGCATTCGCGCCGATTATATGGGCCTAGGTCTGATCACGATTGCGATTGCCAGCCTGCAAATCGTTCTAGACAAAGGGCAGGAATTGGATTGGTTTTCGTCTTCATGGATCGTCAGTCTCACTCTGGTAGCCGTGTATGCGTTTGCCGTTTGGATCGTTTGGGAATGGAATCATCCGAATCCTGTAGTGGATATTCGCCTGTTTCAGAAACGCAATTTTGCGACGGCGATGTTTTTCAGTTTCACGCTGGGCATGGTGCTCTTCGGCACGACGGTCATGATTCCGCAATTTCTACAGCTTCAATTGGGATTTTCCGCCGTAACTTCAGGGGAAGCGCTGGCGGGCGGCGGCTTCATGATGATCTGCATGCTGCCGATTGTCGGGGTGCTCGTTTCTCGCGTGGATCCGCGCTTGTTGATGGGGATCGGATTCATATCCATTTCCGCGGCACTGCTGCACATGTCGTCGCAATTCAGCCTGACGATGGATTTCCGCACGGCATTTATGTTGCGTTCCATCCAGATGTTTGGACTGGCATTTATCTTCATCCCTCAGAACGTCCTGGCTTATGTCGGCATCCCGCGAGAGAAGAACAATCAGATTTCGTCGATGAACAGCTTTATGCGCAACGTGGGCGGCAGCATTGGCATTGCGCTGATTACGGCGTCGATCTCACGGATCGGGCAACAGCGCCGGAGTGAATTCGTCAAGCACACGACGCCGGGAAGCCCCGCATATGAAACTATGGTCGGCGGATTGACTCAGACCTTGAAGAGGCAAGGTTTCGGAGCGGCTGACGCTACGCAAAAAGCCTATGGCATGGTTTCCGCTATCATTGAACGGCAGGCGACGACGGCTGCCTACGTTCAAGTCATCTCCATTCTTGCGGTCATTGTGCTGTGCCTGCTCCCGTTTCTTCTGATCATGAGAAAGAGCAAACCCGCTGCGGGCGAACAGCCTGCCATGCATTAATTCGATTCGACGCAGGCGCGCCTTGCCCGAACTGCGAACGCCACGTTAGTATTGGAATCCCGGTTATGCTTGGTCTGGACGGAACTGCCGGAATGCGCGACGTGCATCGGGAGCGTGATATTGTCCGATTCGTTTGTTTTCGATTTGCCGGTGCAGGCGGAATCGCGGGAAGCGCGGATCAACTTTCTGCGCAATGTAATTCTGCCGTGGAAAACGCAACTCAATCTGCGATCCGCGCTCGATATCGGCTGCGGCGTTGGAACTTTTTCCGCGATGTTGAGGGATTTGGGACTGCAAGTTACTGCTGCGGACGCGCGCGCGAAAAATATTGAGGAAGCGCGCAGCCGCCATCCCGGCATCGATTTTCATGTCGCGGACGCCGAAGATTCGTCATTGTCACGGCTTGGCAGCTTCGATCTGGTGATTTGTTTCGGATTGCTCTACCACCTCGAAAATCCACTGATGGCAATTCGCAATCTGCAAGCAGTGACCAGCAAGGTTCTTGTGCTGGAAAGTATGTCCGTGCAGGAGGAACAGCCGGTTCTATTTCTGCTCGATGAACCTGCCGGGGAAGATCAGAGCCTGCGCGCGGTCAGCTGCTATCCGTCCGAAGGCGCGATGATCAAGATGTGCTACCGGGCAGGCTACCCGCATGTATATCGGTTTCGGGAGCTGCCCAACCATGAGGATTTTCGCGCGGGTATCGGCCGAGCACGTGCACGCACGGTCATTGCCGCTTCCATCTCGGCTGTCGATTCGCCATTGATTGCGGAGGCCTCCGAGCCAAAGCCGTCCGGCGATCTGTGGACGACAGACCCAACCGGAGTGACCAAAGTGTTGCGCCGGCTTCGCAGGAACGTGAAGCAATCGCGGAACAAGAAAGCGCGCTGAAAAAAGGGTAAACAGTCTCATGGGTTTTGGTTTGACATTGAGTCGTATCGCGTCCGGAACGTCTCCGCTACAGACGGTGCAACGGACGATCTGTTGGGGAACGCACTCGGAGGCGCGGCGCATCTGTCCTCGCCACTTTGGGACGCGCCGCTGGGCCCATGCGTGGGTTCGCAGACACATGGAATCGCTGCCGCTCGGTGAACTCGAAGTCGCCGATGCCGGATCGGGCTTGTCGAACCGCCTGCTCGATTGGTATCGCCCGCGCGTGAAGCGCGCGTATCTGCTGGATTTCCTGATTGAACCGCGTGTGGAGGGAAATACGCATGTTGTGCGGGCTGATCTTGAAGTGGGAATCCCGCTGCCCGACGCGTCCGTGGATATCGTTACCAGTGTGAGCAGCATCGAGCATCTGTCCGCGGAGGGACAGATTTTGTTTTTTCGTGAAGCGCAGCGCGTGCTGAGGCCGGGCGGAATGGTTGCGATGACGGTGAGTTATATGCTTGGCCTCAATGAAAACGCTCTGAACGTTTTATCGACGAATCCGATTCTGAAAAAGGAAGGCTTTACGATCAGCGCTCAGCTCGACCTGCGGAAAATGTTCGAAGCAGGTCCAGAGTTGAAATCACCTACGCCGCCGGATTGGAGCCGATTTCCGGGCTTCGAAGGATTTTCCGAGCAGGCAATCTTGAAAGACGACGAGATCATTCTCGATACAGTGCATGCCGATCCCGCGACGCCATCTGCCGCTGAAATCAATGACCTGAACGCGCGCTGGGGCGAAATTGGAATCTTTCTGATGAAATCGTGATCTGATGCTGACTCTCTTCGCCATTCCGAAACATTTCCGGGGCATCTTCGCCGGTATTCAGCGCAATGCGATTATGAGCTGGACGCGCCTGACGCCGCGACCCGAAATCATTCTGTTTGGCGATGAAGAGGGCACCGCTGAAATCGCGCGCGAACTGGGCTTGCGGCATATTCCACAGATTGCGCGCAACGAGTTTGGCACGCCGCTGTTGCACGATCTGTTCCACCAGGCCGAGCAGAATGCAACCACCCCGCTGGTCGGCTATGTGAATGCTGACATCATTCTGACCCATGATTTTTGCAGCGCACTGGAGCGCGTCCGCACGCTGGATGAAAAGTTCATGATGGTGGGGCGAAGGTGGGACCTCGACTGGAAACAGCCGGTCGATTTCTCGCAACCCGGATGGGCGCATGACATTCGAGCGCAGGCTCTGCGCGCCAATGTCCAGCGACCGGGGAATTACATCGATTATTTTGTGTATTCTCGGGGCGCGTGCGATGGACTGTTGCCGCTCGCCATCGGACGATTTTCCTGGGACAACTATATTCTGTGGCATGCCCGGTCGCGCGATGCGGAATTGGTGGACGTTTCCTCCGCGGTCGTCGCCGTGCATCAGAATCATGATTTTTCGCATCATCCGCAGGGAATGAAGGGAATCCGGGAGGGACCGGAACGGATCAGCAACCGCGAAATGGTCGGTGGCTGGTGGCACTTGTACACGATTGACGATGCCACGCAAATTCTTACGGCGGACGGATTGAGACCGTCAAGTCGCCATGCGTGGCTGATGGCCAAGCGACTCTGGTCTCATCCACTGACGATATTGCAGTTGCCCTGGCTGGCGCTGAAGTACTTTCTTTTTCCTTAGGAATTCGGTCCGCAACCCTAAGCGCCATTTTTTTGCAATTCTGCAAATCGCCTTACGATTGGCGAAAGCGCGATCTAGTCGAATGTCTCGGTTATACTGGCGCTGTCTGCGCGTCTGTATCTCGAGCGAGTCGCATACCAGAGCGAGAATTGGAGTCCCGTTGTATCCATTTATTCACATCGGTCCGCTGACGCTTGGCTCGTATGGCCTGATGGTCGCGACAGGCTTGATCTGCGCGTTTTTCATTCTGCGCGCGGATTTTGCGCGCCGGGGAATTTCCGCGGACGCGGAGTCGATCATTGGCATTACCGGACTTTCAGGGCTGGCAGGTTCGCGGCTCTATCACTTACTCGAAACTCCAAGGGAGTTCTTCGCCGACCCGTGGCCGCAGTTATTCAGCACTATGGGATTTGCGTTTTTCGGCGCGGTAATCGGCGGGTTTCTGGCGTTACTTTATCTGGCGCGACGATTCAAAATGGCGCCCTTGTTGCTGCTCGATTGCGCCTCGCCTGCGGGCGCTTTGGGCTATGGAATCGGGCGCATTGGGTGCCTAATTTCGGGCGACGGCGATTATGGCATTCCCACGTCGCTGCCCTGGGGCATGAGTTTCCCGAACGGAATCGTGCCAACCAACGAGCGAGTGCATCCTACGCCTATTTATGAGTTCCTGGTTGCGATTGTGATTTTCTGGATTCTGTGGCGACTGGGGGCGCGCGCGTTCAAGACTCATCTGCCAAACGGAGTCGTGTTCGCAGCCTACTTGGTGCTCACCGGCATCGCGCGATTTCTGGTTGAGATGATTCGCATCAATCCGCGAACATTCCTCGGAATGAGCAATGCGCAATCAGCGAGTGTCGTCTCGATTGCCGCGGGAATTATTCTGTTCCTTGCGGTCCGCGGAAAGTCGCCCGACCCAAGGCGCGCTTAGCTTTCCCCGAAAGTGTTTTAAAGATTTCTCTGTGGTCCTCTGCGACTCTCTGAGCACTCTGCGTAACGCCTTTCGGATTTCAACACAGAGGGCACAAAGTACACAGAGCCGATTACTGCGCGGCGGTGCCGGCCGGTTTTTCTGATGGGTCCACCATTTCGACAGGGCCGTACTTCTCCATCACGCTCTTGATTTTACCGGCGTCGCCGACGGCTACGACCTGCATCGTCGTAGGGTCAATATATTTTCTAGCCACGCGTTGAACATCGTCCGCCTTAATCGCAACGATCTGCGCCGGATATTTATCCCAGTAGTCAGCAGGGAAGTTGTACGCTCTGCGGATAATCGAGTAGCCGATCAGCTGATCCGGCGATTCCAGGGAGAGCGCAAAGCGCGCAACTACCGAACGCCGCGCCGCGTCGAGTTCCTCCTCCGGAACTTTCTGATCGCGGATGCGATTCAGTTCGCGCAGGAATTCCGTCATCGCGCCATCAGTCACTTCCGTTCGGAGTTCGCCGCCGGCGGTCCACGGGCCGGCATATTTTCGCGCGATCACGCTGCTGTAAACTCCGTACGTGTAGCCCTTTTCTTCGCGCAAATTCAGAAACAGACGGCTGGCCGACCCCGCTCCCAGAACTTCATTGAGCACGACCAATGCAGGGTAATCCGGATCGTCACGTTTGATCGCCAGGTTGCCCATTAGAAGTGTGGTTTGCACGGACCCCGGACGATCCACCAGAAATATTTTGCCTTTTTCAGCGGGCGGCGGTCCTGCCGGAAATGTGACCGACACTTTCGAACGCTTCCATTCCTTCAGCCATTTTCGCAACTGAGGAATCAGTGTGGCCGCATGAACGTCCCCGGAAATTGCGATCACTGTGTTCTGCGGCGTGTAGTGCTTATCGTGCCAGTCAGAAAGCATAGCTGGCGTAAGAGCATCAACCGCTTCGGGCGTGGAAGAAACGACGGCGGCGGGATAGTCGTGATATAGGGCGCGATAAAATGTTTGGCTCGAGAGAAAATTCGGTTGCGAACGTTGCTGCAGAAGCGCGGGCTTCGCGCGCGCTTTATACTGGGCCAATTCGTCAGCCGGAAAGCTGGGGTGCAGGAGGACTTCAGTGGCCAGTCCGAACCACTGGTCGAACGTGCTCGATAGCCCGGAGGCGACCAAATCGGTGACCGCTGAACCGAAACTCGCGGACGCGGAAATCGACGCGCCCATCGAACCAATCTGCTCGGCGATTTCCTTGCTGGTGCGTGTCTTCGTACCTTCGTCCAGCATGCGCGCAGTTGCTCCGGCCAATCCGGGCTGGCTGGCAGGCTCGTACATGGGCCCCGCGCCGTTGATGTTGAATTCGACGGTGACCAGCGGGAATCGATGATCTTCGAGGATCATCACGTGGATTCCGTTCGGCAGCGTGGTCTCGACCGGGCGGGGCAATTTTACCTGCAGAATTTCTTTCGACACCGGCGCGCGGTTCAGGCGCTCGACTTTGCTGAGCGGAACGGATTTATCCTGCGCGGCATCGCCCTGCGCCCCAGCCGTCGCGCCACCGGCCAGCATCGCGACCGCGAGCGACACGCTCAACACAAATTTCGTCTTCTCGTTCCCCATTGAATTTCCTCCAGGTCCCTAGCGGGGCGGTGCGGCCTGAGTTTGTGCTTTTGGCGTGGTCAATACGACGGTGCGCTGCGTTTCGCCCAGATATTTCCGCGCCACGCGCTGGATATCGGCGGGGGTGACTTTCTCGTAGTGTTCGAGAACTGTGTTGATCAGCGCAGGATCGTGGAAGTACACCGCGTCTTCCCCAAGCATTCGCGCGCGGCTCAGCGTGCTGGTCAGCGAACGGGCCTGGTTCAGCCGATCCTGAATGAGCACCTTTTTTACTTCGGCTTCGGTCACTCCATCGGTCTTGACGCGATCGAACTCCTCGTAGATTAATTTTTCGACTTCAGTGGGATTCTGCCCTGGCTTCAGCAGGGCGAATGCCTGAAATAAAGATGGGCCGCGCCGCTCATCGATTCCTCCAGCCCCCTGCAGCGCCACGGCCTTTTCCTTCACCAGTTTTTGATAGATTCGGGAAGAGGGGCCGCTGAACAAAATGTCTCCGAGCATGTCCAGCGCATACCAGTCGGGCGTATTGGCAGGAATGGTTTTGTAAACAATGTCGAGCCGCGGCAGGCGCGCAAAGGGATCCTCAATCGCCGTTCTGCGCTCTGCTGTCTGCAAAGGTTCGGTCATATCGAGCGGAGAGGGCGACGGTTGTTCCGGGATGTCTTCGAAGTATTTCCTGATCTTGGCAACGGCTTCGGGAGTCTTAAAATCCCCGACCAGCGACAGGACGGCATTGTTCGGCGCGTAGTAGGTCTTGAAAAATTGCGCCACGTCGTCGAGGCTCGCCGCGTTCAAGTCGGTCATGGAACCGATCGTAGGGTGTTTATATGCAAAATTGTCGTAGGCCAGATCTTCCAGAATTTCGCCGACTTTGCCATAAGGCTGATTATCCACGCGAAGCCGCCGCTCTTCCTGCACGGTGCTGCGCTGATTGTCCAGGTTTGCGGGATTAATTCGCAGAGCCTTCATGCGGTCGGATTCGAGGAACAACGCCATGTCCAGCTGATTTGCCGGCACGCGCTCAAAGTAATTCGTGGAGTCGTCGCTGGTTGTGCCGTTTACATCGCCACCGTTGACACGCACCAGAATCAAGTGCTCGCCCTTGTCCACATTCTGCGAACCCTGAAACATCATGTGCTCGAACAGATGCGCGAATCCAGTGTGGCCGGGCAGTTCGTTCCGCGAGCCGACGTCGTAAGTGACGCAGAGCGAGACAGTGGGCGCGGCGTGATCTTCCGAGAGCACGACGCGGAGGCCGTTTTTCAGCGTTATCTGCTGCACCGGGATTTGCACGCCGGTGGAGGGTGCAGGATTTTCAACCGCGTTCGCAGTTCGTGCGGCGTTTACGGGACCGGGATTCATAATCCCCAGCACTAGAAAGAGCGAAAGAATGGAACGCATGCCGGTGCGGCTCATGTAATTTTCCCTCTCGTCATAAATCAAATCGTTTGTGCGTATGGAAAACAGTTTACCACCGCTCATTTATGGTAGACGGCTCCAGAGCCGGGAGGTTTCTTTCGTTCCTTCGACACCCATTGACAGCCTCCTCCAGCCTATCTGAAAATGATCGTATGGCCGACACTAAAGAACACGCCCACGAGTTAATCGAGCAACTCGCGCCGAGCCAGCTTTCTGCCGTGGTTGGCCTGCTAGAAGTTATGGTCGATCCCTTCGCTACCGCCATTGCCAATGCGGCTGTCGAGGACGATGAGATCAATGCCCAAACAGCCGCTGAGCTGGATGCGGCTCGTGTTTCTATCGCCCGTGGCGACGGCATTTCCCGCGAAGAGATTCATCTGCAGTAGTGAAACATCGCCGTGAGGCTTACCGCTAATGGCGGTCTCGCTTGCCAACCTTGTGGATGTGCGCGAAAGCTTTTTCGAATCGAACGATTCTTCAAGGTAGACTCAATAGCCATGGACACGTCCACAAACGCGATCGAAGTTCTCTCCCTGACGCGGAGATTCGGCCCTCTCGTGGCCGTCGATCACTTGAATTTTGTTGTCGCCGCCGGTTCGACGTTCGGCTTGCTGGGCCCGAATGGCGCGGGTAAAAGCACGCTCATAAAAATGCTGACGACTTTGCTCCCGCCCAGCGAAGGCACCGCGAAGATCGACGGGTTTGACATCGTGCAGCATCCGGAGCAAGTGCGCAGGAAAATCGGATACGTGTCGCAGATGCTCTCCGCCGACGGCGACCTGACCGGCTACGAAAACCTGCTGATTTCCACAAAACTTTACGGAATGCCCCGGTCGGAACGTCCGCGCCGCATCGCGCAGGCCCTGGAATTTATGGATCTCGCCCACGTTGGCGGCAAGCTGGTACGCCAATATTCCGGCGGAATGATTCGCCGTCTGGAGCTCGCGCAATCCATGCTGCATCGGCCGAGCGTCTTGTTCATGGACGAGCCGTCCGTGGGCCTCGACCCCTCCGCCAAGCGCGCCGTGTGGGAACGCATCGCCGAGCTGCGCCGCGAGTTTGGCACCACGATCCTGATGACCACGCACGATATGGAAGAGGCGGACCACCTTTGCGATATCGTCGCAGTGATGCATCAGGGAGTGCTCGCCGTGATGGATACTCCAGAAGCGCTGAAGGCCAAAGTGGGCCCGGCCGCTTCGCTCGATGACGTATTCATCCATTTCACCGGAGCCACGATTTCCGAGGGAGGGGAACTGAGAGATGCCGCTCGCACACGACTCACAAGTCAGCGAATGGGTTGAGCCATTCCCCGGCGCAAACTATATACGCCAGACGATGGCGGTTGCCGAGGCGGACGTCCGCAAGCTCATTCACGATCCCGTGGAACTATTCACGCGTATGGTGCAGCCCGTTTTGTGGCTCCTGATTTTCGGGCAGGTCTTTAACCGCACGCGCGGCATTCCGACCGGCGGCATTAGCTACATTGCGTTTATGTCTCCGGGAATCCTCGCGCAGAGCGTACTGTTCGGCGCGATTTTTTATGGAATCTCCCTGATCTTCGAGCGCGATCTGGGCATCGTACAGAAGTATCTGGTCAGTCCAGCGCCGCGCAGCACGCTGGTGCTGGGAAGAGCGATTTCCTCGACCGTGCGCAGCCTGTGTCAAATGGTGTTTGTCTATCTGATTGCGTATCTGCTTCACGTGCAGCTTCGCTTTGAACTGCTCCCGCTGGCGGGAGTGGTCCTCGCGGTGATGCTCGGGTCAGCCATCTTCTCCACATTTTCCTTGATTGTCGCCTGCCTGGTGAAGTCGCGCGAGCGGTTCATGGGCATCGGCCAGCTATTAACAATGCCGCTGTTTTTCGCGAGCAACGCGATCTATCCGCTCAGCCTGATGCCGTCCTGGCTGCGCGTGATCTCGCGGGGGAACCCGCTCACCTATCAGGTGGATGCGTTGCGGGCGCTGATGATTGTCGGCGGTGGAAGTGCTTTCGGAATGCGCGTGGATTTCTTGATGCAGGGGCTGGCGCTGGCCGTGCTGGTCGCCGTGGCGACGAAAGTCTATCCCGGGATTGTGACTTGATTCGCCAGCAAACAAAGGCTTCAACCTGTGTTTAAATCTAATCTTCGATTTTGGCCTCCCGCATTGCCTGACCGCAAAGTTTAGCGTACATTTCCACTCCACCGGGAAGTCAATCCAGAAATTCCGGCAATACGCTTGCAAACGCCGGAAGAAGGATTTAACAGATGAAAATGAGAAATGCATTTGTAGCGGGAATCGCCCTGGCGCTATCCGTGCCGGTTTTCACAAACGCGCAGCAACAGCCTTCACCGCAACAGGCCAACCCCACGCCCGGCTGTTCAGCCACGCCTGCGCAACTGGAGGCTAACCGGAAAGTGGTAATGTCGTTTTTCCTGACCAGCGGAGCGGAGCGGGTCGCCCTTGCCGATCCCAGCTACAAACAGCACAATCCCGCGTTTAAGAAGCGCGGGCTGGAAGATAAAGTCACCGACTACGAAGAGTTCAAGAAAACGTTCATGAAAGCCGCCGCGCCACCGCCCCCACCCGCCACCGGTCCGCAGCCGCCACAGGGAAATCCCTTCGAAGTGGTGACAGCCGAATGCGACATCGTAACGGTGGTGCGCAAAACCTATCGTCAGGACCCGACGGCCGCGCCGGGCACATTTTACGAGGCGTTCACGTTCGATACCTTCCGCGTGAAGAACGGGAAGCTGGTCGAGCACTGGGACGCCGCTACGATCGCGCCACCGGCTCCCGCCAACTGACGGAATAAACAATTTGTTTCGGCCGGCGAGTGACTATCGGAAGAAACTGAAACGTGTCATTCTGAGCGAAGCGAAGAATCCCTCTTGCTTTTGAACCAAGGCTAAGAGGGATTCTTCGCTTCGCTCAGAATGACAACAACCGTGGTTTTTCCTTCAGCCAGCAAGGCGGTTTGACGGTTTCACCACAGCAGTTTCAACCCAAATTGAATTTGCCGAGACGTAGTGGATGTGGTGGTGATCGACCCATTGAGCCCGGAAGGCGTAGGCGTCGCGCTGACGTCGCCGGCCTTCGCCCCCGAAGTGTTAAATCCCTGCACCCAGGTAATCAGGTTTGGCGTGTTGAAATTGGCGCGATTCAGCATGTTGAAGATTTCCGCGCGGAATTGCAGATTCATGTTTTCCCCGATGTGCGTGTCTTTGACGACGGAAAAATCCCACGAGGCCAGCCCGGGACCGATAAACGTGTCTCTCCCCATGTTTCCGAAAAATCCGCTATTGCTGGGCACCGCGGCGATAGCTGCCGGATTGAACCATTCGCTGGGATTGCCAACGATCGGATTGCCCGTGAAATTGGGATTGAGGAAGGGCCGGACGGGATTGCGCGTGTCTCCGTCGTTCGAAGAGTTGTAAGCCAATTGGGGAGTGAAAGGAAAGCCGGATTGCATCGTCACAATGCTGTTGACTTTCCAGCCGCTCGCCAGCGTCCCGCCAACCCCGTTCCCGCTGCCCATCCAATGCTTCCCCTGCCCGATAGGCAGATCGTAAGAGGCCGTGATGACTCCTACATGGCGCACGTCGAACGTGCCGAGCCCGTAGTCGGCGCTCACGTCGTATGGATTCGCCACCAGCCCCGGCGCGTTCCCCGCGGCGGTTCCGTTGTAGGAATCTCCGTCGTCCAGCTCTTTGGACCAGGTGTAGATTCCGCGTAGCGTCAGGCCCTGGCTGAAGCGCCGCTTAAAATCAATTTGCAGCGCATTGTAGGAACTAACTCCCTCAGACATCCAGGTCCACGTGTTGGCGAGATGGGTGTTGGGTTTGGCTGGCACCGCGCCGGTGCCGGTAAGGGCGATGTAGGGCGTGCCTGTGGGTAGCGTGATCGGTGTACTAACTACAGTTCCGGCCGAGGAGATGGTGTACAGCGTCGTTTGGCATTGCGCGCCGGTGCAGCCCACGGGCAGGGGCGCGTCATTATCCACCCCGACCAGTTCGTGATACGCGTGATTCCCAACGTAACCCACACTCAGCGACATGTTGGGAGAAAGTTCCCGCTCGACGTGCAGCGACCAGGACAGGACCGTCGGTGTTTGCAAATCGGGCTGGACGCCGCCGGGCACAAGCGTGCCTTCGAACATTCCCGATGCCGGGGTTCGTGAAATTGGGAAGTTAAGATCGTCGGTCAAAGTCGTTGCGCCTATATTGCAGCAGGTGCCGCCGCTGGCGGTGGGAACCGCAACGGTGTACGACGGGTTATAGGGTGCGTTCTGGTCGGCGCGATAGCCGAGCGCGTCTTGCAAGTCGTTGTACATCCCGAGGCCTGCGCGGATCACCGTCTTACTTCCAAACGGGCTCCAGGCCAAACCGATTCGAGGCTGTGGCAGGAAGCCTGACCTCACCGTGCTCAGGAACGAATTTCCCGACGCCGGGTAGCACTGATTTCCTGTCAGCGACGCGCACTGCGCAACGCCTCCAAGGAGCGCGTAGTTCGCGGCCTTGCCGTATTCTTCGTTCCATCCAGTGCTAAATTCGTTGCGTAAGCCGAGCGAAAGCGTCAGCCTGGAACCGAGCCGAATGGTGTCCTGCGTGAAGAAAGCGCCCATGGTCGAACGCCAACTCATGGGGGTGGGCGTGGGGTCGTACAGGAAGCTGGCCGTGCCGTAAATCAGGGCAGGCAGGCCATTGAAAGTCAATTGGCCGTATTGGCTGAGGGCGATCTCTTCATTGGATTGGAGACATTCGAACCATACGCCAGCGGTAAATTGATTCCGCCCCGAGGTAAACGTGACTTGATCCGCATACGTGAACAGATTTCGAGCCATGTGCAGATTGCTGCCGTTATTGCTTCCCGCCAATCCCAGTTGCGTTGGGGAATTGGAAGCCTGGCTGCCTCCGACGACCACCGCTCCGACGAAAGGCACACCGGACAGGAAGGCAGGCACGCTTGCGGCCGGGGTATTGGGTGTGGGCTCGCCGGTGAAATAATATCCGGCGCGGGAGGAACCGAAGCGGATGGTGTTCACCGAGGTCGGGGAAATGACGTGAGTTTCCTGCAGGCTGAAGACCTGTTCGCGAAGCTTGACGATGTCCGAGCTGTAGGGATTCAGGGGAGTCGCGGTGGTGCTGGCGCTGTCGTCAATGGTGTAAATCGCGCTGGCTGTATCGCTGGCGGAAAAAATGTGGTCCATGCGCACGGTGCCGAAATTCTCCCCGATCGTCTGCAGGGGAGTGCTGTAGTAATTATAAATGCCGTCGTTCACGCCTTTGGAATCGGTGAAGTAATTGCTCGGAGTGCCGTTGATCGAATCGTTCGCGGCCACGTAATTGGCGGCGCCGGGGCAGGGAGCCTGCGGCCACAGGTTCATCAGTCCGAGTGTCCCCACGGCAGGGGTGATAATCGGAGCTTCTTTATACGAATTGCAGTCCGGGATGATGGCCACCGAGGTTTGGTTCAGCGACTCGCGGAATCCCTCATAGTTGGTGAAAAAAAACGTCTTGCCTTTCTGCACCGGCCCGCCCAGCGACGCGCCGAATTGATTGCGCCGGAAAGGCGGGGTGGATCCCACATCGAAATAGTTGGGTTCGTCGAGGGCGCTGTTTCGCAAAAATTCGAAGGCCGACCCGTGCCACTGATTCGAACCGGATTGCGTGACGATGGTCACTTGTCCGCCCGGCTTCTTTCCGTATTCCGCGCCGTAGCTGTCGCGCAGCAGGTTGAATTCGCGCACCGCGTCCACGCCGAGCAATTGGCCGCTGGCCCCGCCGGGAGTCATATTATTTTCTGCCGCGCCGGTGAACTCGACGCCATTGAGCAGGAATAAATTTTGCTGCGGGCGGTTGCCGGAGACTGAAAACATATTTGCGGTGGTGGAATTCGAAACCCCCACGAGCGCGCCGGTCTTTTCCCACGTGAAATTGACCACGCCGGGATTGAGGGTCATTAGTTCGTCGTAGCTTCGTCCGTTCAGAGGGAGGTCTTTCACCTGCTGCTCTCCGACCAGGCCCGAGATATCGGAGGTCGTAGTATTCACGATGGGCGCGTCTGCATTCACTTTCACCTGCTCGGTAAGCTGCCCCAGTTTCAAGGCCACATCCACGGTAGCTTCTTGTCCAACGGCCAGGTGAATGCCGCTCTGCACTGCTTCCTGGAAGTCCTGCTTGGCGATTCGAATTTCGTACACGCCTACGGGGAGCGAGAGCACGGAATAACGACCCGCGTCATCGGTAGTCGTCGTGCGCGTTGCTTCCGTTTCCAAATTTTTGGCAGTCACGGTTGCGCCGGAAACCACTGCGCCGGATGGGTCGGTCACCCTTCCCGAGATCGCCGACACCTGGGCCTGAGTTTGTGGAGCAAAGGCCAACAGTGCGACGAGCACTCCCATGGTGAGCGCGAATGAAATACGAGAGGCTGAACGTGGCCGCAACCGATCGTTACCTGACCTTACAACGCGAATCATGAGAGCTGTCCCCCTTGGACGAATGGATCGAAATACTTGCCGAGATCGGCATGCTGCCTTCGGAAGGCTGCGGTGACACCACTCCCCACCGCGCGCCGAAATGTGTGTGATTAAATACAATTAGAAGCGATATGTCAAATCGACTCAATACGGATAGGAAAAAGACGAATTGGTGCGGTCCTGCGCTGAAAGAATCGTACTGGCTGCGGCCGCCCGCACATTCCTAAGCAATCCAGGGGATGCGATTTTTACGAGTGGGATTCGTATGGAAGCGGCTAATTGTTAGCCAACTTAAGGCGATTTGACAGGGAGGCCAAAAGAAACGAAGCTTGGCCGTGGAAAAGACTCTATCGGCATGATGGGTGAAACGAGGGTATTCGAATGGCCGCCAAATTATCGGCAAGAAACTTTCTCGAAGGAAAGATCGTCGAGCTGGAAGTGGACGGCGTCATGGCCCATGTGACCGTCCGCGTCGGCAAGAATATGATCGAAAGCGTGATCACCCGGCGCAGCGCCGACGAAATGAAACTCAAGGTCGGCGATACCGTTGCGGCGGTGATCAAGTCCACCGAGGTCATGCTGCAGAAAGGCTAGTGTTTCGGGCACGAAAGGCGGGCGCATGTATCGAATCCCATTTCTCGCGATGTTTCTTGTAGCGCTGAGTTCCATGGCGCAGGCGCAGGCGCAGGCGCAGGCGCAGGATCATGCGAAGGCGAACGTCTCAACCGGTCCTTCGGAAATAAGAATCGGAGGGGCGGTCACAACGCCTCTGGTCATTACCGCCGAAGACCTCAAGAAGATGCCGCGCAAGGCGATCAGTGTGGAAAATGCTCACGCGAAAAGGACGGAAGTATACGAAGGCGTGCCGCTAGCAGCCCTGCTGCTGAAGGTGGGAGTGCCTCATGGAGAGCAACTCCGTGGCGCGGCGATGACATCGTATGTTCTGGTCGAAGCCGCAGATGACTATCGAGTGGTCTTCTCCCTGGCGGAGCTGGATTCGAGCTTTCAGGACTCCGACGTCCTGCTGGCGGACACGATGAACGGCATGCCGCTGACTCCAGATCAAGGCCCGTTCAAGTTGGTCGTCCCCCACGAAAAGCGCCCCGCCCGCTGGATCAAAATGGTAAAGTCGGTTACCGTTGCACAGTAGAACAGACTTCAGTCTGTTCGGTTTTGGTTTTGGTCTTGCCGTTGCACGCGCTCAAACCAAAACCGCACAGGTTGAAACCTGTGCTACTCATTCCTAAACACACTCCCGTCCTTCATCACGAACGACACTTTGCGCACCGCCTGAATATTCTCCAGAGGATTCTCCGGCGTGGCAATAATGTCGGCAGCCAGCCCCGCTTTGATCGCGCCGCGTTCGCGATCCACGCCAAGCAGTCTGGCGGCGTTGATCGTCATCGCCTGCAAAGTATCTTTCGCGGGCACTCCGGCCTCGACCCACGAATCCACATATTCCGCGGCCAGCGTCCCGCGCGTTTCGCCGGGGACGGCGATAAATACGTCCGTGCCGAACGCCATCGTCACGCCGATCTGATACGCGCGCTTCAGGCGGTCCACAAACACGGCATGCATCTGCGGCATGCCGCTCTCGCGCGATGCGCTTTCGGTGAAATCGGTTCCCACCAGGACGACGTGATTCTTCTTCGCCAGTTGCAGGTCGTCATTGGTCATCATTTCGCCGTGCTCGATGGAGTCGACGCCCGCCTCCGCCGCGTTGCGCGCGCCCGGCTCAGTCCAGCAATGTGCGGCCAGCTTGAGGCCCGCGCGGTGCGCCTCCGCAACCATGAACTTGATGTCGTCGACGCTATAAATATATTTCTGATCGTCCACGACGATCTTGATGACCGTCGCCCCGTAATGAATATTTTCGCGGATGGCTTTGAGCATCTCATCGCGCGTATCGGCGAACGCGTATTCCGGCTCCCCCAGATCGCGCTTCTCGGGTTGCAGGTGGAACTGCCCCCCATACGGCGCGATGATGCGCCCGGCGTTCAGCATCGTCGGCCCCGGCACCAGGCCCTTTTCAATCGCCAGACGCAGGGCCGTGTCCGCATAATTTCCCGCGTTGCCCACGTCGCGAATCGTCGTGAACCCCGCAGCCAGCATGTCCCGCGCGTTCGCGACGCCTTCAATCGCGCGGTACGGCGTGGGATCGAGCAGCGTCGTGATGTAGTAACTGTGGCCGTCGCGCTCCTTCTTGAGCGTCATGCACAGATGCGTGTGCGCGTCGAATAGCCCAGGCAGCACTGTGGATTTCGAAAGGTCGATAACTTTCGCGTCTGCCGGAATCTGCACGTTCGCGCCGACAGCCTCAATGTTCTTGCCGCGCACCAGAATGATCTGGTTAGTTTCTGTCGTCCCTTTTTCCGGATCGACAAGTTTTCCCGCCTTGATCGCAAAAACTTTTGCGGGCCCCGGCTGCGGGTATTGTGCGGTAAGTCCTGGAGTTACGACTGCCAGCAAAAATAGAACACGAGCCAGTCTAATTCGCGAATTCATCCTGCGCTCCTAATGAAAGCAGGGAATGAAGTTAGCAGACGATAGGCAAACGTGGAAAGAAGAAGAAATTAAGAAATATCCTGAACAACGAGGCGTTTTCAGGCCAACCAGTGGGACAGGTTGAAACCTGTCCCACTAAGAACTTCTTTACAGCATCTGTCGCAAAACGTACGGCAGTATGCCCCCGTGCCGGTAATAGTTGACTTCCTCAGGCGTATCGGCGCGCGCAACAGTCTGAAATACAGTTTCCTTGCCCTGTGCATCGCGGGCGCGTACCTCGACAGTCAGCCCCGGCGCAAGTTTCGCGACGCCCTCGATGGTGTACTCCTCGAACCCAGTCAGCCCGAGCGACTGCGCCGAATCGCCCGCGCGATATTGCAGCGGCAGAACGCCCATGCCGAGCAGGTTGCTGCGGTGGATGCGCTCGTAGCTTTCCGCAATCACCGCGCGCACGCCGAGCAGGAGCGTGCCCTTGGCCGCCCAGTCGCGCGACGATCCTGAGCCGTACTCCTTGCCGCCCAGCACGATCAGCGGCACGCCTTCCTTCTGATATTTCATCGACGCGTCGTAGATCGACATCTTCTCGCCGTCGGGCTGGTGAACGCTCCACCCGCCCTCGGTGCCCGGTGCGATTTGATTGCGCAGGCGGATATTCGCAAAGGTGCCGCGCATCATCACTTCATGGTTGCCGCGCCGCGCGCCGTACGAGTTGAAATCCGCAGGCTTGACGCCCTGCGCGATCAGCCATTTTCCCGCCGGGCTGTCGACGCCAATCGATCCCGCAGGCGAAATATGATCGGTGGTAATGCTGTTGCCGAGCATCGCCAGCACGCGCGCGTTTCGAATGTCGGTGAGCGGCGCGGGAGCTTTGGTGATATTTTCGAAGAACGGCGGATTCTTGATATAGGTGGACTTATCTTCCCAGGCGTAGAGATCGCCCTCAGGCGTTTTCAAGCCGCGCCAGCTGGCGTCGCCTTGAAACACTTCGCCATATTCCTTGTGATACATCGCGGTCGTCACGTTCTCACGCACGGTCGATTCAATCTCCTGCGGCGACGGCCAAATGTCGCGCAGATAAACCGGCTTGCCATCCTTGCCAGTGCCGAGCGAGTCGCTGGCCATGTCGAAATCCATGCGCCCCGCCAGCGCGTAGGCCACCACCAGCGGCGGAGACGCCAGATAATTCGCGCGCACCAGCGGATGAATGCGCCCTTCGAAATTGCGGTTTCCGCTGAGCACCGAGACAGCAACCAAACTGTTGTCCTTAATGGCCGCGCCGATGTGTTCTTCGAGCGGGCCGCTGTTGCCGATGCACGTGGTGCAGCCGTAGCCCACCAGGTTGAAGCCAAGCTGATTGAGATATTTCGACAAGCCCGCCGCGTCCAGATAATCGGTAACAACTTTCGAACCGGGCGCAAGGCTGGTCTTCACCCAGGGCTTGCTGGTCAGGCCGCGCTCGACGGCTTTCTTGGCAATCAGGCCGGCTCCGAGCATCAGAGAAGGATTCGAAGTGTTCGTGCAGCTGGTAATGGCAGCGATCACCACCGAGCCGTTCGAAAGCTCGAACTGGTCGCCATTCTTCTTCACGGCGACGTGCTTCTGCGCGGTCCCTTCCATCGACTTTTCGAATGACGCCTTCGACTGCCGCAGCGGCACGCGATCCTGCGGCCGCTTCGGCCCGGCCAGCGTCGGCTCGACAGAAGCCAGGTCCAACTCCAGCTTGTCGGTATAAATCGGGTCGGGCGTCGCATCAGTGCGGAAGATGCCCTGCGCCTTGGTGTACTCTTCGACCAGGCGAACGCGCGCGGCGTCGCGGCCCGTGAAGCGCAAATAGGCAATCGTCTCCGCGTCCACAGGGAAGAAGCCCATCGTCGCGCCATATTCGGGCGCCATGTTGGCGATGGTCGCGCGATCCGCGACGCTCAGGCTCGAAAGCCCGGTCCCGTAGAACTCGACGAATTTGCCGACCACGCCCTTCTTGCGCAGCATCTCGGTGACGATCAACACCAGATCGGTCGCCGTTGCGCCCTCGGGCAGGCGCCCGTGCAGCTTGAAGCCCACCACCTCAGGAATCAGCAGCGAAAGCGGCTGGCCGAGCATCGCAGCCTCTGCCTCGATGCCGCCAACGCCCCAGCCGAACACGCCGAGGCCGTTGATCATGGTGGTGTGCGAATCGGTGCCGACCAGCGAATCGGGGAACGCGTACGTCTTGCCGTCGATGGCGCCGTCAAACACCACGCGCGCCAGATATTCCAGGTTCACCTGGTGAACGATGCCCGTATCGGGCGGCACGACCTTGAAATTGTCAAACGAACCCTGTCCCCAGCGCAGGAACGCATAGCGCTCGACGTTACGATGGAACTCCAGTTCCGCATTGAACGCAAAAGACGTGGCCGCCCCGGCCTGATCCACCTGCACCGAGTGGTCGATGACCAGCTCAACGGGCAGCAGCGGATTCACCTTCTTCGGATCGCCGCCCAGCTTCTGAATCGCCACACGCATCGCGGCCAGATCGACCACGGCCGGCACCCCAGTAAAGTCCTGCAACAGAACGCGCGCCGGCATGAACGAAATCTCCTGCTGCGTCGCGGCGTTCGGGTTCCACCCAGCCAGCGCCTCAATGTCCTTGGCATGGACGAACCGGTCGTCCTCCTGCCGCAAAAGGTTTTCCAGCAACACGCGCAGCGAAAAGGGCAGCTTCCCCGCGTGGCCCACGCCTTTTTTTTCCAGCGTGCTCAGCCGAAAGATTTCGTAGGACTTGCCGTCAACATTAAGGGTGTCGCGCGTGCCGAAGGAATTCTTGGATGCCGGAGCCATTCTGCTCATGTTCCTTTCTGGAGTGGTGAAGAATGAATATCATAGCGCATTCGAGGGCTCTGTGCAGCTTGACGGGGATGAGGGACAGTTCGGAGAGATAAAAACACTAATTCTTGACCCTCTTCTGAATACCAATATTTGGTTTTGCCGCTAATAGCGGGGTTAGGCAGTTCTTCTTGCCATATGCAAGCCAGATTACTGTGTCGAGTTCAGCAAGGTTTTTCGCGGGGTGAGCAGGGTTCTGACGCAGCGAATTCCGCAGTTTCTTTGCTAAATCAATAAAACGAGCTCCCTCACTCGCTCCGCGTGGTCCCTTAAACTTGACTGCCTTAAGATAATTTTGAACCGGTTGGTTCAGGACTGGATATTCTTGGGGGAAACGCAAGCAGAGCATTTCTGAAAGGAAAGCTCCCCGCGTAGGGACCTTCTGGTCATGGAGTAAGTCAATTTCTGAGCTAACAATATCGTCTCGATCTTCATCGGTCGCCTCCACAATCCTTAGGAAGCTTTGCGATAAAGCCTTAAAGTCACTATCCCTACCCGGTCGTTCCCAGCCGCGGCCCTGTAGACGGTCATTGGCTTCCGAGCTCCAGTACTTCGGTAGCTGATAGTAAAACTGGTTTGAAGTTATCTTATTGCTTGCGCAGCGTCGGAATAGTCGCATCAGACCAGCCTTATTTTTTTTGTATGCAGCTAGCTGACCACGCCGGGTAACAATCTTATCTTTCATTCTCGATGGTGTTGGCAACTCAAGCAGAGCTACTGGCGTTGAATCCTGGCCCTTCTTATTGCTCCCCTTTGCTTGATAACGCGACCCTAGAGGAGCTTCTTTGTATTTCTTCAGCCAATCCTCTGAAACCACCACCGACTGTTTTTCTATTTTTTTTACCCACTTCTTTCCTTCGGAATAATCAGCCTTGGATAGTGCCAGAAACACATTTGCCTCATAGTTCGACTCGAATGCCGCGTGGGTCAGGTTTGAGGAGCCGACAATGGCAAAGCTTTCTCCTTTCCTCTCTTTCCAGAACACTGCCTTCGGATGAAATCCACCGATATCGTCGGCCACCATGAACTGTGCTTTCCGCTTTAACGGTAACCACCGCATTACTTTTTCGCAAGCAACCTTCCTTGTGATGCCAAAATTCCTGCCTACGATTATGCGAAAGCTGTGGCATTTGGGGTTCAGTTTTAGCTCGGAGTCCCATTCCGTGAGATAGGCCGTCACTACGAATAGCTCGACCGCATTCTTGAATGCTCGTTTGTAATAGTGGGAGAGCCCGCCCTCTAAATTCGAAGGGTGAAGCAACAGATCCATAAATCCCTCCTGTAATATACAACAGTAGTAGGAATGAAATGTCCGGAAGAAGCCAACAGCACTCGCGACATAATGTATTCGAGTATTACCATATTTGTCTATCATAGACTTGCGGATGCCATTGCCAAATGACCGGGTACTAGCAAATTGTGCTTGTCCGGAGGTCTGCTTTCATAAAACCAAGGGAGCGTATGTTTTGAGTTTGAACGCGCGGGCTTACGATTCGGTTAGAATGGAGATCGGACCCTAAGAGACTGGATGAATATTGCTCTCATTTCGACGTATGAGCTTGGTCGACAGCCATTCGGCCTGGCATCTCCGGCAGCATGGCTGCGCACGCGGGGACTTGATGTTGTGTGCCTCGATCTTTCGCGCGAAGCGCTGGACGAGGCGGCGATTCGCGCTGCGGATTTGATTGCGTTCTATGTCCCGATGCACACGGCGACGCGACTCGCGGCGGGGCTAATCGATCGGGTTCGCGGGATGAATCCGCGAGCGCACCTATGCTTCTACGGCCTCTACGCGCCGGTGAACGAGGAGTATTTGCGCGGGCTTGGCGTGGGCACGATTCTTGGCGGGGAATTTGAGGAAGGGCTCGCGAGTCTCGCGGCGCGTCTTGCCAAAGCGAAGATTGACGGGCCAGTACAACCGCTACAACCCGAGCCTGTCATTTCTCTCGCGCGGCAAAAATTCCTCATGCCCGATCGTGCGGGAATGCCGGAGCTTTCCAAATATGCGCGGGTTGTGATGCCCGGCGGCGAGCAGCGCGTCGCAGGCTCGACCGAGGCCACACGCGGCTGCAAGCACCTCTGCCGGCATTGCCCGATTGTGCCGGTATACAACGGCGCGTTCCGCGTGGTCGAACGCGATGTCGTGTTGCAGGACATTCGCCAGCAGGTAGCGATGGGCGCGCAGCACATCACGTTCGGCGACCCGGATTTCTTCAATGGCCCAGCGCACTCGTTTTCGATTGTCGAGGCGATGCATCGCGAATTTCCGCAGCTCAGCTACGACGTGACGATCAAGATCGAGCATCTGCGCAAGCACGACGCGCATCTGGCGATATTACGCGACACCGGATGCCTGTTCGTAATCAGCGCCGTCGAGTCGGTGGACGATACAGTCCTCGAAAAATTCGACAAGGGTCACACGCGCGCCGATTTTCTCGCCGTGGTCACTCGATTTCGGGAATTAGGAATGACGCTGCTGCCCACCTTCGTCCCGTTCACGCCGTGGACGACGCTCGCAGGCTACAACGACCTGCTGGACGTGATCGCGCAGGAAAATCTGTGCGAAAACGCCTCGCCGATCCAACTCGCCATCCGTTTGCTGATTCCCGCAGGCTCACGCCTGCTCGAATTGCCGGAAGTGCAGGCGATGGTGGGCAAGTTCGATTCCGCAGCGTTGGTCTTTCCGTGGAAGCATGAAGATCCGCGCGTGGATGCGCTGTGCCGCGAAATTTCCGCGCTGGTGCAGCGCGGAGACAGTCTAAAATTGTCGCGCACGCAAATTTTTGCGCACATTCGTCGCGCGGCGAGAGCTGCGGCGGGGTTGACTGTGGCAGCAGGCGGACCAGAGGCTGTTGCGAAGAGCACTCCAGTTCCATTCCTGGATGAGCCGTGGTATTGCTGCGCCGAGCCGATGGACACTCAGTTCGTGTCGTTGGGGAACGCGAAAGAGCCCGTAGCCAAGGCCGACCAATTTGTGTGAGACGAAAAGTAGCACAGGTTTCAACCTGTGCGCTTTTGGTCTTCTGACCACAAACCAAACCCGCACAGGTTGAAACCTGTGCTACTGGCAATATCTAATCACCATGAGCCGACTTCTGATTCTCGCGAGCAAGTTGGGTTACCAGACGCGCAGCTTCGCGGAAGCCGCGAAAAAACTGGGCATCGAAGTGGTCTTTGCCAGCGACCGCTGCCACCAGCTAGAGGATCCATGGTCGGACGGCGCGATTGCCATGCGTTTCGACCAGCCTGAAGAGGCTGCGCGGCGCATCGTCACGCAATCGATGGTGCGTTCAATAGACGGCCTGATCGCGCTTGGCGACCGAGCGACAACCACAGCCGCATACGCGGCACGCGCCCTGGGCATCACCTACAATTCACCGCAATCAGTCGAGAATTGCCGCAGTAAGTTGCGTCAGCGCGAAATTCTGCGCGAAGCAGGCCTCCCCGTACCCGGATTTTTCTCCTTTCGCCTCGACAAAAAGATCGAGAAAATTCTTCCACGTGTACACTTTCCCTGCGTCGTCAAGCCGCTGCGGCTAGCGGCAAGCCAGGGCGTGATCCGCACAAATAATCCCGAGGAATTTCAAGCAGCCGTGGCGCGAATCAAGACGCTGCTGCAGTCCCCGGAAATTCAAGTCACGCACGAAGAGGAACTCGACCGCGTGCTTGTCGAGCGCTACATCCCCGGAACGGAAGTCGCCGTTGAAGGATTGCTCACTCGGGGAAGATTAAGAATTCTGGCGATCTTTGACAAGCCCGATCCGCTGGAAGGACCCTACTTCGAGGAAACGATTTACATCACGCCGTCGCGACTGCCGGAAGAAATGCAGGAACGCATTGCGAATTGCGCATCCGCAACCGTGCGAGCGCTGGGGCTCACTCATGGCCCGGTGCACGCCGAATTTCGTGTGACCGCGAACGGCCCGTGGGTGCTAGAAGCTTCGCCCAGACCAATTGGCGGATTGTGTTCACGCGCGCTGCGATTTGGGCCGGATCGTACTTTGTTCGAGGAACTGCTCGTGCGGCAAGCGCTCGGAATGCCCGGAAGCGATCTCGACCGCGAAGACGACGCCTCGGGCGTTATGATGATTCCCGTGACGAAATCAGGACTTCTGGAACGCGTCGATGGGGAAGACCAAGCGCGGGCGACTCCCGGTATCGAGGACGTGCAAATCACGGCGCGCCTGCCTGACTTTATTGCGGCGTGGCCGGAAGGTTCGAGCTACCTGGGATTTATTTTCGCGAGAGGGAAATCGCCGGCGGAAATTGAAGCTGCGCTACGGCTTGCGCATAGCCTGCTGAAATTTGAGATTGTCGAGCGATTGCCGGTGGAGCATCCGGTTACGGGAAAACTGCCGGATGGTGGAGCGCTCGGAGAAAACCAAAAGAACACAGGCTGAAAGCCTGTGCTACTTTTAGCCCTTCGCCTTCGGCGCGACGTATTCCGCAGGCAGCTTCGCCCCTTCGCCAAAGAAGAACTGTTCCATCTGCTCTTCCATAATCTTTTGCGATTGCGGATCGAGCGGATTCAGGCGGTATTCGTTCATCAGCATTTTTGAGTGCTCGATCCACATCTTCCAGGCATCCTTGGAGACGCTCTCATACACCTTCTTACCCAGGTCGCCCTTCCAGGGGACGCGATCAAGGCCCGGCATGTCCTTGCCGAATTTCACGCAGTGCACGATGCGCGCGCCGAGTTGCGGGGCTGCACTTGGCACCGTCGGTTTTGGTGGTCCACACGAATCGTCTGCCATTTGCATCCTCCGTCAAAGCCGTTGTTCGATTTTCTCTATCTTACGATACTGCAATATCGGGTGAAAACCAAATTGGTTCACTTCGAGACGCTTCACGGCTACCATCCGGGAAACGATTCTTATGGATAACAACTCTCGGTATATACCGTAGTCACATTTCGCTTACAATGTTTGGGCCAAGCAAGCGGTCCTGAGGGGGGCGTGATGCCGGACGTGACGGCGTTGTTCTGGGATGTCGGAGGCGTGATCCTTTCGAACGGATGGGACCGCGCGGCGCGCTCCGCGGCGGCCAAAAAGTTCGGTTTGGATTGGGAAGAGTTGCAGGACCGGCACGATCTGGCTAGCCCCGCGTTTGAGACTGGAAAGATTACCCTCGATACTTATCTGCAGCGCACCGTGTTTTACCGCAAGCGTAATTTCACTCGCGAGGAATTTACGGATTTTATTTTCGCGCAGTCTGAGGAATTCCCGGAATCTCGCGCCGTCTTATCTGGTTTGGCTGCAACTGGAAATTATCTGCTCGCCACCATCAACAACGAGCCGCTCGAGCTGAACGAACGCAGAATTCAGCAGTTTCAGTTGAGGCGCGAATTTAAGGCTTTTTTTAGTTCGTGCTATCTTGGCATTCGCAAGCCTGATGAAGGCATTTACCGGCTGGCATTGGAAGTGACGCAACGCCATCCGGAAGAATGCCTCTTCATTGATGACCGTGAGTTGAATCTGGAATGCGCGCGGCAACTACAGATGCGCACCGTCCATTTTCAAAACGCGGAGCAATTGCGGCAGGATCTGGCGGCATACGGAGTGACCGTGGCCTAAACGAAATTCGGAGGATTCAGATGGAACTAGGAATGGTGGGACTCGGCAAGATGGGCGCATTCATGGTGGAGCGCCTGGTTCGCGGCGGACATCGCATCGTGGGATTCGACCGCGATGCAGGCGCAGTGGCGCGCGTAGTATCGGTCGGCGCAGAGGGTGCCGATTCGCTAGCCGCTCTTGCCGCAAAGCTGAAGCAGCCCCGCGCGATCTGGATCATGGTTCCCTCCGGCGCGCCCGTTGACGATACGATCGCCGCGCTGATCCCCCTTATGTCCAAAGGCGATACGATCATCGACGGTGGCAACAGCAATTACAAGGACACGCAGCGACGCGGGGCGAGTTTGAAATCTCAGGGCTTCGACTTTGTAGATTGCGGCACCAGCGGCGGTGTGTGGGGCCTGAAGGAAGGCTACTCGATGATGGTGGGCGGCGATCAGGCTGCCGTCGAGCGCCTGCGTCCACTCTTCGAAACGCTCGCGCCTGCGAAAGACCAAGGCTGGGGCCGCGTAGGTCCATCCGGCGCGGGACATTTCGTAAAAATGGTTCACAACGGAATCGAGTACGGCATGATGCAGGCCTATGCAGAGGGCTTCGCGATCCTGAAGAAGAAAAACGAATTCGCGCTGGATATGCATCAGGTCTCCGAAATCTGGCGCGTAGGAAGCGTGGTCCGATCCTGGCTGCTCGACCTCACCAGCATCGCACTAAAAGAAAATCCGGAGATGGCCGGGATTGCGCCATACGTTTCCGACTCCGGCGAAGGCCGTTGGACGGTAGCCGAAGCCATCGATCTGGATGTGCCCGCGCCGGTGATTACGCTATCGCTGCTCCAGCGATTGACTTCACGGGATACCGACTCTTATTCAGACAAGTTGCTTTCTGCAATGAGAAATCAGTTCGGCGGGCACGCGATCAAGACCGAAGCGAAAAAATAAGGACGTAAAATGACCCAGGCCAACCAAATCACCGCCTCAGAAACGGCACCTGCGAAGAAAAGTTTGATCACCGCGGCGGACCCTTGCACCATCGTGATCTTCGGCGCTTCCGGCGATCTTTCGCGCAGGAAGCTGATCCCCGCTCTTTATAGCCTCGCAGCGCAGGATTGCCTGGCGCGCCGCTTTGCGATCATCGGTTTTGCGCGATCCCCTATGACGGACGAAAAGTTTCAACAATCGGGGATTGATTCGGTAAAGAAATTCACCGAGGGCGGCGCGGGCGATGATCTTCAATGCAAGGAATTCGCGCAGGCTCTCGCCTACGTTTCCGGCGAATATCATGACGTGGAGGCATTCGAAAGGCTTAAGAAACGACTGGAGGAACTCGACAGCGAGCACAAGCTGGAAGGGAACCGATTGTTCTATCTGGCGACGCCGCCAGACGTTTATCCGATCATTATCGAGCAACTCGCCAAGTCCGGCCTGTCCAGCCCTTCGAACGGCAACTCCTGGGTGCGAATCATCATTGAGAAACCGTACGGCCGGGACCTCGCCTCTGCGCATAAACTGAACCAACAGGTTCTGGAGGTCTTCGAAGAGCCTCAGGTTTATCGCATCGATCACTATTTGGGAAAAGATACGGTGCAGAACCTCCTCGTGCTGCGCTTCGGAAACGGAATCTTCGAACCACTCTGGAATCGGAATTACGTGGACAACGTGCAAATCACCGCCGGGGAAACGCTGGGTGTCGAGCAACGCGCCGCGTTCTACGAAACGGCCGGAGCCACGCGCGACATGATCCAGAGCCACGTCCTGCAACTGACCTCACTGGTGGCCATGGAGCCTCCCATCGCGTTCGATGCCACCGCCGTCAGGAATGAGAAAATCAAGGTCCTGCAATCGATCCGCCCGTTCACCGAACAAACTATAAGGACGGACGTTGTGCGCGGGCAATACGCTGCCGGAACCGGGCCGGGCGATTCTTTCCTAGCAGGATATCGGACCGAGCCGGGCGTGAAGCCGGATTCGAATGTGGAGACCTACGTCGCCGCAAAATTGCAAATCGATAATTGGCGCTGGGCCGGCGTCCCGTTTTATATCCGCACAGGAAAACGTTTACCGAGTCGCACCACCGAAATCGCCATTCAATTCCGCCGTGCGCCGCATCTTGTGTTTCGCGACCAGGACATTTCTGAGAATGCCCTGGTCCTGAACGTTCAGCCCGACGAAGGAATCTCGATATCCTTCAATACGAAACTGCCGGGCCAGGAAATGAAATTGAAAACGGTCACCATGGACTTCAGTTACCAGAAGGAATTCGGAGGCGGCGAACGCAGCGCCTATGCCACGCTGATTAACGACTGCATGCGCGGCGACGCCACGCTATTCGATCGCGCCGACGGCGTGGAATCCGCCTGGGCGCTGGTCGATCCGATCCTCGAATATTTTGCATCTCACAAGCCCAAGTTTCCCAATTATGCGGCGGGCACCTGGGGCCCATACGAAGCCGAACAACTACTGGAGCGCGATGGCCGACACTGGCGACAGCTCGAATAACCCGCAGCAGGAACTCCTGCCCGGAGTAAGGGTGTTTGCAGACCCAGCCGAGGTAGCGCGGGCTGCGGCGCGCCTGTTTGTGGACTTTGCCTGGCAGTCCATTGCGCGTCACGGAAAATTTACGGTGGCGTTGTCCGGCGGCAATACTCCGCGAGCGATGTTTGAACAACTCGCATCCCAGGAATTCCGCGGTCAGATCGACTGGCCCAAGGTCCATATCTTCTGGAGTGACGAGCGCGCGGTCCCGCCCGAAAGCCCGGAAAGCAACTATGGCATGGCGCGCAGGGAGCTACTCGTGCGGGTACCCATTCCTCAGCCCAATGTACATCGCATGGAAGCTGAAAAGGCCAATATCGGGCGCGCGGCGCACGAATACGAAGAGGTGTTGCGGGAGAATCTGGACCTCGACGACCGCGGATTTCCAAAATTTCATCTGATCCTGCTGGGCATGGGCGCGGACGGTCACACGGCATCGCTTTTTCCGGGAACTCGCGTCACGCGGCAGACATCCCGCTGGGTCAGTACACCGATGGTTGCCAAACTTAACGCCCGCCGCATGACCCTCACGCTGCCGGTCCTCGATTCGGCAATGCGGGTGGTTTTCCTCGTCGTCGGTTCGGATAAGGCGGAGACGCTTCGGGCTGTGCTCGAAGGGAAGGCCGATCCCCCGTACCCGGCGCAGCAGGTTCAACCGCGCGACAATGGATTGAAGCTTTTTTTGGTCGATCGGGCAGCAGCGGCCCTGTTGGGCCGCGATTCTTGGCAGGAGTCCGTCGCGCAGGATAAATCTGCGGAAGTAAAACGAGGCAAGCCCGGAGGCGCACTGTGATCCTGGCCGGGGATGTCGGCGGCACCAAATGCAATCTGGCGCTGTTCGAGATTCACGGCCAAGACTACCGGAAAATTGTCCATCACCGTTACGCAAGCCGCGAATTTCCTTCCTTCGATCAGATTATTGCCAAATTTCTGTCACAAACTCAAACTGAGGCGAAAATTACAGGCGCAGCGATGATCGAAGCCGCCGGGTTTGGAGTAGCCGGCCCGGTGATCGATCATCGCGTCAAAGCCACTAATCTGCCCTGGGTTGTAGATAGTGCCGTACTCGCCGGGCAGTTGGCCACCGACCATGTTGTCTTGCTTAACGATCTGGAAGCCACCGGTTATAGCGTTGCATTTATGAAGCCGTCCGACATCTCGGTGCTAAATGCGGGCGCGGCCTCCCCTCACGCAACGCAAGCAGTAGTTGCGGCAGGGACCGGTCTGGGTGAAGCCTTTCTGATCTGGAATGAAGATCGCTACGTGGTTGCAGGCTCAGAGGGAGGGCATGCCGACTTTGCCCCGCGCAACGAACGCGAGATGGGCCTGTTGCGCCACATGAAGCAGCGCCACGAATATGTAAGCTGGGAGCTCATTCTTTCCGGCCGCGGATTTCGAACGATACATGAATTTCTCGATCCCTCCGTCCGGCATTCCTCGTTCGATGGGCCTGAGGCGGACTCCGCTCCGGAAATCACCCAATTGGGTTTAACCGGCGCGTGCCCAGTGTGTCTGCAAACCCTGGACATGTGGGTTTCCATATACGGCGCCGAGGCGGGAAATCTGGCGTTGAAGGTCCTGGCTCGTGGTGGAGTTTGGGTCGCGGGCGGCATCGCCGTAAAGATTCGAAAGAAAATGGAAGACGGAACTTTTTTTCGCGCCTTCTGCGAGAAGGAAAAGTTCTCGGCGCTCATGGCGCAGATTCCGGTCTGGATGGTCTTGAACGAAGAGGCGCCGTTGATCGGGGCCATGGTCCAGGCGCGCCGTGCCTTAGAAGTCGCCCTAGCTGCAAACCATTGAAAATACAAGGAATGGTGTAAGGCGACTCAGCTTAAATCTCGTCGAATGTTCTGCTTTAGGCCCGTCGCATCTGCCTATAATCCGAAAATAAAATTATCAGAAAGTACTCTTGCATAATTTAGAAGCCGTTGGTCATTGACTACACCGTTTGATGACGAATCGTCACCCACATTCCGTTGCGCGTTAACATATCGGTTAGAGCAGCGTGTGGTGGCCGCGCTGACATTGAGGCCCGTCGCAGCGGAAACCCTCTTTTGCTTTCGTCAGTCCGTCAGGAACCGGGAGGTCTGGATGAGGGCCCAGCTTGGGAGAAGAATCACTTTTTTCGTATTGTCGATCCTGTTTGTCGCAGGCCTGAATGCGTTCGCACAGGTTCCGACCGGCACCGTTCTGGGAACAGTAAAGGATGCGCAGGGTCTATCCGTCGCCGGCGCGACAGTCACGCTGACGAATCAGGGTACTGCCAATACCCAGACCGAGACGACGAGTTCGCACGGCGCTTATCAATTCACCCATTTGAACGCAGGCTTCTATCGAGTCGAAGTCTCCCACCCCGGATTCAAGAACGAAGTGATTTCCAATATTAAGCTGGATGCTTCCACCGAGTATTCCGTGCCGCCCGTTACGCTGGAGGTTGGATCGGTTACCGACACCTTGACGGTCCAGGCAGACGCCAATCTGGTTCGCACGGCGGGGGCGGAGCTGACCGACACGGTCGAAAGAGCGCAAATCGACCAGTTGCCGATCCTCGACCGCAACCCTCTGAATCTGTTGACCCTGGAAGCCGGGGTAACTAAGAATACCCGCTCTCAAACAACAGTAATCAACGGGCAGAGGCAGTCCTACAGCAATGTCACGCTCGATGGAATCAATATTCAGGACAATTACATCCGGTCCGCTTCGCTGGACTACACGCCCAACCTTCTGGTGATGAGCCAGGTTGGCGAGTTCACGACCACCACGCAGAACGCCGGCCCGCAGGCCGGACTCGGGTCCTCGCAAGTCAGCATGGTCACTCCGAGTGGCACAAACAACTGGCATGGCGAAGGTTTCTGGGATTATCGAAGCGGCGCCTTCGCGGCAAACGATTGGTTCAACGACGCCAATGGAATTGCCAAGCCGAATCTGCTGCAGAATCAGGCTGGAGGAAAAATTGCCGGCCCGGTGATCAAGGACAAATTGTTCATTTACGGGTCTTATGAACTCTATCGGTTGCGGCAACAGGTCCCAACCGATACAACCGTGCTCACCGGCCCCGCGCGCAATGGAATTTTTCGCTGGATGGATACCACGACGCCGAGTCAAATCCAATGCGCGCGCGTCGTCGTAATTCCGGGTGTGGCCCTGCCCGGAGGATGTTCGGACCTCACCAGCGGCGGTTCGCCTTCGCTCGACCCAGCCATCGCCAGCATGCTGGCTCAGGTTCCCACGACAATCAACAACACAAGCATTGGGGACGGGCTCAACACCGCCGGGTATTCGTTCAACCAGCGGGACGACCGCACGCGTGACAATACCAGCGTCCGCGTGGATTGGAATCCCGCCGCGCACCATTCGTTCAGTGGAACTTACGCCTGGAATCGCGACTTGCTGGACAGACCGGGTTCTTCCCTTGGACTGCCGAATACGTACACCGCCGTGCCCGTTGCCTACAACAGCGACAAGGAAAATTTTCTTTCGGCCGCATGGAGATGGACTCCGACTTCCAATTTCACCAATGAAGTCCGCTTCGGTTTCGATCTCGCGCCGATCAATTTCCTGACCAACCAGAAATTCGGAGCTTTTACCGTCAGCAATACGCTATTCAACAATCCGAATCAGAATGAATTTCCCTCCAGCCGGAAAGTGCATACGTGGGCGTGGCAGGATAATGCCAGCTGGTCTCGCGGCAACCATACGTTGAACTTCGGGATACAAGTCCAGCGAGTCACTGTGTTTGCCCAGAATTCTTACAATACGGTTCCAAAGTTGAATCTGGATTACACACAGTCCGGGAATTCCAGCCTGCAGTCGAGCAATTTTAACAATATATCGGATGCCGCCGTAACTACGGCCAACCAATTGGCGAGCACTCTAGGCGGGCTGGTTGGGTCCGAATTGCAAACCTTCAACGTAACGAGCACCACTTCCGGCTACGTGCCGGGCGCCCCCGCTGCGCAAAATTATCGTTACGACAATTGGTCACTTTACGTCGGCGATTCGTGGAAGTTGCGCCGAAATCTTACCGTTACGTATGGTCTGCGTTGGGAGTACAACAGCCCCTTTAACGAACGCGATGGGCTGATGGAATTTCCCGTTGTTCCTGCGGGGCAAACGGTCCAGCAGACTCTGCTCTCCGATGCGACCCTGGCCTACTTCGGCGGGAATACCGGAAGATCCGTGTATGAGAAAGATTTTCGTGATTTTGCGCCAAACATTGGCATTGCCTGGGACCCATTCGGAGACGGCAAGACCTCCATCCGCGCCGGATACAGCATCAACTACGTCAACGACGAACTGATCGGCGCTCCCTACAACGCCAGCTTGAGCAATCCGGGCGTAAGCGCGCAAACTGGACCCTCACAGCTTTCCGGCGTTACAGTCAGCGGTCCGCAAGCAATCCCCCTTCCTCCAATGTCCAGTACGTTTTCCGGGAACTGGGCCAATCTCTATAATTTCAACACGGGGAATAGTTTTGGATACGCGGTGGACCCGAATCTTAAAACCCCTTATGTGCAACAGTGGAATTTGAGTATCCAACGCGAAATCGGGTGGAACAGTTCGGTAACAGTTTCTTACATCGGAAACAAGGGTTCAAAGCTATACCGCGCAATCGATTTGAATCAGGTGCAAATCAATAACAATGGGTTCCTTCAGGCGTTCAACGCCGCTCGACAAAACGGCTTTGCTTCAGTGGCTGCCGGCGGTGCCTTCGACCCGTGCTATAATCCAGGCAAGTCTGGCTGTAATTCCAATATTTCTTACTTTGACTATCCAAACTTCCTATTCGGTAATCTTAGCCAATATTACCCCGGTCTCGTAAATCAGTATCTTCAACAAGGAGCCGTTGGAGATTTGGCCGATCTCTATCACTCTATTGGATCGGATTCTTCCTACCGTTACAATTACTATGGCACTGGCGCTACACCACAGCACCTGCTAACGGATAACCAATACCTCCGCGCAGCCGACCTGCTCGGCAACTATTCCAGTTCCTCCTACAACGCCGGAAGCGTCGAAATTCGCCGCCGATTCCGTCAGGGCCTGAACTTCCAGGCCAGCTACACGTTCAGCAAAGTCTTTACCGATTACAGCGCCGACACGATTTCGGGTGTGCAGCGGTTTTTCCCGTATCTCGACAATGCCCAGCCCGGCCTCGAACGCGCGCGCGCGAACTTCGATATCACCCACGCCTTCAAAGCTAATTTCCGCTATCAATTGCCAATCGGCAGAGGCCACGCATGGTCGCCATCGAACCGATACTTGAGTCAAGTAGTCTCTGGATGGACGACATCGTCCATCTTCACCTGGCAAAGCGGACCGCCGTTCTCGATCCTGTCAGGAGATGGAACTCTGAACCGCACGGCCCGGTCGATCCTCTCCAATACTGCCTACACAACCTCGACGCCGCAGCAGATTGCCGGCCAGCTTGGCAACTTCCAGTCGAACGGGGAAGTCCTGCTCATTAACCCGAAATTCATCGGACCGAACGGCCTCGGCGCGCCCAATGACGGATTGACTTGCATGCCGATTGTTTCGGGAGGGTTCTGCAATCCGCAGCCGGGGACAGTCGGTAATCTGCCGCGCAATGCGTTCAATGGCCCCGCCTTTTTTAATTGGGATCTTGCAATCCTGAAGGCTTTCCCGATCACCGAATCGAAAGAACTGGAATTTCGCGCCGAGATGTTCAATGCGCCCAACCATCCCACCTTCGCGGTTGGGAATCCAAACTATGCCGTTTCGAATACGGGAGCGAGCCCCTCGGACATGTACATCAACGATCCCAAATTCGGTGTGGCCACCAGCACAGCCTCAACCCCGCGCATAATTCAGTTGGGCCTGCGTTTCATGTTTTAATTTGTACCCGGCCCGTAGCCGGCAATGTTCGCTGAAGTTACTTTTCGCGTTTCAAAGCAATCCGAGCCTTTTTCAAATCCTTCCGCTTCTCCGCGTCCATTTTGGGATAGGAGAGATTTAATTGTTCGAGCGCGTGATTGAGGATTTCCGCAACCGCCAGGCGCGTGAACCATTTGTGGTCGGCGGGGACGACATACCAGGGCGCGTACTTTGTGCTGGTGTTTCGAATCATTTCTTCGTAGGCGCGCATGTATTGATCCCAGTGCTGCCGCTCCAGGACGTCATTGATGGAAAATTTCCAGTTTTTGTCAGGCGTGTCCAGGCGTTCCTGGAATCTTCGCTTTTGCTCCTTTTTCGAAACGTTCAGAAAGAATTTCAGGACCAGGATCCCATTTCGAGTGAGATACCGTTCGAACGAGTTGATATCCTCGAAGCGTTCCTGCCAGATTTCGTCTGAGACCAGTTTCGCCGGCAACTTCTCCCGCAGCAGCATCTCTTTGTGGACTCGAACGACAAGCACTTCCTCGTAGTAGGAGCGATTGAAAATTCCGATCATCCCCCGCTCGGGTATGAAACGCATCGTCCGCCGCAGGAAATCGTGATTCAGATCCTCCACGGAGGGAGTCTTGAAGGAAGTAACGATACAGCCTTGCGGGTTCACTCCGGACATCACGTGCTTGATCGTGCTGTCTTTCCCCGCTGCGTCCATGGCTTGCAGTACCAGCAGAATTCCCCAGTGGTCCTGGGCGTACAGCTTTTCCTGCGATTCGGACAGGCGGACGATGCCGCGCTCAAGGGCGTCCGCCGCTTCTTCTTTGGATTTCAACCCCATCGTGTCCGCTGGGTCGAAGTCCTTCAATCGAAAACGGTCTGCGTTTGCGGCGCAAAATCGCTCGGCAAATTTACGGTCTTTCATGGGTGTAAACCGTCCTCCCCCTGGAAATGGCGAGCCGCAACATCATCGCTGCTTTGCCGGAATCTGGACGACGATGCCGTCGAGATTCTCGTTCATCTTTATCTGGCAGCTCAGCCGGCTGTTGGCTTTCCGCTCGGACGCAGTGATTTCGAGCATAGCCTTCTCGCTGGGGCTGGCCGCGGGAATCCGGCTCAAAAAATCATCCTGGACATAGACATGGCAGGTCGCGCACATGCAATTACCGCCGCATTCGCCGAGGATGCTTCTGATTCTGTTGTTGATCGCAGCTTGCATCACGGACATCCCGGCCGGAAGATCCAGCTTGCGCGAAGTTCCGTCGGGCAAAATGTAGATAACGTTTGGCAAGGTCAATCCTCTTCTCTCGCTGGCATGCCTGCAATTGCATGCCGAAGTCTAAACGGTAGGGTAGAGCGTTGTCGAGACTCCACAAACGACTCCTGTCCGGAGGCGTTGTCCTAATGTGAAGACATCGCTTGGTTGAAGCTTGAGGCTGCAAATTCGGAGCCTAGCCTGGGAACGCCAATCTCCCGATTGGCGAATGCAGCAGAACACAAAACGCCAATCGGGAGATTGGCGTTCCCAGGTTTCGACCCCAACACTTGAAATCATCTTTAAATTGGGGCTCCACGGTCCAGTCTCAAAGTTGTGGAGGCCCATGGCGCGTGCTAAGATTCGAGCGCCCGAGGGTGGAAATAAATGACAGGAGTGTTCGAATGAAAACAGTTTTGCGCCTCATAGCTTTTGCCGCCATATTTTTGGTTGTGGGCTCAGCGCACGGCCAAATGGAGCGGCCGGTACAGACGTTCAAATCGTCAAAGGGCCCGATCAAGGTCACACCGGTTTACCATGCGTCTATGGTCATCGAGGCTGGAGGGAAGGTTATCGTAGTCGATCCGGCCAAACCGGCGGTCTTCACCGGCCTGCCGCAGGCAGATCTGATTCTCGTCACGGACATCCATGGCGATCACATGGACACCGCGTTAATCGCCTCCGAAAGCAAGGCCGGCACGGAAATTATTGCGCCGCCTGCGGTCGTCAAGACCGTAACGACGGCCAGCCCGCTTGCCAACGGAGAGAAAAAGACCTGGGGCGACTGGACCATCGAAGCGGTTCCCATGTACAACCTGACGCGCGGCCCGGAAGCCGGGAAGTTCTTCCATGATAAAGGGCGCGGCAACGGCTACATCCTCACTTACGGCGGCACGCGCATCTACATTTCCGGCGACACCGAAGGCATCCCGGAAATGCGCGCGCTCAAGAATATCGACGTCGCGTTCATCTGCATGAATCTGCCCTATACCATGACGCCCGAAGAAGCCGCCGACGCCGTGAAGGCATTTCATCCCAAAATCGCCATCCCATATCACTCTGGCACCTCCGATACGACCGCGTTTCAAAAGGCTCTGGCAGGCACGGGCATCGAGGTCCGATTGCTGAACTGGTATCCGAAGGCGTAAAAAGCATTCGAATTGATTTTCAGCCAGCAATGATTAGGGGCGGCCAGTAAACGGGCCGCCCCTTAATTTTTGTTTCGAAGGAAGTGATTTCGAACGATGTGAAGGGCGAGGACTAAACTACTTCTTGGGAGCGTCCGCAGCCTGAACGGCGTCCGCCGCCTTCTGCAAATCATCCAGCCCTTTGGCATCCAGCTGGTAGAGCAACGATTCGCCTTCCCGTTTCGCGACGAGGTGGTCGCCAGCCTTGGATACGAGCACTTTTTCAACTCGCTTTCCACCATTCGAAGTCACGGTTAAGGTAGTCGCAGCGGAGGAGAATCCGCTCGTCACGAATTTCATCGCCGCAAGCAGCCGGATTTCGCGCAGCAACGCATCGACGGTAGTGCCATCTACCTTCTTGCCGTTCTCCATCCAGTCGTCGGCGGTCCGTGTGAGAACATACGATTTCGAACCGCTCTGCATCTCGATCTTCTCAGGATTGCTTTCGCCGAAATCGAACAGCTTGGTGGAGCGGAAGTCGTCCAGCTTCTTGTCGATCTCGTCGCCCAGGTCCTTTGAAACTTTGTACGCACCGTCTGCTGCAGATGATTTGGCGTAGTAATCGTCCTTGGCCTTGCGAACCTGCAACTCCTGCGTTCCGGAGGCGTCGGTGGCCTTCACAGTTCCCACGGGAGTGCCTGAGGAGAAGGATGCCGCAGCCTTTTTAGCGTCAGCGTCAGAGGTGTTAGGGTCGAGCGTCGCCAGTTTCAGTTTATCGACGATCTCCGCCAGCTTCGGCGAATCTCCGCGCATGCCGCTGGGCGAGCGGACCACCCATAGGCCATTGTCATACGCAAACGTAAGATTCAGTTTCGGACTGACCAGTTCAATCTTGCTGGCTTTGTTAAAATCAACCGGCATCAGGTTCTTGTCCCGCAGGGCCTTTAAGCCTTTATCCAGATCCGACTTAGACGTGCTGGAAATCGTGAATATCCGCGGGTCGCCGTCGAGCTTGGCGTAGGCCGTCCCGCCGGTCGGAACATCATCGCCGATCAGAACTTTCTGCGATTTGCCGTCATTGCCAGTCGCGGTTACTACCACTTCCGGCTCGGCCAGTCCGTAAGGTTTCAGATCGGTTGCCTTGTCTTCAATCAGACGATCCGCATCGAGCGGAGAAAGGCTATAGAGGATTGCGGAAATCGGGTCCTGATCGGCCAGCATCGGCTTGGGCGCAACGATCTTCCAGTTGGCAGGACCGGCCTTGGAAATAACCACGGCGTCGCCGTCCTTCTTCTTGATCTCCACCTTGGCGATATCGTCCTGCTGGAAGGAGACGATCTTGGTCGGGGCGTCCGCCGCAGCTTTCGGAGCGGTGGCGTCAGCCTGATGCTTATTGGACCACCACAACGCCACAGCAAGCGCGCCCAGAACTACAACAGCTGCAATCAATTGTCGGATTTTCATAGCATATGTCCCGGTGTGAAGTGCCGTGGCGCAGGCCGAATGGCCTATCTACCTTCTCCGCCACCAGACTGAGATGCCGGCAAACAGAAGCGCGATCGGCAGCAAAAACTGGCTGCTGAGCCGAACCCAGTTGAATTGAGACCGCGTCATCGTCAACTTTTGATCGTCCGAGGCCTTCGGGCGGATCGAGATCAGGTCTTCATCCGAAGAAAGCCAATTCATGGCGTTGACAGCCAGGTCGCCATTGCCGTTAAAGCTGATGAACGAATTGGCAGGCCATGACGAACTTCCGATCACCACGAACCGGCCTTCCGATTTTTCCTTGCCGGTGGTGTAGCTGCCCGCGGCACCCAGCGTCATCGCGCCCCTCTTGTTCTTGGGATCGTCGGGATTAATTTTTGGCGAATTCAGATCCGCAGTGGCAAGGCTGGACGCTGAAGATTCGAACAACTTTGTGACTTTGGTCTTGTCCGTATCGTTCACGTTCAGCGAGCGCGAAATGGGGAATCCTGTGGTCGTGCCCTTTAAGTCGTCAACGATTTGATGAGCATCGTAGGTCGAAATCAGGGCCACTTCGGGACCAAGCCCCATGAGCTGCCCGACCGGGCTGAGATCGAGCACCAGGTCTTTATCCGCGGAGACGCCCCAGCTTTGCAGCAGGCTGGCAAGCGCCATATTGTCCGCCGTAGGTCGTCCAAACTTGAGCGGGGCATCCAGCAGGAACATCGCGCGCCCGCCCTGCTCGACATAAGTCTTAATGGCATCTACGGATGGCTGCAAGTAATCGCTTTGAGGGCCGCCAACCACCAAAACCGTGCAATCGGAGGGAACCTCCGCCTTCTCAAGCAGATTGATAGTTTTCATTGCGTATTGGTCTTTACCCAGAATTTCCTTCAGGTGCGAGTAGCCGTTGCGCCCGGTATCGTCGATCTGGTGTTCGCCGCTTCCGGTGACGAAGCACACCGTACGACTCGTGGTTTTCAGATCGCGAATAAATGCCCCGGTGATTTCTTCCTCGGTGACGCTCTTTGCTTCTTCCTTCTTGTCGCCGATTTGAACGAAGGAAGTCCCGAGCTTGGTAACTCCGGCAGCGCGTGCGATTTGCGGATTCTTGTCGACGTCCACGTAATTCACGTGAACCTTGGGTGACAAGTTTGAATAGCGGTCGAGCGTATCCTGGGCGGTGCGGAAGCTGCTTTGCCGGTCGTAATAGGTGATCGTCGCGTCTTGCTTCAGCCCTTTGACGATTTTGGCGGTCTGATCGGACAGGCTATAGCGCTTGTTCGCCGTCGAGTCGTAGGACTTGTTGTAGCGATTGGCAAGGACGTTGGCCACCGATACGATGGCAAGGATCACGATGATATACACCGCGACGTAGCTTGCATACTTGGTTTGTCTGGTTTCCATCCAACGGCTATTCACTTACGACCTCCAACGCAGAGATTCCATCGAGCGGGCGGTGAAAAACAGTCCCAGGAAGATCACCGTCGCGTCAAAAATCACATCTTTTGTGTCAATTACGCCTTTAGCGAACGATTCGAAATGCGTGATGATGGACATGTATGAGAGCACCTGCGCCCATGTCGCCGATTCGAACTCGCTGACCCCTTGCACCACCCACAGCATCAGGCAAATCCCGAACGTCGCCGCGCCGGCAATAATCTGATTCCTGGTCAGCATGGAGATAAATGTTCCAATGGCCAATAATCCGCCGCCTTGAAGCAGCAGACCCAGGTATCCAATTACGAAGGGCTTCCAGGCCGGTGTGCCGAACTTAAATAGGAACGCGAAGTCGAGCAGGGTCGTGAGCAGCATGAAGGCATACATCAAAAGCGCGGCAAACCATTTCCCCAGAATGATTTGAACGTCCGTAACCGGCGAGGTCGTAAGCAACTCGATCGTTCCCGAACGCTTCTCTTCGGCAAACAGGCGCATCGTAATCATGGGGATGAAAAACAGGGCGAGCACATTAATGTCCGACAGAAGCGGCCGGACGATATGCTCGTTCAGATTCATGGGGAACTGCTCACCTTCCATCTGGGCTTCCATCGTCATGCTGACGATGATGTTCATCGTGTTCCAGAAGAAATACCCGAAAATCAGGGCGAACATGATGAGCAGCAGGTAGGCGATGGGCGAAGTGAAGTAGCTGCGCAGTTCCTTACGGCAAATTGTCCAGATATTTCTCATTATTTTTGTCCCCCCGCCGCGACTTCCTCCGTTGCAGCATGTTCTTCTCCACCAGTGAGTTGCAGGAAGATTTCTTCCAGGCTCATGGCCGAGGCGCGAAGCTCATTCAGATTCCAGCCGGATTCCACGACCGCGCGGGCCAAGTCGCCTCGCAGGGAGCCATCCTTCTTACCATCCACTTCGAACAGGACTTTCTTCTGACCGTCTTCCTTGATGGCCACGTGCGTTACGCCACCCACCTGTTCGAGTTTCTGCTTCACAGAATTTGGATCGAGGCTGCCATTGCGACCGGCGACTTCGAGCAGCACGGATTCGCCGGAGCGGGCTCGGCCCTGCAGATTGCTGACAGAGTCAGTTGCAACCACTTTCCCCTTACTGATGATGATGACCTGCTCGCACGTTTGGCTTACTTCGGGAAGAATGTGCGTGCTGAGAATGATGGTGTGATCGCCTGCAAGACCCTTGATCAGGTCGCGAGTCTCATTAATCTGCTTGGGATCGAGACCGGCCGTCGGTTCGTCGAGAATCAGGACATCCGGGTTGTGAACAATGGCCTGTGCAAGCCCGACGCGCTGCCTGTAACCTTTCGAAAGCTTCCCAATGATCTTGTCCCTCACATCGGCGACCGCGCAGCGCTCGCAAACGTAGTCAACGCGGCTTTTCAACTCACTTCCCGTAAGTCCTTTGAGCCTCCCGACGAAGGTCAAGTACTCCGCAATCCGCATTTCCGGGTAAACCGGCGGGGTTTCCGGAAGGTAGCCGATGCGCTTTTTCACTTCCATCGACTGTTCCAGTATGTCAAAGCCCGCGACGGTTGCAGTGCCTCTGGTCGGCGTCAGAAAGCAAGTTAACATCCGCATTGTCGTGGTCTTACCGGCACCGTTGGGGCCGAGAAAACCGACAATTTGTCCCTTCTGGACCTGAAAGGAAATCTGGTCGACAGCGGTGTTGTGAGCGTACTTCTTCGTTAGTCCATTGACATTAATCATAGATATTCTCGTAGAAGACAGACGTACACGACGCTAATGGCGTTCCATCATTTGTAATGTTAGAAAAACGAAGCATGATTCTAAGAACGAAAGCTGCCCAATGTCAATGCCATCTTCCCAAATTCCTTTTGTCCGGCTGAATCTGATATGGGAAGCTAAGGTTCAACCCTAGAACCGCGGCTTTTTAGACGTTTCGAGAAGCATTTTGGTAGCTGTAGCTGGAAGTAATGCAATCATCGATATCCTCAGTGGGAACCGAGTTGGTTTCCACCACTCAAAGTGCTCACTTGGGCCATCACCCCGGCTTGGTCGCCCCCGGCAGTCTCTACCCCATGTAGCAAGTTCCAGTCGTCATGCAGTTGAGCGTTCGATGAGGTGGGAACCCGGCCGGTCGCCAGATCGGATCGCAGGCGAGCGGTCAGGAACTCGCGCTGGAGTTCGAAGGTGGAATTGCTGCGAAGGAAATTTCCGCGTGAGATCCCCAGTTCAATCATCCTGTCGGCAAAAACCGCTTTCAGGACGGGGCGTCCGTACACATCGACACTGGGTTGCGCTTTCCCTCGAAATTGTTGCCACGATATTTCTTTCTCCGCAAGCGGTATGTCGGAATTTGACTGTTTCAGATCATCCACATTTTTCATGAAATTCCGGCGTTCCTCGGCGGTGAGGGGCAGTTCAGGTTTTCCGTTCGGACTAAAAACCAAAGCATTTTTCGACGGGTTGAAACGGCCACTTATCAGGTATGCCGAGGCAAAGCCTCCCGCGATGAATGGATTGAGAACGGCAAGCGGAATCACATATTTCTTTGCCTTGAAAACCGATTCCACCAAGCCTCTGATCGGCTTGCTACGCTTGATACTCCCCGGAACTTGTGGAATCACAAAACTTGAAAATTCCAGGTCCTGGTGCCGCCGGCTGTATTTCACCAGCGATTTTGCCGCGTGCTTTGGAGTCGCCACACCGAAGTCGGAGATGATGCTCGCCGTCACAGCTTTCGGATAGTAGAAGTTCACGACATCGCGCACAAAGTCCGCGCAATTGCGCGCGATGACCTCATAGGTCCTGGTATTAGGATGCGCATTCATCCGTTGGATGAATTTCTCATCCTGTGCTACGGTCGTCTCGATTTGGTATCCGTAGCTTGTGCGGTCGTATGAGGAGCCGATCAATTGAACCCAGTCTCCACCCGGCATTTCTCCCGACGGTCCGTCATGAGCGATATCTTCAAGATGCTTACGCCGATATTGGTCTCTAAGAAATGCAACCAGCTTGGTATCCGCATAGAGAGGAATATCTTCGGGTGTTGCCACGGCATAGAGATAGGGGATTAGGGGTATTGCAATCCAGTCGTACCCTGCAATCCGGGTGTACCTACTGATCACGACTCCGGACTCTCCCGGCTCGCAACGGCGCAATAAGGTGGGGGATTCGGCGCAGACGCCCGACAGGTAGACCGCAGTATGCCCGGCCCCCGCAAATGCACCGTCATAGCCGTAGGGCTCCTCCAACAAGACGGTGATATCGGCTCGCGCATTGGGCGCAAGACAAAAAAGCCAGACGAGCAACGCTACTAAATTCGCTAACTTCATTTTGCTCCCCAGCCCGAGTTTTTTCCTCTCCATATGAACCCTTATGCCGGATATTAAGTTGCTTGTCTGTTCACTTTTGTGCTGAAAAGGAAATAGCAGGAGTACTGGACAAGGCCTTGCGTATCTATAGGCAGATAAATGGGTTGTTGCGTAGAGAAAAGAGTTGCGGCGGGCCGTTCAGGTTTGCTTGGCCAATTTTTCCTTGGAAGTGGTGATATCCTCACGCGCTACAGCATAGAGCGCCAGTTCTACGCGGCTAGAGACCCCAGTTTTTCGTAGATATTACAGATGTAATTCCGAATCGTATGTTCTGTAACCTCAATTTTCTGGCTGATCTCGCGGGTACTCATGCCCTCGGCAAGCAAGTGCAAGACTTCCGCTTCGCGCGGAGTCAGCAGATGCATGCCGCCGCCGGATTTGACGGATCGAAGAGGCTTGAACTGCGTAAGGTACTCGAGGATAAAGCCGATATCCTGATTGTTGGCCCAGATTTGCCCGCCGTGAACGGTTCGAATGCACTTGGCCAGAAGACTCAGTTTATCGGTGCGGCAAAATATGCCTCTAGCTCCGCCACGAAATGCGTCAACGATGAGTTCGCGGTCGCAAGTCGGGATCATCATGATGGTTGCCGTTTTCGGGCACGCGAGAGTGATGCTCTGTAAGACGTTGTATCCGGAAAGCTGGCCGTCGCCCAGGTGACAATTGATCAGAGCAATGTCCGGGTGGTGCTCTTCCGATTGTCGAATCGATTCATCGGAGACAACCGAAATGGCGACAACGCGGATATCCTGCCTGCCGCGGGCAACCTCGGCGGCAAGCAGGTGCGCGCCGAGCATGTCGACGTCAGCGATGAGGACGCTGACCCTTTTTCGCGACAGTGCCGATAATTCATTGGCCACTGATGTTCACCCCTCTGGGTAGGGTGTTTCTATATGTCATGATATATGACAATCCATTTAATATGCAACACGTATTAATTGAAAGTGGCACGATACGTGCCAAGTTCCGGCATTGTGAGCCTGGGGCAAATGCCCCCTTCGGGCCAGGGGCTTTCGCCCTCCTATCCGGCTTCTGATCCACTGGTCCCCTTGCCGTTGAACGCCTATTCATGAGGTGATCCTAAGGGAAGAGTGAGCAGAGTAGTGTATCGTCCCCAGAGGAAATACGTCACTTCACACCGGCCGGGGCACCATACATCTTGTGAAGCTTTCCTGGAATAGTTACAGTGCGCCCGGTCCCGAAATAGTATTTGCCTGAACCCAATTGCTACAAAAAGCCCGGCTCAGGCCATGGATCAGCCAATGGAAATGAGAAAAGAAATGCGCTATCGACTAGATGCCCCGGCCCTATTTTCCTGGGAGAGCGGGAGCCACGAGCGTTTGCAAGGAGAAGGGGTCACCCGGGACATTAGTGTTTTCGGAGCCTTCATTCTAACTCCCGCATGCCCGCCCGTGAATGTTCCGATTCAAGTGGAGGTCGTTCTCCCATCCCTGAACGGGCTGAAGCCGGTCATCCGAGTCCGTGGATCAGTGCGTGTATTGCGAGTGGAGCACAAATCGGAAGGCAAAATGGAAAACGGTTTTGCGGTCGTAAGCGAGGACTTCTCCCATTGGAGCATGGCAAGGATCAAGGATGAATCCGCCTCAGCCTCTAGAGGGGCTGTCGCGGCGCTGGAGAATCTGGTCCGGTTTCAAGTGCAACGCGCTCACGGGAATCATTGGCGCGGACTTCGTCTTTGTTGAACCGTTTGTTTTAAAAAGGGGAATGCACGTCAATCTCGGCGAGTTGACTTGGGGAATTCTCCCAAGCATCTCACAGGGCACCGCTCTATGCATTTGACGGACTACAATCGGGGAATTCAATATCCCGGCAATGATTGCAATTGGCATGCGCTCTACACACGCCACCAGCATGAAAAGTGTATCGCTCGGCTCCTATCGAACACCGGCCATGAAGTTTTTCTCCCAATCTACTCCGCGACACGCAGGTCACGTGAACGGACCAAGCATCTGTGCCTACCCCTGTTTCCTTGTTACGTGTTCATCCGTGGTGGGCTTGACCGCCGAATTCAAATTCTGACAACCCCGGGAGTTTTTGCCATCGTCGCGTGGGGAGGGAAACCAGCGATGATTCCGGATGATCAGATTGAAGCGGTGCGGCAAATGGTTGCAAGCTCAATTCCCGTCGAGCCTTATCCATATCTGGAGTGTGGAGACCGGGTTCGGGTTGCATCAGGGCCACTGCGGGGCCTTGAAGGATTTCTGATTCGAAAAAAGGATCAATTTCGCTTGATTGCTTCCTTTGAAATGCTGGGACGCTCCGCAGCAGTTGAAATTGATATTTCCTGCCTTGAGACACCGGGGCCGGTTCGTTTGCCGGCAGCGTCGCATTCGTTGGCGAATTGTGGTTAGAAGCCAAATTATAAATGGTCAACTTCACGAAAGAATAAGGCAAATGCAATCCTAAATGTTGCATCTCCCAAGTCTCAACAAAAATTGAGAATTTGAAACGCTGAAAGCGCCGTCGGATATCAGCCCAGGGCAACGCCCTGGGTTTTGGAATGGATCGATTGCGGTGCGCCCTGAAGGGACGCAGGGATTCCTTCCGCCCATTCAGGGCGGATGACAACCGAGAACGATACCCGGGGCGTTGCCCCGGGCTGGTACCCTCCGCGCCGTTGGCGCGGCCGAGTGGCCGAATTTTCATGCTGAGAAAACAGCGACAAGGCGCTCTTTGAAATAGTTTTTATAATTTGCGCGAATTCCCAGTTTTCCACCTCCCTGATGGACACAAGCCTATTTCAGCATGATTTCACCGCCAGCTCGGCGATCGACACGCATGGACGATTGCTGAGCAGGGACTGGCTTGGCCGGGCGGTTCGTGTTTGTCTTGCGATTTTCTTGTTGGTTTGCTGCTATCCGGTGCTTGCACAAGCGGTAGCCGATTTTCATTCCAGACAACAAACGCTTGAAGGATTTCGCGAGGCGATCCGGTGGGAACCGTGGAATCCCGAGCGATATGCCGATTTGGCAACCGGTCTCGAACGACCGCTCAAAGAGGGCGATTTGCCCGAGATTATTGGCTTGTATGAACATGCAGTTCAGCTCAGCCCGAACGACCCCGATTACTGGTCCCGGTTGGGCCAAGCTTACGACTGGGCCAGTCGGACGGTAGATTCGCAACACGCCTTTGAGCAGGCAGCCTTGCTGTTTCCAAATTCACCTGCAATACAGTGGCGAGTAGGAAATTTTTACCTTCGTGAAGGAAGAAGGGAGCAGGCGCTGGCGGCACTCGAAAAAGCTTTGATCGCAGATCCGGAGTTGCGGCGGGCTGCGTTCGATCTGGCCTGGCGCGCTACGGGCGACGGTGATTTGATTGCGCGGAGGATGATTCCCCTGCGATCTGATATCTACTTCGAGTATCTCAACTATCTGTCAGGAACAGAACGATTGGATGCGGCGCTGGATGCATGGAACCGAATTGTCGCGTCCGGCCTAAGCTTTGAAAGCAAAGACGCGCTGACCTTTCTGGACGCCTTGATTGCGCACCGTAGAATCGACCAGCTCATTTCCGCCAGGACCACGCTGGAAAAGAGAAGCCCTTCCGTTACCGGGAAGGGCGGTCCCGACGCGAACCTTATCACCAACGGCGATTTCGAAAATGAGATTCTCGATGGAGGCCTGGATTGGCGGGTCAATCGAATGGCAGGCGCGACGGTCAGAACGGATAACCTGGCGTTTCTCGATGGGACGCGTTCGTTGCGCATTCGATTTGAGGGAACGCAGAACCTGTCGGATGTCTTGGTTTTCCAGTACGCGCCTGTAAATCCGAACGCTTCCTATCGATTTGAAGGCTACATGCGCGCTCAAGCGATCACCACAGACAGCGGGCCCCAGTTTCAGATTCGCGATGCTGACGATCCGGCCATCTTGCTATTTCAATCGGAAGGCGCGGTGGGCAGCCTGCCATGGTCGCGGCGGCAGGGGGAATTCAAGACCGGTCCTCAAACCGAACTGCTTGAAGTTCGGGTAACTCGTCCAGCAAGCAAAAAGTTTGATAATCGCATCGCTGGGACGGTGTGGGTCGATCAAGTTTCGTTGAGGCTAATCGAAAAATGAATTTTCAAGTGAATGGAGGATCGAATGTTTACACGAAACTCGGTGATTCTGACGCTTCTCTTTCTGTTTTCCATGGCAGTTGCAGCGGCACAGGTTCCCATTGGGATTGTCTCCAGTTGCGAGGGAGCTTCCATCGGCGGGACGACACTGGTGCCCGGAACCACAATCTTTAGCGGGGACAAGATCGATGTCGGGGCCGGCGGTAAAGTTTTGGTCGCAGTGTCGGGCGGTGGTCAGGTGCAGGTGTTTGAGAACAGCACGGTGCAATTGACGAAATCGCCCGATTCGGTCCAGGTAACCATCGACCGAGGCGATGCGCAAGAGAGCGGCAAAGGGATTGTGGTCAGCAGAGGGACAACGACGCCAAGCGACAACCTACTGGTCGGCGTTCAGGCGGATCAGAATGATGACAAGGACTGCTCGGTTAGCAAGCATACGCGACGGAAGAAACGCTGCAAGGACGGCAACGATTGAGTGCGGCAGGTAGCGAATGATTAGGGAAGGTTGGGTGTTGTGGATCCGAACCGTCTAAGGAAATTTCTGCGACCGCTCCAAGTCCTGCTGGGAGTGGGATCGTTAATTTGCGCAAACGAACTCTGCGCGCAAACAACACCGGTGGGACAAATTCCTTCTTCGCTTCCGGGACAGACCACGGAGGATTTGAACCGGCGTTTGGAGCAATCGACGAAGAAGCTTTCGAGTTCAGCACCGGATTCCGAAGCGGATGAATACCTGATTGGCGTCGACGACCTTCTGGAAATCACAGTATTTGAAGCTCCCGAACTGAATCGAACCGTGCGCGTCTCGGCAAGCGGAGAAATTTCGCTTGAATTGCTAGGGACAGTGAAGGCCGCAGGATTAACTCCCCGCGAACTGGAATCGGTCCTCCAGAGTTCTCTGCGCCGAACGTATATGAAAGACCCCCATGTGGGCGTATTCGTGCGGGAGCTACAAAGCCATTCGGTCTCGGTGGTTGGAGCGGTGAAAAAACCGGGAGTTTTCCAGATTCGGGGCGCAAAGACTGTGCTGGAACTGCTGTCGATGGCGGAAGGCCTCGCGGACGATGCGGGCGATACGGTGGTGGTCATGCGCGGCGCCGGTTCGCCCGCGAACGCAGCCTCCGCCGAAGGCTTCCAGGACGGCAAAAACGGAATTATCGAAGTGAATCTCAAGGGTCTGCTGGAATCGGTCAATCCTGCTTTCAATGTTCCCGTCCATCCGGGTGACATTGTGAAGGTCACGCGGGCCGGGATCGTCTATGTGGTTGGTGATGTGAAGAAGCCGGGCGGATTTGTCCTTCACAATAACGAAAATATTTCGGCGTTACAGGCACTTTCGCTCGCCGAAGGGCTGACTCGAACCTCCGCAAAGAGCCAGGCGAAGATTATCCGGACGGATCAAAACACCGATAAGAGAATCGCAATTCCCATCGACCTCGGAAAAATTCTGGCCAGCCGGTCTCCCGACCCGATGCTTCAGCCCAAAGACATCGTCTTCATACCTGACAGCTCAGCCAAGAGCGCATTTTACCGCGGCGCGGAAGCCGCCCTATCCACGGCGACAGGCGTGGCCATCTACAGGTGGTGAAACTTGAATCAAGAAAACAACGTCGATAGCGGCACGATGGAAGTGTTCAAGCCCGTCGAGCAGCGCGTGGGTGTGCGTCGCACTATTCTTGCCTCGCCGGGCTGCGGCGAAACGGAAAAGCCTCCCAACATCCTTGGCTATTGGAGGGTAATCCGTAAGCGCAGATGGACTGTCATACTCGCTTTCTCGATTCTATTCGGAGTCGTTCTCATTGGAACCCTGAAGCAGAAACCTCTCTACCGCGCCAAGGCATTGCTAGAAATTGAAAAGGAAAACCCGAATCTGGTAACTCCTCAAGAACTGTTTCAGCTGGATGAAGTGTCCGATGCCTATCTGGAGACGGAATACAAGGTGCTCAGCAGCGACGATCTGGCTGAGCGCGTGATCAACCAGCTGGGGCTGGACCAGGTTGCGGAATTTCGTCCTCGCAATCGGGCATGGCCGTGGCGGGCAAAAAAAATGCCCGAAGGAGATGTTACGGGAAGTGATCCATCGGTTTCGGAAAATGTGTTGGCGCGATTCCAGGACAAGCTCTCGGTCAAGCCGAACCGGCGCAGCAGGACAGTGGAGATCAGTTTTGAATCGGAAGATCCAAATCTTGCGGCGCAGGTGGTCAATACGCTTTCCTCCAACTATGTCGACAAAAACCTCGAAGCGCGGTGGAACGCTACCCAGAAAGCCTCCGAATGGCTGTCGCAGCAGATGCTGGACCTGAAAGCGAAGCTGGAAAAATCCGAAGACGAGCTCCAGCAATATGCCGCTCAAAACGGCCTGCTTTTTCTGGAAACCGACAAAGGCAATTCCGAAAATGTGGTCAATCAAAGCCTGCGGGAATTGCAGGACGAACTCACCAAAGCGCAGGCTTCACGGTACGAGAAGGAATCGCTGTACCGGCTCGTGCAATCCGCCGATTACGGTTCGCTCCCCGGCGTTTTTGAAAATAAGCTGCTGCAGGACCTTAGCGTGCGATTGGCGGAACTCCAGCGCGAGCGCGCCGAACTGGTTACGACGTTCAATGAGGATTATCCCAAGGTCAAACAAGTCCAAAGCCAGATCGAGGAAATCCAGGCCTCGCTGGACCGTGAGCGACTGCGCGCCGCGCAAAGAATCGGCAATGACTACTCCGCTGCGGTCAGGAGGGAAACTCTGGTCCAGCAAGCTTTTGCGGAAAAGCAAAAACAAGCGAATCTGATCGCTGAGAAATCGGTGCAGTACGGAATCCTGAGCCGCGAAGTGGAAAGCAACAAAAGCATTTATGAAGGATTGCTGCAGCGGCTGAAGGAAGCCGGCGTCTCGGCGGGCTTGAAAGCAAGCAACATTCAGATTGTGGATCCAGCGAAGGCTCCTTTTAGGCCGGTTTCTCCGAAGGTGGCCCTCAATCTGGGATTGGGCGCGATCCTGGGCCTGGGATTCGGCGTTTGTGCCGCGTTTTTCCAGGAGCATCTGGATCAGACGATTGAGAACGCGGAAGACGTGGATCGCTTCCTGCAGGCTCCCGCGCTGGCGTTCATAACTTCCCTCGAAGCGCTCAACGGCCATCGGAATGGCAGTCCTGAGTTCAAAGATCGAATGCCAACCCTGAGCCTGCCGACTTCGAACAATTTACAATCGGGAATCTTGACGCCGGCTTATTCGCGGAAGGGTCCGAAATCAAGGAAAAATGCCGATCTGGCCGAGGCGTTTCGGGCGCTTCGGACTTCGGTCCTTCTTTCCAGCGGTGGCCGGTCGGCAAATTCTATTCTGGTTACCAGCGCCCATCCGGGAGAGGGAAAAACTACTGTCGCTACGAACCTGGCGATATCCCTTGCCCAATTGGGCCGCCGCGTGTTGCTCGTTGACGCGGATATGCGGCGGCCAACAGTGCAGAGGTATTTTCCCCAACGAGGTTCACATTTGAGCAGTTATTTGAAAGGGGAGGGAATCTGGCAAACGATGACATATCACACCGCGATTCGCGGCCTTTATGTCTTGCTTTGCGGGCCACTGCCGGAGGATCCGACGGAGCTGCTTTCCTCGTGCCGCATGAGTGTCTTATTGGAGGAAGCGGCCAAGCAATATGATTTCGTCATTCTCGATTCTCCTCCTCTGCTCAGCGTTGCGGACAGCCGGATTCTGGTCGGTTCTGTGGACGCAACGATTCTTGTGGTCAAAGCAGGATACACGCCCAGGCAGGTGGTTCAATACGCCGAATCGCAGGCGCGATCTGCGGGCGCAAATCTGATCGGAGTGGTTCTAAATAACGTCAACATGCATTTGAGTGGCACTCCATATTACGCGTCTTACGACGCCGGCTATGCCTCGATCCTTGAATAGGCGCCGCAATCGGGACTTTGTAAAGATTATTCTCCCGGCAAGGTAAGTCATGAGGAAGATTTTCGAAGTTGGACTGATCGGCGGCGTCGTGCTGGCAGTTCTCGCATTTGGGGGGACAGAGACGCCAACCATTTCGATCGTTCAGATTGCAGTCCTGGGGGTTGCGATTCTGCTCCTGATGACATTTGACTCGTTGCAAGTCGGAAGCCTGAAGGTGCCGGTGTTTTTTTCCGTTGTGCTGGTGACTTTTGTTCTCCTCCAATGGGCCCGTTTTTCAAGCGGCATCTGCATCGCTCCATACGAGACACTGTCCCACATGGTTCTGCTGGTCATGTATCTGGCCGCGTTCTATCTGACGATTGTTGTGTGCCTGGACCGCGAAGGCGATCGAAGAATCTTGCATGCACTGCTCGGATTGGGTGCGTTCGAAGCCGCCTACGGATTATTCCAATATTTGACCGGGTGGCAACGCATTTTCTGGTACGCAAAGACGGTCAACCTGGAAATGGCGACAGGCACGTACATCAACTACGACCACTATGCAGGCCTGCTGGAAATGATCCTTCCTTTTGCTTTGGCGTTTGTTTATGGCGAGTACCGGAAAATATCCCGGCAATATTCGCGCGCGCCCGGGCAATTGCGAAATGCGATTCTTCGTGGCGAGCTTCAAAAACTTGTCCTGTGGCTAGTCCTGGGGGCCATTTTATTTGTGGCCATCGTGTTTTCCCAGTCTCGGATGGGCCTTATGTCGGCCATCGTTTCCGCGCTGCTTGTGTTTGTCCTCGCCGCCACTTCCGGCTCGCAAAAAGCGTGGCAGCGATTGAGCGTTGCGACGGTGACCCTGGTGTTTCTTATCGCCGGGATTTCGTTGGCGGTCTGGATCGGTCCCGAGCCCGTGATGGCGCGCTTTGAAAATCTCGGGGAGCAATATGGGGCGTCCGCGAACAACCGGGCGACCATCTGGAAGGACACGCTCCGCCTGATCGACGCTCACCCGTGGGTCGGAACCGGACTCGGCACATTTTCCATTGCGTATCCTTCCGTGCAAACTTCGTTTGAGGGCAGGCTCGTCAGCCATGCGCACAACGATTACCTGGAGTTCGCTTCGGAATTGGGAATCCCGGCGGCGGTGATGCTTTTTGGAGGGATATTCTATCTTTTGCTGCAGTCCGCGCGGAGTTCCCGGCGAAATGAGGATCGATTAGATCGGGCTGTGGCGCTGGGATGTTTTGGAAGCATTCTGTCCATCTTGCTCCATAGCCGGACGGATTTTAATCTTCAGATTCCCGCAAACGCTCTGGTGTTTGCTGTGGTTCTCGGCATTGCTTACGCGAACTTATCGAGACGACCGGTTGTCGCTACGGCACCTGCCCTCGCATCGCGAGCTTAAAATGATTTTTTCAAGAGCGAATATCGTCACGTTCTCCACGAGTGTGGCCATCCAGGCCTGTGGATTGATCACCGGTATTTTGACGGCGCGTCTTTTAGGCCCAACGGCTCGAGGGGAATTCGCCACGGTGATGTTGTGGCCGATGATTCTGAGCAACCTGGGGCTGCTTGGATTCAATTGGGCGCTCGCACGCGAAGTGGGAATGGATGGCGGCAAAGAGGCGGATTGGGTTTGCGCCGCCGTGGTATCGGGATTTGCTGCGTCACTGCTGTTTCTGGCTGTCGGCTTCTTATTCGTTCCGTATTTGTTGCCTGCGGACCGGCAGTATTTGGTTTCGCTAACGCGGGCCTGTTTATTGCTGATTCCTCTCGATGTGGTCAACCAGATTCTTCTGGCTGTCGATCACGGACGGATGCGGTGGCGGCGATACAACTTCATGAGGGCTTCGTTTTTTGTTTTCTATGCGATTCTGATCTGCGCAATCTGGGCGGAGCGAAAGACCACGGTGGCGTCGTTTGTGTGGGTCTTTCTAATTGCACATTTGATTGCGGTTCTGATTCGTCTGGGGATGCAAGCCGGATCGTTCCTCACCGGGAAGTTGCGGATTGCGGAATGCGTTCAATTGCTGCGGTCCGGGCTTCCTTTTTTCTGGGCTACGGCCAGCAATCTGCTTACGCTGCAACTGGACAAGGTTCTGGTCATAGCCCTGATGAACACGCAGGCCGCAGGGATTTATGCCGTGGCTGTGGCGTTTGGAAACGCCCAGTCTTCGCTCGGGGAAGCGCTGGGCATCACGTCTTTTGCCGTCCTTTCCAATGAAAAAAGCGCTGATAGCCAGGGGAAGATTCTCTCCGAAACATTCCGACAGGCGACGCTATCGTCTGCGGGATTCGGTCTGCTCCTGGCCGCGATTGTTCCATTCCTGATTCAGCCGCTATTCGGTGCGGAGTTCTCTGAGGCCGCGCGGCCCGCGGTGATCCTGACGTTCGCGGCGGCGCTGACAACTTCGAGCAGTATCCTGAATCAAGGGTTGCGGGGCGCGGGACGGCCGTATCCCGGGATCGCCAGCCAATTGCTGGGGACGGGCGTTTTGGCGCTGGCGGCAGTTTTATTGCTGCCCAGGTTTGGGTTAATGGGAATGGCCTGGGCCGTTGTGCTGAGCGGGTTTTGCCAGTTGCTGGTCCTGGTGATTGCCGCAGCAGCTATGTTTCGTGTTTCTCTGTCCAGCTTCTGGCCATTTGGTACAAGGGACATCAGAGTCTTTCTTCAGAACGTAATGGCGCTGCGAATCCGGTATTCCCGATCTCCGGCTTAAATTTTTCGAATACGAAGATGAATCGAAGTCATCGCATCTTAGGCTACATCACTCCCGTTCGCGCCTACGTGAGCGCGGATCGGATTTATATGCAGGCCGCGTCCGGCCGCGTGGCCGAGGCATTGGCCATGCAGTATGACAAAGTCCTGATCTGCACTCGCGTGGTGCATGGGCCTCCGCCGTCTTCGAACGATTTTCCGTTGGAGGCTTCCAACATCGGGCTTTTTGCGCAACCGGCCTGGCGCACTACGCTCGGATCTCTGAGGCACTTCATTGGAATTATCCTTGCGTATATTCGGACGTGCCGCCGGTCGGATGTTCTCTTCGTCAGAGGAATGTGTCCATATATAGGGGTCTTGTATCTTTGCGCGCTGATTTTTCGGCGTCCCATTTGTCATTGGATTGTCGGCGATCCTGTGGCCTTGCTGCGGGCGAGCAGGCGAAACGGGCGGGTGATGGATATGCTGGCACTCCTCTACGCTTTGCAGGATCGGCTCGCAACACGCGTTGGTCGTTGGCTCACGAATGGCGCATTGATCTGCAACGGCAGCGAATTAGCTCAGAAGTACCGCTCGCCTCGAACGACGGCGACGGTCTCCAGCACAATTCAGGAGAGTGAATTCTTCTCCCGCGCGGACACGTGCCAGGACGACACCATCCGTATCTTGTTCGTTGGGTTCATCCGCCCGGAGAAGGGAATTGAGTATTTGCTGGACGCTGTGTCCCGGCTCAAGCCGGATTTTTTGTGGGAGCTACGGCTGGTGGGAGCGAACGAGTTCCCTGAATATCGCAAAATGCTCGATGAAATTGTTGCAGAGCGGGGGATCGGTGACAGGGTGCATTGGGAAGGATACATGGCGTATGGGCAACCGATTTTCGATTGCACGCGCGCGTCGGACTTGCTCGTGCTGCCCAGTCTTTCCGAAGGCACGCCGCATGTGTTGGCCGAAGCACGGGCGAACAGTTTGCCTTGCATCGCCACCACAGTTGGTGGCGTCCCTGACGTTGTCACGGATGGGTATGACGCGCTGCTTGTTCCGCCGAAGGATGCTTTCGCCATTGCTCAAGCCGTCGAACGAATCGTTGGGGATGGCGAACTGCGGCGCGCGCTGATCCGCCAGGGTTATGCCAAATCCCATACGCAAACTCTGGACCGTTTTGTTGCGCTGGTGCAAACCGAGCTTCGGCCCGGCTGGCACAATGCGACGCTTCAAGTCCCTCAGGAATAGGATCGAACCATGCGATTTGTGAAGCGCGGCTGGTTTTATTTCATCAGCCTGATGATGGACTGGATGCCGGACTTAAAGCCGGTGATGCGCATGCGAGGGTTTCTGCTTCGGCCGGCGTTTAAAGCTTGCGGAAGAAATTTTCAGGTGGCGCGAAGGGTGACGATTAATTCTCCGCACTGCCTGGAAATCGGGCGTGACGTCTATATTGCGACTGGCAGTTGGCTGCACGCATGGGGCGGAATCACGATTGAGGACGAAGTGCAGGTCGGACCGTACTCAGTTCTCGTTACCGGCGACCATACATTGCAGGCAGGCTCCTACCGATTCGGCCCGAGCAAGCTGGCTCCTATACATCTTCGCCGTGGCTCGTGGATCGCCGCACATGCCGTTGTCACCAAGGGTGTGAAATTGGGGCGCGGGGCGCTGCTTGCGGCCAACTCGGTTGCGACGGTCGACATTCCGGATTTCGCCGTAGCGGGCGGCGTTCCGGCAAAGATCATCAGGGGGAAGTCGCGATTCGATTTAGCAATGTGAACATAAAGATGGACTTGACATTCACAGTCGGAATTGAAATCGGAGTTGCAGTTCTGCTTCTCATCGCATTTGTGTGGATGAAGCCCGAATACGGGCTCTTACTTTACGGGCTTGCTCTCGGTTTTCCGGACATCGCCGTTCCGCTGGGAACCGCGATCAATGTCCGGGTGGATGACGCTCTGCTTCTGCTTTTTCTGCTGCGGTCTTTCTTGTGGGTGCCTGCGCCTATTGCGGCGGGGCAAAGAAAAATCATCCGGTGGCAGGCTCTGCTGCTTGCTGTTTGCGGGGTTTCCGCCGCAGTTGGGTTTGCGCGAGATTCTCCGCCGGCGTTGTATGAAACGACGAAAATGATCGGGTGCGCCGCGATCATCGCTGTTCTTCCCCGATTGCTGCAATCGGAAAGGCGATTGCGGTTTCTGGTCGCGGGCTTGATGTGCGGTGGAGTTGCTTTGGTAGTTCAGGTTGCGCAGCATCTGGCCGGCAGCTCGGCTAATTTTCTTGCAAATTTTCAGGAGCTGAAGACTGCGGCCACGTTCACAACGTGGAACCCCAACACCATCGGGCAGGCGGCCATGCTGCTGGCGTTCGCGGCCGGACTGGGTGGAATTGTGTTCCCGCAAACGTGGTTCAGCAGAAGTCTTTGGTTCGCTCTTGCGACAGGTTTTTCCATGATTCCGGTGCTCGTGTTTGCCCGGGGGACGGGCCTCAGCATCGCCACCGGATACATTTTGTTTTTGTGCCTCACGCGGCGCTGGAAGCTGGCATGCGTTTTCCTCGCCATCGGGCTTTCGGCGCTGGGATATTTTCACTCGATCGATAGCGAACTTGTGGACGGCGCGACGCATGTCGATCTCACAACCGGCGAAGGTTTCAGCCACAGGTTCGATCGCTGGGGCATGGCGATCGATGCAATCCGGACCGAGCCTGTGCTCGGTTACGGATTTGGACGGGAATGGACACTGCTGAGCGAAATGGGGAGCGAAGGCCGCGCGCACAACGCCTACATGTCTGTATGGATTGAGGTCGGAGCAGGCGGTCTCGCGCTCCTACTGGCTATTCTCTTTCAATATTGTTCGACGGCGTTGAATCTCTACCGGCAGCATGAGTTTCGAGCGGTCGGGGCTTTGCTCCTTGCGTTGCTGGCAGCCATGTGTGTAGACAGCATCGCCTTGCCAACGCTGTACTGGGAAAAATTGCCCACGATTGCGCTTTCGATCGGGGTGGCGCTAGTCGGCGTCTGCGAAAGGAATCAATTGTCGCCCGCACTGCAGATGGAACCCGTATCGAATTACGAAGCACTCCCTCAGCAGTTGCAAGCCTGAATCACAACGAAACTCATGCCCGACTTAACAGCTGAAAAAACTCAAGTGTCGGTAATCGTTGCATGCCGCAACGAAATCAGACACATTCACAAATTTCTCGACAATCTCTCCCGGCAAGAACTTTGTGGCATCAGCGTCGAAGTCCTGATCGCGGATGGAATGAGCGACGACGGCACCCGCCAGATTCTGGAGCAGCATCAATGCGGTATTCCATCCGTTCGAATAATTGATAATCCCGGAAAAATCGTGTCCACGGGGCTAAATGCTGCCATCCGCCAAGCGCGCGGCGAAGTTATCATTCGAATGGACGCCCACAGCGAGTACGCGCCGGACTATATCTCCCGGTGCGTGGAAGTCTTGAACGAAACGAATGCGCAAAATGTCGGCGGAGCGGCACGGACGCGCGCGGACGGCTACTGCGGAAAGGCGATTGCGCTGGCCTACGGTACAAATTTTGCTTGTGGCGGAGCCAGGTTTCATGACCCTCGGTACGAAGGCTACGTGGACACAGTGCCGTATGGCTGCTGGCGCAAATCGACCCTCGCAGATTTGGGAAATTTTGACGAACGCCTGACCCGCAATCAGGACGATGAATTGAACCTGCGCATAGTCTCCGCAGGCGGCAACGTCTGGCAATCTCCAAAGATCAGGTCCTGGTACTGGCCACGAAAAAATCTGACCGCACTGTTTCAGCAATACTTTCAATACGGATTTTGGAAAGTCGCCGTGATTCGAAAGCATGGCAGGCCCGCATCCTGGCGGCACCTGATTCCCGGCGCTTGCATGTTGATTGGCGTGTTTTTGCTTGCCGGGGCCGTTGGGGCGAGTTTCTTTGGCTCGACGCTCTGGACAATCGCATTTCTTGGTTCGTTGGCAGCGCTTCTTGGGATTTACTCGGGTCTATCGATTGCCGCCGCTATTCATGTTGCTCGGCTTAGCGGATGGTGCTTTTTCCCATTTTTGCCGGTTGTATTCGCCACGTATCACATCTCGTATGGACTGGGGTTTCTTCTGGGGATCGCGTATCAACCTGCGGATTGGAATCGCCCTTCTGCGATGCGCAAGGCCCTTACCACAATTACACGGTGATTCAATTCCAAGGAAAGTGGGATTCTACTATATGCGCAAAACTTTTCTGCCGTTCTCACCTCCATGCATTGGCAAGGAAGAAATTGACGAGGTCGTGGACACACTGCGCTCGGACTGGATCACAACGGGTCCGAAGGTAAAACGGTTTGAGGACGAGTTTGCGGAGGAAGTGAATGCGCCCGCAGCTTTGGCATTGAGTTCCTGCACCGCAGCCCTGCACCTGGCACTGGTTACTCTGGGTATCGGTCCCGGTGACGCGGTTTTGACAACGCCGATGACATTTTGTTCGGGCGTTCACGTGATTGAGCAAGTTGGAGCACGCCCAATCCTGGTCGATGTCGAGCCGGACACTCTCAACATCGATCCGGCGAAAATCCGCGATGCGCTAAAAAAGTTGAGCGTGCAGCAGAAACCTGGTCATCAGGTAAAAGCAGTTCTTCCAGTTCATCTTTATGGGCATCCATGTGAGATGGATTCCTTGTTGGAAATAGCCCGTGAGTATCACCTCGCTGTGATTGAAGATGCCGCGCATGCGTTGCCGGCGAATTACAAATCGTGGACTATCGGTTCGCACGTAACTACTTCTCCGGTCCCCGTCTTGACGTGTTTTTCTTTCTACGCGACTAAGAACCTGACGACGGCAGAAGGGGGAATGCTGACCGGCTCCCTGGACGCGATCGAGGAAGCCCGCGCATGGAGTTTGCATGGCATGAACCGCGACGCCTGGAAAAGATATGGCGCAGGGGGATCGTGGTTTTACGAAGTGACCCGTCCGGGATTCAAGTACAACATGACCGACTTGCAGGCGGCCATTGGCCTGCATCAACTGGCTAAGCTGCACCTTTTTCGCGCGCGCCGCGCGGAAATCGCGCGGCGGTACAACGCGGCATTTTCCCAGCTCGATCAGTTCCAAACGCCGACCGAACGCAGCGAGGTGGTCCATGCCTGGCACCTGTATGTTTTGCGACTTAACCTGGACCGCTTGAATATCTGCCGAAACCGCTTCATTGAAGAACTGGAAGCGCGAAACATCGCGAGTTCAGTGCACTTTATTCCCATTCACTTACATAGATACTATCGCGAGAAATATGGGTTCAGCCCCGAGGATTTCCCTGTTGCGAATCGCGAGTTCCAAAGGATCGTCTCTTTGCCGGCGCACCCGGGAATGAGCGACCGGGACGTTAACGATGTAATTGAAGCGGTCACGGATATTGCACGCAAGAATGGTATTCGGCCCGTTTGGGAGCCTGTCGCCACAACTGAAACCTGGACCGGAAAGATCCTGGAAATACGCAAGAATTCTCCGAGTCAACCGGAAATCGCAGACGCATAAAGCCTGGTTAATTTCAAAAGGAAAAATAGAATGAGCTTTGCAGAGGTCCCCCCATCCGCCTCTTCCGCGAGCGCAGAGCATTTCTCCGCGTTCCTGTCGGGTACATTCATAAGGCGCACTGTGCGGCAGGCCGGCCTTTTCCTCAAGCGCAGCGCCTGGTTCATCGCCGCGCTCCAAGGAGTGCTGATCTTCTGCGCCCTCACTCTAGCATGGCTGCTTCGATTCAATTTCTTGCTTCCATACCGTAAGCTTTTATTCTCGGCGGCCCCGGTCCTGATTGCGATCCGGCTGGTCGCGATTGCGCGGTTCGGCCTTCTGCGCGGCTGGTGGAGATATACAGATATCGACGACGGCGTCTCGATATTGAAGGCCATCACGGCAGGGTCGGCTGTTTTTGTGATTACCATGCGGTTCGTGTTGGGCGTTGTCGCTTTCCCCCTCACCATTTATTTTCTTGAGCCGCTTTTAAGCACGTTCCTGCTGACCGGCATTCGGGTGCTTTCCCGGGTGTCGGCGGAATCCGCTCCAACCGGCTCGGTTCCTCTGAAGAAAGTTATCCTGATCGGTGCCGGAACTGCCGCGCAAATGACGATCCGGGAATTCAAACGCCCGGGGAGCGGCTATTGCGCGGTCGCTTGCGTCGATGACGACCGGTCGAAGATTGGAATTAAGATCCACGGGGTTTCTGTGGTTGGCACGGTCGATGAACTGCCAACGTATGCAGCCCGATACGACCTGCATGAAGCCGTGATTGCTGTGCGTTCGGCGACAGATGCGCAGATGCTGAGGTTCGTGGATATCTGCCGGCGAGCGAACATTAGGGTCAAGAAGCTGCCCTCGCTGCAGGACATGATAAACGGGAGCAGCGAGGCCAGCCCGCTCCGTGACATCCAGTTGGAAGATCTCCTGAGCCGCGATCCTGTCCAGATCGATCTGGAATCGATTCGAAGCCGGATTGAAGGCCGGATCGTGCTGGTGACGGGAGCGGCAGGTTCGATAGGGTCGGAATTATGCCGTCAGATTTCCAAGTATCGGCCCGCCAAACTGATTTGCCTGGACCACAACGAAACTGGAATTTTTTATCTTCAGCACGAGTTAAGAGAACAAAACAGTGAGAGTCATTTTGTCTTCTGCGTCAGTGACGTTGGCGACCGCATACGAATCAAATCTCTGCTGGAAGAGGATGGCCCCAGCATCATTTTTCACGCGGCTGCGTACAAGCATGTGCCCATGATGGAGACCAATGTTTATGAGGCAATAAAGAATAATGTTTTCGCGCTCTCCAACCTGCTGGATATCGCCGAAGAAAATGGCTGTTCGAGTTTCGTCCTGATCTCTTCCGATAAAGCTGTGAATCCCATGAACGTCATGGGGGCCACGAAAAGACTGGGAGAGCTGATTATTTCCTGCCGTCCGGCGGGGCTGATGCGATGCGTCTCCGTGCGTTTCGGGAATGTGCTCGGTTCGAACGGCAGCGTCGTTCCGCTGTTTCAGAAACAGATTCGAAATAACCAGCACCTGACCATCACCCATCCGGACATAACGCGGTTCTTCATGACCATCGGCGAGGCGGTGTCTCTGGTCCTGCAGGCGTTTGCGATTGGAGAGCATGGGGACACCTTGCTGCTGGATATGGGCAAGCCGGTTCGAATTCTCGATCTGGCGAAGACTTTGCTTCAGCTCTCCGGCAAGTCTGAGAGCGAAGTGGAAATCCGCTTCATCGGGCTTCGCGACGGAGAAAAGCTTTTCGAAGAGCTTTCCTATCCATGGGAAAAATTGGGACCTACCTGCTGTCCGAAGATTAAGCAGATTCGAGGCACACCGCAATGCGGCGACGATCTGAAACGCCAATTGCGTCAGTTGTGGAATGCAATGTCTTGTGGCGATGCTGCCCTCATCCGCGCGAGATTGAAACAAATCGTGCCTGAATATACGACCGGCACGGATGAATCACCGCAGGAAAAATCCTTCGTGGCTGTTTCAAAAGTTGCTGCGAGCATCGATCTCCCCGTTTCGCCCTGGCGCTCAAGAACCACTTCTCCCCACCGCACTCCGATCCTCTAGGCCCTCACTCCAGCAGTTATATGAGTAATCTGATAGCTTCCATCGAAACGATGAATTGGACAGATTCTCATACCTGGTTTACCTTCTAATCCGTTAGCACTCCTGACCACCCTGGGGCCGAATGAACACCCACATTCGGCCCTCCTCCCTTCGAAGCTTTATCTCCCAAGATGTATTTAAGTTGTTCTATTATAGAGACTTAGTGTTTTCAGGATTGGGCGGACTTTCTCTTGATGATTTTATGAGAACAGTCACAATTTATTCATCCAATCAGCAGGACTGGACCTGAGATAATACACTGCTGCCTGACTCGCTTGGACACTTAGGTTTCGGCCACCGCCGGGAAGTTAAGGACATCATGCTCCCAAGGAAAGCCTCTAATACATCGACGGCAAAATGCCCCGGTTGCGGGGCGGTCCACTCCAAGACTGCTCTGGAAGAGAATCTTTATATCTGCACGGCGTGCAACCACTATATTTCCATGCCTTCCCGTGCTCGCATCGCGATGCTAGCGGATGAGGGAACGTTCCGCGAGTTGGACCGCGAGCTGGTTTCTGTCGATCCACTTGAATTTGCGGACCTGAAGTCCTATCGCGTTCGCCTGCAGGACGCGCGCCGCGAAACAGGAGTGCGCGAAGCGGTTACCACCGGCTTTTGCCGGATCGGTGGCCACCCGGCGGTCCTGGTCGTTTTCGATTTTGCATTTCTGGGCGGCACGATGGGCTCGGTGGTGGGAGAAAAAATTGCGCACGCCTTCGAGGAGGCCACGCAGGCCCGCATTCCTCTGGTCAGCGTTGCGGCCAGCGGCGGCGCGCGCGTTCAGGAAGGCATGTTTTCCCTGATGCAAATGGCCAAAGTAGCCGCTGCGGCTTCCGTTCACGATCGCCAGGGGCTTGCATTCATTTCGATTCTTACTGATCCGACGTTTGGCGGCGTTACCGCAAGCTTTGCATCGCTGGGGGATATTCTGATCGCCGAGCCGGGCGCCCAGATTGGATTTGTGGGGCCGCGAGTGATCGAGCAAACCACCGGCATCGCGCCGCCGAAAGATTCGCACCAGGCGGAAACGCTGCTCCATGCCGGACTGATCGACCTGGTGATCGGACGGCGGGATCTCACGGCGGTCATCGCCTATTTAATCGGCCATTTGAAGGCGCATAAGGGTGCGGGGACGCTCGAAGAGAGTTTGCCGCTAGCTCCAAAACGCAAACGTCTGCCTGCATGGCAAAAAGTCGGACTGGCAAGGCACTCCGGCCGGCCCACGGCAAGATATTACATCGCCCATATGTGTTCCCGATTCCTCGAACTGCACGGAGATCGCTGGAGCGGCGACGATCCGGCAATCGTTGCGGGCCTTGCGGAATTGAATGGCGACATTGTTTTTATCATCGCCCAGGATCGCGGAGGAACTCCCGAAGAAAAAGAAGCTTCGCATGACGGCAAAGCATTTTCGGAGGGTTATCGAAAATCGCTGCGCGTGATGCGTCTCGCTTCCAAGTTTCGAATTCCTGTCGTCACGCTGGTCGATTGCCCGAACGCTCAGGCCAGCTATGAGTCCGAACATCGCGGCATTGCGTACGCGCTGGCACGCAATCTGGCGACCATGGCCAATCTGCCCACTCCGATTGTTTCCGCGATCATCGGAGAAGGTGGCAGCGGCGGCGCTCTGGCATTGGGCGTCGCTGACCGCGTGTTGATGCTAGAAAACGCGATCTATTCGGTGATCTCTCCGGAGGGCGCGGCGGCGATTCTTTATCGCGATGCGGGCAAGGCTGAAATGGTGTCCGGCGGCCTCAAACTTACCGCGCAGGACCTGCATTCTCTTGGAATCATCGATACTGTCGTGCCTGAACCTGAGGGCGGCGCGCATCTTGATCCTGCAGTGGCTGCCGAAACTCTTAAGAGCCATTTGTTGGCGGCGCTCCATGCGTTCTCCGGTATTCCCACTCAACAGCTTTTAGATAACCGGTACAAGAAGTATCGCCACATCGGAGAGGGCGGAACGTATTGGAAGGAAAAGGTGCGGAGCGGATTCAGCGACGTTTTTGGCCTGGTGGCTTATGCGGTGTCCAAGATGGAAAAATCCAACCGAAAGACCAAGTCTGCGGAAGTCCCTCAACGGCGGCGGACAGATAAAGTCCGAACGCTGGTGGGCGCGGGAGTAAAGAAGTTCGAGAGCGATTAGTCGATTGCCAGTTTCCACTGTTTCAATGAGTCCGGAACCCAACAAATGAAAGCCCTCGTCAAAAGTCGCGCTACCCGTGGTTTGTGGCTGGAGGATGTCCCCGAGCCGGAACCCGGAATTAACGACGTGAAGATTCGCGTGCTGTGCACCGGAATTTGCGGCACCGATCTGCATATCTACGACTGGGACGATTGGGCGCAATCCACGATTCCGGTTCCGCTGGTCATCGGGCATGAATTTACCGGCGAAGTCGTCGAGGTCGGGTCGAATGTCGCGGACCTTCAGCTCGGCGACAAGGTTAGCGGCGAGGGCCACGTCGTTTGCGGGCGTTGCCGTAATTGCCTGGCTGGACGCCGCCACTTGTGTGCCTATACGCAAGGTGTAGGAGTGAACCGCGCGGGTGCTTTCGCTGAATACGTAGTCGTTCCGATGATGAACGTCTGGAAGCACACTCATCCGGTTTCGTGCGAGGTTGCAGCGATCTTCGATCCGTTCGGAAATGCGGTGCACACAGCGCTGTCATTTCCTGTGCTCGGAGAAGATGTTCTCGTCACCGGCGCAGGCCCAATTGGCATCATGGCCGCAGCTGTGGCGCGATTTGCCGGAGCGCGACACGTGGTCATTACGGATGTGAATCCGCGCCGCCTGGAGCTTGCGAAGAAAGCAGGCATTCCGTTCACCGTGGATACGCGGACGACGCGGCTAGCGGACGTTCAGAAGCAGCTCGGAATGCGCGAAGGCTTCGACGTTGGCCTGGAGATGTCCGGTTCGCCTGTCGCATTCCGCGAAATGCTGGAAAATATGTGCCATGGCGGGAAGATCGCCATGCTGGGAATTCCCTCCGCCGAAATCGCCATCAACTGGCGTCACGTGATCTTCAATATGCTCACGATCAAAGGAATCTACGGCCGGGAAATGTTTGAGACCTGGTACAAGATGACCGTCATGCTGGAGTCGGGCCTCGATATTTCTCCAGTCATTACGCACCGCTTCTCCTGGCGCGATTATGAGAAGGGATTTGAAGTCATGCGGACGGGTGAGGCAGGGAAGGTAATTCTGGATTGGAGAGATTGCGCTGGAACTAGATGAATTGCTGGCGTGATCGGCGATCTCAAACAAGTTAGCTTCAATACTTGAATCGATCCCACCATGGGCGAATTTGCGGGTCCCACTCCACTACGCCGCCATGCCAGGAGCACGTCCCTTTTCTCGTCGAAGAATAGCTATAAGTTCGATCTGCGCAGAGTGCACTTGCATGGGTCTCGACAGTTAGATCGTGAACAGTACCCACTGCCACAAAGAGGAAAGCAAGTGTGAGAATCCACTAGTACTTGGATGTCTTCTGGCGGACAAAATCAATACTGACCTTCACGAATATCAACACTAAAACAAGGGTCGGCAATAAGTTCATCGGACTGAGAATCCAACTCAGCGCAATCGTTGCCGCGATCTGAAGTTTGCGGTCTATCGTTGCCGCCCGCGCCTTCCGCTACCAGAACGTGTTCGTGAGACCTTCATCGGGATATTACAATTTTGGCAGCGTGGTTTATTGTCCTGCCACGTATAAGACAACTTGGCTTTCACATACGAAACGACGCGCGCACATTTCGGAAATTTATATGTGTCTATCATTCGCTTCTCCGGCAGGATTTTATCATGCTCGGACTATTCTACCCGGGTAATAGGTCCGTAATTGTCGGACAATCCGGGCCCGACCAGAGTACTAGTCGAGTCAAAAGCGTATTTCACGGCAGCAATGATGAAAAAACCACGGAAGATAAGTAGTTCGTGGCCTTAGAATCATCTCTCTTGTATAATATCCGGCGTTACTACTGCCAGCAGAGCCAAGGGATGGGTCTGTTCGCACGGTGTGTTATTCGGATGGGTCTCAATTCCACGATGAATGAGACTTAGTCTATTCCAGGCGGAAAATGAAATGATAAAAACAGGCGCGCAAATACTCTGGGAATGTCTGGAGCAACAGGGGGTTACCACCGTATTCGGGTATCCCGGAGGCGCGATTCTTCCGGCGTATGATGCGCTGAAGTACAGCAACATTCATCACGTCCTGGTCCGTCACGAGCAGGGCGCGACGCACATGGCCGATGGCTATGCGCGCGCTTCCGGACGTGTGGGAGTTGCCATTGCGACTTCGGGGCCCGGCGCCACGAACATGGTTACCGGAATTGCCACGGCGATGCTCGATTCCTCGCCGATTGTTTGCATTACCGGGCAAGTTGGCAGCAAGCTCATCGGCTCCGACGCGTTTCAGGAGACCGATATCACGGGCGTGACGCTGCCCATCACCAAGCACAATTATCTGGTCACCCATCCGAGCGAGGTTGCGCGCACGATCAGCGAAGCGTTTTACGTAGCAAGTTCCGGGCGTCCGGGGCCAGTGCTGGTCGATATCACCAAGGACGCGCAACAGATGACGTGCGAATTCGATGGCAAGCCCATCGTTCCGCAGATGCCCGGATACAGGCCGGACCTGTCTCCCACGCCGAATGAATACAAGCAGGCGCTCGAACTGATTCACAGCGCGAAGCGGCCTGTGATCCTGGCGGGGCACGGCATCATTCTTTCCGAAGCGATGGCGGAAGTGCGGCAATTCGCGGAGCGCAACAATATACCCGTCGGCCTCACGCTGCTCGGCCTGGGCGGATTCCCGGCGTCCCACCCGCTGAGCCTGGGAATGATGGGCATGCACGGCGAAGCCTGGCTGAACACAACCATTCAGGAAGCGGACCTGCTGATCGCCTTCGGAATGCGTTTCGACGACCGCGTCACCGGCAACCTGAAGACGTACGCGCCGAACGCCAAGAAAATCCAGATCGAAATCGACCGCGCCGAGATCAACAAGAACGTGAAGGTGGACGTAGCGCTGGTCGGCGACTTGCGTGCCGTGTTGCGGGAGCTGCTGCCGAAGCTGAAATCGCAGGATCGCCATGAGTGGCTCACGTATATCGACCGGATGAAAGGCGATGCCTCCGTGCGCGATATTCAGAACCTGCCCGACAACGGTCATCTGTACGCCGCGCACGTGATCAATGACATCTGGCGGCAATCGATTGGCAGCGACACCGTTATCGTCACCGACGTGGGACAACACCAGATGTGGGAAGCGCAGTATTTCAAGCACGAGAAACCGCGCACGCTTATCACCTCCGGCGGTTTGGGTACGATGGGATTCGCATTGCCAGCGGCGATTGGCGTGAAGGCCGCGCGTCCCGAGGCTGATGTTTGGGCCATCGTGGGCGACGGCGGCTTCCAGATGACCATGGCCGAGATGGCGACGATGGTGCAGGAAAATCTGAAGGTCAACATCGCCATTATCAACAACGGATACCTGGGCATGGTGCGCCAGTGGCAGGAGTTCTTCTACGATCGCAACTACGAAGCCACGCCGCTGCTCAGTCCCAACTTTGTGAAGCTGGCGGACGCCTACGGAATTCGCAGCGTCGCAGTTACGCAGCGTTCACAGGTGGTGCCGACCGTCGAGATGACGCGCAACCACAAGGGGCCGGTGCTGATTGACTTCCAGGTGGAGCAGGAAGATTCGGTCTATCCGATGGTCGCCGCCGGTGCGGCACTGCACGAAATGATTCGCCGTCCAAATCCACTCGAGGAGACCGCGGCGGACGCGTAAAAATCATGCTGAATACATTTGTGGTTTACGTTGAAAATAAACCTGGCGTGCTGACTCGTGTGGCATCGTTATTTCGCCGCCGCGCATTCAATATCGACTCACTTACAGTGGGCCGCACGGAAAAGCCCGAAGTATCGCGCATGACCATCGTGGTCGATGCCGACCGCGACCAGGCGCTGCGCGTCGAGGCCAATCTCTACAAGCTCGTCAACGTGTTGTTCGTAGAAAACATCACCGGCATGCCCGCGATTTCACGCGACTTGGCCATGATCAAGGTCAACGCGACTCATGGGACACGCTCCCATGTGCTGGAACTTGCCAATGTCTTTCGCGCTCGTGTTGTCGATGTCGGTCCGGAATCTCTGACGATTGAAATTACCGGACCGGAAGCCAAAATCGACGGCATTCTCGAAGTCTTGCGGCCCTACGGCATTCTCGAAATGGTGCGAACCGGAGTGGTGGCCATGCGTCGCGGCGCCAAATCCGAGGGTGAGAACGTTCCCAGTTCAACGGGCGTCGAGCCCCCCGCACCGTCGGCTGACGACAACGTTTCCTATTCGGTATAAGCGAAGAAACGTTCCTCAATATTTTTGCAAAATTAGAAAATAATTCTGGCAATCGGCTGTTAGTACGGCTGCGGTCGGTTGGTGATTTTCCGCCCGATGGCTGCCGTCTTCTCGTCGTACCCGATCATCAGTCCGTTCTTGATACCGACTTCGATCCCCGCTTCGTTGCGTCCGCCGCTCCAGCTCTCGCCGATTCCCAGCCAATAGAGGTGTTGCTCCTTCGCGGTGGCAAAAATCTTGTTTTCCACCGGATTGAGCCTTTCATCGCCATACTTCAATCCGAGCGAGAGGGTCATATCGCCAGGTCCGCCTTCTCCAAAGGCGATGCCGGGAACTTTCACGATCTCCTCAGCGTTGGCCAGACCGTATTTGTCCTCTATCTTTACGCCTAGCAGGATTTCGCCATCGGGATTGAGCGGCCAGACGTCCGCCTTTTGCTCATATTCTCGTGGAGGGATGCCCCAGATTTTGGCCGCCGTACTTCCCCCGTGCGCGCCCCTGCGGCCTTCCTGGAGCCCATTCTGCCCGACGCCTTCCATGCGGTTGGGATAACGCACGGCTTCCACAAGAGCGCGGACAGCGCCCGCCGTGGTCGCATGGCACAGAAGGATGCCATGGACTCCCGTCGCCAGAACCTGCTCGACCATCCACGCGTTCGCGCGAATCGTCGCTTCGTCCGTTCCCCTGACGGGCAGGTTGACGATCACCGCCGGAGTGCGATGTCCCGTGCGCGTAGGGCCGCCTGCCGCCAATCCTTCCATGTAGGCCTTCAATCCCGCGATGTCATAAGGCGCAGCCTCCATGTCGTAGCTGATGTAATCCGCCCAGGTCTGCGCGTCCTGTTTGCCTTGATCGAACGTGCCCGCGGTCCCTGAATGCGAGCCTGTGTAATAGATCGGCTGACCTGCTTCCAGCAGCTCGATCGCGCGGTTGATCCGCTTCGGTTTCGGCGCCGGAGCAGGCGTTTGCGCCATTGACGCCGCAGCCGCAACGAGCAAGCACACAAAAGCGGATACAAACCGCAGCACATTACCCTTTTTTTTCATGATTCTCATCTCCATCTTTCAGGAAATATCCTTGGATAATGTGGAACGGTATCACAGGGAAAAATGAGGTGTTATCGATTTTTGCGGCAGGTAGTAGCGTATTGTTGAAAAAGGCCGAGACCGATTTGGCACGGGAAAAAGTGGCGTCGGCTGGTTCGACCTACCACAAATGGTAGTAGCCGTCGCTGCGCGTGATTGCCACGCGAATTCCGAACAGGCGGGAGATTTGTTCCTGTTCGAGAAGGTCTCGCTTGCGTCCGTCTGCCTGAATCTTTCCGTTGCGCATCAAGACAACGCGGTCGATCTCCGGGATGACGTCGGAGAGGTGATGCGTCACCAGGACGATTCCGATTTCGGATTGGGCGAGTGCGCGCATGGTCTCCCGAAGTTCATGCTGGGCGAAAATATCCAGGCTGTTGCTAGGCTCGTCAAAAATCAGCGTTCTCGGATTGTGGACCAGCGCCCGGGCAATCAGAATGCGTTTTGCCTCGCCGGAGGACATTTCCGCAACAGGCCGGTCGGCGAGATGGCCGACTCCGAGCCGCGTCAGTGCAGCTTCGGCCTGACCCACCTGTTCGGGCGTGATCTTCTGGTGTTCGAAAATGCGGGTGCTGCTGAAGAAGCCGGAGAGGACCACGTCGCGGCCGCTGGTCTCATTGGTGCAATCCAGCATCAAATCGTTGGAGACGATGCCGAGGACGGAGCGCAGCTCAAAAATATTCCATCGCGAGCGTCCCAGGATCGTTATGGAGGAACCCTCGCGGACAACCGGGTAGCACTCGCGCGTGATGGTTTTGATGAGAGTCGATTTGCCGCAACCGTTTGGTCCGAGGATGGCGACGTGCTCGCCGGCATCCACGCGAAGGCTGAAGTCGTCGAGGGCGATGTTTTCTCCTCGAATGACGCGCACATTTTTAAGGTCAACCAGAGCCTGTCTCATAAAGATTTTTGCCCTTCGTTTCACATTATGAACTTGCTTGAGCAGAACTCAGTCTAACGGATAGCTCGAAGCAGTACGATCTATGGAATGAATGATTCTATCTTAGTCGTGGAATTGGAGCGCCGTACAATGAATTGCAAATTTAGATTCGCAGTCATCGCGATAGCCGGTCTCGCCTTGCTCGCGCCGGCCATGTCTGCTCAGAGCAGCCAGAATAGTCCGGAGCAGATTTTGCTCGCGTCCGCAAATCATGATCGTGGAGAAAGGGGTTTGCCGCCGCTGAAATGGGATTCTTCTTTGTCAACTGCTGCGCGCCAACATGCGTTGCGTCTAGCGCAGCAAAATACCCTTTCGCATCAGCTTCCTGGCGAACCGGATTTACGTGCGCGAGCCGGCCAAGCGGGGGCACGCTTCAGCACCATTGCGGAAAATGTTGCCGAGGGTCCCCGGGTAGAGGGCATTCACGAACAATGGATGAATTCCCCTCCGCATCGAGCCAACCTTCTGGACACGGAGCTGACTTCGGTCGGTATCGCCGTGGTAAGAGGGAACGGAATATTTTTTGCCGTCGAGGATTTTTCCAACGCCGCAGGGCAGCTATCTTTGCAGGATCAGGAGAATCTGGTCGTATCCCAACTTCAAATGCGGGGTATTCGCATCCTCAATTATACCAGCGATGCCCGCAGGACCTGCTTGCTAGACAACGGCTACGCGGGAGATCACGAGCCTTCATTTGTCCTGCACTATGCAACTCCCAGCCTTCAGACGCTTCCGGACATGCTTGAACAAAGAATTCAAACCCATAAATATCAATCCGGCGCGGTAGGCGCGTGCCCTGTGGATAAGAAGAGCGGACTAACAGGCTATCGAATCGCAGTCATGCTTTATGAATGATTTTCAAGGCTTGCGTGTTACTTGCACATGTTCGGCATTTTAGCCATGGGAACACAAGTTCCGGGACCATGCTCATCCGTGAACTTGGTGAACGTGAAGTTGAACAATTCCGGCTTGGCGTCTGGCGGCGTATCGGGCAGATGCAACAGGACCGTGAGGGCCACGGGGAATTTCACTGCATCACCCAAACTGGCTTCGATCGCCTCCTTCTTTTTGCCGGGTCCAAGTGTTATCTTGGGCGCATCGTCGGAGTCCCCAATCTGGACAGTCCCGCTGGATTCCCGAGTCTTCTCGGCCTTCAAAGGTTTCGTATGGTCATCGTATAGGTAAATCCGGAATAACGCCGGCGGAAGAAGTACTCCCTCCAGGTGATGTTGGTTATCCAAGGCCATGAAGAACGTCCCGCCGTGCTTGGACTTGTGGTCCATATGGGCCTTTTGTTCCGGCTCTGCGGGCTTTGATGCATCGGCAGGTCCGGGTGCCTGTGAAGCTTTGGAGATATCACCGCCGGAGTTCTGCGGTTCAACAAAGGAGGGTTTGGCCAAAAAAGCACGCGCACTACTGGATTGCGTTAAGGCTGTTGTCCCGCTCGCCAGGAACGTCAGAAACAGAGGGGCAGCCCAAAAGCGGCGCATGATCATCTGAGACCACAAATATGCTGACATAGGGAAAACTCCGGAAGGCGCAAGTAAATTCAGATTTTTGCATAAGCGAGCAATCCTAATGCCGAAAATGAACATTTCCCTTTTAAATGCCCAGGATTTGTTTTGTCAAGACCACTTTTGTAATTGCTAGAAGAGAAAGTATGAATTGGACGAAATTGCGGGCCGCGGATAACTTGTTTTCGCTGGTCGGGGTCTGCGCAAGTAAGACAAAAGCGGCCTACCGGCGGAAAGTGAGTCGCATTATATGAAGAAGACTTATGGTGTGTGTGTGGGCATGTTGGCAATGGGACTGGCGGTGCTGGGTGCGCCGGTCAGCAGGGCTGCAGGGGAACCGGGAAGCACGACAGAGACGACCGCAGCGAATGCAACAGCCGCTCCCGCATCGTCGAGTCCGGCAGATTTGCACCAGCGAATCGACGCTCTTAAGGCGGAGTTGGCAGATTTAAATTCTCAATTGGCAGTTGAAAAGGATACGGATGGGGATGCTCCTGCGGCTGCACCGCAAGATCAGGGCGCCCCGGCTCCAGCGACTCCGGCCCCGGCAGCAGCACCGGCGGCGGCTCCAGCCGGTCCGATGCCGCTCCCAAGTCCGTCGATGGAAGCGCCATTGGCAACAGCCATTCCTCACGAGATTTCAGCTGGTCCGTTTGGAAAAATCGAAGTTACAGGAATTTTGAGTGGGATTGGAATGACGGAAGGTTTTCACGTTCCCGGCGATGCGCCCACGCACTATGACGTCAGCAACGCGCAGGTTTTCATCCAAAAGACCACCGGCTGGTTTCAATGGTACCTGCAGGGTGGAGCGTATAACCTACCCGCTCTTGGCGTGCCTTTCGCTCAGACCGGTCCAACTGTGACAGGTCTCTACGGCGCACTCCCGACAGGCTATGCCAAGTTGGTAAAGGGCAATTTCAACGTCGAAATCGGCGAGTTGCCTACGCTGGTCGGCGCTGAGTACACGTTCAGTTTTGAAAATATGAATATCGAGCGTGGGGTTCTGTGGGGCCTGGAACCTGCCATCAGCCGTGGCATCCAGCTCAATGAAACCTATAAGAAGCTGACCGCAGCGTTCAGCTGGAACGACGGTTTTTACTCGGACCGCTATACATCATTCTCCGGTTCACTGGCATACGCGATCAATGCCGCGAATACGTTGACCTTTGTTGGCGAAGGGAATGCCGGGACGTATAACAAAAACACCGGTGCAACCCCTCTGTTTCTGAATAACGAGAGCATATACAACCTGATCTACATGTATGCCAAGGGCAACTGGATGATCATGCCGTACTTCCAGTACACCGACACCCCCAAGAACGTGAAAATCGGAATCACCGATAGCATATCCAGCCGTGGTGGAGCCATCCTGGCTAACTATAATTTCAAACACGGGATATCCCTGGCGGTTCGCCCGGAATATGTAAAGTCCAGTGGAAACCCCAAGGACGTCAACGCCATCAACTTGCTAGCCGGTCCGGGTAGCGGCGTATTCTCATTCACCCTAACCCCCACTTACACCAAGGACGGCTTTTTCGCTCGCGCGGAGTTCTCCATCGTTCACACTGTGGACTCCGTGCCGGGCTTCAGTTTTGGCAAAGTGGGGAATAGTACTACCCAACCGCGCGGCGTTGTTGAAGCCGGCTTCATGTTCTAAGGCGCCGACAGAACGAAAGTAAATCTGGATGGCGTTGTAGTTTTCAAGGGGCAGTTCCAATGGTCTGGAACTGCCCGGACTTCTAAGACTGCCGCGCGGTGAAGCGTGTAACACGGCGCTCAACCGCGCGGCAATTGAGTTGCAGTTTATGGAATAGATAAAACTTAGTTCCCGTGACCAGTTCCCCTCGGAAAGGACAAACCGGTTCCCCCATTGGCCCTATGCGCTGCTGGGGGAGGAATGCAGTCCTGTCTGCGCTATGGAAACCAGTGCGTCAGGTAGTGGATTACCGGATAAAATGGCCCTATAGTGAGAGGCGCTGCCAGGACGCAGCCAGGACTTGAATCCATGTTGTATTCCGAGGAAAAGATCATGATGACGAAACTCGAAGCGATTGTTCAGCCGTCCCGATTCGAGGCGGTGAAGGAAGTTCTTACGGAATTGGGCATCGGCGGCATGACGATATTTGACGTTCGAGGGCATGGCCGGCAGAAAGGCCATACGGAAGTGTACCGGGGACGGGAATATACCGTTGACCTCCTCCCCAAAATTAAAATTGAGGTAGTCATTCCGGACACTCTTGTCGATGCCGCCGTGGACGCCATTCTCCAGAGCGCCTCAACAGGCAAAATTGGTGACGGGAAAATATTCTTAAGCAAAGTGGATCAGGCGATCCGCATCCGAAATCAGGAACGCGGAGTTTCCGCTCTCTAGGTAATGTCAGTTCGCAGGTAACGGGAAATGCCGCGCGAGAGTAAGTACTGGGCAGCCAGACTGTTGGTCGCGGGCTAAATGGAAACCGGGTTCATATGAAATGAGGCTTGAAAGTCGCACATCTACCCTTCAGGAACTGTATGGGGAGGAATCCGCAAGGATTCGGAGCCAATTTGAAGCCTCAGGCGATGGCAAGGCGGCCATTCGCGAACGGTCTGCTTTAATCGATTCGGTTGTCGTCGAACTTTGGAATGAACTTACGGCGACGGGCAAGTCCCTGGACGGTTTTTGTATCGCAGCCATGGGCGGATACGGGCGGCAAGCCTTGTTTCCATATTCGGATATCGATCTACTTTTTCTTTACGAAAAGGACGGTCAGGCCGAGTACCTGGGCAAGAGTATAATCGCCCCGCTCAGCCAGTCTTTGTGGGATTTACACCTTCGCGTCAGCCCCACAACCCGCACGCTTGCCGAATGCGGCAAGCTCCATCGAAACAACATCGAATTCAATATTTCACTTCTGGATTGCCGCTACATCTGCGGCGATGAAAAATTATTCGAGAAACTTCGAGACCGGGTCCTGCCGGGGATGGTTACCCGCGAGTCTCAGAATCTGGCTCAGGAACTCACGGGTCTGGCCCGTTCCCGACACGAGAAGTACGGCCAGACCATCTTTCACCTCGAGCCGAACATTAAAGATGGTCCCGGTGGCCTGAGGGATTATCAAGTAGCTTGCTGGATGGAACAGATCGAAGAAATGAAACATTCCCACGTCTGGAAGAATCCGGAAGAGTTGCTGCCTGCTTCGCTTCGGTCGGACGTAATCAAAGCGACCGATTTTCTTGATGCTGTCAGATGCTTCCTTCACTACCGGCAGGGCCGCGATTTAAACGGACTGACCTACGAATTGCAAACGGAGGCTGCGGCTGCGGGTATCGGTCTCCACGGCGGACCGGTTGTTTCACCCAATGATTGGATGCGTGTGTACTTCCGTCATGCGCGAGCGATCAGCCGTTTGGCGGTGTTACTGGATGAAGTTCCCCAGACCAAGTCATTGTGGTCGCGTTTATTCGGCAAGCGCAAGTTCAGGCTGTCGAACGCGGAATTCACGATTGCCGATGGACGCATCAGCCTGCGCGATGCCGCCTCAGCCGAAGACCCCGTGGTCTTGTTCAGACTGTTTGAATTTGTCGCAAAACAGGACGTTAAATTAACAGCCGAAACTGAAAATGCCGTGGAAGCGGCGCTTCCCAGCATCCGGAAATGGTTGGCAACCAGTCCTGACCTATGGGAGATCCTCCGCCAGATTCTTGTCCAACCCCATGCCGCGTCAGCCTTGCGCGCGATGCACCGCCTGGGTCTGCTTGTCGTGCTGTTCAAGGAATTTCAGGCGATCGATTCCTTGGTCATTCGCGACTACTACCATCGCTATACGGTTGACGAGCATTCCCTGGTCACCATCGAAAATCTCCATAAATTGGCAAACTCTACAGGCGGATCGAGCAACAAATTTCGTGATATCCTCAGCACGCTGGAACGCCCCGAACTCCTATACCTCTCCCTCCTCTTTCACGACGTCGGCAAGGGCATGGCGAATGAAACTCACGTGGAAGGCAGCCTGGAGGCCGTAAAGGGAGTGTTTGAACGTCTTCGCCTGGATTCCAATGAACGGGCCACGGTGAACTTTCTGATCGCAAACCACTTGCGGATGTCCGCAACTGTTCTGCGGCGCGATATTTTCGATCCTCAAGCGGTCCATGATTTTGGCCAGGCCGTGGGCACCATCGAAAATCTAAAAATGCTCACGCTGTTTACCTACGCGGATATTAAGGCGGTGAATCCCGAAGCTCTGACACCGTGGAAAGCGGAGATGCTCTGGCAGCTCTATGCCGCCACCGAAAACTATCTAAACCGATCCGTGGACGATCAACGCCTCTATGTTGAGGGGGACGACCTGAAGCAACTCGAACGTCTCTCTCCACCGGTGAATGACCCCGGGGAAGTCGAACGGTTTTGGAATTTTCTGGACGGTTTCCCGAAGCGCTACCTCCTCACGCACTCTTCCGGAGAAATTTCGACGCACTACCGGATGTACCGACGATTGAACTACTCGGTAGCGGAAATCAGCGTTACCAAACGGCACGATTACTACGAACTCGTGCTCGTAACGACCGATCGTCCTTTTCTTTTCACCAAGGTAGTGGGAACGATCTCTTCTTTGGGAATGAACATTTTAAAGGCGGACGCGTACGCCAATCAGGCCGGAACCGTGCTGGACATCCTGCGCTTTTCCGACCGGTTTCGTACCCTCGACAACAATCCCTCCGAGACCACCCGTCTGAAACAGGATCTTATCTCCGCTATTTCCGGCGAACTCAATGTGGGCGATTTGATGAAAAAGAAATTTCAGCCGGAAAAGCATCCGCCAAAGGTCAGTGTCGAGACCAGAATCCATCTCGATAACGATTGCTCTTCCCACAGTACCGTGGTCGAGATTGTAGCGCTGGATCGCCCGGGACTCCTGTATGACATCAGTTCCACGTTTGCCGAACTGGGATGCAACATTGAAGTGGGCCTGATCGACACGGAGGGCGGAACCGCTACCGACGTCTTCTACGTGACCAAGCAGAAGGCCAAACTTGCATCCGACCAGCAGCATGAACTCCAACTGGACCTTGAGCACAGGCTCTCCTCACCCCATCCTTGACAGCCAGGGCTGCCGTTCGAACAAGGGATGACAGCCCCCATCCGAATTCACTAGGTGTTGGACCGTTTTCGTGGTACCGTGCAATTGCGTTTGTTGCTCTTGTAACACCTTTAGATTCGATTAAAGGGGCTGCAAGTCACACTTGCTGCCCTTTTTTTGTTGTACGGCTGGAGGCGGTCGAGAGGCACCAAATAGCTCAAAAGAGTAGAAAAGGAAATACCGTGAAAGAACAAGGAACAGTAAAGTGGTTCAATGCCAGCAAGGGATTCGGATTCATCCAGCGCCAGTCCGGCGAGGATATCTTCGTCCATTTCTCCGCCATTCAGGCGGAGGGATACAAGTCGCTGAACGAAGGCCAGGCGGTTGAGTTCGAAGTGACCTCCGGCCCCAAGGGCTTGCAGGCAGCGAACGTCACCAGCCTGTAGTGAATCGGGGCGAGACGGCGACCGCCGTTTCGCCCTATTTTTTTGTTTGCAGTCAGAAGGAGGCAATATCTTGAAAGCCCTCGCGGAAGGTCTCTACATCAAGCACTTTCAATATGGTTTGGGAGTCGTTACCGATTCCGATGGAGAACGCACATCGATCGATTTCGACCTGCATGGGTTGAAGAAATTCGTCACCAGTATTATGGTCGTGGAACCGGCCGAGGGCACTCCCCCGAAACGAGGCCGAGCGAAGCGCAAAAAGAAGATCGCGGTTGCCGCAACTCTTGCGCCCGCTCCCATCGCAGTGGAATGAAAGGCGCCCGACGCCTTATGACAGACAACCTGATCGTTCAGTTCGTGGGTTATGAAGTCGGCCCACTGGTGCGCGAATATCGGTTCAGCGTCCGTGAGTCCAGAGATGATGCCCGCGAATTCACCGTGACCATTGCCAACGCGGCGTTCGATGGCCGCCGCGCCCGCTTCCAGGATGCGCCTGACATCTGTTCTCTAAGGCTCCACAGGGAACTGGCTGCAAATGCAACTCATCCCACCAACACTTGCTTCCAAATCACCAACGAAGAGTTGGATGATTATCGCGGACGCCATTCTCCCAAATCCTCGCACAGCCCGTACAAGAAAAAAGTCTCCGAAGAATACTAGACCCTAAGTGGAACAGACTTCAGTCTGTCCGGTCTTGGTTTTGAATTGGGTTTTCGACCGATCTGAACTTTAGCTCTAGCGGCGTCCAGTCAAGCGGCTGAGCAGGGAAGAACGAGACATCGCGCGAGGGCTCTTGACGTTCAGCTTTGTCAGGCGTTCGCGCGCCTGGATGTGAAATGCGTCAACTTCCAGGATGCGGACGTAATGGGATCGAGCGCGCCAGGTGAAGTGCATCCGTTCCAGTAGCTGCGCGTACTGAAAATGTGCCTCTACATTGAGGGAATCCAGATCGATTGCTTTTTCAAATTGCTCCACCGCTTCATGCCGATATTCGGGAACGGCGGCCAGACTGCGGCCCAGCATGGTACGATATTCAGAGCAGTGCGGCTCAACTTCGATCGCGCGGCGCAGCCAGAGAATTGAGCCGACGTAATTCCTTGCCAGCAGGCAAAGGTCTGCCTGGGCCAGGCATTCCTGGGCAATTGGATGTATTTCAGATTCCTTCTCTAGCGGTCTTTCCGCTTTCATCGCGCCATCCGAGGCCAGGGACTTGTACGCAACTGAAAGCGAATCCATCAGGAGCAGAAGGCGGGGAGTCCATTCCGGGTGATCCATATGGCGGTCCGGGTGAAACTGCCGCGCCAGCTGGTAAAACCTGCGCCTGATCTCGATGCGTGGTGTTTCGGCTTTCACTCCCAGCAATTCGCAATACATTCCAGAACGGGCCAATTGCAGAAGTTTTTCGATTTCATTCAAAAAAGAGGCAGACTCTTCCCGCGTGGGAGAGTAAAAAGCGTTCCAGTCTTCGGGAATTTCCTGGATATGCCAAAGATCCTGCGGCGTTTCAAACTCAACGCCTACCTGGTACATTCCCGCCTGGCGGCGAGATTTTTGCGTCCAGGCAACCCGCGCCGAAAGGCCGCGGATCGCAGCTCGTGCGCCTGCTTCGGGCGCTGCGACTTGTACAGTTATCTTTGTGTTCTTCGGAATGCGATGCCTGGAAAAGTACCGGCATCCATGAAAATTGATGGATAGAGTTGCAGTTTCTTCGCGAAGCAGTCTCCCTGCGGGGTCCTTCCACTCAATCACCAAGGGGACGGTTTGCTCGACGCGAGTGGTTCGCCGCCTTGGCCCGCCGGCCTCTAGTCGAGGAATCTGATCCATGATCGGCGAGACACTCCTCATTTCGACGTCCAGAAGAAGTATACGGCTTGGGAGAAACTGTGGAAAGCTGAAATTGGCGCAGGTGAATCGATACGCTCAATACAACTCTATCCGACTGAAAATTAACTGGTTGTTCCATTTTATTCAGCGGCAGATTGCGGTTAAGAGTTCATCTGGATTGTTCACAGGTGCGGTTGTTTTCAGGGAGTTGCCTGCTGGGCGACTGAGCCATCTGGCCAGTAGCAATACGTTTCCGTTGACCGGTGAGATGTGGATGTAGAATGTGTGCTGACTTGACCTAAGTTCATAAAAATCCTGACGGCGAGGGTCGCGTTGCGCGCATTCCCCCGCCATTAATAGTCCGCGAAGCTCGTTTATGATATCTGGACCGTAATTCCGTGGATCCTGTATCCTCGACTGTTCGTTTATAAGAAAAACCATGGCCTAAGTTCCTCACTTTCAATACATAACGGTGCTGCTGTCAGTGCCCCTTCTGCTTCTGATGCGAGAATGTTTCAAAAGTTGTCGGGCTCAGGAACCCCGGCTTCAATATTTCGCGATTCTCAATCAGAGCTATTCCTCCACAAATATTAGATGGCACGGGGATGAAAACATGAATTCCGATTAACGGATGGTTTCCATCCAACGAATGGATGACTGGCCTGGAACGAAAAGTTTCTTTCTTGTTTGATCGGTCTGGATGATTCCCAGAATAGTTGAATAATCGCGTGTAATATAATGTCATTAGGTTTGCGAACTATGTCCTTCTTGATCCGCTTATTCCTTGCAGGGTAATGTTCGAAACGGTACTTGCGCTGGATTCGTCTAATTTGAGATAGTCCAAGGACGGGGAAAAACATTGAAAAAAAGAAAACCAACCAAGCTGGGAAAAGATAAGCGGCGTAAGCACAAACACTGGCAGGTGACGGTATTTTACGCGGACGGTGAGAAATTTGCCCGCGTTTACACCGATCGCGACAAGGCGACGAGCTTTGCCGAACGACAGAGGAAATCCCCGGTCGTCAAGACAGCTCGTGTGATCGAAGTGAGCTAGATTGGGGCGCTCTGCTGCTTGTGAGCAAGGGATTTTCGGACTCGCTTACGGCCGATCCAGTTCGCCGTTTATTAACAATCTTGACACGGCGATACGATCTTGCCGCTACTCGGCCGACATGATAAAGTTTCACTGTTCTGGGCGGTCGTAGTATAGGGGTAGTACGGGACCTTGCCAAGGTCCAGGCACGGGTTCGAATCCCGTCGACCGCTCCATTTCATCGCTTACCATCTCATCCTATCCTCATGCTGGCATACCTTTGCGGCCCAATTGAATTTGCGGCGGATGGAGGCAAGCTATGGCGTCGCAAACTCACTCCCTTCCTTTACAACGAACTCGGACATCTCGTTTACGACCCTGCCGAAGATGAGAAAAAAAGCCTGACGGATGAAGAGGCCGCCCATTTTCGGGAGTGGAAACAGACCGACGTCGAGCGATTTCGGCGCGTGCTTCGCAAGATCATTCAGTTCGACCTGGACATTATCGAAAATAAGGCCGATTACCTGATCTGCTATTTAATCGGCGACGGCGCCGCGGCGACCAGCGGCGGGACCTCGTCGGAACTCACCTTCGCCTATCGGCAAGGTATTCCCGTCTACCTGGTAACGGACGCAGGCGTCGAACAAATCAGCGGCTGGATGCTGGCTTGCGCCGACCGCGTTTTTGCGAATGTGGACGAATTGAAAAAATTCCTGCTCGAACGCTACGGCAAGGAAAAACAGTCGCCGCTCTGGCGCGTATAGAATTTTTGAACCACAGATGGATACAGATAAATACGGATCGGATTAAATCGCCGGACATTTCTATTTTCATTGGCGAATGATGGTCCTCTAAATTGCCCTGCAATGTGTTACTCTGCGCCGGGAGGCGAGGCCACTTGGACATCGTTAAAGGCAACATGGGTTGGATCGAGGTGATCGTTGGCCCGATGTTTTCGGGGAAGAGCGAGGAATTAATCCGGCGTTTGAAGCGGGCGGAAATCGCGCGCCAGCGCGTGCAAATTTTCAAGCCGGTGATCGACCAGCGCTACTCCCACACGGATATCGTCTCCCACTCCGGGTTCGAACTTCCCTCCGAAATTGTGAAAAACGCCTCTGAAGTCATGGAAAAAGTACAAGGACGCACGGAAGTGGTCGGCATTGACGAAGGACAGTTCCTGGGAGAAGGGCTGATCGATGTGTGCATGAAGATGGCCGATGCGGGTAAGCGCGTGATCGTCACCGGGCTGGACACCGACTATCTGGGCCGTCCGTTCGAACCGATGCCCCGGCTGCTAGCTGTCGCAGAGGAAATTACCAAGCTGCTCGCCATCTGCGTCCAATGCGGTAATCCAGCTGTGCACACGCAGCGGCTAGTGGCCTCCAACGATCTAATCGTTGTCGGGGCAGCGGGAATGTACGAGCCGCGCTGCCGCCGTTGCTTTGAACCTCAGCTGGCCAACGAAAAAGTGGAAGCGGAGAAAAAGACGTCGCAACCCGAGCGGGCAATGGGCAAGGCCGCGAACTAATCGCGAATTGCCGCTGCGAGAGCGCGGTGTTTCTCGCAACCCAAAATTTCAAGAGGGACGTCTGTCCCCGGCAATTCCGCCTGCGCGCAAACAGTCTCGATTCGCTCGATCGATTCACGCCATTCGGCTTCCTCAAGACGCTCGTTCTCGTAAGCTTCTCTGACGGCTGCAATCGCCGGGGCAACACTCTTCCAGTCATGGCAAAGCATGGCGATGTCTGTACCCGCCCGCAATGTCTCGATCGCAGCTTCGCCTGAACCGTATTGCCGCGCAATTGCGCCCATGCCGAGGTCGTCCGCCAGAATCACGCCGTCGAATCCCATTTTGTGGCGCAATATGCCGTCGAGCATTAGCCGCGAAAGCGATGCTGGCCTGTCTGCATCGATCTGAGGCAATAGAATGTGCGCCGTCATAATCAGGGGCACGCCAGACTGCACGGCTGCGGCGAACGGGACAAGTTCTGCGGATTCGAGGCGCTCCATCGTGCCTGCAAAGGACGGCAAATCGTGGTGCGGATCGACCGTCGCGTCGCCGTGTCCCGGGAAGTGCTTGGCGCAGGAGAGCACTCCGCCTTCGCGCAACCCTTTGTGAAACGCCACGCCCATTCGAGCAACGTGATTCGGATCGGCTCCAAAGCTGCGGTCTTTTGTGACGGGGCTTTCGGGATTTACGTTGAGGTCCAGCATCGGCGCGAAATTAAGGTTGCAGCCCACGGCGCGCAGCTCGATGGCCATCGCGCGCGCTACTTGCTGCACCAATTCAGGATCGCCCACGCGACCGAGTTCCGCTGCCGAAGGCCACTGCGTGAAGGGTGCGTCTTGTGCAAAGCGTGTTCCGCCTTCCTGGTCGATGCCAATCAGCACGGGCCGCCCGGCAGCGCGGCGAATTTCCGTCGTCAGTCCGCGAAGACGCTCTGCACTCGAAAAATTGCGTTTGTAGAGGACAACCCCCGCCAGGCCGCCGCGCAGATAGCCGGCAAGTTCCGTCGACACGGAATCGCCGTCGAAGCCCAGCATGAATCGTGCAAGTACGGAATCACGGGTGTGCGTTTCGCGTGGGGGAGGCAAGTTCATCTGATATCATTCGCCCGTGATCCGCACGCGTTAATGGCGCGTGAGTCTGGAGCGCGAAGCCGGGAATCATGCGCAATGTAAGAGGCTAATCGGAGAAGGAGAACAAGTCAAAGTGAAGATCGAGTCGAGGGCGCCTACAAGAATCGATCTAGCCGGGGGCACGCTGGATATTTGGCCACTATACCTGTTTCACGAAGGCGCGGTAACGGTGAACTGCGCGATCACCCGCTATGCCTCCTGCGTTATTGAGAGTGCGCCGAAGGGTTCACGCCGCATCGTTCTCGCTTCCCGCGATACCAAGCGCCGGGAATCGTTTCGCTCATTCGAAGCGTTGTGCCGCGCGCGGCGCTACAAGTTGCCGTTGCTGGCGCATCTGGTCCGAGTGTTTCGCCCGGCCATGGGTTTTACGCTGACCACCGATTCCGAAGCTCCCGCTGGAGCAGGGATCGGCGGCTCGTCCGCAATGGCGGTAGCAATTTGCGCCGCGCTCGATAAGCTAACTGGCGCAGGCCTGCGTCACGAAGACTGGATTCACATCAGCCGCGACGTCGAGGCAATCGTCATCCGCGTTCCTACCGGCACGCAGGATCATTATCCGCCCGCGTTTGGCGGCGCCGCCGCAATCGTCCTGGCACCGGGCGGCGAACGGCGCGAGGCCCTGAACTGCGACCTGGACGAACTCGAAAGACGGCTCGTGCTCTGCTACACGGGCAAGCCCCGCCAACACGGCATCAACAACTGGGAAGTGTTTCAGCGGCACATCAACGGCGACCGGCGCGTCGCGCAAAACCTGGAAAAGATTGCAGTGGTCGCGCGCCAGGTTCGCGCGGCAATCGAACGCAACCAGTGGAATGAGGTTGGCCGCCTGGTGCGCGAAGAGTGGGACTTCCGCCGCCGAAATCTTCGAACGATCTCCACGCCGCTGATCGATCGCATCATCGCTTCCACGCGACGCCACGGCGCGCTCGGCGGCAAGGTTTGCGGCGCGGGAGGAGGCGGTTGCATGACACTGATCATTGAGCCGGATGCGCGCGCGGGCGTTGAAGCGGCTGTATTGAAAGCGGGCGGGACGCTGCTGCCGCTGCAAATCGACCGGGCTGGGGTGCAGGTTCGGGTGGAAGACTAAGGAGTTGGCGGTAGGCCAGTTTCCGGTAACCCCGTTTCGCGGGACTTGGCCTTCATACGGTAGAATCAGCCTTCCTTATGTTCACTAAAGTTGCCTTAGGTCTGGTTGTTTGTTTAATTGCTGTTGGAGCCATCCTCTTCTGGTTGGCTGATCCTCTGTATCTGAAAGCGCCGAAGGATCGTGAGCTAATTACGGTCTTTCAGGATCATCGTGCGGCGTTTGAAAAACTGCGGCAAATGGCAGCTGAAGACTCGGCGGGGTACCTCAGTGAGTCGCATCTAGAGGCACGACTCGGTGACAAGCGGAGACAAGAGTACAAAAGTCTTCTATCGGAGATTCGTCCCTGCCGTAGCATGAGAGGAGACTATCAAACGACTCGGTTTATTTTTGCAGGCGGAGGACTGCTTGCCATAGGGCCAGGATGGGCAAAGGGAATAGAGTATGTCCCAGGAAGCACTGATCGTGTAGGGCCTGTCCTGGAAAATCTGGACCAACCTGCTTCACTAGCGATGGGAGGAGTGTATTTGCGTCAGATTGGGCCGAAGTGGTTCGTTTTTTTTCAGAAAACCGATTGAACGACGGGCTTGATAAAATGGCATGTTGGCAGGCGTGGCGGATAGCCTCCGGGATCACTTGCCAGTTTTCCAGGTGACGATAATCCCGTTCTATAAAAGGGGATGTCAAGACAAATAGCTCTCCAAGGGCGG